>NZ_SMAR01000105.1 GCF_004342225.1 Martelella mediterranea | reverse complement strand
CTCGAAGTTCTGCAGCGCGACATCCGGCAATTACAGCTTGAGCGCGATCTTTTGAAGAAGGCCACTGAACTGATAAAAAAAGGCCTGGGCGTTGATCTGCAACTCCTGAGTAACCGGGAGAAGACATTGCTGGTTAACGCCCTCAGAGATCTTTATCAGCTTCCAGAACTGCTGACCCGGTTAGGGCTGGCGCGCAGTTCGTATTTTTACCATCGAACCCGTTTGCAGATGGAAGACAAATATCTCGCTATTCGTCACAGCATCACTGAAATCTTTGAACGCAACCATCGCTGCTACGGCTACCGCCGGCTACAGGCGTCATTGGCAAGGCAGTGTGTTTCAATCTCAGAGAAAGTTGTGCGGCGGTTAATGAAACAGGAGAACCTGATTGTTGCCATGCCAAAGCGCCGGCGATATCGCTCCTATCTGGGAGAAATCAGTCCGGCACCAGAGAACATCATTAATCGCGAATTCAAGGCCGCAGCGCCTAACGAGAAATGGTTGACTGACATCACCGAGTTCCGAATTCCGGCTGGCAAGATTTATCTCTCACCCATCATTGATTGTTTCGATGGCCTGGTCATTAGTTGGACTATTGGAACAAGCCCAGATGCCCAATTGGTCAACACAATGCTTGATGCCGCTATCGCAACGGTGACCAATGAAGATAAACGACCCATTGTGCACTCAGATAGGGGTGCCCATTATCGCTGGCCAGGCTGGTTATCGCGAACCAATGATGCGAGGCTTATACGATCAATGTCCCGCAAGGCGTGTTCGCCAGATAATGCAGCATGTGAGGGTTTCTTTGGGCGGCTGAAAACAGAACTCTTTTATCCCCGTGATTGGAAGACCACTACGCTCGAACAGTTCATTGAAGATGTTGATGCCTATATTCGATGGTATAACGAAAATCGCATCAAAATATCACTTGGCGGGCGAAGCCCAATCGAATATCGAAACAGTCTGGGCCTTGCGTCATAGACCTGTCCAAGTTTTCGTCCGCACCCCCA
>NZ_SMAR01000104.1 GCF_004342225.1 Martelella mediterranea | reverse complement strand
CAGTTCGTCCTTCGAAAGCCGCTGCAAATCATTTCGATCCATGGCTGTATGGATTCAGAAATCCGTGCCCGTGACAAGGGGGTGGGTAAATACTATTCGTCGCACGGGGTGCGTACAAGTTAAACCCATCGAACCAGCTATAATTGATTATATTTGAGCCATTTTCACTGTTCCAGGCGATGTAGAGTTTACCATCATAGCTGGCAAGTCCAGGTCCTGTGTAGAGTCCGCTAGCTGAGACTGATATTGGTGGATCCATCCACTCTTCGCCATTAAAAGACGAGAGAGCAATACGACCGCCCGTTGTGGTTTTCCAGGCAACATAGATCTGGTTATTATACACAGTGATCGCAGGGTCGGTGGACGTGAAGGCGGAAGGAATTGCGGCTGGTTCACTCCAGGCGCTACCGGTCCAACATGTATAGTAGATAGCGTTGTCTGCCTTGCCTTGCCAGATGACCCAGTCGACGCCATTGATGCTGGCACAACCCGGGCCTGCAGCTGTCACCATGTTCGAGACCTGGGATGGCACAGTCCAGCCGGGATCTGTCGAATTTAATCTGCTGCTCGTAGCGCGTTGTGCGGTGGGGTCATTTTTCTCAGTCATGTGCCAATCTCCAGCTGTAAATAATAATGATTTTTTATTTAATATCATTGAGAATTAAATTCTTCTATATTTCAAGTAAATGAAATTGTATTCTTTAATACTATATGTAATAATGACATGATATAAAATATATATTAATTGTAGTATTTTAAATATATTTAGCTCATGAAATAGTATTTTTGTAGGTAATTTTACATATCCATTTTGGAGCAAAGTAATGAGCTACAATTCATTCATTGATAAAATGGAAAACAAAGGCGCAGAGCGCCCTCTTCCGCCTTCAATCGATAAATATGTCGATACGGTCGAGGTTGCGGGCCGAAGTCTTCCTGGCACCAGCGTGCAGCTGTCGAATGGCGCCGGAAAAGCCCTGGGCTGTGCTCGGTAATTGCCCACGCTGTTTCGTCCGGGCTTTTCAGGGGCTGACGGTTTTGAGGATTGTCTTGAACGTGTTGGCGCCGGAGCTGAGACGGGCGGT
>NZ_SMAR01000103.1 GCF_004342225.1 Martelella mediterranea | reverse complement strand
CGTCGATTACTCGACGATAGAAGCCACGATACCGGCGCCGACGGTGCGGCCACCTTCGCGGATCGCGAAGCGAAGCTTTTCTTCCATCGCGATCGGAACGATCAGCTCAACGTCGCAGGTGACGTTGTCGCCAGGCATAACCATTTCCGTGCCTTCAGGAAGCGTAACAACACCCGTCACATCCGTCGTACGGAAGTAGAACTGCGGACGGTAGTTGGTGAAGAACGGTGTATGACGACCGCCCTCTTCCTTCGTCAGGATGTAGGCTTCTGCCTTGAACTTCGTGTGCGGCGTAACAGAACCCGGCTTGCAGAGAATCTGGCCACGTTCAACCTGGTCACGCTGGATACCACGGATCAGTGCGCCGATGTTGTCGCCGGCTTCACCCTGATCGAGAAGCTTGCGGAACATTTCAACGCCGGTGACCGTCGTCTTCTGCGTGTCCTTGATGCCGACGATTTCGACTTCTTCGCCAACCTTGACGATGCCGCGCTCAACACGACCGGTCACAACCGTACCACGACCCGAGATCGAGAAAACGTCTTCGATCGGCATCAGGAAGGGCTGATCGACCGGGCGTTCCGGGGTCGGAACATAGTCGTCAACAGCAGCCATCAGAGCACGGATTGCATCTTCACCGATGGCCTTGTCGCCATCTTCCAGAGCAACCAGAGCGGAACCCTTGATGATCGGGATTTCGTCGCCGGGGAACTCATAGGAGTCGAGCAGCTCACGAACTTCCATTTCAACGAGCTCAAGAAGCTCTTCGTCGTCAACCTGGTCAACCTTGTTGAGGAAAACAACGATGGCCGGAACGCCAACCTGACGGGCAAGCAGGATGTGCTCGCGGGTCTGCGGCATCGGGCCGTCAGCAGCAGAGCAAACCAGGATCGCACCGTCCATCTGGGCTGCACCGGTGATCATGTTCTTGACGTAGTCGGCGTGGCCGGGGCAGTCAACGTGAGCGTAGTGACGCTTTTCCGTCTCATACTCAACGTGCGCCGTCGAGATCGTGATACCACGGGCCTTTTCTTCAGGGGCTGCGTCAATCTGGTCGTAAGCGCGGAAGTCCCCGAAGAACTTCGTGATCGCTGCCGTCAACGTCGTCTTGCCGTGGTCAACGTGACCAACTGTACCAATGTTGACGTGCGGCTTCGTGCGCGTGAACTTTTCCTTTGCCATTTTTA
>NZ_SMAR01000102.1 GCF_004342225.1 Martelella mediterranea | reverse complement strand
GCCAGCGGCAATCAGGATGATAACATCACAAATGACGCGACATAGAATCTCAGACAGATTGTCGCCGGCGTCTCAGACAGATTGTCGCGCTATAGCACGCTCTGACGGAAGCCCATGACCAGGCCACATGGTATGTGGCAGCGGTTCATCCAGGCCATGAGCAACAGGTGGAGACGGTTCTGAAGGACATTGGCGCCGAGGCGCTTGTGCCGATGCGCAAGGGCAAGCAGAGGCGCAGGCGCGGGCGGATGCTGCCGGTGAGGGACGAGGTGCTGATGACCGGCTATGTGCTTGTCCGCTTTGTCAGCACGGCACGGGCGCTCAGGGGCCTGCTGAGGCTTGATCATGTCATTGCCATTCTCGGGGGCTGGGAGACGCCTTACCCTGTATCCGACGACAAGGTGGCTCAGATCATGCGCAAGGCCGACAATGGCGACTTTGACTATGAGCGCCACAGCGATGTCGAAGTCGCAGCCGGCGACCGGGTGATCATCGGCGACGGGATATTCGAGGGGCAGATCGGCACGGTGGTCACCCCCAACAGCAAGGGCAAGGGTGATGTCGTGGTCGAGGTTGATCTGTTCGGCCGGCTGACGCCGATGGTGGTGCCGCTTGCCGTGATCGCCAAGGTGTGAGCCAATACGCCTGACGATCGAAGATGATCCATCAGGATCGCGGCACGATCACATCGTGTCAGCGGGACGGGTGCTCCGCATGAGACTGACGAGAGCGGGCTGCTTCGGTGACCCGCTCTTTGTCGTCAGGGCAGGGGGCAGGCAATCCGCGGGTCCTCTGATGTTCGTTTGTCAAGTTTCTTGCACACTGATCCGTTTGACGGGGCAGGTGCCCCGCCGTGTTGGAAGTTTATGCGACGCGTATTGCAGGGGGCAGAGCAGATAAGACGACGGTAGATCACACCCTGATACGCGGGTTGGTTACCGCAGGACCGATGATCCGTCTTGGGCTCGCCTGCTGTCTTCCTGCGGACGTCGGCCAACTCTGCAAGAGTGGCCGGTCACTAAGGACCCTCGAGGGTTCCCTGGATTGCTCTGCCCCCAGTAATACGCGTCATTGATGATGAACTGAACTTTCCCCTTTCTCTGCTCTCAATCCCATCGTCAGGCGGAGGGCGCCGCCGGATGAACATGCTGCGCAGGGCTCAACGGGCCTTCGTGTCCGGGCGCGATGCGGCAGTCGCCGCCCTGCGCCGGGCCAGCGTCGTCGCCTCCGACG
>NZ_SMAR01000101.1 GCF_004342225.1 Martelella mediterranea | reverse complement strand
TGACCTGCCCCCCGCATGGTCCCGCGTTTTGATGTAGAGTTTGCTCATTTATATGGAGCAGATTTATGCGAAAGAGCCGTTTTACCGAGGCGCAGATTATTGGGATGATCAAGGAACAGGAAGCCGGTCTTCCGACGTCCGAGGTTTGCCGCAAGCACGGCCTCAGCCCCGCAAGTTTTTACAAATTCAAGGCCAAATATGGTGGCATGGATGTTTCCGAGGCCGCCCGGCTCAAGGCTTTGGAAGACGAGAACGCCAAGCTCAAGCGGCTACTGGCTGACACGATGCTCGACAATGTCGTGCTGAAGGACCTCCTGGGAAACAACTGACGACATTGAGCAAGCGGCGAGATGCAGCGCTGCGTGCGATGCGAGATCACGACATCTCGCAACGCCGCGCCTGCAGGCTTGTCAGTGTCGACCCGAAGACCGTCCGGCGACAACGCCCGCCGGACTGCCCGGAAATCCGCAAGGAGATGAAGGATATCGCCGATGTTCGTCGTCGCTTTGGTTATCGCCGGATCGGCGTCCTACTTGAGCGCAAGGGTATGATCATGAATCACAAGAAGCTTTATCGGCTCTATCGCGAAGAGGGGCTGTCCGTGAGACGCCGACGTGGACGGAAACGGGCCCGTGGATCTCGTTCGCCGATGCCGCAGGCCGCTCATCCCAATGCCCGCTGGTCACTCGATTTCCTGTCAGACAGCTTCGGCGCGTCCCGCAAGTTCCGCGTTCTGGCGGTGATTGATGATTGCTGCCGGGAAAACCTGTGCCTGGTTGCCGATACCAGCATCTCTGGCGCACGCGTCGCCCGGGAGCTTGATGCACTGGTTCGTCTTTATGGAAAACCGGCCTGCATTGTCAGCGATAATGGGACGGAGTTCACCAGCCGGGCCATTTTGCAGTGGGCCGACAAGCGCTCCATTCCCTGGCACTATATCGACCCGGGAAAGCCACAGCAGAACGCCTTTATCGAAAGCTTCAATGGCAGCTTGCGCGATGAGCTGTTGAATGAAGAGGTGTTCGACACGCTGGAGGAAGCGCGCCGAAAACTGGCCCTGTGGCGATATGATTACAACAACGTCAGGCCGCACTCATCGCTGGACAATAAAACGCCGAACGAAGTGCGGAGAGAAATGGAAGAGCTTGATGTGGGCGCCACACAGACCCTTGCCCAAGCAGACCAACCAAACTACCAATCACGACACCGCAGACTCTCGAATTGAACGAGGGACGCAAGGGGGGCAGGTCA
>NZ_SMAR01000100.1 GCF_004342225.1 Martelella mediterranea | reverse complement strand
TGAAGTGGCTCGGTTTGTTTGAACAGGCTGCTGGTCGTTCTTAAGTGGTTTTCGGCCTTGTTTATGCTGCCTCTGATATCGCGGGCAGCGCGTTGAAGTAAGCCTGATCGGGTGTGTTCCGGTCAAGCGATGAATGCGGGCGGCGGCTGTTGTAGAAGGTCAGATATCGTCCGATCCCGGCTCGGGCTTCTGCGACCGTCTTGTAGGCGTGAAGATAGACCTCTTCATATTTGATCGACCGCCAAAGCCGCTCCACGAAGACATTGTCGCGCCAAGCGCCCTTGCCGTCCATCGAGATCTTGATTTCGGCCTCTTTCAAAACCCCGGTAAAATCAATGGATGTGAACTGCGATCCCTGATCGCTGTTGAATATCTCTGGCTTGCCATATCGACCGAGCGCTTCCTCGACGGCCTCAATGCAGAACGCGGTTTCCAGCGTGATCGAAAGTTTCCACGACAACACTCGCCGAGAGAACCAGTCGACGACGGCGCAGAGATAAACGAAGCCCCGCGCCATCGGGATATACGTTATGTCGATTGCCCAGGCTTGATTGGGACGGGTGACCGCAACGTTCTTCAAAAGATAGGGATAAATCTTGTGTCCCGGCGCCGGTTTCGAGGTGTCCGGGCGCCGGTAGATCGCCTCGATCCCCATCTTCTTCATCAGCGTTCTGACATGCAGACGCCCGACATGATAGCCTTCTGCTATCAAAAGCCCCTGTAACATCCGGCTCCCGGCGAAGGGGTAGTCCAGATGCAGCTCGTCAATCCGGCGCATCAGCGCCAGATCAGCCATTGATGTTGGCCGAGGCAGATAGTAAACGCTGCCACGGCTGATGCCGAGAGCCCGTGCCTGACGGGAAATGGGAAGGGGATGGTTCCGGTTGATCATCGCTTTCCGCCCAACAATCCGGCCTTGTCGAGCGCGCCGGCTAAAAAATCGTTCTCCAGTGTCAGTTCGCCGATCTTCGCATGAAGGTTTTTAACATCGACGGCAGGCGCCGCATCTTCCTTGCGCCCGTCATCGAAGACGTTCATCGCGCCTTCGAGTAATTGATCTTTCCATTGCTTGATCTGGTTGGCGTGGACGTCGAACTGCTGCGAAAGCTCGACCATGGTCTTCTCACCCTTGATCGCTGCCAGGGCGACTTTCGCTTTGAAAGCGGGACTATGATTACGGCGGGGTCTTCTTGTCATACGGGCTCCTGTTGACGGCATGATGCCGGATCGAAGAGCCGAAAACCACTTATACCGCCTGTTCAGTTTTCCCGAGCCACTTCA
>NZ_SMAR01000099.1 GCF_004342225.1 Martelella mediterranea | reverse complement strand
AATATGGGCATCGGCGGAATGACACCCGCACAGAAACTGAAAATGGCCGCGTGAATTCTACCAAAAAGCCCCGTTAAAAAGGGGAGGATTACCCTTCCATCGCTTCACGATAGATAGGTTCCCACAAAACTTGAAGGACCTTGTGCATTTCACTGCGAACTGGTCGGGGCAGCGTCCGTTAGGGGCGGGAAACGACTGGCGGTTTTATGTAGCACCGCTGGAAAAAAAGACCGCTCCTGAGCCCTAACCTGTCCCGACCGCTTTTTGGGACAAGGTTAGCCTAGCTAAGCGACTGGAACGGGGTCGGGAGCGGTCACGTTGTTCTTTTGCGCTTATGCCAGCTATTTGATCTTTAACCTCTAGGACCTGACAGTCAGGACTCGGCCCCTAAGTTGTCGGTCGGAAATGCGCCTCCATTCCGGCCATTCGACTGACGCTTGCGATTTCCCGAGAGCCGATATTGTTTATGGCGTAGCCGGGCGCCAGCCGATTACTTCGGCGTACAGCTGGTGTGCGGTGATTCGTGACCATCGATCATGAAAACGCCTAGATTTTTCCGCCCACACCCTTGAATTTTTCAACGAACGCAGAGATGCGTTGGAACACATCTCTTTTTTTCTTCAGGTATTGTGGATTGAGCGGGCTCATCCTTGGAAGGATTGAGTTCAACTCTGTGCCGTTTTCGCTCGCATATTCGCGTTTGATCGACGTCGCGATGTAGCGCTTGGCGGCATCCGCATTCAATTTTTCATGGGCTATCAGTTCTTCCGCTTCACGGCGTTGTTCGGCTTGTGCGAAGGCAAAAAAAGCCTCAATCACCTCGGCCTTGCCCCACAATTCGTCAAGGTTTGTCTGATTGATGAAATCGACGATGAGGCTTTCTTTCGCGCGGTTGCCAATACTGGCGCGAATGACACGGCGAACTTCGTCAACGAGCTCTGACTTGCTCTTCGTTTCTTTGTTGTGCTCAAAGATGAGCTCAAGGATATAATCCAGATTGATTTCCTGGGACTTTAAGAGGTCGACCTCAAAGACGACATCATCCCAGTCGATCTTTGAATCAACCTGCTCGGCGCTGGCCTCTTCACGGCGAAGCCAATCCCGGATGTCATTGTAGGTCGAACGGTAGTCCTGGACCTTTCGGTCAGCAGGCATCTCGACGCTCTTGAGTTCGTCAACGGCATCATCACTCAAATGATGCCGCTCCTTGAACGCTCTCACCGCATCGGCGTCACTCTCGTCGATCTCCTGAAGCTCTCTTAGGCTGGAGAACTCATCATAATTCTGAAGGATATGTCCGTTGTCATATAAAATGGGACATCAGAGCGGCTTGAGCATTGGAGGCTCTGGCTGGTTTGTGTGATTGATTATGCTGCTTGTTTTTGATG
>NZ_SMAR01000098.1 GCF_004342225.1 Martelella mediterranea | reverse complement strand
AACCAGATCATCAACGGCTTGCGCCATGCCATGCAGCTTCAGGCTACGCAGCATGATCACGATTGAGGCACCTGCTGGATCATGACGCATGGCGTTTCCCCTTGGCCTGTCTCAGATCATCATAGCGATGGACGTTGGCCTTCGGCGTCATGTCCAAGGCCAGAGCCTCTGGCGGATCGATCCCTGGTAAGCCTGTCTGCTTCTTGTCGATCAGCCTGTGCAGGAGGTTCAGGACATGCGTCTTGGTGGGTACGCCTGCTTCCAGCGCGAGTTCCACAGCACACAGAACGGCGTCTTCATCGTGGTGCAAAATCAGGGACAGGATATCGACCATCTCCCGATCACCGCCCACCTTGCGCAACATATGATCCTGCAGGCGGCGGAAGGCGTCGGGCATCTCGATAAACGGCGCACCATTGCGCAGGGCGCCGGGTTTGCGTTGGATGACAGCCAGATAGTGCCGCCAATCATAGATGACCCTGCCTGGCTTGTGGTGCGACCGCTCGATGATACGCTCATGGGCACAAACGGTTTGGCCTTCCGCCACGATGACCAGCCGTTCGGGATAAACGTGCAGGCTGATACGGCGGTTCGCAAAGCTGGCCGGAACGCTGTAGCGATTGCGCTCGAAGGTGATCAGGCATGTCGGTGACACCCGTTTACTGTGCTCCACAAATCCATCGAAGGCAGGCGGCGACGCCATCAATGTGGGCTTCTCCGCCTCCCACACATCGGCGATCGTGCCGGGCAAAGCCTTGTGCGGTGTCTCGGCCCATAGGGCAATGCAGCGGTCCTCCAGCCACTGGTTCAGTTCGTCTAGTCCCTTGAAGACTGGCATGACCTGCCAAAGGCGGTTGCGCGCATCCTGGACGTTCTTCTCGACCTGACCTTTCTCCCAGCCTGCGGCCGGATTGCAAAACTCAGGCTCAAAGACGTAGTGGCTGGCCATGGCCTTGAAACGGGTATTGACATCACGCTGTTTGCCTCGGCCCACACGGTCCACTGCCGTCTTCATATTATCATAGATGCCCCGTCCCGGTACGCCACCGAAGACACGAAAAGCGTGCCAATGGGCGTCGAATAACATCTCGTGGGTTTGAAGCGGATAGGCCCGCACCAGGAAAGCTCGGCTGTGCGACAATTTGATATGGGCTACCTGAAGCTTGACCCGTTCGCCTCCGATATTGGCCCAGTCTTCGCTCCAGTCGAACTGGAACGCCTCACCGGGCTGAAACACCAACGGAACGTAGGTGCCGCGCCCTGTTGTTTGCGCCGCCCGATGCCGATCCGCGCGCCACGCGCGAGCAAAGGCTGCTACACGTCCGTACGAGCCTTCATAGCCAAGCTTCACCAGGTCAGCATGCATCTGCTTCACAGTTCGATGTTCTTTGCGCGGCTTGCGTGCCTGCGCCAACAA
>NZ_SMAR01000097.1 GCF_004342225.1 Martelella mediterranea | reverse complement strand
ATCAAAAACAAGCAGCATAATCAATCACACAAACCAGCCAGAGCCTCCAATGCTCAAGCCGCTCTGATGTCCCATTTTATATGACAACGGACATGGATGTATTACCGCCTGAAATTACTCGACATCAATTCGATGAACTCGGGCGCGGCCATCCCCAGCACAAAGCGAGAAGACTTCTACTCTGCTAGCATCAAGGTTCCCGACCTACCCACCCAAGAGCGGATCGCGGGCGTGCTTGCAGCCTATGACGACCTGATCGAGAACAACCGGCGGCGGATTGGGTTGTTGGAGCAGGCGACGCGGCTCTTGTATCGCGAATGGTTCGTCCATTTCCGCTTCCCCGGCTTCGATACCACCA
The DNA here is from genome assembly GCF_004342225.1 of Martelella mediterranea. Taxonomy (GTDB): domain Bacteria; phylum Pseudomonadota; class Alphaproteobacteria; order Rhizobiales; family Rhizobiaceae; genus Martelella; species Martelella mediterranea_B. The sequence continues at coordinate 1,196 of NZ_SMAR01000097.1, read as the reverse complement.
AATTCGTCGATGGCCTGCCGGCGGGGTGGGAAGTGCGGAAGGTTAAAGACCTTCTCACTCGCTTGAAATCGAAGCCCAAGGTCCGAAAGGACGAATACCAAGCATATGGCCAGTGGCCTTGCGTGGATCAGGGGCAGGATTTCATTGGCGGATACACCGATAATAAAGAAGCGATATATCATGACAGCCTGCCGCTGATCGTTTTTGGGGATCATACTCGGGCACTGAAATTTGTTGATTTTCCGTTTGCGCGGGGTGCGGACGGAACCCAGATCATCCAGTCAAACGAAGAACGCCTCCCTCAGCAGTTATTCTACTTTTCATTGATCAATGTTGATCTATCCAATTATGCGTATGCGCGTCACTTCAAGTTTCTGAAAGATCAGGACATCATCGTGCCGACGGAGGAAATTGGAAAGAACTTCGCGAATCGAGCGAAGACAATCTTTGATCAGGTCCGAACGCTGCGAGATCAAAACCAAAAGCTCGCCAAAGCCCGCGACCTTCTTCTTCCGCGTTTAATGGATGGACGTCTTTCCATCCCCGAGTAGTATCTGGCCATGAACGATTTTACTGAAGACCTTTTGGTTCAAAAGACGATGGCCGATTATCTGGCCGAAGAGCATGGCTGGCGCTCGGTCATGGCATGGAATAGCGAAACCTTCGGCTCCGAGGGTACGCTGGGCCGCAAATCCGACAAGGACGTGATCCTGACGCGCTATCTGTCGGAGGCGCTGGTCACCCTGAACCCCGGCTTGCCGGATGAAGCCTATGAACAGGCGCTTCGCAAGATCACCGAGACCTTCGCCTCGCAATCTCTGCTGAAGACCAACCAGGAGAAATACGAACTGCTCCGCAACGGGGTGATGGTGAAGTTCCGTCAGGACGACGAGACCCGCGTCGAGCACCTGCGCGTCTTCGATTTCGACACGCCCGAGAACAACGATTTTCTCTGTGTTCGTGAGCTGTGGGTGCACGGCTATGCCCATCGAAGGCGGGCTGACATCGTCGGCTTCGTCAACGGGCTGCCGCTGATGTTCTGCGAGTTGAAGCGGCCCGACAAGGATCTCCGCCGCGCTTATGCCGAGAACCTGAGCGACTACTGTCCGTTGTCATATAAAATGGGACATCAGAGCGGCTTGAGCATTGGAGGCTCTGGCTGGTTTGTGTGATTGATTATGCTGCTTGTTTTTGAT
>NZ_SMAR01000096.1 GCF_004342225.1 Martelella mediterranea | reverse complement strand
TTGCGAAATTCATCCGTTCTTCCTGTGACCATAGTTCATCTCCTTTGTTGCAGTAAAGGCTATCAAAGGAGCGGCACAAATACGCGACAGGTCCAAATACAGCCCTGTCGTTGTTCGGGTTTCTGACGCAGGATGCATGAGCATCATCCTGTTCGTACAACCCGAACGACACATCAAGGTCGATAAATGTGGTCGCGGGACGTTACCGCCCCCTGTCAAAATAGTCCTGTAATATCCGACGAACCATTTCCGGTCTGGTCGGTATGTCCTCTTCCTCACGACGGCGGTCGTCTATCAGCTTCAGAAGGCTTTGGGAGACGCGGAGCGTAAGCGGGATATTGTCTTTTCTGGGTGGGGCCATCACTTTTTCACCTTTTGATGTTGACATCAGAGTCGCGTAATGGCACAAAAAACGAGCGCTGGCAAGGCTGCAACCTCGACCAGCGCTCTGACCACTCAAACCTGCACAAGAGGTTATCATGGCTATTCACGCTCCTATCACGCCAAATGCGGCGGATGAAGACTTATACTCTCCATCGACACTCACCAGCTCTCCGATTTCACTGCTTTTTGCGGCCATGCTGTTGCGTCTCGAGGTTTTCATTGAAACCGAGCACGAGATCGACGGTGTCGCCCGAGTCTTTGATCCCGCGTGTGCTGCCTGGCTGCATGATGCGGAAAACGCACTGGACCGGCTGACAGATGCCGTTGCCGCCTTGCGACTTCTGCCGAAGCTCTCCGAAGGCGATGACGTCTTGCTGCATTTCACGGGGATCCTGTCCGGGCTCATCGGTGCGCAAACCCCGAATGAAGCGGCAATTGCGCGCGTCAAGGCGGTCTGCCTGCCCGACCTGCTGCAGTTTACCGCAAAGACATTCGAGGGACACCGGGCATTCCGGCTCGTGCAGCAAGGCACTTGCCTGATCGAGGCGCTGCAGACACTGGAGCTGTTCCGGGAAGCCCATGATGCCGGAAACGAGCCTTCCCTGAATACGGAACCAACGTTTTCCGGATAGCCGCGCTTCGGAGTTGGCAAAGGCCTTTCGGTTTTTCCAGATCCTGACACCGCTTCCTTTGCGGCACGCATTCCGGCTTTCGCCATGCGTGTCAGCCCTGTCCCGTCGCGCCCTTCCGGCCACCATCATTGCCGGTTGGAAGTGGTGACCGCGACTATTCCATCAAGAGATCAGCATCGCACCAGGTCGGCCCGGTGCGCGCGCTCCCCTTTCATCCTGCAATCAGGAGGAACAATCATGTCAAAAAGACAAGGTCGCCAGTCATCTGGCAAACGCAATTCATCGTCCAACCAATCCCGGCGACGCCTGCACATCCCGCATCGATCACGGCATGTGCCGGACAGCGAGTGGCGGCGCACCTATCCCGGTCCGGTTCCGCCGCAATGGCAGGAAATCGCCGAAGCCAAAGGTTTTTCAATTGTCGGCCGCGTCCGTGATCGTAGCCACGTTGTGCTGCGATGCCGGGAATGCGGCGCTGATACGGTGCAGAAAATCTTCGCGCTACGCACAGCCCAGCCCATTTGCGGCGGTTGCCTTGAGACCCGCCGTTTGCAGGATGCCGCCAAATGCGGTTTCACACTGCTCGAGCGCGACGAGATGCACCACAAATA
>NZ_SMAR01000095.1 GCF_004342225.1 Martelella mediterranea | reverse complement strand
GTGATCTTGTACCGATAGCGCAAGACTTTTTTAGGTTTCATGCTGAGGTCTGTAATCGGTTTGCACGCCGTGATGCCCGGATACTCTCGGATACGCTGTAGCGTTGTGCGATCAGGGCTTTCGCCTGTGCAACAGAGATTTCGCAACCTTCATGGTCACGAAGAACATATGGCCGACCGGAACGCATCACACTGTAGATGCGGTTTACAAGTCTGTTGGCGACAGCACAGAGCGCTTGCTTGTGATGGTGTCCTTTGCCGGTCATCATTCGCCAGTAGACTTCTGCGAGATCAGGATCGATCTTGCGCGCTGTATCAGCTGCGAGAATGAGTGCGCACTTGATGCGATTATTTCCACCCTGGGTGATTTTCTGTCCTGGTCTTTCAGCGCCGCCGCTGTCTGAACGGCGGGGAAACAGGCCACAGAAACCTCTGAAGTGGCGTTGTGAACGAAAGCGCTCCGCACTGTGGAACAGACCAAACAGGACAGGTGCCAGATGGCGTCCGACACCGGGAATGGTTCGCAGGACATCCACTGGCTGAAGCTCGGCATAGAGCGCTTCTATCCTGCGGTTTAGTTCAGACCGTGCAGCCATATTGGCTTTCATGACGTCAATCTCGATGGCGATTTCGGCTTGCAATCCGGCAAAATCGACGTGATTGCGGTGAAGGTCTCTGGCTTCGCGGGCCGCCTGACGCAGTCCGTCAATGAGCGCATCAACGAATGGACCGGTGTGAGGGTGATTGCCGCTGGCATTTTGGGCAATGAAGCGCGCAATCGTACTCTTGCGCGCTTTCAGGACGGCTTCAGGATCGATCCAACGCTGTAAAATAGCGACGGAGAGGCAGGTCCCGAAGTCAGGCAATATCCGTTCAAGAACTGGCGAAGCCCAGCGCACAAGATCAAGAAGCCTTCGTTTGGATGCAGCGATGGCATCCTGAAAGCGGCCACGCTGTTTGGTCAGGCGTTGCAGGGCATGGTTCTTTGGTGCCGGAATATGAACCGTGTCGAGACGAGGCCCTCCAAAACCGGGAATTGCGGCCAGCACATGGGCGTCAGCCAGGTCGGTCTTAGCGTGCTCAGACAAATACCGGCGTAGCGCTTTCACGCGCTTGCCCTTGACGCGGGCCACCGAGACGCCGCAGTCGGCGAGCCGGTGTGCGACGGGGAACCAACTCATGCCGGTTGGCTCCATAATGGCCTGGATGTTGTCGCCGGGGCTCAGATTAGCAACCGCCTGCGCAACAAAGTGATCCAGTGATCCCGGAACATGGCGGAAACGGATGGGACGGCCCACAGGCTGGCCATCATCGTAAATTTGCGCGACATGATCGCCACGAATGGCGAGATCTATGCCGATGGTTCTGTTTGTCATGGTGCGTATCCTTTTTGATGCAGAACCGCACGCCGTTGGCACAGTCAGGTATGTCATTCGTGGCCGTGCCTGAACTGGGAAGCGACGCCACAATCGTGTTACTCTTGCCCCGTCGGCGCGGCCGGGTCGGGTTTATGACGTCACGGTAACGAGACGATCGACAGATCTCTCAGGGTCTTTGACCCGAACCAGCCTGGTTCGCGTCGACACTATGACCCGGTTCCCGGCATGCCGGGAACCGGGTCCGATCCGCGATCACATCGCCGAAGCAAAACAACTTCGTCTTCCCCGTGGCATCAGACCCGGCCCCGCTATCGATACCTG
>NZ_SMAR01000094.1 GCF_004342225.1 Martelella mediterranea | reverse complement strand
TTCGTCATCTCGATCTCCTAATTGATAAGATGAACCAGAAATCCTCCCTTATTCAAATCCTCAAATCTGTCCCACCGGCGCTGACGTCAGACAGAATCGGCATAAGATCGAGATATGCTTGATTGTCGGGGTATCTGTGCTGCGAACGGAAAGCGCGGATTTCTGGTAGTCCCAGTTGAGAATTGATCAACGCAAATCGGTCTGCAGCCTTAGCGACGTTCACAGAGGTATCGAGATAGGGAGATGCGCGCGAAGGATCGAGGCGCGCGTCCAGATCGTCCAATCTTACATGATGGGACATTCGCATAGGAACGCCGTGAGCCGTCGGGTGGCTTGCGAGCAAAAAGGACGCGCCGAGCCAGGGTTCTATGCCACCTCGCTCAAGGTGCAGACGTCGCTTCAGACTTGTGAAGAGCGGGTGATCGCGGTGATGGGTTGCGTTTCGTATGGCTATCATCAGTGCGGTGTCGCCATGATCGAAATAGGGAAATAGATTCTTTGAAACATCATAAAGCGTATGGAACGCCTCAAGCTTCATCTCGAAGCCACGATCGACATTATCAATCGCTTCTTCGGCGTCGATCTTGAACTGCTCGCCAAAACGCATTGCGCTTCAACGTAAATTCTCATGCAGTTTGCGAGCTTGCTGACTGCATTCTCGATTATTTTGCTGCTATCCAAAGGCCTGTCCTTGCCGATACTCGGCTTGTCAGCCGTTTGTTTCCATCGCGGATGATTTCGAAAACAGGGCGTGCGCAATTCGATCTGCGAACCAGCTGGGCGTGTGCCGCCTGTGGAATCGCCCGATAGTTTCGATTGATGCTTTCTACTTTAAAGCAACACTGGCTGCTACCCCGTCGAACGGCTGCGTCGTCCAGTCTCTACAAGGCCCCCGTGTGTTTTTCTGCTTCACACCTGGAAAGAGCGGCTTTGGAGCAGCGACGTTGCTGTACCTGGCGAAGCTGAGCGCCGACAAAGGGCCGCATCGCAGACGCTCCGCAGCTCGAAATGCTGCGCCCCGTGTCCAGTGGCCGGTTCGGGGAATGCCGCCGCGCAGCACCGACGAGGCTCGAACGTCCGCTCCGGCCCGAGAGCTACCATAGAATTTGCCCTATCGAATGTCAGCAAAGGTGAGCAAATTTCCAGAAGCCACCAGTCCCCTTCCGGCCCCATTTCGGTTGATCTCGATCGAGAATCGATCTCGCACAGTACCATCGATATGCACAACTCGATCAGTATTGGATCGCTGCACGTCAGGAGAGAAAAACGTGAGCGGCTGCCGTGCTGTCGTTGACAATTGCGAGCTCCACGACCGCGTCAAATACCCCATGAAGCCACGCCCATTCAATCTCAGAATTCCGCCTTGCCCCGTAATGATGCCGATGATTGAACAGGCTCGGCAGAGAAACCGGAAAAAAACGATTTTGCAGCGCTCCATAGGTTCTAACAGCGAAAACGAAGCGTTTTTAGCAACAAATAAATAGGCAAGGCAGTCTGCCAGTCCGCACCAAAGAAGCATCGCCGGACGCTGACGGAAAGTCTTCGCTCCAAGTCTATGACTCCACCGTCAGAATCCGGAATAGCGAAATTGCTGTGCTCTTGTACAGCGATGACGCCAGCTGGACCTGTCACGGTTTCGTTCCGCCCCAGGTTCTCGTTTAAGCCACTTTCCGTTCGAAAGCGACGGGGCTTTTCCAGCCCAACG
>NZ_SMAR01000093.1 GCF_004342225.1 Martelella mediterranea | reverse complement strand
GTAGGCCACGTGTGCGCACTGTTCTCGCCACAGGAATGCTGGAACTACTTCAAATCAACAGCATGCGTTGCAGACTAATCGCCCGATGCTCTAATGTCATTGGTAAAGTTTTTGCAGCAGAATGTCCGCTGGGTCGGCGGTGCATTTTTGATGAACTATTTCACTGCTTGCGGTCCAACTCATGGGGCTGCTCAGCCTGGGCCTTGCCGCGCTCATGGTGGTTTTGCGCCGTAACCTGATCCGCCGCGCAGCGGCGTGATGACAACAAAAAACGCGCCGGCAAAGGCCAGCGCGTTCTTCAAAAAGAAAAAGATAACCGAAGATCGATTACTTGATCTTGGTTTCCTTGAATTCAACGTGCTTGCGCGCGATGGGGTCATATTTGGTCTTGACCATCTTTTCCGTCATCGTGCGGCTGTTCTTCTTCGCGACGTAGAAAAAGCCGGTGTCTGCCGTCGACAGCAGCTTGATCTTGATCGTTGTTGCTTTTGCCATTTTATTCCGCCTTCAAGAGCAATCCGCTCTCCAAACCTAGAGGAAAAGCGGAACCGGTACGCCCGGGAGTTTTCTTAAAAATCAAGAAGCGCCAGGCATCATCAGCCTGAACGCTTCGCCATTCCATAGCTGCACCCAAAGACGGGCAGCAGCGAAATCTGGCGGGACACTACGAATCCTGCCGCAAAAGTCAAGGCGCACGTTATCTTAAAAGCTTCTGAAAGCATAAATGCTGCCAGAAGGTGTGTATTTTTCCTCATAAACGGTGCCAGATTCGTTTTTTTGTCCTTTCATCTTGCATCATAAACCCGTGCCCCGCAAAAGCTTCGTGCAGGCAAACAGGAGCGCAGGCAGCATGATTCCATGGGTCGAACTCGACAAAGCGACGATTCCGGGCGAAAGCGGTACGTTGCGGCTGAAGCAACGCGGGGCTGAGTTTTCGATCATGCTTGGCACCAATGAGCTGATGAACAGCCGTCTTTCGGGTTCGGAGGAAGCGCTTGCCGAGTTTGCCGCTGAGAAGATCGCGGGGCGCATCGCGCCGGTTGTTCTGATTGGCGGTCTGGGCATGGGGTTTACGTTGCGTGCCGCGCTTGCCGCTCTGCCAAAAGATGCGAAAATCATTGTGGCAGAGCTGGTGCCCGCTGTTGTCCAATGGGCGCGCGGACCAATGGCCGAGATCTTTCAGGGCGCGCTTGATGACCCGCGTGTGGAAATTGTCGAAGGCGATGTTGTGCGCCTGATTGCTGAGCGTACTGCCCGGTTTGATGCAATTTTGCTGGATGTCGACAACGGCCCGGACGGGTTAACCCACGCAGAAAACGACCGGCTTTACAGTTCTGAAGGTCTTTCATTCTCTAAAAAGGCGCTGAAGAAGGGTGGTGTTCTGGCTGTCTGGTCTGCCCATCCTGATGACCGCTTCACGGCGCGCATGAAGAAGGCTGGCTTCCAAACCGAGGCCAGAACAGTGCGTGCCAATGCCAAAAAACGCGGCCTGAAACATGTGATCTGGCTGGGGGAAAGCCGTTAAATTTTGGCAGGTGAGCTATGTTATCGGCGCACTTGACCAGAGTTTTATCCCAAAATAGATAGCGTTTTTGCGCGGGACGGCTCGCGTCTTTTATGTATTCATCCGGGACGGCCCGGCCACTCAGTTTAAAAGGAGGGCCGTGTCATGGCCTGGTTTTATCTTGCAATTGCCGGTGTTCTTGAAATCGTGTGGGCGTTTTCGATGAAGAAATCGGCCGGTTTTACCGCGCTCACCCCCACAATCATCACCTTTATTGCCGCAACTGCCAGCTTTATCCTGTTGTCGGTTTCCATGCGTTCACTGCCGCTTGGAACGGCTTATACGATCTGGACAGGGATCGGCGCGGTCGGTGCCTTTGCTGTCGGCGTGCTCGTTCTTGGCGAGGCCGCGACACCCGGACGTCTGATCGCGGGTGCATTGATCATTTCCGGGATATTGCTGATGAAAATATCAGGTGGTGGGGGTGATGCATTTTGATTTGATGCGGTGTTTTAAGTTGGCCTGCGCAGACATAAAAACGCCGAGGTACCTTCTTGACTTTGCTGTTTTGTTAAATCTTAGTGTCTGTCCAAGAATGGCGCTGAAGCCCGGGGTTGAGTGAAGGGCGGCCATCAGATTCTTTGTATTCTGCAACAAATACGGAGATATCAG
>NZ_SMAR01000092.1 GCF_004342225.1 Martelella mediterranea | reverse complement strand
CACTCAGCGTTGGGCTGGAAAAGCCCCGTCGCTTTCGAACGGAAAGTGGCTTAAACGAGAACCTGGGGCGGAACGAAACCGTGACAGGTCCAGCTGGCGTCACAGGAATGCTGGAACTACTTCAAATCAACAGCATGCGTTGCAGACTAATCGCCCGATGCTCTAATTCGGGGCCTTCCCACGAATTCTCACATAATCTCGGATATTCCCGGTAATTGCAAAACTTAGTGTCAAACAACATCCGGGGCGCTTTCTTGAGGCTGATGAGATGCCTGCGGCGCACTTTTCCAAAAAGACAGAATCAATAAAGCCTCTCCAGCGCCGTCCAAAAACCTGACTTCCTGCCGTGGTCGTGCTGCAGTTTATCCAGGTAGGCATGATGCGGCTCGTATGGGCCGAAATCATCGATCTGCAATGCAAGCGTCTCGCACGCGATCAGGTGCTTGGCTGCGTGCTTGTAGCGGCTGGAACGGGCGTTCTGCAGGCTGAAGTCGATCATGGCGCGCAGCAACAGCGTTGCCGCAAGCGGATAGCGTTCTTTTAAGGTCTCGCTGGCCGGTTTCAGAATTTCATAATAATTGCCATCTATCTCCGTATAGCGATCCAGAATGAGTGCATTGGCCTCGCGAAGCGCAGGCCATTCCATGAAGAACAGCAGAGCTTGATGGGCATTGGGATACGCCGCGACCCAGGACATTGCTTTTTCTTCCGCTTCGATGTCGTCAAAATCGGGCAGGCGTTTCAGGTAGTCGCGGAGATGCTGCTGTTCGAGCGATGCTTCAAAACACTGCCATCTGAAGTCTTGAGCCTCATCTTCTCGGCCCAGAGCCTCAAGGGCCTCGGCGCGCGCCTGCTCCCATTCCAGAACAGGTAAAAGTCGGCCTTTTTCCGGGGCAGCCTGATCGAGCCGCGTTAGCGCTTCGCCCGCCCGGTTGGCCTTCAGCAGCCGTTCCGCCATGTCGGCGGCGACCATCGGTGACTTTCTGGCCAGTTCGGTTTGCAACGCGATATAGCCATCAACGTCGCCCTCGGCGTCTGCGATTTTTTCAAGTGCGATCCGTGCCGACAGATCATCGTGACGATTATAGACCTCGCCTTCGTAAATCGGGCCGTTCATACTCACACCGATGATCCGGCCTTCACGCCGGGGCTTTTCCTTTCCGGCCTCGTCGAGCCATTGGGTCGAAAGCTCTTTCAAACGCGCAAGTCCGTCAGTGCCGAGGGCCGGTATCATCTCTTCGATCAGTGGGTCATATTGACCGTAGCCATTATCCTGCAACGCCTGAAAGACTTTTTCGGCCAATGCTTCCGGAGACCTCTTTGATGCCTCTGCGATGCGTCCGGCATCGACACAGGCGGCATGAAAGCTCTCAATCAGCGAACCGCTACCATCATCTGAACGGGCGAAGATGGAATCGGACAGGTGCAGAAATCGCCAGATCAGCTCCAGCGCCTCGTCAGGGTCTGCCGGTTCAAGTTTCTCAATGATTGCCAAACGCTGGGTTTCAAGGTCCGCTTTCAGCTTCTTGACCTTTCGCCAGTCGATGAAGCTTTGGGCGCGCTGTATGCGGGTGAGGTGCTTGCGGATTTCCCGGGCCATCTCGCCACTGCTTTGTTCGCCCGCCAGTTCGAGGCGCAGGCGTCGTTTATGCGCCGCGCTTCCAGTCGAGATTTCGATCAGAAGCTCCGCCAGTCGCTTTGCGCCCAGCGCTTCGAGGTTCTTCGCGTTGAGCGTTGTCTTCTTGGTCATGCGCCAGCCTCCTTCATGTCCGCGCGAACGCTATACCGCGGGTGGCATCAGGCCAAGACCGACGCCACATTGTGCCGGGATAATCCTTGGCTCCCCACCACCGGCATCCTACGCGTGATCTCAGGAAATCAACCGGAGATCACGATGGCGACGATACGCAAACTCAGAGGGCGCTGGCAGGCACAGGTGCGCCGTCGCGGGCTAAAGCCGCGCTGCAAGTCCTTCGATAGCAAGTCGGATGCCGAGAAGTGGGCGCGTGACCTGGAAGCGCAGGTCGACAGGTTCGGTGCCGCGCCGGATACGCGCCTTCTTGACGTGACCACGCTCGGCGATCTGCTTGAACGCTATCAGCGTGAAGTGTCGCCGACCAAGCGCGGTGCCGTTCAAGAAATCCAGCGCATCGATGTGCTGCGTCGTCATGATCTCGCCTACCGGACACTCATTGGACTGTCACGGCAGGATATCGCGTCGTTCCGCGATGAGCGGCTTGCAGGCGCACCATCGCGATCCTGAATGTCAGCGCTATGGACCGTGAGGCCAACCATCAGGCCGATTGTATCGACAACGATGTGGCGCTTGCGGCCC
>NZ_SMAR01000091.1 GCF_004342225.1 Martelella mediterranea | reverse complement strand
ATATCGCAATCTGAATTTCGGAAACACATCATGCAACATATGCGAATTTCCGGCCATGGCGGTGGCGGGAAGGGCGGCAAAAGCGGTGGCTCCGGTGGATACAACGAAGCCCCGAACACGCTGCGCTCCAAACAAACCATGCGGCTTTTGTTTCTGGTCAGCGAAGGTGTAACCGGTGGGCTGAAGGATGGCGCGAAGTCGATCTTCTTTGACGACGTGCCGGTTCAAAACCCGGACGGTTCGTTCAACTTCGAAGGCGGCACCTTTGAGACCCGCAACGGCTTTCCAGATCAGGCGGCCTTGTCCGGCTTTCCGGCTGTCGAGAATGAACAGGGTGTCGGTGTTGAGATCAAGCAGGATCTGTCGGCCACGCGGGCGATCACCAACCTGTCGGCAACGGCTGTGCGCGTTTCCATTCAGGTGCCACAGCTGATCTATACCGATCCGGAAAACGGCAATGTTAAAGAGAACTCGGTTGATATCGCCATTGACCGGCGCTCAGAGGCAGGCACATGGCGCGAAGTGCGCCGGGACACGATCTCGGGCAAATGCACCTCGCCCTATGTCCGGGCCTATCGCATTCCGCTTGAAGAGGCCGGGCCGTGGTATATCCGCGTTCGCCGCCTTTCCGAAGATGCCAATGGCACAACGTCCAATAACCAGACTTACTGGTCATCCTATACGGTCATTGAAGATTACCGGCTGACTTATCCGGATAGTGCGGTTCTGGGTGTCACGCTGGATGCGGCCGAGTTTGGCGGCAATGCAATCCCGACCGTGTCTGTTGACTGGTCCGGTATCGAGATCGAAGTGCCATCGAACTATGATCCTGAGACACGGGCCTATGCCGGTGTCTGGGATGGTACATTCAAGCGCGCGGTCACCGATAACCCGGCATGGATCTTTTATGATCTCGTGGTCAATGATCGCTATGGCCTCGGCCAGTATGTCGATGTTTCTCAGGTGTCGAAATGGGCGCTTTATACGATTGCGCAGTATTGCGATGCACTGGTCGATGATGGATTTGGCAGTAAAGAGCCGCGTTACACCTTCAACGGCGCGATCACCTCACGCGATGAGGCGATCAATGTCCTGACGGCCTTTGCCGGTGTGTTCCGGGGCATGGTCTACTGGGGCACGGGTGCGGTCACTGCCGTCTGCGACAAGCCTGCCGATCCGGTGAAACTGGTGTCTCAGGCCAACGTTGTTGACGGCACATTTTCGTATCAGGGATCGGCGCTCTCGGCCCGCCATACGCAGGTGCTGGTACGCTGGTTCGATCCTGAGAACAACTATAAACCCGCCATTGAAGTGGTCGAAGATCCGGATGCCGTTGCGCGGTATGGATCACGCCAGACAGAGATCCAGGCGATTGGCTGTTGCTCACGCGGGCAGGCGCATCGTTACGGCGCATGGCTGCTTGATACCGAACAGCACTCAACTGAAGTTGTGACCTATCGTGCGGGGCTGGATCATGCTGACGTTGCGCCGGGTGATGTGGTTCTGGTGGCTGATCCATCCTATGCGGGCGTGCGTTATGGCGGGCGGATCAAGGCCGTTTCCGATGATTTGACGGTGGTCACGATCGATGCAGCGGTTACGCTGAATGACGGCGAGACCTATACACTGACGGCTGTGATGCCGGATGGTGCACTGGCGGATCGCTCGGTGGTGAATGGGGCAGGGAAAACGGAAACAACAGAAACAACGGAACTAACGGAAAATACAGAAAATACAGAAACAATAGAACAAACAGAACATACAGAAAAAACAGAAACACTTGTTCTGTCATCGGCGCTTCCGGACAAGCCGGTCGCCGGTGCAATGTGGATCCTGACAGGCTCGGATGCCGCACCGCGTCCCTTCCGGGTGTTGTCGATCACGGAAAACGACAAGCATCAGTTCGATGTTTCGGCGCTGATCTATGACGAAACCAAATGGGCAAGGGTGGAAGAGGGGCTGATCCTCGAACCGCCATCGTTTTCCACCTATCCGACCGGGCCACTTCTGGCGCCATCGCATATCACCGTGGAAGAGTATCTTTATCTGGCCGGTGGCGTGTCGGTGCGCGGCGCGGTCACGATTGGCTGGTCTGCCCCGAATGACACACGGGCAACGCTTTATGAGGTGGAATATCGCGAACAGGGCGGGATCTGGCTGCCGGTCGGTTCCACGACCAGTGTTTCGATTGATCTGCAGGATCTCGATCCCGGTGTTTACAGCTTCCGGGTTCGTTCCGTCTTTACCGCGCTCAATCAGCGGTCAAAATGGACGGTGCTTGAAGCGGTCTATCTGTCGAGTGTTCTCTCGCCACCGGGCAATGTCGAACGCTTCAACATTGCCGTGATCGGGGATATGGCGACACTGACATGGTCGCCGGTCGATGCCCTTAACCTGTCGCATTATGTGATCCGCTATTCGCCGGAGATGACGGGTGTGACGTGGCGCTCGTCCGGTGCCCAGCTTGATCATGTCGATGCAACAAGCGTGCAGATCCCGACACGGCCCGGCACCTATCTGATCAAGGCGGT
>NZ_SMAR01000090.1 GCF_004342225.1 Martelella mediterranea | reverse complement strand
TATAGCGCGACAATCTGTCTGAGACGCCGGCGACAATCTGTCTGAGATTCTATGTCGCGTCATTTGTGATGTTATCATCCTGATTGCCGCTGGCAAGATTTTCATGGCCTGTTGTTTGTCGTTGCGCGTCAATCATGGGTGTGTTGTTGATTGTCGCGTATGCGGCAGGCCTGCCCCTTTTGCGTTTTTCTTCCATTGCGGAGCGCCGTCTATAGCTTTCCACATTCATCTCAAAGATGGTCGCATGGTGGACCAGCCTGTCGACGGCGGCGAGCGTCATTGCGGGGTCGGGGAAAACCTTGTTCCATTCGCCGAAGGGCTGATTGGCGGTGATCATGATGGACCGCCTCTCGTATCGCGCGGAGATCAGCTCGAAGAGGACGCTGGTTTCGGCCTGGTCCTTGGTGACATAGGCGAGATCGTCGAGGATGATCAGGTCGAACTTGTCCAGTTTGGCAATTGCGGCCTCAAGCTGCAGTTCCCTGCGGGCGACCTGCAGCTTCTGGACAAGATCTGTGGTTCTTGTGAAGAGCACCCGCCAGCCGTTCTCGATCAGTGCCAGACCAATGGCGGCCGCGAGATGGGACTTGCCGCCACCGGGCGGTCCGAACATCAGGACGTTGGCACCTTTGGCGAGCCAGCTGTCTCCCGCCGCCATGGCCATGACCTGTGCTTTCGAGATCATTGGAACGGCGTCGAAGTCGAAGCTGTCCATAGTCTTTCCGGGTGGCAGGTGCGCTTCGGCAAGGTGTCTGGCGATCCTGCGGTGGGCGCGTTCGGCCAGTTCGTGCTCCGCAATAGCGGCCAGGAAGCGGGCGGCCGGCCAGCCCTCTCGGTCAGCCTGTTCGGCAAATTGCGGCCAGAGCATCTTGATGGTCGGCAGCCGCAGGTCGTTCAGCATGATAGAGAGGCGGGCCTCATCGACGGTATGGGCGTTTGTCATGCCGATACTCCTGTTGCATCCACCGTTTTGACAAGCGCTTCATAGCTGTCCAGGGACACGGATTGCACGGTGACGGCCGGTAGACTGCCTGCGTCCGGTGTAAACTTCCCTCGCAAGGCGTTAATGTCCGGAAGTCCACCGTCCCCGAGAACCCGGCTCAACGCGCTGGCCAGTTCCGCCTCACAGCCGCGATCATGCGCCAGGGCAAGCAGTTCAACTGTGATTTTGCAGGCCTGTTGTTCGGGCAGCCGGTCGATGAGCGCTTCGAAGGCCCGTCGGTATTCCTGACGCGGAAAGAGCTTGTCGCGATAAACCAGCCTCGATAGTGCCATAGGCTTTCTGCGCAGTGAATGGATAACATGGTGATAGTTCACGACCTGGTCATGCTTGCCGTTGGCCCTGGCCCGCCCTCTGGACAGGGTCAGCAGGAGGGTGCCGCCGGTGAAGACCTCAAGGCGATTGTCAAACAGGCGCACGCGCAGTCTGTGCCCGATCAAGCGGGAGGGTACGGTGTAGAAAACCCTGCGCAAGGTGAAGCCGCCAGTACTGGCAACGGTGACAATCACCTCCTCGAAGTCCGTGGTGCGGCGCGCAGGCAGCCCTTGCAGATAGGACCGTTCGGCTGCGATACGCTTGCCGCGGGCAGCATTGCGGCGCCCCACGATCTCATCGATGAAGGCGCGGTAGCCATCGAGATCGTCGAAGTCGGCGCAGCCCCGCATCAACAGCGCATCCCGGATCGCGCTCTTGAGATGGCCGTGTGCGCTTTCGATCGAGCCGTTCTCATGCGCCACCCCCTTGTTGTTGCGGGTCGGCGTCATCCGGTAATGGGTGCACAGGGCGTCATAGCGCGTCGTGAGATCCGCCCGCGCGTCGGCATCGAGGTTGCGAAAAGCCGCCGACAGACTGTCGCTGCGATGGGAAGACGGCGCGCCGCCCACCGACCAGAGCGCATTCTGCAACCCTTCGGCCAGGGCGACAAAGCTCTCTCCGCCGAGGATGACATGGGCATGCTCGAAGCCCGACCACGGCAGGCGGAAGTGGTAGAGCAGGTGATCCAGGGGCTGACCGGCAATGGTCACGTCGAGCGCCCCCATGTCGGTAAAATCCGACAGTGCGAGCCGGCCGGGCTCGTGAACCTGTCTAAAGATCACCTCCTGTTCCTCGCCATGCACCGCCCGCCAGGCCCGGATCCGCCGTTCCAGCGTCCGGCGGATACCCGGCGACAGGTCAGGGTGGCGGCGCAGCATCTCCTCAAAAATTGCGACCGGCCGAAGACCCGGGGCTGATTGCAAAAGCGGGACGACTTCAGCGTCGAAAATGTGCTCAAGCGGGTCCGGGCGCCGCCGGCCTCGCGGCTGCGCCCTTTGCGACGGCAGTTGGGGATCTTTCGAAATGCGGTATCCGCTCGCCCGGCTCATGCCGGCCTTGGCCGCGGCGACTTCGATGGGGTGGTTTTGTCTCAGTTTCATGAAAAGTCTCTTCTGTTGATCGGTTATATGGCGGCCCGGCACAAAGGTGGTTCTCCATTCCTGAAAACCAAAAGTGTACCGGGCCGACCGCGATCACAGACCCCGAAAATGGGCGAAGCGTCGTTCGTGTGC
>NZ_SMAR01000089.1 GCF_004342225.1 Martelella mediterranea | reverse complement strand
AAACGGGTTAACGTTCTGGACGGTTTGAATTGCATTGTTTCCTCCCATGCAAGACAGCTGTAAGTCTTACGATATGAGGTACGTTACCGGTAACGATACGGGGTGTCAATCAGCTTTCCTTCCCTGTGAAAAGGTGTCGCATTTCCCCTTGAGCGATACGTGCGTGAACACCTTGATCGCAGGGCGTGACGAAGCACGAAAAACATCCAGATTGTGCGCCATGTCGCTATTGTGACAAAACTGTGCTAGTCGATGCCGTTGCCTCTCGGCTGATGCAAGAAGGCAAGAGGGAAAGGTGTAAGGTGTTGATCGTTCTGGTATCTTTCCGTGATGCCGCGCGGGCAGAGCCGATGAGATCGCGGCGGGAGCAAACATTGTGGCGGTGAAAAAACGGGCGGCGACGCTGGCCGAAATTGCGAAGGTTGCGGGCGTCTCGCGGATGACGGCCTCGCGCGCGCTCAACAATCAGCCCGGCGTCTCGGCCGAAACGCGCGAAGACATTCTACGCATTGCCGACGAGATGGGCTATTCGGTCAATCCATTCGCGCAGAAGCTGTCCAATGGCCGCTCGCGGATTATCGGCGTGATGGCCGAGCTGCATGCGCCCTTTACCAGCGATATCGTGCTCGGCATCAGCGGCGCGGCCAAAAGCGCCGGCTACGAGGCGCTCGTCTACTCGCTGCCGGATCGCGACAGCACCGCGCCAAGCAGCGTGGCAAGCCTACTGCAGCAGATCGCCGGCGGCATCATTGCCATTCTGCCCTACGAGGCGAGCTATCTGGAGCAGATCGCCAGCGAAGCGCTGCCCGTGGTCACGATCGACACGCTTTACGATGATCCGCCCTTCCCCTCCGTCGACGGCGACAGTTATCAGGGTGCGCGGCTTGCGGTGCGCCATCTGGCCGATCTCGGCCACCGCCGGATCGGCTTTATCACCGGCGACAATCGTCTGCGCTCGGCCCGCGAACGCATGGCCGGCTATTGCGATGCCGTGGCCCAGTTCGGATTGGACAGGGACCCGGCGCTGATCGCCGACGGCGATTTCCTGCAGAAAAGCGGCTTCGACGCGACCAAGCGGATCCTCGCACTCAAGGACCGCCCGACCGCCATCTTCGCGGCCAATGATATCAGTGCGCTCGGCGCCAGCCAGGCGCTGCGCGAAAAGGGACTGCGTATCCCGGAGGACATGTCGCTGACCGGCTTCGACGATATTGCCATCGCCCAGCAGATGCATCCGCCGCTGACGACGATCCGCCAGCCGCTGCGCCAGATCGGCCGGTCGGCGATGAACACACTTCTGGCGCGCATCGGCGGGCTCGATGCGCCGAGCAACCGGATCACGCTGCCGACCGAACTGATCGTGCGCCAGTCGACCGCGAAGCCCCAACGCCAGGGCTGATCCCTTCGGCTGGTATTGCCAAGTTGTTTGTCATTGGATGCAAGGCGGCAGCCGGCCTGCCGCCAAGTGCAAGGCCAAGATGGTGGACGATAGTTTCCAGCCGTTGAGTGCGCCGTCCATAGCGGGCCAACACACCGCCATCGAACTGCTCGCAGAATATGCGTCGACCGCACAGGACGGCATCGCACCGGAACCGGCGCACGACTCTCGTCAACTGTACACGCCGACCAGAAAGTGGAAGGTCAGCAGATCGTAGTGCCCAGCGTGTCGCACTCGACACGCGGATTCATCAGATCGGGATTGGGGACGATCCGGATTGTCTTGTCATTGCAGCACCGGCTCGAAAATCGGAATCGATTTTCGGAAAGCACGATGCGTAGATTCAATAGGTTCGAACGTCCTCGAACATCGAGGAGGCGTCAAAACGGACCTTTAGTCCAGCCAGTTTTCAACCTGGAGGCCGGGCACTCGCAGGAATTCGCGCGTATTGGCTGTCACCAGAACTGCATCGACAGCCAAGGCGTGGGCCGCTATCAGCAGATCATTTGGACCGATCGGCGTGCCGGCAGCTTCGAGCTGTGCTCTGATACGCCCGTACCGCACATGTGATGGCGCATCCAGCGCGAGTATCTGCATGCCACCAAGAATGGCCTCGATTTGCGCCGTCAGCCTGGCAGATCCCTTGCGTTCACAGCCATAGCTCAGCTCAGCCGCGGTGATGATGCTGACGCAGATCGTATCCTGTCCGGCATCAGCGATATGGCCGACGACGGCGCCAGCCGGATTTCGCGCGAGGTCCGACACGATATTCGTGTCGAGCATGTATAGGCGGCTCAAAGGTCGATTTTCCTTGCGGGCAGCAATGTCTCATCGACGTCAGGGAATTGGTCATCAGGGCCGAGCGGCTTCAGGCGTGCAAGAACATCCAACAGGTTCTTGTTGGGAGCCGGTTCAATCACAAGCCGGTTGCCTTCCCGATGAATCATCACTCGGTCTCCCGGCAGTTCGAAATCGGCCGGGATACGGACAGCCTGACTTTTGTTGTTGCGAAACAGCTTGGCTTCGCGTTCTTCAGATGCTTGGGGCATGAAAGCCTCCTGTCAAAATGATGTATATGCAAATGTATATACTAGGTCGACTTTGAGATTTCAAGCGTAATGCGAAGCGAAGCAGGGCTTTCTATCCCAAAAACGGACATGGATGTAGGGTTCCGGGCTAAAGCTGTTGATTTCTGCTGAGAGGTGACCCTGTGGGGGTGCGGACGAAAACTTGGACAGGTCTATGACGCAAGGCCCAGACTGTTTCGATATTCGATTGGGCTTCGCCCGCCAAGTGATATTTTGAT
>NZ_SMAR01000088.1 GCF_004342225.1 Martelella mediterranea | reverse complement strand
TCTTCGTCATCTCGATCTCCTAATTGATAAGATGAACCAGAAATCCTCCCTTATTCAAATCCTCAAATCTGTCCCACCGGCGCTGACGTCAGACAACTGGGTGTCCCGTCTCAACGCCTTTGAGACAGGTTTGGCTTAACGGATAAGGGAGGAATTTGGCTCATCATAGCTCACGCAAAGGAAGTGACGATGAGACAGAAATCCGGTCAGCAGAAACCGACGGCAGGCAAGGCGATCAAGGATATCCGCCGTGCCACCCGCAAATCCTATTCCGCTGAGGAGAAGATCCGCATTGTGCTGGAGGGGCTACGCGGCGAGGGTAGTATCGCCGCCCTCTGCCGCCGCGAGGGTATCGCCGAGAGCATGTATTACACCTAGTCGAAGGAGTTCCTAGAGGCCGGCAAGCGGCGCCTGGCCGGCGATACGGCACGGGCCGCAACGACGGATGAGGTTAAGGCATTACGTCGGGAAACACGCGACCTGAAAGAGGTCGTGGCCGAGCAAACGCTGGAACTGCGCCTGCTCAAAAAAAGCATGATCGGGGATGGGGACGCAGAAGAATGAGATACCCCGCTCCTGACAAGCTGGAAATCATCCGGCTGGTCGAGCAATCGCACCTGCCGGTGAAGAAGACGCTGGAACAGCTCGCCATTCCCCGCCAGACCTTCTATCGCTGGTATGACCGGTTTCAGCGCTTTGGCGTAGAGGGGCTGGAGGACCGCTCATCCGCCCCGTCACGGATATGGAACCGGATTCCCGATGATGTCAGGAAAGATCTGATTGAGCTGGCGCTTGAAAAGCCGGAATTGTCGCCGCGCGAGCTGGCGGTGACCTTCACCGACACGAAAAGCTATTTCGTATCGGAAGCGTCTGTTTATCGCCTGCTCAAAGCCCATGACCTGATAACGTCGCCGGCCTTCATCGTCGTCAAGGCGGACAATGAATTCAGGGACAAGACCGTTCGGCCCAATGAGATGTGGCAAACCGATTTTACCTATCTGAAGGTGATCGGCTGGGGCTGGTTCTATCTGTCCACCATTCTCGACGATTTCTCCCGATATATCTTGGGATGGAAGCTGTGCACGAACATGAAAGTCGGTGATGTAACCGACACGCTGAACATTGCACTGGCCGCATCCGGCTGCGACAGCGTCAAGGTCGAACACAAGCCGCGATTACTGTCAGACAATGGCGGATGCTATATCGCTGAAGATCTGGCGGACTGGCTGAAGGACAGGAAAATGGAGCAGCTTCACGGCGCGCCCGGTCATCCGCAGACACAAGGCAAGATCGAGCGCTGGCACCAGACGATGAAAAACCGGATCCTGCTCGAGAATTACTTCTTCCCCGAGGACCTGGAAGCTCAGATCGGTGCATTCATCGACCATTACAACAACCGCCGATACCACGAGAGCCTCGGCAATCTCACGCCGGCGGATGTCTACTTCGGCAGAGGAGACGAAATCCTGAAACAGCGAAAGAGGACCAAGCAACAGACCATTCAGAACCGACGCTTGCAACATCACGCAAACGCCGCTTAAATCAACAAATCAGACGAGCCAGACCCTCCTGATAGCCAGAACCCATTCTGTCCATAATCATTCGACGACGGACAGCCCGGATGCAGGCCATCGGCACCATCGAGAAGCACCGGAGGATGCAGTCACCTGCCCGCATTGTGGTCACGGCAGGTTCACGTTTTCCGCACTCGCGGTTTGATTGTCGAACAGCGCTCCCAGTTGCTCAACAAGCCGCGGTATGACGCCTATTTTCGCAACACGGCGCCATGGCCTTGAGGTTGATCCTTCTCTGATCATTTCCGTCGAATCGACCTTCAGCGGCGCCCATTGAGACGCGACAGAATATCTGGCTTCCCGCGGGAAACTGACGGAATGCTACTTCTGCACAAACGATATCATGGCATTCGGCTTTGCCAGGGCTTTGAAAGAAATTGGAATTGATATCCCGCAGGATGTTTCGCTGATCGGCTTCGACAATCTTGACAATGAGCGCCACCAGCGATCCGCCTCTGACGACGATCGATGTGTCCAAGCGCAAGATCATGTGTATATCCCCAAGAGTAACGGCAAGAAGCGTCCACTGGGAATTCCCTGTATGCGGTGCCGGGCGATGCGGGCCTTGTGGAAACTCGCTCTGGAACCGGTGGCAGAGACACTGGTGGACCCAATTTTCTATGGGTTTCGGTCCGAACGCTCGACAATCGGCGCCGTCGAGCAGTGCTTCGTAAGCGGTGTTCGGGTCACACCTTGTCAGCATATTTCCATGGAAGCAGTTCATTGATACGGTTCTGCTTATGACCATTGACGATGGCGGTGAGCGTGGCCGTCAGATAGGCTTGCGGATCGGCGGAATTGAGCTTGCAGGTTTCGATAAGCGAGGCGATTGCGGCCCAGTTTTCGGCTCCGGCATCATGTCCGGCAAAGAGTGCGTTTTTACGATTAAGAGTGATCGGCCGGATGGTTCGCTCGACGCTGTTGTTATCGATCTCGATGCGGCCGTCTGTCAGGAACAGGCAAAGGCCATCCCAATATTTGGCGATGTAGGCCAGGGCTTCTCCGAGCGGCGACTTCGCCGAGACACAGGCGCGATGATGATGAAGCCAAGCCTGCATATCGGTGATAAGCGGTGCAGACCGCTCCTGCCGACCGGCAAGGCGCGCCTCTGGGTCAAGACCGCGCAGTTCGGCTTCGATCCGGTAGAGTTCACCCATTCGCCTGACGCCATCCTCGGCGATCGGCGCTGATCCCTTGCGGGTAATCTCAATCAATTTGCGTCGGGCATGGGCCCAACAATAGGCAAGACGGATGTCTGGACCGACACGGTCAGGTGCGATCAGCCTGTTGTATCCGGCATAGCCATCGACTTGCGGGATGCCGGAAAAGCCGTGTAAAATTGGTCAGCATGTTGGCCGCCACGACTAGAGCATCGGGCGATTAGTCTGCAACGCATGCTGTTGATTTGAAGTAGTTCCAGCATTCCTGTGGTGAGAACAGTGCGCACATGTGGCCTACA
>NZ_SMAR01000087.1 GCF_004342225.1 Martelella mediterranea | reverse complement strand
TGTTCGTATCAGCGGTGAGCGTCGAAAGCGTCGAGGCGACTTGTCGATAGTCAGCGTCCAGAAAGCGAACCGCATCGGGATGATAGCGATGCGCGACCTCAAGAAGTTCAAGATGGTCACGGCGCGTCTCGGCTACCAGATCGGCCCACGTCCACCTTCCAGGGTTTTCATGCATAAGGCGTATGGTGCACGCGGCCAGCACGGCACGAGCCGAGTTGGAAAAGAACCGATCTCTTGATTCAGGGATCAGTCGCGTGGCCAGTTCAACGGCATCCTCTGCAATGCGCAGATCCTTGGCGATGTCCCAGACATGGGAACGCCGATCCTGTGGAGCAATGATGATTGGCTGCACCCTGGAACCATTCGGCTTGATCGTTGGAGGCAGCTTCTCGGTAAAGTCACCCTTGATATCGAAGACGAGAACCTTGTCATGTCGCGCGATCGCGGAGACGATCAGCCCGATCATGGTCTGTGTCTTGCCGCCGCCAATAGAGCCAAAGATGATGAAGTGTCGCACCTCACGTTCGAGCGCCAGCCGCCATCCATTGAACCAATGAAGGCCGTCCCTCTTGTCGATCTTTTCGGCTTTTGCGGCCTGTAGCAGTTCGGGCATGCCTGCGACAGTCCGGCCGGACTTGATCCATTTTTCCGGTGGCATGAGGAAGGCAATATAGCCGCCGATCGCAATGGCAATGATGCCTGCCAGAAGTGTCGCAGCCACCAACCATTGCAGTTGAGCCAGGTCGGCCGGGACATAGCCGAAAACCTGAATGAAGCGACTGCGGCAAAGATCGGAGGACCAGAATTTGAGGCAGTCGATCGACTGCGAAAACGATAGGTGGTTGGCCGATCCGCTCGTGGCGTTCCATGATCGAAGCGCAAAAAAGTAAACCCAGACAAGTCCCGAAATGCCCACAAGAAAGAGACCGGCATAGAGGAGAATTGCAAATTCGGAACGCCTAGGTTTGGTGATCATTGGCGCAACGCCTCGCGACCAAGCTTGATCATTTGTTCGCGAAGTCGAGCGTCACCCTTTCTCCGATTTCCTGTCAGCAGAACGCCAAGAATGTAGGCGCGGTCCTCATCGCCGAGGCTTGCTTTGATGACCAGCCCGCCAAGCTCGATCTTGTGGCGGGTGTCTTCGCTTCGTTCGCGCTTGCGCATTTTTCTATACTCGCCTTGCAGGGTGCTAAGCGTTCTGCGCAACGCCAGAAGGTCGCTGTTCATCCTCCCGCCCGGAACGAAAGGAGTGAACCATCTCGGCAAATGCCGCCTCAAGCTCGTTCTCCGAAAGATCAAGGGTTTCGACGCCGGCCTTCATGGCGATTTGTCCAATCCTGAGTGCTTCCTTTTCTTCAGCTTCGCGCAACTGCTTTTGCAGAGTTCTGATCTGGTCACGGATCGCGGAAGGGGATTTGGCGCGGGCCATGGGCATTCTCCTTTTCGGCATTAAACGATGAGAAGATTGCAGAGATGTTCTGTATTTGTAAACATCGATGATGCATGAAAAAAGCCCACGCTGTGTAAGATGGATCGGCGGAGCCGATGCCACACTCCGTCATGCGAACAAAACGATCGTTTTGTTAAATGCGCACTTATACATTGTTTTCAACAATGTAAGATGGTACGCGGGGTTCATGGCGATCTATCATTTGCGCGCTCATCAGATATCCCGTGGCAAAGGACAGAGTGCGGTTGCTGCGGCTGCATACCGCCACGCGACACATATGAACGTCGCGCGCTCCGGAGAGATTGCCGACTACAGTCGAAAGAAGGGCTGTATCCACAGTGAAGTCGCATTGCCCGAAGGCGCCCCGCGGTGGATACATGCCTGGCATGATCGATATTCGCCACACGAGTTTGCCGAGCATTTCTGGAACCGTGTTGAAACCAGCGAAAAGCGCGATGACGCCCAGCTCGCGCATGAGTTCGTCGTCGCAATGCCCGTTGAGTTGTCCGTAGAGCAGAACAAGGCTCTGGTTCGTGACTTTGTGCGCAATCAGTTCGCGGCCCGCGGGCAGGTGGCAGACTGGAACTATCATGATGCTACAGGCAATCCGCATGTTCACATCATGGTGGCGTTGCGGCCGCTGACCGAGACAGGCTTTGGCCCAAAACGGGTTCCGGTTCTTGATGGTGACGGTCAATCGGTCCGAAAGCCGCCAAAGGTCGAGGGTCAAAAAGGGGAGATCATCTATCAGCACTTCGCGGGTTGGAAGGACCGTCTTCCCGAGATCCGCGCAGCCTGGTCGCAGGAGGTCAATCGTCATTTGGTTGCGCATGGATATGACGCGACGGTTGATCATCGCAGCTTCGAAGATCGGGACATTCCGCTGGAACCGACGACGCATCGCGGCCCCGCCGTCGACGACATGGAGGCGCGCGGCATTCAGACCGAGATGGTGCAGCAGCACCAACAGGTCATGCGTGAGAATTTCCGCAAGTTGGCGGAAGATCCCTCGCTTGTTCTGAAAATGATCACGGCGGAAAAGTCAGTTTTCGATGAACGTGATGTTGCAAAGTTCATCCACCGGTATGCGTCAACGTCCGAAGAATTTTCCGGGCTTTTTCTTCGGGTTGGTGCGCTCGAAAACCTTGTGACGCTTTCCCAGGAAATCCGCGACCCGTTCACGAACAAGCTTCTTGAGCGGGAGAAAATGACGACGCGAGACGTTCTGCATATGGAAGCGCGGATGATCGACGGCGTGCGTCAGCGTGCGACGGATCAGTCGTTCGGCGCCCCGCCGCGTCGTGTCGAGAAGGCGCTTGCGGAATTTTCAAAGTCGCATGGATTTTCTCTTTCCGACGAACAGGCAATGGTGGTTCGCGCCGTCACGTCCGATCGCGGTGTTTCGACGGTGGTGGGCTATGCAGGTGCGGGTAAGTCCACGGTGATGGATGTCGTGCGGCGGGTGTACGAAGGGCAGGGGCGGCGCGTTGTTGGCAGTGCGCTTGCCGGCAAAGCGGCCGAGGGCCTGTTTTGTTGATTTCTGCTGAGAGGTGACCCTGTGGGGGTGCGGACGAAAACTTGGACAGGTCTATGACGCAAGGCCCAGACTGTTTCGATATTCGATTG
>NZ_SMAR01000086.1 GCF_004342225.1 Martelella mediterranea | reverse complement strand
CCTCAAGTCGGGCTACGCCCTCCCTCCGACACACGAACGACGCAACGTCTCACCCAGATTGTCGCGGAATCTCATCTTGATTGTCGTGCCGCAGCCCGGAAGCGGTCATTGGCTGCCCGGTGATATTTCGAGCCTGATGCCAGTGCATCGATCCCCGTTCGTTGGGTGGTAGTCGACGGAACAGGCGGTGACGACAAGGAGGAAATCCTTGTCCGCACGCAAGAGTACGTTCCCGCCTGGCGGGTTGTCCGAGGCAAGCACCTCCAGCCGTCCGTCCGCCTGAGGCTCGGATCGCTGGAACAAGTTCACCGGATCAGGGACGATCGGCACGTCGATTCTGGCGCTCCGAAGCTCTGTCAGCAGATTGTTCCGGCAATTCGGATGGTTCGGATAGCCCGCCCGATCGTAGAGGCGATGGTTGCAGGCCGGGAATAGCATGTCGTGTGGACAGGGCGAGTTGTCCTCCACGAGGGTCAAAAGCACCACGGCCTGTTCGCTGTAGAAGCTCTCGCCCACCGTTGGAAACAGACGCTCGGTGATGTCGCGGGTCTGTGAGACACTGAGCCAGTCAACGATCCCGCCGTCCACGACGAACGCCCACAGGTCCGCCACCTGTTGGCCTTCCAGATCGATGACACGGACGGTCTCGCCCGTGAATAGGCGAACGCTACCACCCGACTGTGGTGCGATATCGACATGGCGACGCGCTGGCATGGAGCTCTCCTATCTCAAAGGCCCCCTTCTAACGTAGACCCCGACCAAAAACGACCCTCATCTGGTTGTTCAGCTTGGCTTGCTCGCAATCCGAAACCCGTCCTTCGAAAGGCATCCGGATATCGGCTTGAACGGGGCCGGTGGCGGTCTGTCCGGTTTTAGCGAGAAATTGAAGAAAGCCAACGTTCGGGATCCGACCCCATTGCGGTCGTTTAGGAGGTATCAGTCATTGCCGAAAGACGCCACGAAAGAAGGACCAATCGATGATCTTTATCCAACATGCATACGACAATCTTGGCTACAATCGAAGGTAGGGTTGCGCGCTGCTATGAATCCTACCCAATGATTTGCTCGGTAGCGAGATGGTGATACTCTTATGAGTGCGTTGAGTCTCGTCATTTGCCAGCAGGCAGCCGTTACTCGAGCGACATTCACATGCTTCCTATCGAAAGAAAAACGATGCACGTTCAGCATATCGCAGCCTTTGCAGACGGACAGAACGGCGGCAATCCTGCGGGTGTGATCATCTGCGATAAAATGCCGGAAACGGCCGTAATGCAGAAAGTGGCTGCCGTTGTGGGCTATTCGGAATCTGCTTTTGCGGCCCCTGTTGGAGATGCGTGGCGGGTGCGTTACTTCGCGCCCCAGGTAGAAGTGGACTTTTGCGGACATGCCACGATCGCACTCGGAGCCGCCCTGGCAAAAAGCAATGGGCCGGGCCTATTCACGCTCGACATTAATCGCGCTCGCATTACCGTCGAAGGGCATTTCTCTGAAACGGACTGGGGTGCCTCGTTCCAATCGCCACCGACGCGCAGTTTCCCCGTCACACCTGCTGTATTGGCAGAAGCGCTCGAATTGTTCGGCCTAAGTTTTGCTGACCTCGACAAGCGGATACCGCCGGCAGTGGCGCACGGCGGGGGAGACCATCTGGTCCTGGCGCTGAAGCAACGCGAGGCACTGCGCGCGATGCAGTACGACTTCGATAAGGGACGAGCGCTGGCCGAACGCGAGGGCTTCATCACCTTCAACCTCGTTTATGCTGAAGCCGCCCAAGTGTTCCACGCGCGCAATCCCTTCCCAATCGGAGGCGTCGCAGAAGACCCGGCGACGGGAGCCGCCGCAGCGGCGTTGGCCGGATATTTGCGATATCTCGACTGGCCGCATGGGGGTGCCATCACCATTCTTCAGGGCGAGGACATGGGCGTGCCGTCCCAGCTGATGGTGGAAGTCACATCCGAGCAGGGTGCAAGCGTCCGAGTGAGCGGAAGTGTCCGCACCATCCGTAAAACCCAAGCTATCGAGCTGTAGGAAATGGCCATGACCCCTGAACAGAAACTTGTGACTCTTGGACTGGCCCTACCCGCAGCGCCTAATCCGCTGGCCGTCTATCGCCCAGCGCGTCTTGTGGGAAACACCCTGTATCTTTCGGGACAAATTCCACGCAACCCCGACGGCTCGTTTGTCCTTGGCCGACTAGGCCGCGATGCAACAGTTGCGGATGGATATGCGGCTGCGCGCAATGTCGGTTTGCAATTGTTGTCGGTCGTCAAATCCGTGGTTGGCGATCTCTCCCGCGTCGAGGCCGTGGCCAAAGTCACGGGCATGGTCAACGCCGAACCGGATTTCGTCGATCATGCCAAGGTGGTCGATGGCTGCTCCGAGCTACTGGGTGAAGTGCTCGGTGAAGCCGGTCATCACGCCCGTTCCGCTGTCGGCATGGGATCACTTCCCTTCGGAGTCATAGTCGAAATCGAAGCAATCATCATCGTCAAAGTGTGATCGCAACACCGAGCGAGGCAGTTTGGCGGTATGCAACGGCGCGGGCTTACAACATTGCATTGGCCGAAGGCAGCTAATCCACAATTCTGACTAGAAGTTGCCAGTCTGCAAACCACCCCGTTATGGACATGCCGGGGGCCTAAGTGGACTGGCAGCTTTCAGAAAATCGCCGGAGCCCTTTGAACGTCAGGAATGGGGGCGCTTTGCTGCCGTCCGAACCTTCGCCCGGGTATCGGCAAAAGCGCGGCAGGCCGGCGTTACCAAGCAACCTTTTACGCTGAGGGACAAGATCTGACCGGATGCCCGACCGCCCAAAGGCGGCCAGGCGAAGATCGGTCTGAAATTCCGATTAATAGCGCCCCACAGGGCAATTCCAGGGAAGAAGCTTATCGAAGAATTTTAACAATTCTCGCTCCTGCTTTTTTGACAAGGTATCCTGCTCAAGTAATTTGATGACATCCTCGTTGATGCTGCCAAGCACCCAGCCTGTTGATTTCTGCTGAGAGGTGACCCGGTATTTTCACCGAGGTTTGACCCACCTTTGGTTATGTCTCAGCGGTTATGTTTTGGTCAATGCAGTCG
>NZ_SMAR01000085.1 GCF_004342225.1 Martelella mediterranea | reverse complement strand
ACATTCTGCTCTCGGATATAAATCACCGATCCAGTTCGAGGTAATAAACCGGAATTTTGAGACAGAACCTCTCCACTAAATAAGGGCAAGTCCACTGTGATCCGTCAGCACGTTGGAATAGGTGAACTCGATAGTCGCCTGCAGATCGACGATCGCCTTCGGATCGAACTTGTTTTCAAGATGAAAGCGCCTGATCCCGGCAAGCGTCGTTGACTTCCCCTGCCCTGTCGCGGCGGCGACAACGACGATGCCATGCTGGGGCGACATGTATGGGCGGACCTCACTATCGAGTCCGACATCATCGATCGTTGGCGTCTTTGTCGGCAACGGTCGCATCGTCATGGAAATGCTGTCGCCGGCATCTTTCATCACGCCCTTGACGCAGGATGCTGAAGGCATCTTCCGACCGCCAGATATGGCTCAGGATACTCAAGACCTCGGAGGGCATTGTCACGTTAAGTTTGGCAGGCTGAGAAGGGCCGGAGTTCTAAGAATTTTCAGGCTAGGATTGAACGGCGAAATTGCCAGCCGTAAAGAATCGAATTATTTCTATATAAAATAGTAAGTTATCCGAATTCTGTCTTTGGTTTCTTGGTTATCTTGTAAGAGGAAATTGCGATAGTCCGACGCACTTCGAAAGGGTCGGCTTCAAGGCCCCCTTCCCTTGATAACAGGCGCTGTGATGCGTTAACTTCTCGTTAACTAAAAATGTCTTGCACGCTCAACGAATCGGTCCATACTAATAACGCTTTTTCTCCTTTCTTTGTATAAAAAGCGTTCTTAGAGAATTAACCGAATCGATGGCAGTGATTCCTTGACGACACAGTCTGTTCCAACCACTGGCAAAACCGATTTTGCCGACGAGATTCTTGATCAGGGAAAGCTTATCTCGGATAAGCTTGACCTGCTGCGCATCGAGCAATTCCCGCCGAATGCACAGAAAGGGCTGCGGCTCTTCGGCATTGCTGAAGTCGCCGAGTTTCTCGGCGTTACCCAGAACCATATCAAGAAACTCCATCTGGAGGGCAAAGGCCCCTCCCCCGTCGTTTCGGCCTCCGGCCGGCGCTCCTATTCGGCCGAACAGATCCTGGAACTGCGACGGTTTCTGGACAAGAACGGCCGCTCCGAGAAGTTTTATGTGCCCCATCGCCGACCGGGAGACGATCTCCAGATCGTCTCCGTGGTCAACTTCAAGGGTGGCAGCGGCAAGACCACGACCACGGCCCACCTCGCCCAGTATCTGGCGCTGACCGGGCATCGCGTGCTGGCGATTGATCTCGACCCGCAAGCTTCGCTCACCGCCCTGCACGGCATCCAGCCCGAGCTCGACAACTCGCCCTCGCTGTTCGAGGCGTTGCGTTATGATGACGAGATCAAGCCGATCAGCGAGATCATCCGCCCGACCAATTTTCCCGGACTCGACATCGTGCCGGCCAATCTCGAATTGCAGGAATATGAATACGAAACGCCGCTGGCTGCTACCGACCGGTCGTCCCAGGAAGGTCGGCTCTTCTTCACCCGCCTCACGCGGGCGCTCAAGGAGGTCGAGGCCGATTATGATGTGGTGGTGATCGATTGCCCGCCGCAGCTGGGCTATCTCACGTTGACGGCCCTGACCGCCTCCACCTCGGTCCTGATTACGGTACATCCGCAGATGCTCGATATCCTGTCGATGAGCCAGTTTCTGCTGATGCTTGGCGGCATTCTCGATTCGATCCGTGGTGTCGGCGCTAGCGTCAAGCTCAACTGGTTCCGCTACCTGGTGACCCGCTATGAGCCCACGGATGGACCGCAGGCGCAGATGGTCGGCTTCATGCAGGCAATGTTCGGCAGCCGGATGCTAAAGAATCATATGGTGAAGTCCACAGCCATTTCCGATGCGGGCATTACCAAGCAGACTCTTTATGAGGTCGAGCGCGCGCAGTTTACACGGACGACTTATGACCGCGCGATCGGTTGCCTCAACGACGTCAATGGCGAGATCGCCGACCTCATTCACGAAGCATGGGGGCGCAAATGATATTGCCAGCCGTACACACAGCCGGATTTTTACACATATTCAAACCCTTATCGATTAATCGGGGAGGCTGATATGGCACGCAAGCACCTTTTAAACGATGTCACCAACCCGAAGAAAACGGGCGCTAAACCCGATGTAGAAGGCGACGGGCGCTCTGCCTATGCGTTACGCGGCGCCTCGCGCTCGATGTTGCAGTCTCTTGAGGAAATGGCGGAGAACTCGCTCAGGGTGCAGGATGGCGAGATGATCGTCATGCTGGATCCGAACGATATCGATCCGTCACCCTATATCGATCGCATCGAGGAAGACGGCGAGGCTTTCAATGTTCTCGTCGAAGCCATTCGCGAAGCCGGCCAGATTTCGCCGGTACTCGTGCGGCCCAACCCGGAAGCGCCTGGCCGCTTCATTCTCGTCTATGGTCATCGCCGCACGCGGGCGGCAAAGACACTCGGTATCAAGGTCCGTGCGCTCATTCGCGATCTCGAAGACCTTGCCCATGTCGTGGCACAGGGGCAGGAGAATACGGCGCGTGCGGATCTGTCCTTCATCGAAAAGGCGCTGTTTGCCAGCCGGCTGCAGCAGTCCGGTATCGACAGGCAAGCTATCCGTCAGGCGCTCAGCATCGACAATGCCATGCTTTCGCGCATGCTCTCGATCGCGGAAGGCATTCCGACGGACATTCTCGAACAGATCGGCGCTGCCAAGGGCATTGGACGGGATCGCTGGGACGAGCTCAAGCGTCTGCTGTTGCCTCCGGCAAAGCTGGAACAGGCGCGACAGTTTGTGGGGGAGGGGCGTTTTCAGGAGCTTGCTTCGCCGGAGCGGTGCTTGGCGCTGCTGGAAGAGCTGAAACGCAAGGGAAGGCGGGCGAGGCCGAAGAATACCAGCGAAAAGAAATGGTCGCTGGCCGATAACAAGATGAGCGTGACCACAAAGCACGCCGCAAACGGCTTTTCTCTTTCACTCAAGGCGACGGATGCGGATGCCTTTGGCGCCTATCTTTCCGGTCAGCTTGAAGAGCTTTACGCCGAATTTCAACGCCAGCAGAAGAAAGGATAACGCGCAAAAGAAAAAAGGCCCCCAAACGACGAGCGTCCGGAAGCCGATTTGTAACTAGCACCTACTGATTCGCATTTCCGACCGTTTCCGTCAAGTATCCTGAGTAATTTTTGTTATTCGGGCGGGTGGTTTCTTTTGCCTTTTTGAAGGTGAAACAATGGAATATGCGAGTGTAACGACGCCC
>NZ_SMAR01000084.1 GCF_004342225.1 Martelella mediterranea | reverse complement strand
CATCAAAAACAAGCAGCATAATCAATCACACAAACCAGCCAGAGCCTCCAATGCTCAAGCCGCTCTGATGTCCCATTTTATATGACAACGGACATGCTCCGTGGATCGCCACTTTTACAATAGCTGCGGGCCTCTTCGCAAGTAGCGTAGTCTCGCATGCTGAGGAACCACGTATAGCTTTCATTCCGAAGCTTGTCGGCATCGGTGTATTCACCAGCCTGGGCAATGGTGCGATGGCTGCCGGTGAGGAACTGGGTGTCGATGTGACCTATGACGGTCCAACCGAACCGAGCGTCTCCGCACAAGTGCAGTTCATCAATAACTTCTCCAATCAGGGGTATGATGCAATCGCCATTGCCAGCCTTTCCCCGGAAGGTTTGTGCTCGGCACTGGATCGTGCCCATAGTCGTGGCGCTCTCATCCTGACCTTTGACAGCGATGTCGATCCTAAATGCCGTTCTTACCATATTAGTCAGGGCACTCCGCCACAACTGGGCGCAATGCTGGTTGAAATGGCTGCCAAGGGCGTTAAGAAAGAGAAGGCGAAGATCGCCATGTTCTATTCTAGCCCAACAGTAACGGACCAGAATCAGTGGGTGGAAATCGCGAAACAGCTTATCGCAACCGATTATCCAGACTGGGAGGTCGTGACCACGCAGTACGGCTATCAGGATGCACAGAAATCATTGCAAGGTGCTGAAAGCATTCTAAACGCTTATCCTGATCTGGATGCGATCATTGCTCCTGATGCAACTGCACTGCCTGCCGCCGTTCAGGCAGCAGAAAACCTTAACCGCGCCAAGGACGTTACGATTGTTGGGTTCTCGACCCCCAATGTGATGCGCCCTTATATTGAACGTGGTTCGCTGGAACGCTTCGGACTTTGGGATGTGACCAAACAGGGCAAAATCACGATCTACGTCGCTGACTGGGTTCTCAAAAATGGGCCGCTTAACGTCGGTGATTCCATTGACGTACCAGGTATTGGGAAAGTGACGGTCGAGCCAAACTCGGTCCAAGGTTGGGACTACGAAGCTGACGGCAACGGGATCATCGTCCTGCCTGAGCGTGTTGAGTTCACCAAAGACAATATCGCCAATTACGACTTCTAAGCCAAAGCATTTTTAGGGAAGCATGGCGCTTTTTGCGCTCCTGGAAATGCGCTCACCAGTCTCATACAGCGTTATTTCATAGAGTGTCCGGGCATGGAAGATATGCCCGGATATCCTCACCCTTATTGACTTTTTTCAGCCCGAAATCCGGTTTTGTGTGAAATCGGTTGAGCGAAAACTGGCCGAGAAATTGGCCGCAAAAATGGAGAACCAAGATGCTTCAGGACAATATCCTCGAGCCGGCATACCTCAAGAGCATCCGTATTCTTGGGCATTCAGATCAAGGGGGGCGGTTAGACGGCACCCAGGTTATGGTAGAAAAAGGCTATGCCTATGTGGGCCACATCTTTTCCAAGGGCTTCACGATTATTAATGTCAAGGACCCCAAAAACCCCAAGACCGTAAATTTTGTGCCAGCTCCACCCAACACATGGAACCTTCATTTG
Organism: Martelella mediterranea; assembly: GCF_004342225.1. Taxonomy (GTDB): domain Bacteria; phylum Pseudomonadota; class Alphaproteobacteria; order Rhizobiales; family Rhizobiaceae; genus Martelella; species Martelella mediterranea_B. The sequence continues at coordinate 2,066 of NZ_SMAR01000084.1, read as the reverse complement.
CAGGTTCATGATAATCTGTTGCTGGTCGTCCATGCACAGGATCAGTATTCCATTCCCGATGTGGTGGAAGATGAACGCGCTTATTACAAGCCGACAGAAGGTGGCGCGATCCTTCAACCGACCGCCAGAAATTGGTCTGCGGGCATGGCTGTTTATGATCTTTCCAACCCGGAGCAACCGCGTCAGATCGGCTTCCTCGACATTGACGGTGTCGGGTTGCACCGGATCTGGTACGTTGGGGGGCGATGGGCCTATGCTTCGGCCAAATTCGATGGATTTTCCGATTTCATTTTCATCACCATTGACATGGCCGACCCGACACGCCCGACAATTGCCGGACGCTATTGGCTGCCCGGCCAGAACACAGCCGCAGGTGAAGTTGGCGCATGGCCGACCGATGACGGACGCTACAGCCTACATCACCCCATCGTGTCTGGCGATACTGCCTATTGCGGTTGGCGCGATGGATGTTTGGTGATGCTTGATATCAGTGATCGCAGTGATCCCAAACTTATTTCGCATACGATCTGGTCCCCCCCGTTTGGCGGCGGCACTCATAATTGTGTGCCATTGCCAAACAGAGATTTGTTGGTTGTGGTGGACGAAGCTGTCCTCGATAGCGAAGAGGACGGTGATAAGCCGATCTGGATATTCGATATCCGCGAACCAGCCAATCCGATCAGTATTTCGACATTGCCAAAGCCAAAGGACCAGAATTACAAAGCGATTGGTGGTCATTTTGGGCCGCATAATATTCACGAAAACCGCCCGGGCAGCTTTGTCAGTGATGAGTTGATCTTTGCTACCTATCAAAATGCGGGTCTGCGCATTTTCGACATCCGCGATCAATATGCGCCGGTCGAAGTTGGCGCTTTTGTGCCACCGGCACCCAAGCGTCTGGTTGATCACCGTAGGGGCAGGCCGCTGGTCGCGAATACGACTGATGTTTTTGTGGATCAGAACCGCTTGATGTATATCACCGATTTTGCCGGTTTGGGGCTCTATATCGCTGAATATCTCGGCTAACGCGGTTTTTACTCGTACCCAGTGTGACGAAGCCGACTGTGTGATTTGCATGACCGACTTCATTTCCATTTAATGGGATGGATGGCTCTCCCGGCTTGCGGCCTATTTAGAAGATCAAAGAGGAGGGGAAAGGCTTGCGACGAATTGAATCAGCGGCTGGAAAAGACAGGTAAAACGGAGCAAAATGTGCTCTATTAATGCGTATGGACGCACCCGATCTTAAACTTCCCGATGATGCTAAAGCGCTGAAAGCGTGTTGCACTTGCCATGGCTGAAAAGGCATCGCGCCACAGATGCTCTGGAAGCAGAGGTCGCCGATTTCAAGGCGCAAAACGCCGATGCCGATGTACGCATCGGGTAGCTGACGCATATCCTGCAAAGCGTTTGATCGTGCTCGCTTCGGCCGGCGATCGGAAAAGTTGGGCTCCACCGACAACGAGCAGCAGGCTTTCGTCTTCAAGAAGTTCGAGACTGGCATTGCCGCGATCAGGTCTGAAGTCAACAAGGGGCTCGAACGCGCCGGTGGCAAGTGTCCGCAGCGGTCGCGCAAGGGCTTTGCCCCACACCTGGAGTGGGTCGAAGTCGTGATCGAGCCGAAAGACCTACCGGGACACGAGGGGAAGCAGAAGGTGCTGACCGGCGAGGATGTTTCGGAGCGGCTGGATGTTGTGCCGGCCAGGTTCCGCGTCATTGTTATCCGTCGCCCCAAATATGTCTTCAAAAATAAGGACGGTGTTGTTCATCCGACCGCGCAAACCGCGCGACAAGGGCAAAGGGACGGTGCTGATGTCGGGCTGGATTCGAACTACGATTGCACCCCACCCATAAGTACTTGAATCCAAAAAGAAATCAATGACATCAGATTATTGTGTTACACTTATGTGATACATATATGTGCACAGAATCCGGGTCAAGCCTTAAGAGCAAAGAGCACTCCTGCTTCTAGGCTCAGGACCTATTAATTTGGCTTGAGATGTGATTCACGGTTTCCGGAAGGAGACCGTGATGAGTGAGGGCCCGATGGCTCGGATAGCGCCGCA
>NZ_SMAR01000083.1 GCF_004342225.1 Martelella mediterranea | reverse complement strand
ATCAAAATATCACTTGGCGGGCGAAGCCCAATCGAATATCGAAACAGTCTGGGCCTTGCGTCATAGACCTGTCCAAGTTTTCGTCCGCACCCCCAACAAGTCTATCTTTCTGAAGCCTGTCAGTCTTGAACGTTAATCGTTGCTGAGAACCGCGCTCAGAAACTGGCGTGTGCGTTCTTCTTCGGGGTTGTTGAAAATTTTCTCCGGAGGGCCTTCCTCGCAAATATTGCCGTCGTCGAAAAAACAGACGCGATCAGAGATCTCGCTGGCAAACCGCATTTCGTGGGTCACCATCAGCATTGTGAGGTCATGTTCGTGGGCCAACTGACGTATCACCGTCAGCACCTCTTCAACAATTTCCGGATCGAGTGCGGAGGTCGGTTCATCAAACAGCATGATACGTGGCCGCATTGCCAGTGCACGCGCAATACCAACGCGCTGCTGCTGACCGCCGGAAAGCTGGCCCGGGAACTTTTTGGCGTGTTCCTGAAGCCCCACCATTTCCAGAAGCTCTTCGGCACGTTCATGCGCTTCGCGCCGCGACAGACCGAGCACGACACGCGGCGCTTCGGTGAGGTTGCGCAATACGCTCATATGTGGAAACAGATTGAAGTGCTGAAACACCATGCCCATCTGCGTCCGCATCTGACGCAGATGCCGTTCACCGGCCGGCACCAGATTATCGCCACGTCGTTCATGCCATAGCGGTTCGCCGTCCACCCAGATGACGCCATCACTGATATCGGTCAGGGTCATGAGAATACGCAGCACGGTGGATTTGCCAGAGCCCGAAGGGCCGATGATCGTGACCTTCTCACCGTTCTTGACGTGAAAGTTCAGATCCTTGATGACGTTGACCTTACCATAGTCTTTGCGGACATGGTCAAAAACAATCATGGGTTCATTCATCGAAGGGGGATCCCCTGTTTTGGAAGCTTTTTGTCAATGAGCTGCACCAGTGAAGAGGATAGCAGCGTCAGGATGAGATAAAGGCCGCCGACCATGCTGAGCGGCACCATGTAATTGAATGTCTGGTCGCCGATAATCCTGGCGACATTCAGCATTTCAAGAACGGTCACGACCGACAGCACGGGTACATCTTTCATGATCGAAACCAGATAATTTCCAAGAGCAGGAATGATGCGCGGCACAGCCTGAGGTAAAATAACATGCGAGAAGGTTCTGCCGGTGGGCAGGTCGAGTGCGACCGCCGCCTCTCGTTGTCCTTCCGGAACCGCCGAAAGGCCGGCTCGATAAACCTCTGACGTGTAGGCGCTATACTGCAGTCCGAGCGCCAGAGCCCCTGTTAAAAAGGCAGGCAGCAGAATTCCGTACTCCGGCAGGACAAAATACAGGAAATAGAGCTGTATGAGCAGCGGTGTTCCACGAATGAACTCTGTGAGGATGGTTGCCGGCCAACTGATCAGGCGATAGCGAACGCCCTTCAGTGCGGCGAGCGCCAGGCCCAACACCATTGCCACAACAAAACCAAGCAGCGATGCCTCTATGGTGACAACAAGGCCGCGCAGCAGCATCGGCAGAATGGAGAGGGCAAATTCCAGATCGCCATGCTGGGTGTCCCATTGATATCCGAAAAGCATGAGGCTCCTATCCTCTCGCCGTGCGCCAGCGACTGACATACACTTCCAGGAGTCGCATCAGGCCGGAGATAACCATGGCCATGCCAAAATACATCAAGAGGATGATGGTGTAGATGGGCGTGCTGTCCTGATAGTAATTGCGCAATTGTTCACCCTTGAAGGCAAGGTCTGACAGACTGATCAGCGACACGAGCGCAGTATCCTTGAGGTTTTGAACCGCCAGATTGGTAAAGCTCGGCATCATCTCGGGGATGGCCTGCGGCAGATAGATGCGCCACAGCGCCTGACGCGGTGTGAAGTTGAGCGCTACGGCGGCCTCATTCTGGTGTGGGCTGACGGCCTGAAGCGCGCCGCGTACAACCTCGGCACCATAGGCGCCAATATTGAGCGACAGGGCAAGAATACCAGCTGTGACCGGTTCGATCCGCAGATTGATCCCGATCTGATCACCCAGAACGGGCAGCGCGAAATAAAGCCAGAACAGCTGTACCAGAAGCGAGGTGCCGCGAAACACCTCAATATAGCCAATAGAGATGGCCTTGATCACCGGATTTTCCGCACGCTTGCCAATGCCGGATGCGAAAGCAAGTAAACCACCCAGCAGTGTAGAGAAAAAAGTAAGCTGGATGGTGACCCATGCGCCCTGGCTCAAGGGGCCAAGGTAGTCAGTCCATGTCATGGATGGTCTTTTCCCTGCGGTTATGGAAGGGCAAAGGCAGAGCCGGTCGACGCCTGGTCAACCGGCTCCCTGATCACAGGCCAGATGGCCTGGTCATGAGCTTTACATAGCGCAGAGCTCGCTGGTCGTTTTCGAGGTGGCGCCTTCGATATCAGCGGGTGTGAAGCCATATTTCGTCAGAATGGCCTTCCACTCGTCAGTCTTCTTGAAGGCCTTCAGCTCGGTGTTGAAGGCATCACGCAATTCGGTGGAATCATTGTTGAAGTTGAAACCACCCCAGGAGCGCACTTCATTGCCATCAATGACCGGGTCCTTGAAGTTCTGAACAATCGCGACTTTGTCGCTCTTGGATGCAAGCTCGCTGGCGGTCAGACCGGTGGCGGCATAGGCATCGGCGCGTCCGGTGGAAACCGTCGAAATGGCGTCCGAATTGGAAGCGATCGTGACGACATTGCCGCCTGGCACGCCGATCTTCTGAAGCATCTGTTGCTGGTCAGCCCCGGCCATGACCGCTACCTTCATGCCGTCCTTTTTGAAATCGGAAAAGCGTGTTATCCCGTCCGGGTTACCATCTTTGACAAGAAGCCCTTCACCATAAGAAGTGTTGGGTTCTGAATAGATGACCTTCTGGCAGCGTTCCGGCCGAATGGCCATTTCGGCCGCTGTCATGTCAAAACGTTCAGCCTGAAGACCGGGGATCAGTGACGAGAAGCTCGTTGCAACCCATTCGATGTCACCGGGTGCGACCCCAAGGCGCTCGAGAACGGCCTCGGCAACATCAGGGCCAGCGCCCTTTGCCTCGCCGGAGGGGTCGATAAATCCATAAGGAATTTCATTGGCGACGGCGACGCGCGCCTGACCGCGGTCTTTGATCTCCTGAAGGGTAACAGCGCTTGCTGATGATGCGCCCAGAGCGGCCACGAGAGCCGTCACGGTCGCTGCCAGAGCAATCTTCTGTTTCATTTTAATATCCCTTTTGATTTTCAATTTTTCGTCGAACAGCACCCTGTTGTACACAACAAGGTGCCGGACTGGGCGTAAAACAACAGCCATAAAGCGTAAAACGACGTTCCGTTCCATGCCCTTGCTGTTGTTGTGCACAATATGGCGTTAAACCCGACGATGGCAAGGGGGCACCGGCACGCGCATCTATCTGCCAGAAGGGTGTTGTCACATTGAGCAGGTTGCGTCGGTTTCGGGTTGATCGTAGATTTCGGGGATGCAAGCATTCGATATCAGTTTCAAACGCCATCGCTTTTCACCACAGATCGTTGCTCACGCCGTTTGGCTTTACCTGCGTTTCAATCTGAGCCTGCGTGAAGTCGAGGAAATGCCGCTTGAGCGTGGTATCGACGTTTCCTATGAGACCGTCCGCCGCTGGATCGCCAAGTTCGGGCCGAAGATCGCCGGCAAGCTGAGACGCCGCCAGACGACCCACCCCAGCGATATTTGGCGATGAGACCGGGATCGTTGTAGACACTGCCGCGGGTAGGGGGCGTGCTAGAGCATCGGGCGATTAGTCTGCAACGCATGCTGTTGATTTGAAGTAGTTCCAGCATTCCTGTGGTGAGAACAGTGCGCACATGTGGCCTACAGCTCTCCACAGGTCGTCATAGGTTCGCGCCTTTGCCTTCCTGAGAAGGGCCTTGAGCTTGGAGAACACCTTCTCGATGGGGTTCAGGTCCGGTGAATAGCGCGGGAGAAACAGCACCCGCGCGCCGCGCGCCCTGATCGCCTCGGCAGCGCGTGGGCTCTTGTGAACATTGAGATTGTCCCAGATGACGACATCTCCGGGTGACAGCGTCGGGG
>NZ_SMAR01000082.1 GCF_004342225.1 Martelella mediterranea | reverse complement strand
AACGCGGGGTGGAGCAGCCCGGTAGCTCGTCAGGCTCATAACCTGAAGGCCGCAGGTTCAAATCCTGCCCCCGCAACCAACACTGTTTTATCAACTATATCAAAGGCTTCACTTTTGCAGGGTGAGGCCTTTTTGTCGTTTTTAGCCGAGACACCCGTCGCAAGATGCAGTAACCCTGCAATCGCGCCATGTAAATCGATATCGAGACCCGTCCCGTCTTCCGATGGCGTCAGAACAATCTTCTCAATCAGATCGCGCAGCGCTTCCTTCGACCCCAGCATCTGATCAGCCTCGCTCAGCCCAGCGATGAGCCCTGTAATCTGTTCGCGATAGCGCGCCGCCATCGACGGGTGGAACAGGACCGGTTCCGGTGTTTCGATTGATGCAAGTTCGTGCTCGAGAGCCTTGCGGCGGCGATCGAGCTCGTTCATGCGGTCCTTGACCTGATCGGCAGGCACGCCGGCGACAATCGCATCAACCAGTTTGGCATGATCGTTTTTGACCCCGGCGAGCTCTGCCTCCTTGGTTTTGCGATCTGATGCCGCTGAACTGGCCAACCGGTTCCGTTCTGCGGTATATTCCTCACAGAAAATCCTGACAGCTTCTGGTTCCATCAGATGATTGGTCAGTGCCTCAAGGACACGGGTCTCAAGATCACGCTGCTTTATGGTGAGCATGTTGGTACAGACAGTATTGCCCTTGTTGCGCGCCGCAGAGCACCCGAAAGCATCTTTTTGTATTTTGGAAAAGCCACTGCCGCAGCAACCGCAACGCATGAGGCCGGAAAATAATGTGCGTGGGCGCCGCCGGTTCCAGACGGCAGTCCCGGTTCCCTTGCTTTTGAGCGTGCCCTGCCGTGCCTTGGCGGCGTCCCACAAGGACTTGTCGATGATGCGCAGATCCGGGACATCTGTGATGGTCAGGTCCTCTTGCCTGTTTGGACGCGACACGCGCTTTCCCGTATCGGGATCCTTGATATAGGCAAGCCGGTTCCAGACAAGTCGTCCGATATAGAGTTCATTATTGAGAATGCCGGTGCCTCGTTCCCGGTTTCCATGGATTGTTGAGGCCCCCCAGTGCTTGCCGCGGGGTGCTGGAACCTGTTCGCGGTTCAGCGCTTCGGCAATCTTCTTCGGCGAGATGCCATTCGCATAATCGCGAAAAATACGTCGGACAATGGCCGCTTGGCTCTGATTGATCGCGCGTTCTCCATGGACGGGCTCGCCCGTCTGATCGCGTATGGCAACAACATCATATCCATAGGTCCTGCCGCCGGCGGACTTGCCTGCCGATGCGCGACCGCGAAGGCCTTCGCGTGTCTTCTTACCCAGATCCTTGAGATAGAGGGCATTCATCGTGCCTTTCAGGCCGATATGCATCTCATCAATGCTGCCTTCCGAGACCGTCTCGATCATGACGCCGGCAAACCGAAGTTTTTGATAAAGGCCTGCGATGTCGGCCTGATTGCGCGACAGACGGTCGAGGGCGTGCGTGATCACGAGATCGAACTGCCGCGACTGGGCATCACGCATCAACTTCTGAATTCCGCTGCGCATGAGGCTGGCGCCGGACGTTGCGCGGTCGGAATATGTCTCGACTACATCTAGACCCTGACGCTTTGCATAGTCATCGCAGGCACGAACCTGATCATCAATCGAGGCGTCCCGCTGCAGATCGGTCGAGTAGCGGGCATATATGACAGCGCGGATGGGACTGGACATCGCAGGTCTCCGGATAACAATCACCACGGATCGCGATCATGGTCCTTGCGTGCCTGATCACGAGCGAGAGCGCGGATGAAATTGTAGAAGTCTTCTTTATCGTCTGAAGGCGCGGCCGCATTGTCAACAGGCAAAGCGCGGGTGGCACCTGCTGCCTTGTTCCTGATTTTGACATGCCTCGTCCGTTCTCGCGCCATAGGCCCCGAGTGCTCCAGTCCGGTGGAGGTCTTGCCTCCGCTGTGGTTGATGGGAGCATTTTACCCGGAGTGCGCAAATTTTATCGAGTCCAAAAAACGCGCCGAACGCACGAAAATGTTGAAAACGAAGAGAAAACTTACGAAAGATTCCACGTATGTGAAGAATGCATGTCGATTGCGCTGAAACGCCTGTAAACGTCACTGGTTTGGTGAGGGCAAATGCCTCTCGCCTCATGGCGCATCACGCGTGTTGCTCGCCTTGTTTGTTTCTCGTTCTGATGGCTTGTGAGCGACTGCTGCTTCTGTGTCGTCAGTGCTCACTGTCTGTCGCTCAACAGGTTGCGGCTCGATCATGTTATTCTCGAGGAGGAGCGGTTCTGACGCGATGCCCGCCAGCAACTTTGACAATTGCGGATCGATCAACTCACGTTCACTGACGAGTGCCTTTGCCATATGCTCCAGTTGCAGTTTGTGTTTCTGCAGGATCTCGGCAGCCAGTGCTTCAGCCTGTTCCAGTCGTTGCTGGACACGCTGTCTCTGGGCGGGGTCATGAAGTGCAAGCCCGTCGGCATCACCTCGATATACAGGGCCATAAGCGCCAAGCCCCAGTTGCTGGTCGATCTGCAGGGCCATGTTCGTGGCTCGTGCCAGATCCGACTGTCGGCTGCCACCCGCACCTGCCGAAATCTCGCCGAGGACGAGACGCTCCGCCGCCCGCCCGGCCATCAGGCACGCGATCCCAGCGTGGACATCACGCAGCAGGGATTGATTGCGACGGTTCTGCGTCACGGTTTCGCCGCCCAGCGGGTTCAGCATGATGCGCGTGACCGGGCCGAGCGCGAGCGCGGTGGCGACGATGGCATGGCCGCACTCATGCAATGCGATGCGCCAGTCGAGCGCCTGGTCGGCCTCAGAGTGGGAATAGCCGATAAGCTTACGAAGGTCGTGGAACTCAAGCGCCCTGTTCTGGCTGCGTGCGATCGACTTTGCCTGTCTGACGGCGGCATCCACATCGGCAGCGGTCATGCCGATTGCGGTTCGCGCCAGGTCATCGATATCTGACAGTGAGAATTCCGCCGGAAGCCGGGATCTCAGAATGCCCGCAATCTCGGCCTTTCCAGGCAGCGGGACCTGAACCTTGCGGTCGAAACGTCCGGGACGCAGGATGGCGGGATCAAGACTATGGACGTCATTGCAGGCGCCGATCAGGAGAATACCCTCCTCGCGCATCAGCAGATCGATCTGCTCAAGAACGGCGTTGATGACCTGCCGCCTGTATGAGCGGCCATGGGCGTCCGTGTCGTAGCGGCTGCCTGCGGCGTCGATTTCATCGATGAACAGGATCGCCGGCTTTTTCTCGATCGCTTGGACGAAAGATTGACGCATGGCCGCCAGCATGTCCCCGAGATGCCCGGTGCTCTGCCACTCGGCAAAGCTTGCTTGCACGAAGTGGACACCAGCGCTTGCGCCCATGGCGCGGGCCAGCCAGGTTTTTCCGGTTCCCGGAGGACCGTGGAGAATCATTGACCGCGTCAGTTCCGACCATTCGCACGTGCCCTCCTTCCATGCGGCGAGGTCGGCGACCAACTGCCGTGCCGCCTGCAGGGCCGGACTGTTGCCGTCCATATCCTCCAGCCGAGGACCGTCCGGTTTTTGCCTCTTCGATAATTTCTCCGTTGCCGATGACAGCCGGTCCACGACCCCGCGCGCTGTTGGCGCACGCAGTGCAGCGGACAGGACGGAGCCGGGAAGTTCCGTGAGCGCCTTTTCATCAGGGATTCGCTCAAGTAAGGCGGCGTGGTCTTTTCCATCCACAAGCCCGTGACTGTAGCGCAGATGTTCGCCAAAGATCGTCCGACTCAGTGGCGCAATCGGCACTGGCGCAGGCAGGGCGCATTGCAGATCTGGCGGGAGCTCGCACCCTCTGGGAACCAGGACGAACAGCCGATCAGGAAGCGATAGAGCAGTGCGGATGTCGGATCCGAAAATATTGAGTACACGTTCAGCAACCCGCCCATTGGTGATCTCGGGAGCCAGCAGGCAGAGCGCGTTCGGCTCGCCTTTGAGCATTCTCGCCTCGGAGGCAACAATCCATCCGGGTGGCATGAGGATCAATGTCAGGAGATCCTGCGTACGGGCCACTTCCTGCGGCTCGATATTCCCTAACACGACGACAGAACTGGCCGCGCCAAAGCAGGCGATGAACGCATCCTCGCTGCCAAAAGTGGCTGCAAGTTTCAGTGCCAACGAGAGTGTCGGGTGCGGAATCGGCTGCATTGGCGAGGGTCCGTCCTCCTCAGACATGGAAATATCACACTCATCGCCGTC
>NZ_SMAR01000081.1 GCF_004342225.1 Martelella mediterranea | reverse complement strand
CTTCTTGTCATACGGGCTCCTGTTGACGGCATGATGCCGGATCGAAGAGCCGAAAACCACTTATACCGCCTGTTCAGTTTTCCCGAGCCACTTCATTCATCCCGACAGAAACAACAAGTCCAAAGGGAATGGCATCATCAAGGACTGGTCCTTGATCCTTCTCCCTTTGTATTTGCAAAGATATGGTGCCACCTGCGCCCATATGCCCAAATGCCTGACCCGACCATTGACGATGTATCAGCGTCCCTGCCTCCGTCTGCGTCCATGGTGGTTCAACAATCGGCGAAACTCCAAGCGCGTGTTTAGAATTATCCGATAGTGGGATAACGCGGAGTTTGCACGCTCGATAGGCTTGATGGCCTGGCCGAGTTGGTGAAAGCCATGCAAGTGTGGCCTTTACAGATCTGGTATCAGCTGACCGACTGAAATCATCAGGGACAGGTACACTGAACTCTACTGCTTGCTGAGGACCTAAACGGCCAGATGCCCATAGGGTGGCTCGGTCTCCGGCACAACTAACCGCATCATGAGGGGATACAAAGCCATACCCTAAATGTCGAGCCACTTCTCGGCGCATCTGATCCCAGTTTGCCGGTACCGGAAATTTGGTTGCAGTAATGAACTTGTCTGCACCTTGCCACGAAGCGGGGTGAGCTACTAGTGCTTTCAGCAGCACGGCTTTTTGCTGGTTTGGTAAATCCGTAAACAGCTCCCCATACTCTCGCTCCAGAACCTCGTATAAGCGATGCGCAGTATGTGTTGCATAGGCAGCCGCTGGACTAGAACCAATGATCCACGTGCTTTGATCCTGTGGCTGCCCGACAACGGGGGGAGAGGCTACGCGGATGCCTCCGAAGCGTGTCCCTTGTGCTTGAGGCCGGATCGAAGCAGGCGGAGCGGCGGGTGACAAGATAATATGCTCGCGTCCGCCTGGCAAAAGTATGTCAGGCTTGATGCCGCTCTTATGCCCGTGGCCCAGCGCGGATGAGATGTTTGGCATCTCGCAATCGGGAAAGGGGCGGAATCGGCCATAGGGAAGCTGCACCTCAGCCATACCATCTTTGTGCCACGCTCCGACTGTAAGGCAATTGATGCTTTCGGCTGGCGCGAGAATACGTCGATCAGCCTTCACCTCATCAAGTGCACTCAATACGGCTGATTTTTTGTCGTCGCAATTTGCGTCGTTAAAGTCATCGGGATGGACGTAGCCGTTTAGGTTTAGTGATGATGAAATGTTCCCGCTTGATACTATGAATAGCAGGCCATATCGGTACGAAAGATAGTCCAAAGCCCTGCCCCAAGCGGACATTCTTCCACCGTATTTTTTGTTCGCATCGCCTAGCGAAATATTGACTATAACGATGTCATCAAATCCCTCTTGACGCATCGTCATAACGGCCTCGATCATCAGGTCTATAATCAGTCGGTCATCCTGAAATCGCTCAGGTAGTACGCCAAATCCATTTGGTGCAGGGGCATACATCACACTTCGAAAATATAGCTTCCGGCCTATTGCCTGGGAGTTGATGTTTCTGTCCCCATGGACGATTACCGACGCCATCGCTGTGCCATGTATACGGGGCCCCACCGACAGTGCCTGCAAATCATAGGGGTCAGATAAAATCAGCCAATCTGATATCCAAGGGTGTGATTGCAGTGGCACGGCGTCGAAGATTGCAGCTACTGGCTCATCAAGTGGAGCCTCCATTTCGTCAGGTGTGACAGCTTCAGTCTCGCCCTCTTCAACTGTAGTACTCATGCTTTGAGGCATGATGGACAAAATTGGATCAAGATCGGCTAATGTTTCTGCGTGCAGCTGAGCAATCCTGCGAACCTCATCACGCGGCATGTCAATCAACATCGCATCGTACGAGAATGCGGAGTGCCTCGCTGCACTAACTACTTGACCGCCGGCGTTCATCACCGCCGCCGCTACGACATTCTGCGCTATCGCTGCAGCATCTGCGCCTGTGCGAAATACCAATTCACATTCCAAACGGATTAACTCATCCTGGCCGGCATCCTCGACTGCTTCAAGAAGCAGGGATTGGTCAAGTGGACGCACGCGGTCACCCGGTCCCCAAGGGCGAATATCTCTCAAGCGCAGAAAGAGGTTGCGCCATGGAGCGAAGCCTTTTGGTAAATCCATCCCGCGCTGCCAACGCTGCCACAGGTTAACGATCTGTTCCAAGGCGGTCCGATCGGGAACCAGCAGATAAACTTGCGGATCATCATCCAGTTCGTCCGGATCAAGTAAATCTTCACCCGCGAACATCAAGCCATCAATCCGGTTTACGGCTTTCGCGAAGTCAGTCACTGATCCGGTAACCTCGAATACCAAGAGCCGTTCCGGCTCTAGCCCGTCCGGCTGGTTTTGCACTGACTGAGGTCCCGCTGCCAAAAAATCGCGAAGGCGTTGAAGTTTTGGGCCTAATCGCTGACCCTGAACATCCCGTTCGATCACACGAGATGGTTTGGCCTTACCGTGTCCGGGGAGCCTTTGGCTTTGCCGGGCCTCGTCGAGCTTCAGTATTGGCTTTGTCGGATCGGCCTGCACTTATATCACCCACCTGCTCCGACCAGTGCCGGAGTTCCTCTTTAATTATATACTCCAGAGAATGTGCGCCCAGCGATAGTATGTGCCTACGTCTGACGGTTTGGCAGAACTCCACCGCTTCCGCGAAACTCAGCGGTTCAAGTTTTCTTGCTAAGCTCTCTGGTGAAATCGTTATGCTTTCTCCCCAAGCATCGAAGTATCGAGACAGCAATACCGCGATTTGACGCCAATCGGGTTGCGGTATATTCAGCCGCATTTCAAACCTTCGCCAAACTGCGCGGTCAAGTAACTCATGATGATTGGTCGCAGCAACAGTAACAACGTAGCTGGGCAGCTGATCTATCTGCATAAGTAAGAAAGATACGACACGCTTTATTTCGCCTGTTTCGTGTGTATCTCCTCTCTCTTTTCCGATAGAATCAAACTCATCAAAGAAGAGAACGCAAGCGTTAGTTTTGACATAGTCGAATAGCTTCCGAAGCCTCGTATTCGTTTCGCCCAGGAACGATCCCACAAGGGCGTCGTATCGAACCGTAAACAGCGGCAAAGCCAGAGACTCTGCAATACCTTCCGCAACCGATGTCTTTCCGTTACCCGGGGGGCCAGATAACAGGATTTTATGGCGCGGCTGAAGGCCATGTGCCCTGAGCAGGTCAGCTCGCGACTGCTCTTCAACTAAATTGTGCAGTTGTGATGTCACCGGCAGCGGCAGGATAAGCTCCGACAGCTGGCGTTGGGGATTTGTTTCGATTACAATGTCCCGGCCCGGCGCCGTAAATTGCTTTTGCTCAAGGCGGCTTGATACAGTGACGGTATTAAGGACACGCTGCAAACGATCGGCAAGGACGTTGTGTTTTTTGGCTTTTTCCTCTGCAACAAGAGCTTCCACGGTGGCACGCAACGTGGTCTGGTCGCCTTCAGCGCCAGCACGAACAATAGACAACAAAAGATCACTGCGTGCCATTTCATTAGCCTCACTTAATCTATCTCAGTATCATTGCTTTGGTTAACCAAGCATCAATGCGGCGTATCCCGTGCAACGAGAGGAGGCTGCTCCATACCAAACTTAAACAGTTGACTGTCGAGATTTATGATACGCAATAACGGTAGGAAATGCCATTTCAAATGTTATCGTCAGAAACGTGACGCAGCACTTTACTGAATTTTCTGCTTTCACGGGTTCCGCTGTTTGGATTACCACAACCCCAAACAAAAATAGAACAGATGCTAAAAATTTTGCTACAAAAAACCCAAACAACTGAAAACAAAAAACAATTTCAACCGAACGTCCAATCGATCATGGGTGCAACGGCAAAGCGCCTTGAAGCTTCAATATTGATTTTATTGAATTTTTCCAACTTTTTCGCTCATTTTATTATAGGATTTCTGTCCTATTTTAAGCCTTTTCAGACCGTTTTTAGAATGTGAATGCTGACTTTTGGCAAGCTCAAAAACGGTTTAGCAATCATAAGCACGAGATGAGAGGAGATCGAGCGAAACCGCACACCCTGCCGTATTCTGGCCTTCACAGTACTTCACTTGCCATCGGGCTTTCGCACCGCTGCGATCAAAAACCGATTTTTCTGATACGCCAAATGGCGCGTTGGTTGCAACCGGACACCTCGCAGTACTTGCTGCTTTTTCAGGTTTCATGCTGTTATATGTTGATCCTATGTTGGATAATGCGTATGCGCCGCAGAGGATATGGGCGATCCTGTTTAGAAAGCGTAGCAGCAGGGTAATCCTCCCCTTTTTAACGGGGCTTTTTGGTAGAATTCACGCGGCCATTTTCAGTTTCTGTGCGGGTGTCATTCCGCCGATGCCCATATTG
>NZ_SMAR01000080.1 GCF_004342225.1 Martelella mediterranea | reverse complement strand
CATCTGATATCTCCGTATTTGTTGCAGAATACAAAGAATCTGATGGCCGCCCTTCACTCAACCCCGGGCTTCAGCGCCATTCTTGGACAGACACTAAGGCACGATGCGGCTCTCAGCATGATACGCAATCGTGATCAGATGTTGTTCATCAGCACTTTGCGCAGCTTGTCGAACAGAATGTCGATCTCTTCCCTCGAAATGATCAAAGGTGGCGAAAGCGCAATGATGTCGCCTGTTGTGCGGATCAGGAGACCATCTTCATAGGCCTTGAGGAATGCGTTGAAGGCCCGCTTGGTTGGTTCGCCTGCAATCGGCTCAAGCTCAATGGCGCCGACAAGGCCCATGTTGCGAATATCGATCACATGCGGGCAATCTTTAAGGCTGTGCAGCTGCTCTTCGAAATAGGGCGCAAGTTCGCCTGCCCGTGTCAGAAGACCTTCTTCTTCATAGGTATCGAGCGTTGCCAGCGCTGCAGCGGAGGCTATCGGGTTGCCGGAATAAGTGTAGCCATGCATGAATTCGATCATATGTTCCGGACCGTTCATGAAGGCATCGTGAATCTCGTCCTTCACGAAAACCGCCCCCATCGGTATGACACCGTTGGTCAGGCCTTTCGCTGTTGTCATAATATCCGGCGTGACGCCGAAAAAGTCAGCAGCAAACGGCGCGCCAAGGCGGCCATAGCCAGTAATCACTTCATCAAAGATCAGAAGAATGCCGTGTTTCGTGCAGATATCGCGCAAGCGCTGGAGATAGCCTTTCGGCGGAACCAGAACACCGGTCGAGCCAGCCAGCGGCTCGACAATTACAGCGGCGACCGTTGAGGCGTCGTGCAACGTGACAATCCGCTCCAGTTCGTCGGCAAGATCGCCGCCGTGTTCGGGCTGTCCTCTGGTGAACGCGTTCTTTTCGGGCAGATGGGTGTGCGGCATATGGTCAACGCCGGTCAGAAGCGTACCAAACATTTTGCGGTTTGAGACAATGCCGCCGACGGATGTTCCGCCGAAGTTGATGCCGTGATAGCCACGTTCGCGGCCAATCAGACGAAAGCGTGATCCTTCGCCCTTCACCCGGTGATAGGCAAGCGCGATTTTCAGCGCTGTGTCGACCGATTCCGAGCCGGAATTGGTATAAAAAACATGGTTCATGCCTTCCGGCGCGAGGGCAGCCAGACGGTTGGCAAGTTCAAATGCCTTTGGATGTCCGAGCTGAAATGCCGGTGCATAATCCAGTTCGCCTGCCTGCTCACGGATGGCCTCGGTAATCTTCGGACGGCAATGCCCGGCATTGACGCACCAAAGGCCAGCTGTGCCGTCGAGCACCTCGCGACCATCGGTGGTCGTATAGTACATATCTTTGGCGCTCGCGAACATACGCGGCGCCTTCTTGAACTGGCGGTTTGCGGTAAACGGCATCCAGAACGCCTCAAGATCATTGGGCGCCACACTGCGTCGGTCGGACATCAACTGCTCCACATAATAAAGTGACCCGTTGACGGGCCATTCTCATAGTTTCTTATATGTGGAGCAAGTTATCAGCGGAATTCACACCGTCAAGCCGCCGATGCGCAAGATTCTGCGAAAAAACATGCAAATGGTGATTGTCGTTATGCACTCTAAGCCGGGCTTTATGAAACAGGATGCGAGTGGCGGGCACGCGCCGCAAGCAGGCGGCGCGAGCTATTTTAGTTGTCAGCTTGCTGCCCGCTTTTGTTCCGGCATTTCGTCGTCATAGATTTCATCCAGCGTGTTCAGAAGTTTCAGAACGGGTTCTGAATGGGTGCTGTAGTAAATCGTTTGAGCTTCACGCCGCGTTTCGACGAGATTTTGTGCTCTGAGTTTCGACAGATGCTGTGACAAAGCAGACTGGCTGAGGCCGACCCTTGCGGCAGGTGCACCAACCGGCATTTCCCGATCGATCAGAACCGAAAGAATTTGAAGCCGTTTCGGATTTGCCATCGCCGAGAGCAAAGCGGCAGCCGTTGCGGGCGTTTCTGAGAAATTTTTCGCGTTCACGTTTCTACCCCATAAGATCAAAATCAACCGGCCTAACATGTAACCGGAGTAAATAAGTGATAACTGAATGTGTAGAAATTAATACTCCTAAATTTAGGGTATTTTTATGATTTAAACTGATTATAATGGAATTATTGTTTGGTTATATGAATTATTATTTTGCGATGCACTCAAGTTTTATCTCGGTTTGAAATGCTTTTGACTGGCGCGAGAATGTCTTCTCGTGCAAGCATATAGGCTTTGCCGAAACCGCCATTCAGGCTTGCAGACTGGGGTTCCAGACGGAAAATCGTAAAGTCGGGGAAGTCGATATAAAGGGCCGCTTTCGGATGGCGGCCCAAAAAGCAGTCCCTGAGAGACGTATACCGTTCAGAGTTTCGCGCGATGGACTTGGCAATGCAACGTGTGGTCAGGCGGGGATGCGCGAGTGGGTCTCCCTTGCCCGGTTCGCCGGTCATCAGCGCCACGCGATTGTCCTTCCGAATGGCTTTGTAATGGGTTGCGAGTGCTGAAATCAGGATCAGGGGCGCGCCGTCTTCATCGGCTGCCATCAGAACGCGGCTGACAAAAGGGAAACCGGTTTCAGCCTCATTGACGGCCAGTGCCGCGTATCCGGCCTCATTGATGAGGCTTCGCGCCAGTGTGCGGGCTGTATCGTCGGTTTCTTGAAGAATGTCTTTCTTTTCAGGCATGTCTGGTCCTCGAATATTGGCGCTTATGGCTTTTTCTGGCTGTGTGAAAGGGAAGATATTGCACTCTGCGCATTGACTATGCCGACGATTCGGCCACGTTCGATAACACCAATCGTTCCGGGTTTTGCGCTCAGTATTCGCAGAATGTCATTCAATACCGTCTCTGGCTTGACTGTGCCCGAAACGCTGGTTTGCAGTTGTTCTCTGGATGTGATGGGCGTCATGATATCGGCAGCGGTCAGTATGCCGCCAGGGTTAATGTTGCCGATGAAGTCGGCCACATAAGCATTGGCAGGCTTTCTGAGGATTTCGGCAGGCGTGCCGAGCTGGACGATGCGGCCGGCCTGCATGATGGCGATGCGGTTTCCGATCCTGAAAGCCTCATCGAGGTCGTGGCTCACGAACAGGATTGTCTTCTTCAGTGTACGCTGCAGTTCCAGAAGCTCGTCCTGCATGTGCAACCGGATCAGAGGGTCGAGTGCGGAAAACGGCTCATCCATCAGGAGCACGGGGGCGCCGGTAACGAAAGCGCGCGCAAGCCCGACCCGTTGCTGCATTCCGCCCGAAAGGGCGCTGACCGGATGCCTGGCCCACTGAGAAAGCCCGACAAGGGCCAGCTGTTCTTGAACGCGCCTGTGCCGCTGTTCAGCCTTGAACCCGGCCAGTTCGAGCGGAAAGCCTATATTCTCCTCAACGCTGCGCCAGGGCAGGAGCGCGAATTGCTGAAATACCATCGAGATTGTGTGTAGGCGCAGTTTTCGCAACGTCCTTTTGGACGTGTTGTAGGGCGTCACCGGTCCTTCAGGTGTCTGGACGGTGACGGTTCCACGTGTCACTGGTGCCAGGGCGTTGACCGCACGCAGAAGCGTGGATTTGCCTGAACCCGAAAGGCCCATCAGCACAACGATCTCGCCATCGTTGACCTCAAGGTTTGCCCCGGAAACGCCGACAACCTGCCCTGTCTTTCGGTTGATTTCGTCCCGGCTCCAGCCTTGATCAAGCAATGGCAAGGCCTTTTCAGGCGCTTTGCCAAAAATAATGTCGATGTTCTTCAAGCTGACAGCCGGTGTCATCCTGCTTGCTCCATTACCATCTTTAAAAGTCCGGTCGCGCCGATGCGCGGCGCACAATACCCTTCGTGCGTTGGCCTGCAATGCGCAATCGTGGTCTATTTTCTGTGGTTCGCTTCAATATCCCGCTTTCTATTCTGTCTGCTGCGCGGCATGAAGGGCAAAAAGGATCGGACATGGCCAAGCTTCACTTCAATTACGCGACAATGAATGCCGGAAAGTCGACCCTGCTGTTGCAGGCAGCTTACAACTACCGTGAACGCGGCATGCATGTTGTTATCCTGTTGGCGGAACTGGATGATCGAGCGGGTCGTGGCGTCGTCTCATCACGTATAGGTCTGACATCCGAAGCGGTCACTTTCGGCCCGGAAACGGACCTGTTTGCGCTGGCTGAAAAGCTTCATGCCGAAGCTGCAATCGATTGTCTTTTCATTGATGAGGCGCATTTCGCAACCGGCGAGCATATCTGGCAATTGGCTCGTGTGGTCGATGAACTTGAAATTCCGGTCATGGCCCATGGCCTTCGTTCGGATTTTCGCGGGCAGTTGTTTCCGGCTTCAACCGAGCTGTTCATTCTGGCTGATGAAGTGCGTGAAGTTCGGACCATCTGTCATTGCGGGCGAAAGGCCACCATGGTGGCGCGACTGGATGAGAGCGGCAATGCGCTTCTGGATGGTCCCCAGATCGAGGTTGGCGGTAACGAGCGTTATGTGTCGTATTGCCGCAAGCACTGGAAGGAAAAAATAGGTAAACGGTAGATCTTTCAGAACTGAACAGGGACTGAGAGTCTGTTCAAGAAAGCGGATAGCGGGCGAGCCGCCTTGTCATGAGCTTGATCATCGCGGTCTGGATGAAGGCGAGGCTTGTTGCCGAG
>NZ_SMAR01000079.1 GCF_004342225.1 Martelella mediterranea | reverse complement strand
TAACGCGGGGTGGAGCAGCCCGGTAGCTCGTCAGGCTCATAACCTGAAGGCCGCAGGTTCAAATCCTGCCCCCGCAACCAACACTGTTTTATCAACAATATCAAAGGCTTCACTTTCAACGGGTGAGGTCTTTTTGCCATTTGCCGACGAAACACCTGTCGCAAGGTGTAGTAGGCCCGCAATCGCACCATAGAGGTCGATATCGAGACCGGCGCCGTCATCCGATGGCGTTAGAACGATCTTCTCGATCAGATCGCGAAGCGCTTCTTTCGACCCGAGCATCTGATCAGCTTCGCTCAAGCCGGCGATGAGCCCTGTAATCTGCTCGCGATAGCGTGCCGCCATTGATGGGTGGAACAGGACCGGCTCCGGCGCCTCGATGGATGCAAGTTCGTGTTCGAGGGCCTTGCGGCGGCGATCGAGGTCGTTCATGCGGTCCTTGACCTGATCGGCCAGCACGCCCGCGACAATCGCGTCAACCAGTTTGGCATGGTCGTTCTTGACCCTTGCGAGCTCTGCTTCCTTGGTTTTGCGATCTGTTGCCGCTGAATTGGCCAGCCTGTTCCGTTCCGCGGTATATTCCTCACAGAAAATCCTGACAGCTTCCGGCTCCATCAGATTGTTGGTGAGCGCTTCAAGAACACGGGTCTCAAGATCTCGCTGCTTTATGGTGAGCATGTTTTTACAGACGGCGTCGCCCTTGTTGCGCGCAGCGGAGCACCCGAACGCATCTTTCTGTATTTTGGAAAAACCACTGCCGCAGCAACCGCAACGCATCAGACCGGAAAACAACGTGCGAGGACGCCGTCGGTCCCAGACGGCTGTTCCGGCGCCCTTCGATTTGAGCGCGCCTTGTCGAGCTTTGGCGGCCTCCCAGGCGCCCTGATCGATGATGCGAAGGTCCGGGACGTCGGTGATGGTCAGGTCTTCCTGCCTGTTTGGGCGTGACACTCGCTTTCCCGTCTCGGGATCCTTGACATAGGTGAGGCGGTTCCAGACAAGCCGTCCGATATAAAGTTCATTGTTGAGAATGCCGGTGCCTCGTTCCCGGTTTCCATGGATTGTTGAGGCGCCCCAATGCTTTCCGCGGGGCGCCGGGACCTGTTCGCGGTTCAGCGCTTCGGCAATCTTCTTCGGCGAGATGCCATTCGCATAGTCGCGGAAGATACGTTGGACAATGGCTGCTTCACTCTGATTGATCGCGCGTTCTCCGTGAACGGGCTCGCCCGTCTGATCGCGTATGGCAACAACATCATATCCATAGGTCTTGCCGCCGGCGGACTTGCCTGCCGATGCACGGCCGCGAAGCCCTTCGCGAGTCTTTTTGCCAAGATCCTTGAGGTAGAGGGCATTCATCGTGCCTTTCAGGCCGATATGCATCTCATCGATGCTGCCTTCCGAGATCGTCTCGATCATGACCCCGGCAAATTGAAGTTTTTGATAGAGGCCTGCGATGTCGGCCTGATTGCGTGACAGACGATCGAGGGCGTGCGTGATCACGACATCGAACTGCCGCGACTGGGCGTCGCGCATCAGCTTCTGGATTCCGCTGCGCATCAGGCTGGCGCCGGATGTTGCGCGGTCGGAATATATCTCGACTACATCGAGACCCTGACGCTTCGCATAGGCATCGCACGCGCGAACCTGGTCATCAATCGAGGCGTCCCGCTGAAGATCGGTCGAGTAGCGGGCGTATATGACAGCGCGGATGGGAGTGGACATCGCTGGTCTCCGGATAGCCTCTCACCCCGGATCGCGATCATGGTCCTTGCGTGCCTGATCACGAGCGAGAGCGCGGATGAAATTGTAGAAGTCTGCTTTATGTTCTTTATGGTCTGAAGGAGCAGTCGCATTGTCAACAGGCAAAGTGGGGGTGGCACCCGCTGCCTTGTTCCTGATTTTGACATGCCTCGTCCGTTCTCGCGCCATAGGCCCCGAGTGCTCCAGTCCGGTGGAGGCCTTGCCTCCGCTGTGATTGATGGGAGCAGTTTACCCGGTGTGCGAAAATGTTATCCAGTCCAAATAATACGAAAAACTACGTAAAATGTTGATAACTAAGGAAAATCTTATGAAAGATTCACCTTATAACGAGAGTGCATGTCGTTTGCGCTAAAACGTCTGTCATCAGCTGCCACTCTTGTGAAGAGCTATGGCCCTCGCTTCATGTTGCATCACGCGTGTTGTTCGCCTTGTTTGTTTCTCTTTCGGATGGCTTGCGAGCGTTTGCTGTTGCTGTTTTGTCTGCGCTCGGCGTCGGGCGTCGATCTGGTGGCGGCTCGATCATCGAAGCGCTTAGAAAGTTCGGTTCCGCAACGCGGCCAGCGCAGTCCCGCCGCGGCCGCTCGCTTCAGATTATCCTGAACCATGCTGCGCGCCACGCCGAGCGTTAGTGCAATCTCACGGGTGTTTCGGCAAGCCGGAGCATCTGTCGTAATTGTCTCATGGTCAGCCTTCTCTTTGCCGGCATCACGCTTCCTTTGGTCACAAGGACGGTCATGCCAAAGTTGCTGTCCCAGGGGGTGTCTCATGCCTTCAAGGTGGCCGATTATTAATCGGAATCGTGGCCGGCTTCATTCCGGAATGGCGGCCGGCTTCAAATCGGAATACCCGGCCGGTTAACTTCGGAATCCGCAGCCTAGCACCTGCGTCCGGTTCACCAAAGGCTGTTCAAGCAGCTAAGGGCGCCGACAGCAAGAGACGCCTGAAGGCGCCGAACCGGACTAAAGACCGGGTCTGTCCAAGTCTTCAGCAGGTATTTCGTCTGTCGAGACAGGGGGATACCCGGTTGAGCCGACAACCGTCCTCTTGATCAGCTTAAGAAACTTTTCGAAAATCTTTCTTGCTGGAGTTTGGCAGAGGTCAGGATTCAGGAAGTTCTGGAGCCGTCCGGTGATATTTGGATTGGAGAGTTGGAAGCCTCTGGCGGAGAAATGGATCTCGCCCCGTTCCGCTGCAGAGAGCGTTTCCTCCATCGCAACCTCAAGCTCATCAAATGCGGAGACCCTGGCTGTCAAGTCGTCCTCTCGCCGTCGGATTTCCTCTTCGCGAAGCAAAAGCCGCGCTTCTTGTGCTTCAAGGTTCTTGACGAACATCCTGGTCTTGTCCGCGATGTTTTGAGCCTCTGCCGCCGTTTCGCGCCGCATGTGTTTGACGTTCTTGATATCCTTTGCAAGTTTTTCGGCTTGGCGCTTGCGAGTGGCATGTTCGACGGTCGAAAGTCTCTCTTTGCGCGGCCCGTCGCGCAATAGCCCGCAGGGCTTTCCAACAGCATCGTGATAGTGGTCCTGAAGAGCACGCATGGCATCGTCGTAAGCCTTCATTTCGGGCACGTGTGTGCGGAGCTTTCTCGCTTCGCGAAGATGGGCACTGTTCTCCGCGCGCCATAGTCGGAGCCGTTTTTGGTTTTCCTGATGGACTTGAGTGCAGGCTTGCTCCCATTCAAAGATAGCGGCCTCGTACTTCCGTTGATTTCGGACTCGCGTTTGCTGTTTTCTGGCCAGCTTTGGTTTTCGTGGTTTGCGCGGGCGCAGCAGAAGCTCTGGCTTCGGAAGCGGTGGGATCGCCGAGGAAGTGTCGTGTGCTGCGCGATATCTGGATGCTGCATTCTTGCCGCAATGCAGGCTGGCCGCATTGAGCTTCGGGTCGTCTGCATTGATGGCCAAGATATGTGCGTGGACATACTCTTCGTCACGGTGCAGGACCGCGCTCCACTCGATGCCAGACGGCATACGGTTTTCGAAGTCCCTGAGCAATAGCGCAAGCCATTGGTTAATTACATGCCGATTTTGCGCGTAGTTTTCCTGGAGCACCGAGCACTTCATGGGGTGAGAGTGAATTTCCGTATAGAGAGTTTGAGCATCCTTCCTCAGGCGGCGCTCATATGTTTTCCCTGTCTTGGACACAACCTTTTCGCGGATTGACAGGAGTAGTTCGCTCCGTCTCCGAGCGAGTTCCTCCACTGTGTGTGTGCCACCCACGCAATGTGCTGGAAGCGGGTTGTCGACGTGCAGCGAGTATTCCGGCAGACGCATCGCCTCGCCGAACACCTGCTGTGCACTGTTTACGTGGTTTTCGTTCTGCCCCACGCTTCGAGCGCTGTCACCGTATGTCTGTATATGAATAAACTGGTAGCTCATGCTGCACCTGACCTGTATTCTTATCCTCTGAACAGAATACGGGTCGGTTGTGAAAATCGAAAACGGGATGACTGACTTTTCGGTCGACGTAAAACTATCTACATTGACAGACTGTCGTTAGTTTTTCGGGAGACATTTTCCGGGAGAATTAGAGAGGTATGTTCGGTGACTGGAGCCAGCTCTATATGCCTTTCAAGGTCGAGCAGGGACACGGAACGGAAGTTTTGTCGCCCCGAAAGCGTGATGCGGGCGCGCGGCAGTAATGTCTTCTTTCTTTCCAGTCACCGAAGTGATCGATTGGCAGTCAGACCTGCCGCCAGTCGATCATAACGCCTCGGTGCGCTCGACGCCTAACGCACACGCAGCTCATTTTGGCAATCTCTGTCAGTGAAGAGCAATGTTATTTTGTAATGCTGTGGAATCCGTCGCAATCGCCAATGCCATCTGATTTACTGATGGACCTTCCGTTGTGTAGCTCGTGCTGACCGCGCAAGGTGGTTTCCTCCCCGCGCTCTGGCTCGACACGACCCAGTAGGTCTTCGAGCTGAGGACCACTGAGTTCACGCTTGCTTACCAAGACTTTGGCCATATCCTCCAATAGACTTCGATTTCGTTCGAGGATATTTTCGGCGGTCATCTGCGCATCTTCCAACCGGCGCCTTACGCGCTGCATCTGATAGTTATCGTGGAGCATGAGGGTGGCAGTTTCGCCGCGCCAGACCGGACCGACCGCACCAAGCCCGGTGGTGGTATCGATCTTCAAAGCCAGATTTGTCGCGATCGCGAGGTCTGAACCCGAGGGACCGCCTGAGCCGGCGGACACATCTGTGAGCATGAGTTGCTCGGCGGCGCGCCCCGCCAGGAGAAATGTCATCTCCGCCTGGATATCTGACAGCAGTGTCCGTTGTCATATAAAATGGGACATCAGAGCGGCTTGAGCATTGGAGGCTCTGGCTGGTTTGTGTGATTGATTATGCTGCTTGTTTTTGATGT
>NZ_SMAR01000078.1 GCF_004342225.1 Martelella mediterranea | reverse complement strand
GCCAGCGGCAATCAGGATGATAACATCACAAATGACGCGACATAGAATCTCAGACAGATTGTCGCCGGCGTCTCAGACAGATTGTCGCGCTATATCCGGGCAGATGTCGGGAAGCGCGAGACGACATTGATGGGGTCGGGAGCGGCCAAGGCTAAATCGCTGCACGGCGCTCTGCCCCTACTCTACTGCACGTACGGTTCGGGGAGGAGAAGCGCATTCGCGCTTCTTACTCCACTCCCGATGGCGCGAGGCTTCGTTTATCTCTGCGCCGTCGTCGGCTGGTTCAGCCGGAGGGTGCTGTCGTGGCGGCTGTCGATCACGCTGGAAACCGCGTTCTGCGTTGAAGCCGTCGAGGCAGCGCTCGGTCGATATGGCAAGCCAGAGATATTTAACTCAGATCAGGGATCGCAGTTCACCTCGATGGACTTCACAGCTGTGCTGAAGACGGCGGAAATCGCCATCTCAATGGATGGTAAGGGCGCTTGGCGCGACAATGTCTTCGTGGAGCGGCTTTGGCGGTCGATCAAGTATGAAGAGGTCTATCTTCACGCCTACAAGTCTGTCGCAGAAGCCCGAGCAGGTATCGGACGATATCTGACCTTCTACAACAGCCGTCGTCCGCATTCTTCGCTTAACCGGAACACACCCGATCAGGCTTACTTCAACGCGCTGCCCGCAATATCAGAGGCAGCATAAACGAGGCCGGAAACCACTTAAGAAAGACCGTCTGGCTGTTCAAACAAACCGAGCCACTTCACACGCCGTGTGGCTCTATTTTCGGCTTACTCCGAACTCACGAGTGGTCGAGACCTTGCTGGCTGACCGCGGGATTATGGTCTTCCATCAGACAGGCCGGCTGTGGGCGGAGAAATTCTGCCGTATCTTTACCAACACATCCGTCATCGATCATCCGGTCGGCTTTGCGGCTCTCGCCGTTCTTAAGATGATATCTCCGATCGTTGAACAGAAGGCCTATTGGTTCCGAAACTGGTCAACCGGTTTGGCAATCGTGTGATCGTGGGTGGCGCATTGATCTACGCCAATGGAACAGACTAGGTCATCGTCATCACTTTTATGGTAGTGACCGGGTTGGTCCGCGCGAAAAGATAGAGAAATGTTCCATAATAATCAATAATATAACTGCCAAAAAGCACTTTCGTATACTTTTAATATTGGTCCCATTTGGGACTTAGTGTATAAGCCCCCTCATCCTTGGTCATGCGTTGCGCACGGCAACAGCAACGCAAGGCCAATTCACCTCGGGCACTCATCTTGAACATGCCCGTTCACGTTGGCATCTGCCATTTTGCAGAACGGCCCGAGGATCATCCGATCCCTTGAGACCTGACCTCGCAGGTTTCAAAAACGTGATTGAAATCAAAAGAAAAGCAACCCACGGATCATTGCTGTCGGCGTTTGCTTAAGGAGCGAGAATGACGATACTAGCCTCCACCAAAGCGGAGGATGGCTTTGCACGTTCTGACGAAAAGCCTGTGATTGAGTTGAAGGCGATTCACAAGTCGTTCGGCCATCATGAAGTTCTGGCCGGTATAGATCTCAGCGTTCATGCCGGGGAAGTTCTGTCAATTGTAGGGCCATCAGGGTCAGGGAAATCAACGCTGCTGCGTTGCATTAATCTTCTCGAGACTCCCACAAACGGTCACATCGACGTATGTGGCACCCGTATCGATGCGGGCAAGCCCATTCCCCGCTCACAGATTACGGCGCTGCGTCGCCACCTCGGCATGGTGTTTCAAAGCTTCAATCTGTTCCCTCACATGACTGCGCTCGAAAATGTGAGTTTTGCCCAAAAGCGGGTATTTGGACGCTCCACGCGTGATGCCGACGAAAACTCACTGAAGTTGCTGGAAAAAGTCGGCCTCGCTGATAAGGCCGAACAATATCCCTCCCGATGCTCCGGAGGCCAGCAGCAACGGATCGCTATCGCCCGGGCGCTGGCTATGGAACCCCGCGTCATGTTGTTCGATGAACCGACTTCTGCACTCGACCCGGAACTCGGACTCGAAGTCCTTCAGGTTATGCGTGACCTGGCGGAGCAGGGCATGACGATGATTGTCGTCACCCATGAAATGGCGTTTGCAGAAGAGGTGGCCGAAGAGACGATTTTTATGGCTGACGCGCGCATAATCGAACAGGGGTCATCCACGGAGGTTATCCGTAATCCGCAGACCGAACGCGCCAACAGCTTCTTTCATGCGGTCAATAAACGATGAACTGGACCGATTTCCTTCTGATATTGCACGGCCTTCACTGGACAGTGCTTCTCACCGCCGGGGCGCTTGCCATCGGTGCCATTCTTGGCTTTCCGATCATGCTGATGCGTGTATCCAGGAACAGGGTTCTTCGTATCGTCGCTCTGGCTTTCATCTCATTTGTGCGTGCAATCCCGCCGATTGTCTGGATCTTTCTGATTTTTTTCGGAGTGGGCGCTGGCGGCACAGGTTTCAATCCGTTTGCTGCAGCGCTTGTCGCATTCGGGTTGATCGCTGCCGCCAACATGGCTGAAATCTACCGCGGAGGTTTAATCGCAGTTCCGTCCGGGCAAAGCGAGGCAGCGGAAGCTTTGAACCTTTCACCACAGCACCGGTTTTTCGGTGTTATTTTTCCGCAACTGATGCGCGTGGCTCTTCCTACCACCGCGACCTATGCTATCGGCCTTTTGAAAGACAGTGCGATCGCATCCACCATCGGCGTGACTGAACTGGCATTTCAGGGACGCTATGTCACGCAGATGAATTACCAATATCTGCCGGTCCTAGGCATGGTTGGGTTGATCTATATCCTGCTTTCTCTTCCGATCGCCTGGGTCTCACGCGTGGCCGACCAGAAACTTCGCAGCAAGGTGGCCCGATGACGGATTTATGGCTCGGAATGACGTCCGACGATATCTTAACCTGGCTGCCCGAGCTTTGGCAGGGTTTTAAGATATCACTTCAGGTAACAGGCCTGACACTTCTTTTGGGAATCCCGCTCGGGCTGGTGTTTGCGTTGGCGGTTCAGTCCAAACTGAGGGCGATGCGCTGGAGTGTACTGGCACTTGTGGAGATCGGGCGGGGCGCGCCTGCATTGGTGCTGATCCAGTTCATGTATTCCGGTCTTCCGCAGGCAGGTTTGACCCTGGGTTCATTTTCTGCAGCCGTTGCAGCGCTTGGGCTTTCAACGGCTGCTTATACCAGTGAAATCATCCGTGCGGGATTACAGGCCGTCCCTGCGGGGCAAAAGGAAGCTGCAGCCGTCTTGCGTCTGGGACGATTGGATACGCTGCGATTTGTGACTTTGCCGCAGGCGATCAGGATTGCTGTACCCGGCCTGCTGGGTTTTTCGATTCTGGTTCTACAATCAACATCCCTCTGCTTCACGATCTCTCTCAGTGAGATCATCAGCCGCGCCTATGACATCGGTGCGATTACTTTCCAATATTTTCCGGTTCTGATGCTCGCTGGCCTTTTCTTTGCGGCTGTCTGCATCCCGGCTTCGATCCTCGTCAGCTGGTTCGAAGGCCGAGCCGGAGCCTATGCCAAACGCTGACAAACAAAGAATTGAAAGGGTTTTTATGACGACGATTAAAACCACACTTATTGCCACCGCTTTTCTGGCTTGCACTGTGCCTGCCGCAATGGCTGAAGACTGCACTCCCAAGCATAGCTTTGAAACGGTAAAACCTGGAACACTATCGCTGGTCGCGACCACATACCGCCCCGCAACATGGATCGAAAACGGCGAAATCATGGGGATCGAAGGGGAGATTCTGAAACACGTTGCCGCGATGGAATGCCTTGAGATTGAGGCCCGTCCGGTCGATGCTGCCGCCGGGCTCAATTACATCACCCGCGGCCGCGCCGATATTTCCGCAGGCGGCTGGTACCGCACCGCAGAGCGCGACAAGGTTCTCGATTTTTCCGCACCTCTTTATCTTGACCAGATGGCCATCGTCAGCACAGAAGATGTCAACGCATTCGATGAGCTTGAAGGACAGCCTGTTGGCACAGTCCAGGGCGATCTCTGGGTGCCTGAACTCAAGACACTTTTCGGCAGCCAACTCAAGCTTTATCCAAATTTCTCAGCATCACTTCAAGATCTGCGCAATGGTCGCATCTCCGCCAATTTCGCAAGCAACTCCGTCATCGTGAACGCAGATTCAGCAGGTCAGCTTGAAGGCTTTTACTATAATGCGGTGCAGCCGGATGAGCGCGTTGCCGCGTCGATGATGCCTTCGCAGGTCGGGTTCCCCGTTCCGGAAGGTTCTGCAGACTTTCAGGCAGCCATCAACGCAGACGTTCAACAATTGCGCGAAGATGGAACTCTGGCCGAAATTCTGAAAAGACATGGTCTTGAAGCCTCGGCTGCGAATGTAGGCGATGCTCGTTTCGTTCAATAGGTAAAGGACAATCCGGACGAACTTGAATAAGTCGTCTCCGGACATGCTGCAAAGCCGAGACATTGAGACCATATCTGGTCTCAATGGATACCGGGCTTTTAAAGCGTCGGGGTCATGAGGAAGACCGGGATGGGGCATAAAAACACGCTGGTGGAACTGGAAGACGAGGTTCGCAATATTCGCGAACGCTCGGAAATCAAAGAAACATATCTGCTTTCGCTGTGGGGCAATTATTTTTCCGGGCCGACGGCACTGGAGCTGGAACAGAAGCACGGTATGACCCGTGATGATTTCAATGTTCTCTTCACGTTGGCGGCGACGGGTCCGTTGAGCGCTTCCAAGATCTGTATTCTGACGGGACGACCGAAAAACTCGATCAGCCGGGCAGTGATTAAATTGACCAATTCAGATCATCTGATCCGGGAAGTGGCAGCCGGTGACCGTCGTAAAGCCTATCTTCGCCTGACCGGGAAAGGACTTGAACTCTATCACTCGGTCCTACCCATCTATACAAGAAGGCGCGATGAAATGCTGGCCGCACTGACGCCAAACGAACGCAGGCGCCTCAACGATCTACTTTTGAAAGCAATCTACAGCCCAGGCAACTGGTCACGCTCGTATTAGAGCGTCAGGCGCGATGAATGAATCGTATGGGATTCCGTTTTGGTGTGATTTGTGATTCCTTGTGTCAAAGGAGATTTCCGATGACCCGAGCTCTTTCCGTTGACCTCCGCCGTCGTGTGACGGATGCAATCGCACAA
>NZ_SMAR01000077.1 GCF_004342225.1 Martelella mediterranea | reverse complement strand
CCCCGACCGAATCCGTCAGGGCAATGTGTTCACAGGGGGCAATTCTCAGTGAAAATTTAGAAGCCTACAGGGTCACCTCTCAGCAGAAATCAACATACTATATGTATAAAATATACATAGCAGGAAGGATTGAAGATCTTTATACTCTTAGCCTAATTTTCCCAAAAGGAGCCTATGAAGAATTTTATGTTCATACGCAGATAGCTGGTGAAAAAGATGGTTTATTTGATCGCGTAGTAAACGCCGATCGAAATAATACGTTTGTTTCAGGCCGTGGTTGTGCTGAGATATTTGATCACTTTGGCACGACGACAGAATTGGAACGCGCTTGCGTTGCTCGAGAAATAATTGCGCCCCTTAATGGCTATGCGGCGCTTGCTGATAGTCAATTTCGGCCTGTGATTGCTGTATCTGCTTCTAGGCAAGCAGCACATGGTTCGTCGGCTCATATGTCTTTAGGACGAGCGCCTTCAATACAAGGCCAGACGTATCGAAAGATTGTTGCCTGCCGCCATCAAACTTTGCACGAACTGATGCCTTGCCGCGTTGAATATATGCGTAATATAGGACTTGCTGCTCGTGCGGCTATAGCCACGGCTGATGAACCATCATGGCCTTTATATTATCGAATATTGGAAGATATTGCTGGTCATAAAAATACAACGTTGGATAAAATTCCGAGTACAGGGCTTGCCGGTCGGGAGGCGCTGAACGCGTTTAAACGAGCGGCCAATAATAGTGAAAATGGACGACATGGGACATCAAAACGCACTCTCTCTCTCTTGAAGAATGAACTTATGACCTTACGGGAGGCGCGTCAGTTTTTTCGAGAGATTGTTAGGAAATGGCTTGACGATGAATGTGGAGGCGTAATGCCGAGCGATAGGGTTGAAGGTGGCCCATTCCGTTTTGGGCTGGATTGATAATATAAATATATACTGAAAGGACTAAATAAATGAACTGGACTGATTACATAGCAGGATGTTTCGGTGAAACCGATAAAATTTTCGCCGGGCACGCTTCTGAAGAAGAAAGAGCATTTGAGTTGCTAAAAATTCTCCGAAAGGAAAATGAGATGTGGCGGAAGGTGCGGGCTGAATTTGTGGCATACCTAGAAGGTAATGTAAAAAATGAACAACACATTCGTACTGAAATTTTGAAGGTGGAGAAGTATTACCGCTGCTGGCTTCGGGATTGAAATGCCTCGCGTTTGCGAAACTTTTCAGAAGTCATGACTTTTGCAACACCTTGCCCCGACCAATGATTTCAACGCTTTGCCGTTTGCAAAAGTCCGTTGCAGAATACCGTATAGTTTTTCTTGTGTCAGGTAGGATTTTATCCTACCATTCATAAGAACAAAGAAAGTACGGAATAGTGGAAATGGTCGAGAAAATTAGCATCACCCTCCCCCCAAATATGTTGGATGCCATCAAGGCGCAGGTGGCGTCTGGTCATTTTTCGTCCACCAGTGAAGTCTTGCGAGAGGCCATGCGCCTGTGGCTCAAGACCGAGGAAGAGCGCGAAGAGCGTCTTAAGGCCATTCGGGCACGTGTCGCGCAATCGATCGATGACCCTCGCCCGCCTGTTCCAGCAAAAGAAGCGTTTGGCCGGATCCGTAAGAACCTGATGGATCGGCATTCCGATCAATGAAACAGCTGCCCGTTTACCTTCTGGAATCGGCGCTGAATGATATTGACGAGATTGCAGAATACGTTGCGCGAACCAGTAGCTCACTGGAAGTTGCCCTTGATTTTACCGCTCGCATCGAGCGGCGGTGCATGAAGATCGGCAACGCGCCATATGGCGGCGTTGCGCGCGATGATCTACACGAGGGTATCCGCATGGTTCCCTTTGAAAGCAGTGCCGTCATCCTGTACCGCGTCGCTGACAGAACCATAGAGATTGTGAACGTGTTTTATGGTGGTCGCGACTACGACGCCATCATGCGTGACTCAAACGAATGAAAATCGGCTATGCTCGGGTCAGCACCAAAGACCAGAACCTTGACCGCCAGCTTGTCGCGCTCAAGGCTGAGGGCTGCGATCTGGTCTATGCCGAAAAGGCCAGCGGCAAGGACGTCCGCAACCGTCCGGAACTGAAAAAAGCCCTCGCTGCCCTCAATCCTGACGACGTTCTGGTCGTGGCTGAATGGGATCGCGCCACGAGATCTTACACCGACGGGTTGGACATTATGGCCGAGATCGGTCGTCGGGGCGCGTTGGTCAAGGTTGCTGCACCTCGAAAGGCAAGCCAGAGCGAAAAAGAGAAGTCAGCTTCCGGCCGGTACTTTCCCTTTACCCTCGAGATATGCCTCGATAATGCGTCGGACCATTTCCGGACGCGATGGCAAATCTTTTTCCTCACGTCGCAACTCGTCTATTTCCTCAAGCATTTCATGCGAGAGGCGCAGCGTTATTGGCTCATGAAAACGTCTTGGAGGGGCCATTTGAAAAATCCTTCACAGGTATCTTGACATCAGAATACCTGAATGGCACATTAAGCGAACGATGGCAAGAGTTCGCACCTCCCGCCATCGCTCTAACCAGCCCACCTGTTTAGGAGGTAGACATGGCTGACTCAGCAACTATCACGCCCGCTCGGGCGAATGAAGACGTGTTCCTTCGCGGAGCGTCTCCTATCAACCTGCTTTTCTCGAAAATGCTCGGCCAGATGGTCATGGTCATCGACCGCGAGAAAGAAATCGA
This sequence comes from Martelella mediterranea, assembly GCF_004342225.1. Lineage (GTDB taxonomy): Bacteria > Pseudomonadota > Alphaproteobacteria > Rhizobiales > Rhizobiaceae > Martelella > Martelella mediterranea_B. The sequence continues at coordinate 2,526 of NZ_SMAR01000077.1, read as the reverse complement.
CGGCGTGGACATTTTCGACCCTGCCTTCAAGGCTTGGCTGTCCGGAGCAGAAAACGCTCTTGATGCTTTCACGCAGTCGGTTTGCGTACTCAGCAATCTGGCGCCGATGATCGCTTCGGATGTGCCTCTGCGAAGAACGGCGCGACTGATCCACGCCATGCTCAACGCCGCAAGCAGGTCTGAACTGGCAACGGCTCGATCGAACATCGTCCTCTATGCCGGTAACTTCCTTGGCAATGAGAGCGCCTATATCGGCCCAGATACCGTTGATCAGCTCAGACGCTGCAGAGCGCTTCTTAAGGTGCTGATGCAGCTCGACCTCTATCGTCATAGCCCGGACGATACGCTCTCGAACAACGAGATTTCAGAAATCGCCACGTAGTCACCCGACTGAGCCAGGTTGAACGGCTCAGCGGTACCGCACTCGCATTCGACGTGCCCCGACGGGGTACCATCCTGCGAGATCCCTTTTCGTTGCGTCCAATCCAGCAAATTGACCTTCCGGATTTTTCGGAACCGATCCCGCATGCTCTGACGGCGCCTTTGCCATGGGGAGTATCCGGGTGGATTCCGTCCAGAACAGGAACACACACATGACTGACAATCATTCTCCCGACCGTCTGCCGAAGAAACCGCGACGCCTGCACATCCCACATCGATCACGGCATGTGCCGGACAGCGAGTGGCGGCGCACCTATCCCGGTCCGGTTCCGCCGCAATGGCAGGACATCGCGGCCAGCAAAGGCTTTTTAATTGTCGATCGCGTCCGTGATCGCAATCACGTTGTCCTGCGATGCCGGGAATGCGGCGCCGATACGGTGCAGAAAGCTTATGTGCTGCGCACAGCCCAACCCATTTGCGGCGGTTGCCTTGAGACCCGCCGTTTGCAGGATGCCGCCAAATGCGGTTTCACACTGCTCGAGCGCGACGAGATGCACCACAAATATGGACATTATCGACTACCATGCGGCCATGCCGCGCGCTTGCAATTCGGCCGCGTCGAGCGACTTGCGCGCGAGGGAAAGGCCGCCGGCAGAGCGGGCTTTCACTGCCCGACCTGCTACGCGGCCAGACTGAGCTCCGATGCTGCCGCTCGGGGATGGACACTGCTCGGCCCCGATCCGGAAGCAAACCCGAACTACCGCTCATATAGACATGATAGCTGCGGTCACACCCAGAGGATCGCGATCGCCAACATCATCACCGGCCGCGTCGGATGCGAGCAATGCGGCACATGCTGGTCCGCAGCGCCGAGCGAGATCTATGTTCTCGCTTTCGAAGTTCCGCACAAGGGCAGCTTCATCAAGCTTGGCTATTCGCGCGATCCGGAAAGCCGCTTGCGCTATCAGTTGGGCATTCCGGGTTCCGTTGAGGCCCGAGTCCTGTATCGGTTTCCCATGCGGACCGGCCATATCGCCCAGAAAACGGAAAAGGCCCTGCACGGCAAGCTGAAGCAGCGCTTTCCGGATTCGGTCATCCCCTGTAACGAACTCGCAGACTGGATCAACGTCAAAACGGAAATCTATCGGGCAGACATACTCCCGCATGTGCTCACATATCTCAAAGCGGCAACCGCAAACCAGCAAACTTCGCCACGGTCAGGAAAGCCGAGATCTTCCGGATAGACATGCCATTCTGGAACAGTTTTCCAGGAATGGTTTCAAAACGCCCGTATTCCGGTTCCGCTAACCGGATACGGGGCATTTTCTGGAATGTGATTTCAGAACAGCATTGTGTTGGGTCGCCGTCACCCGTCATTCCGGATGCCGCCTGGCGTTTCGGAACGAGGCCTTTGCGGGACCCGATGCTGAACATCCGGAATGAGAACCGGCAAGCGCCGAGGTAACCGCAGTCCCGCTCCGAATGGACTGCCGGAGAGCGCATCGCCGTCCTCCGTTTTCATCTTGCTTCGGTCAACGAGCAACTATCACGAGGAGGATCCGCCATGACGGATCACGCACCACGCCCCGCATGGGCCGCATATGGCGAAGAGCTGGTCCGCCGGCTCCGCCGAAACCCGCAGCTGGATCGCTACCCTGGCCGCTCGGTCAACAAATGGAACAGCGTTGGGCCGCATAGAACACAAGAGCATGCGCAGCCAGGTTTGCTCGATTTTCTCAACAAGCGCGCCCCATCCTATGTGGACGAGGAAAGCGACGAGGCAAACTTCACCGGTTACCCTGATTTCGACGGCGATGAGCTTGATATTTCCATGTCTGAGGAGGACGGACCCTCGCCAATGCAGCCGATTCCGCACCCGACACTCTCATTGGCACTGAAACTTGCAGCCACGTTTGGCAGCGAGGATGCGTTCATCGCCTGTTTTGGCGCGCCCGGTTCTGTCGTCGTGTTAGGGAATATCGAGCCGCAGGATCTCGCCCTCGCGCAGGATCTCCTGACACTGATTGTCATGCCACCCGGATGGATTGTTGCCTCCGAGGCGAGAATGCTCAAAGGCGAGCCGAACGCGCTTTGCCTGCTGGCTCCCGAAGTCACAAAGGGAAAAGTCGCGGAACGTGTACTCAA
>NZ_SMAR01000076.1 GCF_004342225.1 Martelella mediterranea | reverse complement strand
TCGCTTGCATAGCGGGCTGATTTGCGGACATATTGCCGCCGGGTGATTTCGGTCCAGGCCATCGTGTGCTCCATCGTTTCTTCGCAAATCCGATGAAATCACATCCTGCTGAAATCACTCAACTCTTTTTCGGTCAGGCTCTGAAAAGAGAAGTTATTCCGGTAGGATAGAGTAAAGGCAGCGACACGAAAAGTTGAATTTCAATCGTTAATTAATCAGGCTTCACAATACTGTAACAACAGGCCTAATATACAGATGATAGATGCCGAATCGATCAGGAGAGTAACTTGACGATTGCAGTTTCGCCTCAGGCCCTGCCGGCACTTGTGCTGAATGCTGACTACAGGCCGCTGAGCTATTATCCCTTGTCGTTATGGTCCTGGCAGGACACGATCAAGGCTGTCTTTCTCGACCGTGTGAATATCATCGCCGAGTATGACCATGCCGTATCCTCGCCAAGCTTTTCCATGCGGCTTCCAAGTGTTGTTTGCCTGAAAACTTATGTGAAGCCTTCGCGCAACCCTGCCTTTACGCGCTTCAACGTGTTCCTTCGCGACCGTTTTCAGTGTCAGTATTGCGGCTCCCGTGAAGACCTGACTTTTGACCATGTCGTTCCACGCTGCCGCGGCGGTGAAACGACATGGGACAATGTCGTTGCGGCGTGCTCGCCTTGTAACCTCAAAAAGGGATCGAAAATGCCGCGCGCTGCCGGGATGATCCCGGAGCAGTTGCCATTCCAGCCGACGGTTCAGGATCTGCACAATAATGGCCGGATGTTCCCGCCGAATTATCTGCATGAAAGCTGGATAGACTATCTTTACTGGGATACCGAGCTGGAGCCATAAAACCCCTGCCAGTGTTTTTTAAGCTTTCTCAGGAACTGTCAGATCAACCGAAAGCATGATGCTTTATGTTGATCTGGTTCAGCTGATTTATGAGCGGTTTGCCGGTTCGCGCATGTTGCTATCCAGCATTTCGCCGTGTTTCTTGCTGGCAAGAATCTGTCGGGCACGCGCATAGACCGGGTCATTCCAGAAAATCACACAGCCATTGCAGCCGCGTCCGCAGCACCCTTCGATGCCGCGTCTTGAGGTGCGTGCGCGTTTGTCCATGGTTTCGGCGCTGATTGCCTCCTGCAGGCGGTCTCTCTGCCGGTAATAAGCCCTGTCGCTTGTCGTGTCGTTCAGTTCGACCCGCCGTGCAAGCCGGTCAAGTTTCAGCCTCTGCCACTCTTCTTCGCTGAGCATCGTTTCCTTGCGCACGACGCTATAGGGAGGAAAGTTCTTGCGCACCAATTCGGGGTTTTCACGGTCAAATGCCGAATAGGGAATGAATATCCTATGCTTCCTTGCACCCTCAGCCGTCAGAAGCGAAGTGCCTTCAAAGCCATCAAGCTGAAACTCATAAAGCCGCAGCAGAACCGGTTCTATCTCAGGGGCAGGGGGCAGAAACTCCAGAACGTCACCGGCCTCCAGCCGGTTCTTGACCTCGACTACCAGCCCATCTTCGCGGGTTTCATTCACTATGCCTGCAAACTCCCACGGGGCTGTTGTTTTGGTGTTGTCATAGTTGTGGGCGTAGTTTTTCAGCCGCCCTTCATGGAAGCCGATGGTGTAGCCACGATTGCCAGCCGCCTCCAGCTCACGCATATAGGGTTCTGCGGTCCATTGGTCCGGATCCCGGTAATAGGCGTCGATCGCGCGGCGGTAGGCTCTGGCAACGGTCGCGACATAATAGGCGCTCTTGTTGCGGCCTTCGACTTTCAGACTGTCGACACCGATCCGTAGCAAATCATTCAGACGCGGCATCAGGCACATATCCTTGGAGTTCAGGATATAGGAGCCGCGCATATCTTCCTCAATCGGCATCAGCTCCCCGGGTCTGCAGCCTTCTTCCAGCACGAATTCGAACAGCTCCATATTTTCTTCAGTGAGTTCCAGAGCCTTTGTCGTGCCATCCTTCAGGCGCATGTGCACCTTGTATTGCCAGCGGCAGGAATTGGCACAATTGCCCTGATTGGCTCCGCGCTCAGCCATGAAGTTGGACAGGAGGCAACGGCCAGAATAGGTCATGCACATGGCACCGTGAATAAAGCTTTCCAGTCGCACATCCGGGCAGTGCTCGCGGATTTCCGCAAGCTCTGAGAATGTGACCTCACGTGCCAGCACAACGAGATCGGCACCCATTTCTTTCCAGAAATCGACAGTTATCCACGAGCAGACATTTGCCTGTGTTGAAACGTGAAGGCTGATCTCCGGAAGCTCTGTCTTCAGAAACCGGAAGACGCCTGGATCAGCGACGATGATGCCGTCCGGTGAGATGTCTCTCAGTGTGCTGACGTAGTCCGGGAGTTTGGCAATGTCCTTGTTGTGCGTGAACAGGTTCAGCGTCAGGTAGACCCGAACACCGTTTGCATGGGCAAAGGCAATGCCTTCTGTGATGTCGTCCAGCGAAAACTTTGACTTCGTGCGAAGCGACATATCCGGTGTGCCAAGGTACACGGCATCGGCACCATATAGAACGGCCACTTTCAGCCGCTCCAGCGAGCCTGCGGGCATAAGAAGCTCGGACTTTACAATCTGATTTTCCCGCGTGGACATGTGGCTGATCTCCGGCCTGTCGGTGTTGGTTGCTTGATGAACCGCATAACCGATTTTGCCGCAGGCGATTTGATCCAGCGCATTCTTATGCTCATGAGCAGAATTTCTTGACGAAACTCATGAGGCACAGCTTGCCTGAAGCTGAACTTAGAGCGCCTTATCGCCTGGCCTTGCCAACGCCCCAGATTGCAATGGCGGCGATAATGATGCTGACCACAACATTCCAGCCTGCAAAAGAAAGCCCCAGAACACGCAAGGCGGCTTCATCGCATTTCGGGCCTTTTACGGTGTTCAGGTCTGAGAGCAGGGTTGAAACATCCTTGGTGACGCTGTCGAGGGCACCGGAACAATCTGTCGGCCCGGCCCACCAATGCCATTCAACGCCGGAGTGGTAAATTCCCATGCCCATGCCCCAGATCATCAGGCCGGCAATGATCAGCAGGGCGAGCCTGCCCAGCAGGCCGGGTAATATGTTGAAGCGATACGCCAGCAGGCCGGCAATGCCGACCGGTACGCCGATATAGTAAGGATTTCGTTCCAACAGACAAAGATGGCATGGAATGTATCCGCCGATATGTTCGAACCCCAGTGCTGAGCCGACCGATACGGCCATACCCAGTGTTGTCAGGCTGAGCGCGATGACGAGGCGGTTGCGGCTGATAATATTGGGGATCATGGGTCAGAACCTAAAAGACGAATTTGACGAGGTAAAAGCCGCCGATCAGAAGAACGACGAACAGGGTGAACAGAAGCCCGAGATATTTCTCGATGAAATCGCGGATCGGCGCGCCGAAATGGTGCAGGAGATAGGCGATCAGGAAAAAGCGGAACGAGCGTCCGATAACGCTTACGAGCAGGAAAACAGCGAAATTGAGGCCGGTGGCACCGGAGAAAATCGTCAGCACCTTATATGGAAATGGCGTGATTGCCGCGAACAAAACACCCCAGCCGCCCCATGTATTATACCATTCGGCGATTTTCTCGAAGGATGCCTCTTTGCCATAAAAAGCCAGGATCGGCTGTCCTATGGCTTCAAAAAGAAACATACCGATCAGATAGCCGCCGACGGCACCAAGGATTGACGCGAGTGTACAGATCAGGGCGACCCTGAACCACTTCGCCGGTTTGGAGATCACCATCGGGATCATCAGCACGTCTGGCGGGATCGGGAAGAACGAACTTTCAGCGAATGAAACTGTAAACAGCGCCCGCTCCGCATTGCGCGTGGCTGCGAGCGACATGGTCCAGTTGTAGAGCTTTCGAAGCATGGATGATCCGGAAATGAGAGGTGCGTATGAATTAGAATATCGCGAGAAGATCGTAAATCCTGCATGCTTTGTCCATGCATCAAAACAGCGTGACAGCGTTTTTTCCATGCGCTGGATCAAAAGTCTGTTGACGGGACGGCTGATGTTCGTATAGTCCGCCGCAACTGCCTGAAACCTGAGGCTCAAGCCCCTTTGGCGGAACTGGTAGACGCGCCTGACTCAAAATCAGGTTCCGAAAGGAGTGCTGGTTCGATTCCGGCAAGGGGCACCAAATTTCTCACCGTTGCTCTTCATTAAGTTTTTGTTTTTCAATCGAAAATTATGAAACATCTTCCTTGGATATTGCGCTCAATGCCTTTTGCGTGCAACAAAGTGTGCAGCAAATTGGGTAACGAGCGCTATGCGAACCACGTCCAAAGGAAAGAATCCTGACCGCTTTCTCACCACGCGACAAGGTATTTACATGTACGTTCGGCGGGTGCCGAAGCTTGCGATAGACCTTGATCCCCGAGCGCCGGCTATTCGAATTTCGCTCGGGACTCGTGATCTTGCGATGGCGCGGATCAAACGTGATGCCTACGAAGAGGCGGACAACGCATTGTGGGGCGCATATTTGGGGGGTGATGACCGCAGCAAGGCGGACACACGCTACCGCGCAGCCGTGGCACGTGCGCGTGCTCTGGACTTCACCTATCGTCCGGCAGCCGATGTCATGGCAAGTGAGACCGGCGATCAGATCATGGCTCGACTCGACGCATTGTCGGCTTCTCCGCCAAAAAGTATGGATGCTACGGCGGTTTTGGGACTTGAGCCTCGGCCGCGCGTGCGATTGTCCGAGGCCTTCGAGCTTTACCTGACAGAGATTGCTGCATCGGAAGTTACAGGCAAGAGTGCTACACAGAGGCGAAACTGGACGAAGGTGCGGCGCCGGGCTGTTTCAAACTTCATTGCGGTTGCCGGAGACAAATATTTCGATGAAATCGATCGCGAGGATGCCCTGAAACTCTACCGATACTGGCGGGAGAAGATTGCACCGGCTGACGGCCCCGCCCAAAGAAGCGCTTCGTCCGGCAATAAGGATATCGGCTGCCTTCGCAACATCTGGCGATCCTATCAACGCTATCAGGGTGTATCGTCGGACAGTAATCCGTTTGCGAACCTATCATTCCGCGACAAGAATAGCGCCCAGCGGCCTCCATTCTCTGCTGAATGGCTTGAGAGGTGTGTATTGGCACCGGGCGCGCTATCAGGCTTGAACGAAGAAGCACGTCATATCGTACAGATTCTGATCGAAACGGGCGCTAGGCCTTCTGAGATCTGTAATCTGGTGACTGAACAGATTCACCTTGATCACGAAGTTCCCCACATAGCGATAGCGCCCCGGGCTGATCGGGCCGATCCGCGAGAAATCAAAACGACCTCGTCGATCCGGCTTGTGCCGCTTACGGGTGTCGCACTGGCAGCCATGCGATTTCATCCGGACGGCTTTCCCAGGTACAAGAACCGCGAGGAAACACTCTCCCAGACGCTGAACAAATATTTTCGAGCCCGTTCCCTGTTTCCGTCACCGAAGCACAAGATCTATTCAATCCGCCATGCTGTCTGACGTCAGCGCCGGTGGGACAGATTTGAGGATTTGAATAAGGGAGGATTTCTGGTTCATCTTATCAATTAGGAGATCGAGATGACGAA
>NZ_SMAR01000075.1 GCF_004342225.1 Martelella mediterranea | reverse complement strand
CTGTAGGCCACGTGTGCGCACTGTTCTCACCACAGGAATGCTGGAACTACTTCAAATCAACAGCATGCGTTGCAGACTAATCGCCCGATGCTCTAATCAGTCGGCACGCCAGAATGGTCTGTTGGCCAGCTTTTCAGCCGACCGGCGCGTAAGACCGAAATCGCAGAGCATCTCCGGCGTCATGGCGTCAAGATCGCGACGCATCTGACGGCGTTCAACAAGGCGCTGCTTCCATAGAAAGAGCGTATCTGCCAGCGCGCGTAAGCGCGATTCCGGGCGCTGAGACTGTCCTGTGATCCGAGCAAGAGCGGCACTGGTGGTTATTTTATCTTGCTGTTCAAGGGTCTTGCAATCCATCGTTATTATCCTTCTTTTCAAGACAATTATACGCCGCTTGTCTGATTTGAAAATTGAGCTATCCTCGCTTCTTATGTGAGATAAATTCACAGGATGGATGCTATGGACACGCTGCCGCCACTTTCCAGCCTCTTGGCCTTTGAGGCGGTATATCGTTCCGGATCAGTCACAAAGGCGGCTGAAATCATGGGACGCACTCACGGTGCAGTTTCCAAACAGTTGAAACAACTTCACGAACAATGCGGCATCGACCTGTTCGAAAAGCGGGGTTCAGGCATTATCCTGACGCCGCAAGCACGCTCCTTTGCCCAGACCGTCGCGGAGGCGCTTGATGAGATACGTACAGGCTACCGCACACTGTTGCAGTCCACCGGCCGCAGACCTGTAAAAGTGCTCGCCAGTGCGACCTTTACCCGAACCTGGCTTATTCCTGTTCTTTCCCGTTTCAGCACCGCTTATCCGGAAATTGACATTTCACTTCAACTGGTTGGCCCTTCTGGCAGTCAGGACCATGACGGGGAATCGGATCTGGTCTTTTCCTATAACCGTCTTTTAAGCCCGACCGTCCGACATGACGCCATTGCGCTGGGCGATGTCGAGATGGGGCCGGTTCTGGCACCGCGTTATACGCACCGGCTTGAAGGCGGTACTTTTTCCTTCCCCACCCGCATTGATCGCCGCCACGCGACAGATGTCTGGCAAAACTGGGAAGAACTGACAGGTATCACCATCAGGGCACAGAAAGAACTGGTATTTGACCACACATATCTTGGCTTTCAGGCCGCCCGTACCGGCATGGGGGTTATCATGGCACCACGATTTCTGATCGAAAACATGCTGGAAAGCGGCGAACTGATTGCACCGGCAGGATTTGTGAAATTCGAGAACGGTTTTCTGGTTCGCCCGACCTGGCCAAAAGAAAGCCCGCCCAATCCCGATGCCCTGATATTTCTGGAATGGCTTAAAGAAAATGCGCGTCCGGATGCGGCGATGCATCGTTCATGATGAACGGTGGGGATTTTTCCGTTTGACCAATTCTCATTTGCCTTGCGATACACTAACGTCTGATGGAAAAGCCCTTTTATGCGAAGCGGGCATTCGGTGGCTGAGGGAGACAGGACGGCAATATGACGAACTGGGTTTACAGCTTCGGGTGCGGTGAGACGCAAAGTCTTGACATTGACCGCGACAGGCTCGGTGGCAAGGGAGCCAGCCTTGCCGAAATGGCGCGCATGGGGCTGCCTGTTCCGCCGGGGCTCACGATCATCTCCGATGTCTGCCAGCATTTTTATGTTCATGCCAAAGGCTTTCCGGACGGCCTGAAACAGGAAATCGAAGCTGGATTGCGAGCCATTGAAGCCGCCACCGGAAGGCAATTCGGAGGCGCTGAAACGCCACTGCTTCTTTCGGTACGGTCGGGTTCACGCGTCTCCATGCCGGGTATGATGGATACCGTTTTGAATCTCGGCCTGAATGACGAAACAGTCAAAGCGCTGGCAGCAGATACCGGCGACGAGCGTTTTGCATGGGACAGCTACCGCCGTTTCATCCAGATGTATGCCGATGTGGTTCTCGGGCTTGATCAGGAGTTCTTCGAGGAAATTCTGGAAGACCGCATGTCCGAACTGGGATATGCCTATGAAACACAGCTTTCCGCCGATGAGCTGAAAGACATCGTCAGCGAATATGAGAAACTGCTGGACGAGGAACTGGGAGAAAGCTTTCCTCAGGACCCTTGTGAACAGTTGTGGGGGGCAATCTCGGCCGTATTCTCCAGCTGGACGAGTGCACGTGCCACCGCCTACAGAGCACTCCATGATATCCCTTTCGACTGGGGAACGGCTGTGAACATTCAGGCCATGGTGTTCGGCAATCTGGGCAATGATTCGGCCACCGGTGTCGCCTTTACACGCAACCCATCGACCGGGGAAAAGGCGCTTTACGGGGAATTTCTCTTGAATGCACAAGGCGAAGATGTTGTCGCTGGCATTCGCACACCTCAAAGCATCACAGAAGCCGGACGCATTGCATCCGGTGCAGAAAAGCCATCACTGGAAAAACTGATGCCGCGGGCCTTCAGCGAACTCGTGACCGTCGCAGCCCGGCTTGAGCGGCACTATGGTGATCTGCAGGACATGGAGTTTACCATCGAGCGCGGCACGCTCTGGATGCTGCAGACACGCAACGGCAAACGCGCAGCCGGGGCCGCGATGAAGATCGCGATGGATATGGCCGACGAAGGCCTGATCTCACGCGATGAAGCCATCATCCGGGTTGATCCGGCCACGCTTGACCAGATGCTGCATCCAACGATTTCGCCAGACTTCAAGGCAAATCCCGTTGGTTCCGGCCTGCCCGCCTCCCCTGGTGCGGTCACCGGAGAGATTGTGTTTTCCGCGGAAGAAGCCATCTCGGCGCATGCAGAAGGCAGAAAAGTCATTCTGGTACGCACGGAAACCAGCCCTGAAGATATTCACGGAATGACTGCCGCCGAAGGCGTGCTGACAACACGCGGCGGCATGACCAGCCATGCCGCAGTTGTCGCCCGCGGCATGGGCGTGCCCTGTGTCACCGGCGCAGGCAATATGCGTGTCGACCGGTTCGACAATATTCTGCACGGCGTCGGCGGTGTGCTGATGCATGCCGGAGACCTTGTGACCATCGATGGCTCCACCGGCCGTGTGCTGAAAGGTGCCGTCCCGACCCAGAAGCCAGCGCTTTCGGATGATTTTCAGCGCCTGATGGGCTGGGCAGATGCTGCCCGCAGAATGAAGGTGCGCACAAATGCAGATACACCCGGAGACGCGCGTACAGCCCGCGAGTTTGGAGCCGAGGGCATAGGTCTTTGCCGCACCGAACATATGTTCTTCGAAGGTGACCGCATCAAAACCATGCGCCGTATGATTCTGGCTGAGGACGAGGCCGGGCGCAGAGCTGCGCTTGATCAGCTGTTACCGATGCAGCGTGCTGACTTCGAAGAAATTTTCGCGATCATGCACGGCCTGCCGGTTACGATCCGGCTTCTTGATCCGCCACTGCATGAATTTTTACCAAAAAATGAAGAAGAGCGTGAAGAAGTCGCCCGTGCGCTGGATATGGAAACCAGCCTGCTCAAGCAACGCGTCGAAGCACTCTATGAATTCAATCCAATGCTGGGACATCGCGGGTGTCGGCTGGCTATTTCCTTTCCCGAGATCGCCGAAATGCAGGCCCGGGCAATATTTGAAGCCGCAGTTGCTGCCGCCCGTCTGACCGGCGAGGCGGTTGTTCCGGAAATCATGGTGCCGCTCGTCAGCCTCCGGTCCGAGCTGGAGTATGTCAAAGGTCGAATTGATGGGATTGCGGGAACGGTGATGCGGGAAAGTGGAATGACACTGACCTATCGCGTCGGCACCATGATAGAGCTTCCGCGCGCGGCTCTGCGTGCTCATGAAATCGCTGAGGAAGCGGCTTTTTTCTCACTCGGCACCAATGATCTGACACAAACGACCTTCGGTCTTTCTCGCGATGATGCTCCGGGTTTTTTGGGCGCTTATCAAAAGAAAGGCATTCTGGAACGGGATCCGTTCATGTCGCTGGATTTCGATGGTGTCGGCGAACTGATGAAGCTTGCTACCGAGCGCGGACGCATGGCCAAACCTGATCTTCAGATCGGCATTTGCGGCGAACATGGTGGCGACCCGATATCCATTCGCTTTTGCGAAACACTGGCGCTCGATTATGTCTCCTGTTCGCCTTTCCGTGTGCCTACGGCGAGGCTGGCGGCAGCACAGGCCAGCATCCGCGAACGTGAGGATCCGGCATCAGGCAAGGCGGTAGCGACCGCCTAAGACCACACCATCATCGGCCGAGACCCGGCCCCGTTCCACCAGACTTTCGATATGCGCCAGTACGGACAACGAAGCCGCGCCATGCAGGTTTCTGTTCGTCGTGCGATAGATCACTTCGACCATTTCCGCGATTGTGTGATCCCCGGCTGCAAGCCGGTTCAAAATGGCGCGTTCGCGCATCCGCCTGTGTGAACGAATACCGCGGACGAAGTTATGCGCTTCTTTAACAGGCCCGCCATGGCCCGGAAGATAGTGATTTTCCTTGCGTAAAAGGAGCTTTTCCAGCGAAGCCATATAATCGCTCATTGCCCCGTCAGGCGGTGCGACCATCGTGGTGGACCAGCCCATGACATGATCACCGGAGAAAAGAATGTTTGTGCCTTTCACGGCAAAGGCAAGATGGTTCGCTGTGTGGCCGGGTGTGTGAACTGCTTCGATGTCAAAACCGCCGGCAGAGATCACGTCGCCATCGCGAAAAATGATATCCGGGACCAGATCCAGATCAGCGCTTTCTTTAAACGGGTTGGTTTCCCCGTTTCGCAAAGCCCGTGATGCACGATGCGGTCCTTCAGCGACGATCGGCGCGCCCGTTTTCGCCTTAAGCCTATGAGCCATCGGCGTGTGGTCACGGTGTGTGTGCGTGATCAGGATGTGACAGAGTTTCCGGCCATCAATGATGTGCATGAGACGCTCAAAGTGCCGGTCATCATCCGGGCCGGGGTCGATGATCGCCAGACTGTCATTGCCGATCAGATACCCGTTGGTCCCGTGGAACGTGTATGGCGACGGATTTTCAGCCGTGACACGATATATCCCCCGGGTGATTTCAACGGCCCTGCCATAAGCCGGATCGAATGCACGGTTAAAAGCCGGGTCCGCCATTGTCTTACCTTTCGTGAAATCGGCCCTCTATGTGATAGGACGCTTGTAAAAAGCAAGTGTCCGAGGAAAGATCGACCCCGTTAAAAACTGCCATAATGGCAGAATTAGGCGTTGTGGCCCGGTGCCAGCTTTGCTAAGAGAGCATCCGTTCTTCCGGTCTCTGGCCGGTTGAGCATGCTGGGGTGTAGCCAAGCGGTAAGGCACCGGTTTTTGGTATCGGCATGCGCTGGTTCGAATCCAGCCACCCCAGCCAAATCATCTCATAAGTGATTGAATTTCATAAGAAAACGATGTGGTGAATGTGGCCTGTGGACATATGTGTCACACATGACTGTATCACAAAGGCATCAGACTTGTTCCTGAAAGGAAGAAGATCATGCCGCGTATCCCTCACGTTTTCCGCCGGGGCGCTGTCTATACATGGCGCCGCCGTGTTCCCGCCTCCTCTGGTGTATCCTCCAAAAGTTACTATATTCAGTTGAGTCTGAAGACCCGCGACCCGTCGACCGCCCGCAGGCTGTCAGCTGTCTTGTATGCCAAAAGCCAGGAGATCTTTGAGCGGATGGAAGAACTGAAACTGACAAACGAGCGGGCTAAAGCATGGCTGGAATCAATCGTAAAATCCGAACTTGAAAACATTCAGAACCGACGCGCGGCCGAGCAGGACTGTCCGTTGTCATATAAAATGGGACATCAGAGCGGCTTGAGCATTGGAGGCTCTGGCTGGTTTGTGTGATTGATTATGCTGCTTGTTTTTGATG
>NZ_SMAR01000074.1 GCF_004342225.1 Martelella mediterranea | reverse complement strand
CGTTACCGGTAACGTACCTCATATCGTAAGACTTACAGCTGTCTTGCATGGGAGGAAACAATGCAATTCAAACCGTCCAGAACGTTAACCCGTTTTTTGGGTTCAGCAGCCGTGGCTGCACTTGTCCCGCTCGCCGCTCAGGCTCAGGATACCAAGACCATTACTTCGTGGGATCTGCGCTCCGACACCGCGACGGCCAAGATCGTCCGCGATGCGATGGATCGTTTCGAAGAAGCCAACCCCGGCTATGTCGTTGAAGATTCGCACTTCGCCAATGATGCCTACAAGACCAAGCTGAAAATCGCTTTCGGCGCGAACGAACCGCCTTGCGTCTTCGCTTCCTGGGGCGGTGGGCCGCTGAGGGAATATGTCGACTCCGACCAGGTGGTCGATCTGACGCCCTATCTCGACGCCAATCCCGAGTTCAAGGAGCGCTTCGTGCCGGCCAGCTTCGGCTCGGTCACGTTTGACGATAAGATTTACGGCATTCCAGCCGAAAACACGGCCGTTGCCGTGATCTTCTACAATACTGAAATCTTCGACGAACTGGACCTGACGCCGCCTGAAACCTGGGACGATCTGATGAACGTCATCGCCGTTCTCAACGAAAACAACATCGCGCCGTTTGCGCTGGCCAACAAGAACAAGTGGCCGGGCTCGATGTATTTCGTGCTGCTGGCAGACCGCATCGGCGGGCCGGAAGCCTTCCGCAAGGCCGCTTCCCGCGAAGAGGGCGGCTCGTTCGAGGATCCGGTCTTCATCGAAGCCGGTGAGCGCCTTCAGGAGCTTGTCGAAGCGGACGCCTTTGCTCGCGGCTATAACGGTCTCGACTACGATGTCGGCGGTTCGCGCCGTCTGCTTTACGCCGATCGCGCCGCCATGGAGCTGATGGGCAGTTGGGAAATGGCCTCGATCCGCAACGAGAACCCGGCATTTGCCGAAAAGGTCGATTTCTTCACCTTCCCGTCCGTTCCGGGTGGCAAGGGCGATCCGTCCAACGTCGTCGGTACGCTCGGCGACAACTTTGTCAGCATCTCTTCCGCCTGCCCTTACAAGGACAAGGCCTTCGAACTGTTGACCTACCTCACCAATGACGATGCCGCCGCCGCCCGTCTTGCCGACCAGCGCGTCATGCCGCTGAAGGGCATTTCCACGGAAGATCCCTTCCTGAACAAGGTTCTGGAGGTCGTCGGAGAAGCCGACAGCGTTCAGCTCTGGTACGACCAGGAACTGCCGCCAGCCCTTGGTGAAGTCCACAAGGACACGGTCCAGCAGCTCTTTGGCATGTCGATCACGCCGGAAGAGGCAGCTGCCGAAATGGAACGGGCCGCCCAGGCCGAGGCCCAGCAGTAAGACCTGCCATCCCTCCAGGCTCATGTCCCGAGGCGCCTCTTTTAACAAGCGCCCCGCGCCGGCTGCCGTCCATCCCGGCGGCGGCCGACATGCAGCTTGTGCCGATTTTTCGTCACCTTGCGGAAAACGTGCGAGAGAAAGGAAACACCATGTCCACGGCGATAACGCGGACGGCTGCCAACCGGCAAAGGCAGCGCAAGAAATGGGCCATGGCCCAGAAGGCCGCACCTGTTGTCTTCATGGCGCCGGCGCTGATTTTTCTGGTCGTCTACCTGCTTTATCCCCTCGTCTCCAGTTTCCGGCTTTCCTTTGTGAACTGGAACGGCCTTGGCGACACAGCAGAGTTCGTCGGCCTCGATAACTGGGTGCGGCTGATGCATGACAGCGTGTTCTGGCATTCGGCCTGGAACAACATTCTGCTGGCGCTGTTCTCCATCATCATCCAGCTGCCGATTGCACTGGTTCTGGCCGTTGTGCTGGACGAGGCAAGCAAGGGCTCGCGGATTCTCAAGATTCTCTATTTCATCCCGCTTCTGATGTCCTCGGTGGCGCTCGGCGTGTTGTTCAAGAACATCTACGACCCGAATTTCGGCCCGATCAATTCCATTCTCGACGCCATGGGGCTTTACGGCTGGGCCCATGACTGGCTCGGCGATCCGCGTTACGCGCTGGGTTCCGTCATCGCCGTCGTGCTGTGGCAGAACATCCCCTTCTACATGGTGCTGTTCCTGGCCGGTCTCGCCTCGTTCCCGCGCGAGATCACCGAAGCCGCAAGGCTTGACGGTGCAACCCAGACAACCATCTTCTGGCGGCTGAAACTGCCGCATCTGCAGGGCACGTTCCGCACCGCCGTGCTGCTCGCCACCATCGGCTCGATGCGCTATTTCGACCTGATCTACGTCATGACCGAGGGCGGGCCTGAAAACGCCTCGCAGGTGATGGCAAGCTACATGTACAAGCAGGTCTTCGCCTCCTTCGAGCTCGGCTACGGCACCACGGTCGCCGCCGCCATGTTCATCATCATCACCGTGATTGCGGCAGTCGCGTTCCGCCTGTCCAAACGGTTCGAGACGGAGGTCTGATCCGATGAAAAAGAAACAAGGCTTCAAGGTCGGACGCGTTGCCATTCCGGTGCTGGGCACCTTCTGGCTGGCCGTCACCACGCTGCCCTTCATCTTCGTGGCCTTCATGAGCCTGAAGACCCAGCAGGAAACCTTCGTCAACCCGGTCTGGGCGCTGCCGGAAAGCTTCAACCTCTCCAACTATATCGAGGTGCTGGAAGGCTCCTTCCTGATCTATCTGAGGAACAGCCTGTTCGTGATCTCGACCTCCGTCGTCATCATCATCCTGTTTTCCTCGATGGCGGCTTACGCACTGGCGCGGCTGAAGTTCAAATTCTCCGACAGCCTGTTCGCGCTGATCGTCGCCGGCATGATCGTGCCGCTGCATGTCACCCTCGTGCCCGTCTATCTGATGACGCGCTCCATGGGGCTCTATGATACGCCCGCCGGCCTGATCGGCCCCTATGTGGCCATCAGCCTGCCGATCTCGGTGTTCATCCTGACGGAATTCATGCGCCAGGTGCCGAAAGAGCTCGAGGAAGCTGCGATGCTGGATGGTTGCGGCCCGTTCAAGATCTACTGGAAGGTGTTTCTGCCGCTGGCAGGCCCCGGCATTTCCACGGTCGCGATCTATAACGGCATCATGCTGTGGAACGAATTTGTCTTCGCCTATGTGCTGACGTCCTCGACCGACAAACGCACCCTGCCGCTGGCGGTCTGGGACTTCCAGGGCCAATACGCATCGAATGTCCCCGCCATCATGGCTGTGGTCACCCTTTCCGCACTGCCTTTGATCATCGTCTACGCCATCGGTCAGGAAAAGATCGTCAATGGCATGATGGCCGGCTCGCTCAAGGGCTGATGGAACCGGAGTAACAACAATGACACAGATCCTTCTCGAAAACGTCGAAAAGCGCTTCGGTAAACTCACCGTCCTGCACGACATCAACCTCAACATCGAAGATGGTCAGTTTTGCGTCTTCCTGGGCCCGTCGGGCTGCGGCAAGTCCACGCTTCTGCGCATGATTGCAGGCATTGAAGAAATCACCGAAGGCGATATCAGGATCGGCGGCGAGGTCATGAACGACGTACCGCCGGCCGAACGCCGCGTGGCCATGGTGTTCCAGAACTACGCGCTCTATCCGCATATGAGTGTTTACGAGAACATGGCTTTCGGCCTGAAACAGGCAAAGACGCCCAAGGCAGACATCGAAAAACGGGTCAATGAGGCTGCGCGCATGCTGCAGATCGAGCCGCTGCTCGACCGCCGCCCGAAGCAGCTTTCCGGCGGCCAGCGCCAGCGCGTGGCCATTGGCCGCGCCATCGTCCGTCAGCCTGCCGTCTTCCTGTTCGACGAACCGCTGTCGAACCTCGATGCGGCGCTGCGCGTCCATATGCGTTCCGAAATCGCCAATCTGCACCGCGATTATCCCGAAGCCAGCATGATCTACGTGACCCACGACCAGACGGAAGCCATGGCGCTGGCCGACAAGATCGTGCTGCTGCGCGCGGGGCCCGATGTCACGAAAAAGGGCAGTATTGCCCAGGTTGGCGCGCCGCTGGAACTTTACCACCGCCCGGCAAACCTCTTTGCCGCCGGCTTCCTCGGCTCGCCGTCGATGAATTTTCTCAAGGTGACGCTGGACAGTTCCGGCACCGAGGGTGCTTCGGTCAAGCTTGAAACCGGCGAAATCATCCGCGTTCCAGTCTCAACCGAGGGGCTTGCAAGGGGCAGCGAACTGACGCTCGGCATCCGCCCGGAACATATGCACCCCGTCGATGACGATGCAAACGAACAGGTGATCCGCCGCAAGGTGCGCGCTGTGGAGAATTTCGGCGAATACAGTCATCTCTACCTCAACGAAAGCACCGAAACGCCGATGATCGCCAAGGTCGCCGAAGATGTGCTGAAGGTGCCGGAAAAGCCGATGGCCTTCTTCGTGAAGCCTGCGGCCTGCCACCTCTTCGATGCCGATGGCGAGGCGCTCGCCTATCTGCCGAGTGTGCCCGGCCCGCATGAACTCTCCGAATCCGACGCGGTCTGAACACGAAATACGGAAATGACAAGATGAGCAACGAACAGAAAAATCCCGTCTACAAGGACGCTGCACAGCCGGTTGAAGCGCGTGTTTCAGACCTTCTCGGCCGCATGACGATCGAGGAAAAGATCGGCCAGTTGCACGCCGTCTGGCTCTTCCTTGAAGAAGACGGCAATCACCGGACGCGCTCCGACCAGTTCACCGGCCAGACCGATCCCGAGACGCTGAAAGCCATGCTGTCGTCCGGTCTCGGTCAGGTCACCCGACCGCTCGGCACCCGCAGCATTGATGCGGCGGAAGGCGTTCGGGCGCTGAACGCCCTGCAGAAATTCATGGTCGAGGAGACACGGCTCGGCATTCCGGTCATGTCGCATGAGGAATGCCTGTCCGGCCTGATGATCAAGGGCGCGACACTGTTTCCCTCATCGCTTTCCTTCGGCGCGACCTTCAACCCGGATCTGATCGAGAAGGTCGGGGCTGCCATCGGCCAGGAATCACGCGCCATCGGCTGCCATCAGGGCCTTGCCCCCGTGCTCGATGTTGCCCGCGATGCCCGCTGGGGCCGCACGGAAGAAAGCATTGGCGAGGACCCGTACCTCACCGGCGTCATCGCTTCCGCCTATGTGAAGGGTCTGCAGGGCGAGGATCGCGGCGTGCTGGCAACGCTGAAGCACTATGCCGGTCACTCGGCAAGCGAAGGCGGTCGTAACCATGCGCCCGTCCATATGGGCTGGCGTGAATTGAACGACATGTTCATGCTGCCCTTCGAGATGGCCGTAAAGCTGGCGAATGCCGGTTCGGTCATGCCCGCCTATCACGATATCGACGGCGAACCGGTTCATGCCTCGCATCACCTGATGACCAAGGTGTTGCGCGATGACTGGGGTTTTGACGGGTTGATCGTCGCGGACTATGTCGGCGTCAGCCTGCTCTACCAGCATCACGGCATTGCCGAGACGCGGGCCGAAGCCGCAGCGCTGTCCTTCAACGCCGGTCTCGATATCGAGCTTCCCGGCGATGACTGCGCCAAGGACCTGAAGGAAGCGCTTTCGCGTGGCCTGATCACCGAAGCGAAGATCGATGAGATCGTTGCGCGTATCCTGAGAGAAAAATTCCGCCTGGGCCTCTTCGAAAAACCCTATGCGGACGATTCGAAGATCGCTCTGCAGCGTCAGGACTATATCGATGTCGCCCGGCAGACGGCGGAAGAATCCGTCACCATCCTCGACAACAATGGCATTCTGCCGCTTGCTGCAAACAAGAAGGTCGCCGTCATCGGCCCCACAGCGGATGATCCGTTGGCGTTGCTCGGGGACTATGCCTTCCCGGTTCACCTGATCCATAACGAGGCTCAGGAAGAGGTCGAAAGCGTCGTCACACCACTGGCAGGTCTGAGGGCCAGGCTCGGAACCGAAAACGTCATCTATGCCCGCGGCTGCAACATTCTCGACGAGCGCAAGGCCGGCGCGCCGGTCTTCCCCGGCGATGTCGATGACGCCACCTCGCTGGAGCAGGCCTCATCGCTTTCCACCCGCCTCGACATGATCCCGAGCGCCGTGGAAGCCGCGAAGAACGCCGATGTCGCCATCGTCTGTGTCGGCGACCTGTCCGGCATCTTCCAGACCGGCAC
>NZ_SMAR01000073.1:0-2500 GCF_004342225.1 Martelella mediterranea | reverse complement strand
GAAGCTGAGGATGTGGATTTATCCACGTGGTAGCGGAGCGTTCCGTAGGCTGATGAAGGGAGACCCGTGAGGGCTCCTGGAGGTATCGGAAGTGCGAATGTTGACATGAGTAACGATAAAGAGGGTGAGAGACCCTCTCGCCGAAAGACCAAGGGTTCCTGCTTAAAGTTAATCTGAGCAGGGTTAGCCGGCCCCTAAGACGAGGCAGAAATGCGTAGTCGATGGGAACCACGTTAATATTCGTGGGCCAGGCGGAGTGTGACGGATTGCACAAATTGTTCATTCTTATTGGATTGAGTGAGCAGTGGAGCGGTTCCAGGAAATAGCCCCGCCGTGAGACCGTACCCGAAACCGACACAGGTGGTCAGGTAGAGTATACCAAGGCGCTTGAGAGAACTGCGTTGAAGGAACTCGGCAAAATGCACGCGTAACTTCGGAAGAAGCGTGACCCTTTGATACGCAAGTATCGGAGGGTGGCACAGACCAGGGGGTAGCGACTGTTTATCAAAAACACAGGGCTCTGCGAAGTCGCAAGACGACGTATAGGGTCTGACGCCTGCCCGGTGCTGGAAGGTTAAGAGGAGATGTGCAAGCATTGAATCGAAGCCCCAGTAAACGGCGGCCGTAACTATAACGGTCCTAAGGTAGCGAAATTCCTTGTCGGGTAAGTTCCGACCTGCACGAATGGCGTAACGACTTCCCCGCTGTCTCCAACGCAGACTCAGTGAAATTGAATTCCCCGTGAAGATGCGGGGTTCCTGCGGTCAGACGGAAAGACCCCGTGCACCTTTACTATAGCTTTACACTGGCATTTACCAAGACATGTGTAGGATAGGTGGTAGGCTTTGAAGCGCGGACGCCAGTTTGCGTGGAGCCATCCTTGAAATACCACCCTTATCTTCGTGGATGTCTAACCGCGATCCGTTATCCGGTTCCGGGACAGTGTATGGTGGGTAGTTTGACTGGGGCGGTCGCCTCCTAAAGAGTAACGGAGGCGCGCGATGGTGGGCTCAGACCGGTCGGAAATCGGTCGTCGAGTGCAATGGCATAAGCCCGCCTGACTGCGAGACTGACAAGTCGAGCAGAGACGAAAGTCGGTCATAGTGATCCGGTGGTCCCGCGTGGAAGGGCCATCGCTCAACGGATAAAAGGTACGCCGGGGATAACAGGCTGATGACCCCCAAGAGTCCATATCGACGGGGTTGTTTGGCACCTCGATGTCGGCTCATCGCATCCTGGGGCTGGAGCAGGTCCCAAGGGTTTGGCTGTTCGCCAATTAAAGCGGTACGTGAGCTGGGTTCAGAACGTCGTGAGACAGTTCGGTCCCTATCTGCCGTGGGTGTAGGAATATTGACAGGATCTGTCCCTAGTACGAGAGGACCGGGATGGACATATCTCTGGTGGACCTGTTGTGGCGCCAGCCGCATAGCAGGGTAGCTATATATGGAAGGGATAACCGCTGAAGGCATCTAAGCGGGAAACCCACCTGGAAACGAGTATTCCCTATCAGAGCCGTTGTAGACGACAACGTTGATAGGAGGCGTGTGGAAGCACAGCAATGTGTGAAGCTTAGCCTTACTAATCGCTCGATCGGCTTGATCGTTCTCATTGTTTATGGCCATCGGTCATATGATCTTTATCGCTCGCGGGTCGCACCGCGCATCTGACGATGCGCTGACCCTGCGCGGGCGCGCCGGACGACCGGCGACGGCCAGTCGGCCTACGGGGAAGTCCCCTGAAAGCCACTGCCATTGCTGGTTTACGCAAGCGCAACACAACAACAGACCTTACGTCCTTGTATCCTCGCTCCCGCATCGCAGGGGAAGGCCGAAGCCGAAGGCTTCGCAAGGCCGACCGGCCGCCGGCGCTCATGCGCCGCCCCGTCCGGAGCGAAGCGGCGTAAGCCGCGGCAGCGTGAGGACATAAGAACTCTTCCAGCTTCTCGAAAAACATGCTGCACTTGGCCGACCTGGTGGTTATTGCGGGGTCCTCAACACCCGTTCCCATTCCGAACACGGCCGTGAAATGCCCCAGCGCTGATGGTACTTTGTCTTAAGACACGGGAGAGTAAGTCGCTGCCAGGTCTGCCAAATGCAGCATGACTTTGTCCTGACGCTGTCGCGATCTGCGATCGCTTCGCTCCGGACGGGCCGCCCGAAAGCGGGCGACGGCCAGTCGGCCTTGCGAAGCAAAGCTTCGATATCTTCTCAAAACAATAAACGGCGACTGCCGATACAAAGCCGCCGTAAGGGCGGCTTTTTTGTTGCCACAGACCAAACCATAACGCGGGGCAAGAGCAGCCCCCGCCGACCCGCAGAAAGCAGCGCTTTCGAGGACCGGCAAACATAAATTCCGGGCAAGGCAGGACCAAACCGTCAGCCGCCATAACCCCGGACGCTCAAAAATAACGCGGGGTGGAGCAGCCCGGTAGCTCGTCAGGCTCATAACCTGAAGGCCGCAGGTTCAAATCCTGCCCCCGCAACCAACACTGTTTTATCAA
>NZ_SMAR01000072.1 GCF_004342225.1 Martelella mediterranea | reverse complement strand
GTCAGGCAGACCATGACGAGTTCGCAACCCGATACGGCCTCCGCGATGGTGTTCTGGGGCTCTGCCCCGGCGAGCGTCTCCGGAAGATCGAAGGTGGTGCGGTTCCAGACCCTGATCTCGTGACCGGCTTTGAGGAGATTGTGAACCATCCCCTGGCCCATGGTTCCGAGCCCGATATAGGCAATTTTCATCGCGTCCTCCTTCAAAACGGGGTGTCTGCCCGGACGCGGCGATTGGCGCCCGGGCTCAATGGCGGGCCTAAGCCTGCGGTATTTTCAGCCGGCGCGGACCGTTGCCGTCATCGACTGGATGATGAACAGGCCGACAGTCGCGCCGGCATCCTGCAGACCTTTCGATTTCTCCTGGAATGCGGCGGCCTTGCCGTGCTGGGCGACCATGGTCTTGGTGTTTTCCAACGCGTCGCTCGCGGCCTCGACGGCTTTGGTCATCGCTTCCGGCAGGGGTAAATCCCGCGCGGTCGAGGTTTCAAGGCTCGAGGCGATCGGCTCCAGCACATCGACGACCGTCTTGTCGCCGGGCTTGGCCTTGCCGCGCTGGGCGACGCCGTCGCAGTAGGCGCGCCAGAAGGCGGCCATTTCCGCAGTGCCGATGGCGTCCACGCCGTCCAGCGCCTTGCTGGCGCGCAGAAAGCCCGTGGCCATCAATGTACCCATTGTCGAAGGTGCAGCCTTGGCCATCGCCATGCCGGCGTCTTTCAGGTAGGTGGCTATGGCGGGTTCGGTTTCGGCGGCGACGGCTTCATGGGCAGCGGCGAAGGCTTTGCTCATCGTGAGCCCCAGATCGCTGTCGCCCACCTTGCCGTCAAGTGCGATCAGAAAATCGCGCTTGTCCGCGAAGAAGGCGGCGAGGCCGGCGAAGACGTCGACCATATGTTCGGTGTTGATCTGATCCATGATAACCTCCGTCAGCCCTTGAGGCGGGTAAAGAACGGCGTGTTGGCAGCTGCGCCGATCAGCCGGTCGAGCTCGTCGTCGAGCTTCGTCAGCGAGATCGAGGCGCCTGCCATTTCCATGGCCGTCGCATATTCGCCGATGAAGACGTGCTTTGCGGTGATGTTGCGCTCTGACAGGCGTTGAGCAACACGACGGTAGAGGATGTAGAGCTCCTCGCGGGGGGTGCCGCCAAGACCGTTGACCAGAATGGCGACATCGCCACTTTCATAAAGATTCTCGGCAAACAGACGCTCCATCAGGGCGTCGACCACATCATCGGCGGGTTCGAGGGCGCGGCGGCTGATGCCCGGCTCGCCGTGAATGCCCATGCCGATTTCCATTTCGTTCTCGCCGATCTCGAATGTGGCATGGCCGATTTCCGGCACGATGCAGCTTGACAGCGCGACGCCCATCGTACGGGTGTTGAGGCGTGCCTTATCGGCAATGCGGGTGACCTCGTCGAGGTCGAGGCCTTCCGCCGCTGCGGCGCCCGCGGCCTTGTAGACGAAGAAAATGCCGGCCACGCCACGTCGCTTGTGCTCTTCCCCGATCACGGAGGATGCCGCATCGTCATTGCCAACGACCGAGGTCACGCGGATGTCTTCGAATTCCGCAAGTTCGGCCGCCATGTCGAAGTTGATGATATCGCCGGTATAATTGCCGTAGATATAGAGAACGCCGGCACCCTGATCGATATATTTGGTGACTTCGAGCATCTGTTCTGCGCTTGGGGATTGGAATACGCCGCCGACGGCGCAACCATCCAGCATGCCATCGCCCACATAGCCAAGGAACAAAGGCAGATGACCGGATCCGCCGCCGGTCGCGATGCCGACCTTGCCGGGTTTCGGCGTTGCCGTCACCAGGCAGTGCCTGTCGTTTGCGGCATAGGTCACGGCCGGATGGGCCAGATAGATGCCCTCCAGCATTTCCTCGACGACGTTTTCCGGTTTGTTGATGAATTTTTTCATGGGACCACACTTTCCTGAGAACTAGGCATTACGACTTTCGCTGCTGCGCCATGAAGAACGCGGCCGCGAGAAGAATGAAGAAACCGATGACGAAACGCTGCCAGGTGCTGGGGATGCCGACCATGACGAGCACGTTGTTCAAGACAGTGACCAGCAGCACGCCGAGGATCGTTCCCAGCACCGTGCCGGTACCGCCCGTGATGCGGGCGCCACCGAGGACGACGGCGGCAATCACGCTGATTTCGCTGCCGACCAGGTCGAAGGGATTGGCGAGGCGGTTGCTTGATACATGGATGATGCCGGCAAGCCCGGCCAGTGCGCCGGCATAACCGAACAGAAAGAGCTGCACCGTTTTCAGATTGTATCCCAGCCGCTCGGCGATGGCGCTGTTGCCGCCGATTGCAAAGATTGCGCGACCCATCAAGGTTCTGTTCAGGATCCACCAGGTGAGAATGGCGGCAGCGGGCAGAGCGAGGAAGTAGATCGGTAGCGTTATGACCGCGCCGTTGGCGTTGGTAAACTGGAGCAGCGGCGCCCGGCCGAATTCGATCATCTGTGGCGGCAGATCCATGATCCAGACCGTGCCGATGAAGGCGAGCAGGATGCCGCGAAACAGATATTGCGTTCCGATGGTGATGATTAGCGATGGCACCCGCAGGTGATAGGCAAGTATGCCGTTCACGAAACCGAGCAGCATGCCGCCGATTGTGGCGATGAGCACGATGAGTGGCATGGGCATGCCGGGAAAATGGTTCACGGTGAAAAGCGTGACCGAATACATCGACAGGGCGGCAATTGCGGTGAAGGACACATCGATGCCGCCGGCCGCCAGAATGACGAACACACCGAGCGCGAACAGTCCCATCACGACGCTGGCGCGTCCGATATCGATCAGCGACGACGCCTGAAGAAAGTTCGGATTGATTCCAGCGACGATCGCGCAGATTGCCACCAGCAACGCGAGCGTGATCAGCTCGGGATGGTTCTTCAGGAAGTGATTGAAGCTGAAGCCGCCTTCGGCAACCTTCTGCTGCGCCTTGCTGCGTTCCATTTCGACGGATGTCATTGCGCCACCTCCGGTTCGGGTGCCGTCATCGTGCGGTAGAGAATGTCTTCATCGGCGGCTTCGGCATCGTAACTCTTGACCACCTTGCCGCCGAACATGACGAGGATGCGGTCGCAGTTCTGCAGGAGTTCCGGCAGATCGTCACTGACCACAATCAGGCCCATGCCCGCCTCTGCGAGCGACTGGATGGCGCGGTAGATTGTGTCTTTCGACCCGACATCGACGCCCACTGTCGGCCCGTGCAGGACCAGAAGCTTGGGCAGGATCGACAGCCAGCGCCCGATGAGGACCCTCTGCTGATTTCCGCCGGACAACGAGCCGACGGGCATGTCGATATCGCGCGTGTTCAACCGCATCTGGCTGGAAAGGTCTTCAGCGAGCGCACGCCCTTTCTGGCTATCGATCACGCCGAACCTGTTTGCAAGGCGCGCGACCACGAGAGCGATCTCGTTGTCGAGAATGGATTTTTCCAGAAACAAGCCTTCATCGAGCCGGTCCTCTGGCACATAGCCGATGCCGTGGCGGATGGAGTCGGATGGACGGCGGATATGAAGTTCTTCGCCGTCAAGTCTCAGCGTCCCGCCCGTTGCCGGATGCACGCCGGAGATGGCCATGGCAAGCTCGTTGCGGCCCGAATCCGCCAGACCGGTAATGCCGAGAATTTCGCCCTTTCTGAGGGACAGGTTCACATTCTCGAAGCCTCTGCCCGAAAGGCGGTCGGTGGACAGGAGTTCATCCGGCTGCGGCTTGGCCGCGCGGTAGCGGATCGCCTCGATCTCGCGCCCGGTCATCAGCTCGGAAATTTGCGATTTGGTAAAATTGTCCAGCGGACCCTGGGCCACGGATTCGCCGTCGCGGAATATGATGGCCTGACCGCCGATCCGGTAGCATTCATCGAGCTTGTGGGTCACAAACAGGACGGCGATATTGTCGTTTCGCAGCCTGTTGACCACGGTGATCAGCTTTTCGACCTCGCGCCGCGTCAGCGATGTCGTCGGTTCGTCCATGATCACCAGCTTGGCGTTGGTGGCA
This sequence comes from Martelella mediterranea, assembly GCF_004342225.1. Lineage (GTDB taxonomy): Bacteria > Pseudomonadota > Alphaproteobacteria > Rhizobiales > Rhizobiaceae > Martelella > Martelella mediterranea_B. The sequence goes on along the minus strand of NZ_SMAR01000072.1, from coordinate 3,077 downwards.
ATGGCGCGGGCAATCGCAACCAGCTGCCTCTGCGCCAGCGGCAGGTCCGAAACGACGGTCGACAGGAAGGCGCGTGTGGTCGGCAATTCGACGGCTTCGAGCGCACGCGTTGCCGTTTCGCGCAGTCGCGACCGGTCGAAACGGCGCGCCAGCCGCCCGCCGCCCATGACGAGCTGTTCGCTGAGGGCGACATTTTCAGCCACGTTCAGATTGGGAATGAGAGAGAGGTCCTGATAGACCGTCTCGATACCGGCGCTCAGAGACTGGATCGGCGTAAGCATCTCGTACTTGCCGCCATCCAGGATGATTTCGCCTTCACTCGGCGCGATCGCGCCGGACATGACCTTGATAACCGTGCTCTTGCCGCAGCCGTTTTCGCCGAGAAGATGATAGGCTTCGCCAAGACGGATCGACATGTCGACGCCGCGCAGCGCATGCACACCACCATAGCGCTTGTGAATGCCGCGCAGTTCCAGAAAAAGCTCTCCTGACGAGGATGGTTCTGACACGCTCGCACTCCTTCTTCGATTGATCATGATGCCTGCAGAAAGCCAGGCTTCGCGTGGCCGGGGCGCTTGAAAAGCGCCCCGGCCTGCTCGGGAGGTCAGCAGATCAGAAGTAGACGTCCTTGTAGGTGTCCTTGTCGGCAAGGACCATGCCATTGCCGATGGCGAGAAGGCCGTCGCCGGCGCCCTTGGTGACGGTGATGCTGTGATAGCCGTCGACACCGAGATCCATGCCGTCAACGATTTCCTCGCCGGCCAGCAGTTTCTGCGCGGCCGCGTTCATCGCCATGCCGGCCTTCATCGGATCCCAGAACCCGATCGCCGTGATGGCGCCCGATTCCAGATAGGGCGCGGACGGGGCGGGCAGACCGGTGCCGACAAGGCATACCTTGCCGGCAAGACCGGCTTCCTCGATGGCACGGCCGACGCCGAGAACGTCGTTGCCGGCAGAAGTCTGGAAACCCTTGATGTCAGGATATTTACGCAGGATTTCCTTGGCCTTCTCGTAGGTGCCGTTGGCATCGTCGAAGGATTCATTGTTCGGATCGACAAGCTGCATGCCGGGGTACTTCTCGGCGTTTTTCTCACCTGCTCCCACCCACTGCATATGGGTGCGGCTGCCTAGCGAGCCGACGAAGGTCGTCCACTTGCCTTCGCCGCCCATGCATTCGGCAAGGCGTTCGTTAAGCGCGGTGCCGTAGCTGTCGTTATCGAAGGCTTCGATGTCGACCATGGTATTGCGCTGGTTGTCGGCCTCGTGGGTGACGACGATAACGCCGCGGTCCATAGCCCGCTTCAGCGTACCCTCGATGACGACCGGGTCCATCGGCACGACGGCAAGAGCGTCGACGCCCTTGGCGATCAGGTCCTGGATGATCTGGAGCTGCTGCGCCGCGTCGGCAGTCGCCGGGCCGTAGCCTTCGGCGACGACTTCGGGATGCTCCGACTGATATTCCTCGACACCCGTATTCATGCGATCGAACCACGGAATGCCGCTAATCTTGAAGACGGTGGCGATAACGGGTTTGTCGTCCTGTGCGGTTGCCAGGCCGGTTGCTCCCGCAAGCGCGGTTGCAGCCATCAGGGTGGCGACAGCAACTTTCTTGAAATGCTTTCTCATTTTTTCCTCCAATTTTCCCTCCATCCTTCAACCGTCCACCCGAGGGGATGCGGACGGCCAGAGCTCCTCGATATTGGGCGTAAAGCGATGCTGCTGAAGCCTGTATCGTCTGAGACGGGGCGTGTTTGCGACCCGTATCCGTTTGGGTCAGCGTCGACCTCCCGGGAACAGAAAGCCAACCAGATCGTGGCGACCGATGATCAGGAAGGCGAGGAGCAACGCACCCCAGGCAAAATCCCTGACGAAATTCGAGAGACCGCCGAAATTCAGAAGGCTTGACATGAGCTGCAACGCAATTGCCGACAGGACAACGCAGATGATGCGTCCATACCCACCCTGCGGGCGGACCCCTGCCATGACTGCCACGAGGATGGCGATCAGCAGATATGACGTGCCGTAGTCCCATTTCACGTTGACATTGCGTGCGGCGATGATGACCCCGGCAATGCCGGCGAGCAGACCGCTCAGCGTGTAGGTCGTCGTGATCACCGCGCGCTTGGGAAAACCGGCGAATGTCGCGGCCTTGAGGTTCGAACCGCCGAGCATCAACCACTTGCCATAGGGGGTATAGCGCACGGCAAGCCCGATTACCGTTGCGACGGCGATGAAGATGATGAAGCCGATTGGCACGGCAAAGATGAAGCCATTGCCGATATTGTAAAGCGGATCCGGGCTGCCGACGGTCACCGCACGCCCTCCCGAGACGATCACGGCCAGGCCGGTGAAGGCCATCTGTGTTCCGAGCGTACAAAGGATCGGCGTAATGCCGACAAACGAAATCAGAAGCCCGTTGATCAACCCGCCAAGGCAGCCAACAAGAACGGCGATCAGCGCAAATGTGGTGGTGAACATTACCGGCTGATCATAGGGATCAAGAAAGCTCGTCACGATGATGGCCGAAACCACACCGGCGAGATTGGCAAGCGAGATGCCAGAAAGGTCGATACCGCCATTGCCCGCGCACATGGCAAGCGCAACGCCGATCGCCAGAAGGCCGATCTCGGGGACCTGTGTCGCCATCGATTGCAGATTGAAAAGCGAGAGAAAGGTGCCGCCCGAAATCAGGGCGCCGATTGCCAACAGTGCCAGGTTCATGACCGCGAGCACGAGCAACTGACCATCCAGCCGACGCATTAGCACCTCCCGTTTACTAAATCGCCTTAACTTTACTAAACGCTAGCAGACAGGTCGCAGGCTATCAAGAGGAAAAATCGCGTTAATTCGATGTTTTTGTCTTCTCAGGAGCGGAGAAATGGCCTAATTTCGGAATAAAATTTACTAAACAATGTGCGCAAATATAATAAGGTTGCAACCTGAGCGCCAACCGGCAATTTTGAGAATATGAAAACCAAGACCATTCCCACGATTCGCGACATTGCAGCTGCCTCAGGTGTGTCAGCTGCGACAGTTTCCCTTGTGCTGAACGGCAAGGGAGAGATTTCGGAAGCGAC
>NZ_SMAR01000071.1 GCF_004342225.1 Martelella mediterranea | reverse complement strand
GAAACTGTTTGAGGCGTTTGTCGATTTTTTTCCGGCGCTCCTGTCAGCCGCGCCTTCGAAATAGCCGCTGACCTGGCCTTTTTCTTCCGCTGGTCACCGGAAGACATCGACGAACTGCCTTTCGATGAGGCGGTTCGCTACCGCGCCGAAATCCAACGCCTTGCTAACCTGAGACAACAGGAGAACTGACATGGATGCGTCACTTGTCATTCGCCTGGTCGATAAGTTCAACGGCCCCGCGCAGAAGCTGCGTGAGGGCTTTCGCCGCGTTTCGGACAGCGCAGGCAAGCTGAAGCGCAATGTCGGCGGAGCCATTGCCACGCGCTTCTCCGTCGATAACCTCGAAGCGGCCACCCAGAAGGCCGAGGCCAAACTTCAAAGTGCCCGTCAGCGTCTTATCGGTGCTGCGGCCATGGGCGCCATCATCGTTTCGCCAATCATGATGGCGGCCAATTTCTCGTCCGAGATGGCCAATGTCTCGACCCTGATCGATACGTCCGTGGAAAGCATGGACGCGATGAAGAGCAAGGTGCTCGAAATCGCGGGACGAACGCCGGTCAAACTCAACGATCTGACCGGCGCGCTTTATGATGTGCGTTCGGCTGGTATAGCTGCCGCTAATCAGTTCAAGGTTCTGGAAGGTTCGGCACGGCTGGGTGTTGCCGGTCTTGGCTCAACGAAATCAGCGGTCGATCTGGTGACCTCGTCGATCAACGCCTTCAACCTCGAAGGCGAAGAGCAGAATCGCATCTATGATGTGATCTTCAAGACCGTCAAAAACGGCAAGACCACGATTGACGGCCTTGCCCAGGGCTTTGGCGCGGTCGCTGGTACGGTGGCCGGAGCGAACATCAAGATTGATGAATACCTGGCATCCGTTGCAGCACTGACAACAACCGGTATGCCAGCGGCACAGGCGCATACGCAGATCCGCGCCGCAATCGTGGGCCTTACACGCGACACCAAGGAAACCAGCGCCATATTCAAGGAGCTTGGTGCGGAAAACTTCAAAGACCTGATCGCAAAATCGGGAGGCATGGTTGGGGCATTCACCCGCATCCGCGAAGCCCTCGACGGTAACGACGCGGCCATGCAGGCATTGTTCGGATCATCTGAAGCCGTCAATGCGGTCATGAGCCTGACCGGCGCGCAGGCAGGCGTCTTTACCGCCACGCTTGACGATATGCGCAACGGCGCGAATGCCGTGAATGAAGCGTTCCTTAAACAGGTCGAAGAATTGCCCGCGCAGCTCGACATGCTGAAGAACCAGGCGGCCGGTGTCGCCATCACCATCGGCACAGTGCTTCTGCCCGCAGTGCTCGATCTCGTGCAGGAAATCCGCCCGCTGGTCGATCAGGTTATCACCTGGACACAGGCCAATCCGGAATTAACCCGCACAATTGTCATGGCCGTTGCCGGGCTTCTGGCCTTCAATATTGCCACACGACTGGCCAGCTTTGCCGTTGCAGGCTTGCGCATGCCGCTGCTGGGACTGACAGGTGCCTTCCTGAAATTCGACAAGTCGGGCAAGAATGTTGCCTCCGGCTGGCGGTTGATTGCCGGTGCGGGCCGCATGCTGGCCGGTTCCTTTGGGCTGCTTGGTACCCTTGGCAGCGGGCTGGTCACGGTTCTGGCGGGTATTTCAGCGCCGGTCTGGGCCGTTGGCGCAGCCATTGCGGCTGCCTCCCTGTTGGTGTGGAAATACTGGGATCACGTCAGTTCGTTTCTCTCGGGCTTTTTCGGGCCGCTGAAAGACCTGCTCGGCGGCGCGCTCGATTTTGTCGGCGGCAAGATCGACTGGCTGCTGGACAAGTTCTCCGCCATCACCGGCATTGATACATCCGGCGCAAAACAGGCCGTCCGCGATTTCTTCGACTTCTCCGGCATCATCGACGGCGCGAAGGAACTGCTCGACGGTGCCATGAACTGGCTCAAGAACATCTTCACCCAGGAAAAGCTTACCGACGACCAAAAGGCGGGCTACGAGAATGCAGGCCGTGAAATCGGCGAAAAGATCGCCAACGGCATCAAGGCCGGAGCCGCCTTCATCTGGGAGTGGCTTACGAACTGGCCCGCCTTGATCCGCGAAAAAATCGGTACAATCGATCTTTCCGGCGTCTTCAAAAAACCGGCATGGCTCGACCGGTTGCTTGGCGGCGACGGTGATGATGACGAACCGCCTGCAGAACCGGCCAATGATAATGGTGCATCTTCAGCCTATGCCGATATCGGTCCGCCGATCGGTCAGCCGTCAGAGGCAGATGAAAAAAGCTGGCTTGGCAAATCATGGGACTGGATGACCGGTGCAGGCGATGAGCTGGAACAAAGCGCATCGCGCTCCGGCAAGGCCGTTGAAGACGGCGGCAAGGCTGCAGGCAATGCCATGCAGGATGCGGCCAGCGCCATCAGCGCGGCAGCCGGTGAACTGCGCACTGCAACCGCCAATGCACGCGCCTCCGGAGGCAGTGGTCTGTCTTCCGCGCAATCCGGTACGTTTTATGATGGAGATGATTGATGGGCATGCCGCTTCTGGGCCTTGGGCCGCACACGTTTGAGGTCACCAGCCTGAACTTCCAGTCGATCCGCCGCCGCACCGAAACCGAGCTGGCCGAAATCGCCCGTTTCGGCGGGCGCGCTGGCACACAGTTTACCGGCCACAAGCGCGGCACCATCACCATATCCGGCCTGCTGTTTCCCGAAGAGTTCGATGACCGCGCGGAATACGAGAAGCTGCGCGCCAGCCAGATGGCCGGTCGCCCGCTTTCGTTTACCGGCTGGGCCGTAGGCACCGGCACGGCAGCGGAAGTCTTCGGGCTTGTGATGATCAAGGCCATTGAGGACACGCAAACCTATATCGGGCCGGATGGCAAAGGCCGCCGCGTCCAGTATGCAATCGAGCTTGCACCAAGCCATGAGGCCGGTGGCAAACCGGTCGGCCTGTTCGGGATGTGATCATGACGAAGCTGCCAGCAACCACCATCAAAGTGAACAAGGAAGATGCCAGCCTTGATCTGGTCTGCTTTGAATTCGCCTATGCACGGCTTGGTGACCGCAAACAGGCCGGGCTGCTTTACGGCTATGTCGAGGCAACGCTCGCCATCAATCCCGGCCTTGCCGCGCTCGGTTCGGTTTTGCCGATCGGCACGGTTGTTCACCTGCCGGAGTTCGAGACTGCGGCAAAGCCCGCTGAAACCGTGAGGCTCTGGGACTGATGGCCACGCCCTTTATCGAAGCGAAGGTCAACGGTTCAGCCGTCCGGGATGGTTTTTACAATCGCCTGGTCTCGGCTTCCATTGTCGATAATGCCGAAGACATCGCCGACACCTGCGAACTGACCTTTGACGATGCCGACAATGCCGTTGCCATTCCACCGGCCGGTGCGAAGCTTCAGCTCGATTTCGGCTACCGGCCGGGCGGTGCGGCCAAGATGGGCCTGTTTGAAATCGAAAAGCCGAAGATCAGGGGCGGCAGCGGTGGCGAGTTCATCACGCTGTCCGGCCGCTCGACCGATATGCGCAAGGCGGTGAAGGAACCGGCCGACGAGCATTTCGACGATATGAGCGCCGGTGAAATCGTCCGCCAGCTTGCCGATCGGCACGGTTATGATGCCAAGGTCTCGGAAAGCTTCGATCAGCTTGTCATTCCCTATATCGCCCGCACCAATCAAAGCACGGCCGATTTTTTAAGCCGACTGGCCCGGCGCACCGGCGCGCAGTTTTCCATCAAGGACGGCAAGTTTCTGTTTCTGGAGCCCGGCATTCTCGCCCCGATCACGATCGACAAAGCGGAATGCACCAGCTGGTCATTTTCCATCGAGCCGCGCCCGACCTACGGCAATGCGAAGGCGGGCTGGTACGACCGGACCACCAACACGGTTCAGACAACGACCGCTGAAACCGGCCTTGAAGGCCCTTCGAAGACGCTTCGAACCACCTATGCCACAAAAGAGGAAGCCGAAGCCGCCGCGCGATCGGAAGCAGCCCGCCAGGCAGCCAAAACCGGCTCCGGCTCGATCACCATGGCAGGTCGTACCGATATTCTGGCAGGCACCACGATCAATGCCACCGGCTTTCGAAAGGAAGCGAGCGGCCTCTGGTACGTCAAATCGGTGCGCCACCAGTTCTCCAATGGCTACACCGTCCAGATCAGTCTGGAGGCAACGAAGGAGGGCAAGAAAGCATGATGTGACAGGTGGCCAGGGCAAGCCCTGGCGGCGGGGACTGGATGGGGGTCCGAACCCGCCCGACAGCAATACTCGATAACCGTCGCACCCGTACCCGCGAAAAGCGGGCAACGGCTTTGTGACTGAGTCGTGAGATATTTGAAATGGTAAATCAGCAGCCGGTGACGCCGGTCACACCTGCGGCCGGTTATATCGGCGGCAAGCGCATCCTCTCGAAAACCGTTATCGCCAAGATCAACGCGATCGATCATGATGGCTACGCAGAACCGTTTGTGGGCATGGGCGGCGTGTTCCTGCGCCGCGATCATCAGCCGAAAACCGAAGTGATCAACGATATCAGCGGTGATGTCGCCAACTTCTTCCGCATCCTGCAGCGCCACTTTCCGCAGTTCATGGATACGCTCCGCTTCCAGATCTCCGGCAGGCGGGAATTCGAACGGCTGATGAAGACAGATCCGACGACGCTCACCGATCTGGAGCGCTCGGCCCGCTTTCTCTATCTTCAGCGTCTGGCCTTCGGCGGCAAGGTGGCTGGCCGCAACTTCGGCGTCAGCAAAACCACCAGCGCCCGGTTCAACCTGACCAAGCTTGCCTCAACGCTGGAGGATATCCACGAGCGGCTTGCCGGTGTCGTGATCGAGTGCCTGCCGTGGCAGGAATTCATCCGGCGCTATGATCGGCCGGGCATGCTCTTTTATCTGGACCCGCCATATTGGGGCAATGAGACCGATTACGGTACCGGCGTCTTCGGTCGGGATGATTTCGAACAGTTGGCAGATGTTCTCGAAGGCCTTCAAGGCACCTTCATTATGTCGTTGAACGCGGTTCAAGGCGTCTTTGAAACCTTCGCCCGTTTCGACATTGAGGAGGTCGATTGCACCTATTCGATATCGGACGGCAACGGGAAGGGTGTGAAGGAGGTGATTGTTAGCCCAGCAAAGACTTTGCGCATGGCGGCCGAATGAGCCAGACCGGAGCAAAACCGATTCACGTCCGGCCGACGGAAGCACGTGGATTGCTCGTCTTCGACGGCCACGAGAGCGATGGTCCGGTCATCAACAAAGGAGACCGACATGAGTGACAACAAGATCGCCATCACCCAGATCATCAAGGCCATGCAGCGCGACGCCGAGGACATCATGAATCAGGTCGACCTCGCGGCTGAGGACATCGGCCAGGGGCGCCGCAACAGTGCCATCGGCGCGCTCGCCCCGGTCGACGCCACCATCGAGCGCCTCGCCTCGCTGCTGGCTGCGGCAAGGGCTATTCACCGGGTGGCGGCGATGGACTGAGAGGACTGTAGCCCGCCTCGGTTCGGGGCGGGCTTTCAATGCGACCGGTCAATTAGAAGGCTTGGGTTAACCGTAGAGCAGATTGCGAACTGGATAGACCGGTCTTCGGCTGCTATCAATATCAATGCGAGGTCTCCCCTCGCATGCGCGCTGTAGTAACTGCGGCGTAAGAGCTAATGATCTCAGAATATCGTGCGCGTCACGAGATTATGACGCCATGACGTGATTGGAGGGGAGGCCTCGTGCCGAATTTTTTTGGAGATTTCCACACGCCTCGCGTCAAGCTGCCCGAGGAATTTTCTTCTAAAGAAGCGTTTCACCAATACCTTGGTCTTTCGACCGCCGAGCTGAAAAAGATTTGGTGGTACAGAGAGCGAATGTACAAGCAGTTTCCGCTTGCCAAAAAGAACGGAAAAAATCGCCTCATCTCCGCTCCAGACAAACGCCTTAAGTTCCTGCAAGGCAGGCTTCTTCTTTTGCTAAATCAAATTTATCGAGCTCGAAATCCAGTGCATGGATTTGTGTTTGATCGGTCGGTCAAAACGAATGCTGAAGCTCATTTACGAAAACGGTATGTGCTGAACATTGATCTCAAGGACTATTTTTTATCAATCACTGAAAAGCGCATAGTTGGGCTGCTGGAATCACTGGGCATTGATACCGAGGTGGCCTGCATCGCTGCGCGTTTATGTTGCCTAAATTCGCGACTTCCTCAAGGCGCGCCGACCAGCCCGATACTGTCAAATATGATCTGCTTTCGCCTTGATAAGAGGCTTCAGAAATTCTCAAAAGAGAACAGATTTATCTATACGCGGTATGCAGACGATATAACGCTTTCCAGCCAACAACCAATGACCAGCATGTTCAAGAGCGGGACGATTGTCTCCGGTTCGATCTCTCCAGACGATCTGAACGCGACTTTTGTTGACATCATTTCTGGGAATGGATTTCAAATAAATCCTCAGAAAGTTCACTACGCCGATAGAAACTCGCGTCGCATCGTGACAGGAATAAAGATAAATGAGCTGCTGAATCTAGATCGACGTTATGTGCGGAATATTCGAGCTGCTCTCTACTCGGTAAATACGCTAGGACAAATTGAGGCGCAGAGAAAATTCGAGGATGTCCATGGCGGAGATTGCGACCTCAGCCGGCATTTAAGAGGAAAGATCACGTGGCTGGGTTACGTTCGTGGACGGTCTGACCCTGTTTTTAGGAGCATAGCCCGACGCTTCAACGGGTGTTACCCCGATATGAAGATCGAGACGGTTCCAACTGCGAAGGAAGTGCGCAATCGGGCTGTATGGGTGATCGAGCATTTCGAAGGCGACTGGGCTCAAGGAACCGCGTTTTTTTTAAAAGGTGTGGGCTTGGTGACAGCTGCTCACTGCGTCAAAGGGGCAGAGAAGATAAAAATCTACCATCCCGAAAAACGCTCCAACGAATTCGATGTGCATGTCGTGAAAATCAACGAAGATCTGGATTTGGCAGTGCTGCATCACTCGATACCGACAACTGAATTCTACGAATTTGATCAAACCACAAAAGACGTCGCAGTAGGAGACGAGTTAATTGCCCTCGGTTACCCCGGTAATCCCCCCGAAAAATAATGGGCTTTGAAAGTAGAATTTTCTCAGGCTTTATGACCGAGGAGATTTTGATGAAAAAGACGAGATTTAGCGAAGCCCAGATTATCGGCATTCTGCGTCAGGCAGAAGGTGGCGTTCCTGTACCTGACCTTTGCCGGGAGCACGGGATGAGTTCAGC
>NZ_SMAR01000070.1 GCF_004342225.1 Martelella mediterranea | reverse complement strand
TGCCAGCGGCAATCAGGATGATAACATCACAAATGACGCGACATAGAATCTCAGACAGATTGTCGCCGGCGTCTCAGACAGATTGTCGCGCTATATACGACCGCTGGGTATACCGACCCTGACAGACCGCATCGTCCAACGTGCCATGCTGATGGCCATGGAGCCGATCTGGGAAAGCGACTTCCATCGCTTGTCCTACGGCTTCCGGCCGGAACGCAGCGTGCATCATGCTGTCCGCACCGTGAAGATCCAGCTTCAAGATGGAGCGGATACGACGAGGGGCCGCTGGGTCATCGAAGGTGATCTGGCAAGCTACTTCGACACGGTCCATCACCGGCTGCTTCTTAAATGCGTGCGGCGGCGGGTGCGGGACGGACGGTTTGTCGAACTCCTCTGGCACATTCTCAAGGCAGGTCACATTGACCGTGGCCTGTTCAGGGCTGCCAGCGAGGGTGTTCCGCAAGGTGGCGTCCTGTCACCGCTCCTGTCCAACATCATGCTCCATGAGTTCGATGTCTGGCTGGAGGCGAAATACCTGAACCGGAAAGCTCGCAAGGATCGTTGGGCATGGAACTTCGGCATTCAGCAGGGACGCCCCATTACGGTTCGGGAGAACCGGCAATGGAAACCTGCGATAGCCTATTGTCGCTACGCCGATGATTTTGTCGTCCTCGTCAAGGGGACGAAGGCCCATGCTTTGGAGATCCGCGAGGAGTGCCGCGCCTTTCTGGAAGACCGCCTGAAGTTGACGGTGAATATGGAGAAAACCCATATCACCCACGTCGACGACGGGTTTGTCTTTCTGGGGCACCGGATCATTCGCAAGCGAGGGTCGAACGGACGCATGTCCGTCGTCACGACGATACCCAGGGAAAAGGCCAAGGCGTTTGTTCGCAAACTGACCGGGACCCTTTCTGGCAATCATAGTGTCAGTACGGTCGATATGATCGCTGGTCTGAACCGCCAGTTGGCGGGTTGGGCGGCGTTCTACAAGTTCACCGACTTCAGGGCGTACGTCTTCCGGCGCATCGACCATGTCGTATTCTGGAAACTGGCGCACTGGCTGGGGCATAAATACCGATGTCGTATCAAACCCTTGATGCGGAAATGGTTCAGGGCCCCGGAACCGGGCAAGGCGAAAACCTGGCTCGTTTACGGTCGCAATGAACGTGGCGAGGCCATCGGAAAAGACCTGCAACGGCTTGTCTCAAGCCCGAAGGCACAGTTCCGTTGGCGCAATCCGGAGGTCAATCCATACATCTTCCGGACTGAAACCCGCAGCACCGTCACCTCGCACTATCATGATGTTGCCATGGCCATGGGCCAAGCTTGAACGGAGAGCCGTATGCGCTGAAAGGTGCACGTGCGGTTCGGGGAGGAGAAGCGCAACTGCGCTTCTTACTCCACTCGCCACATGGAAGGGGTTTGTTTACGTGGCTTTCGTGATCGATGCTTTTGCTCGACGCATTGTCGGCTGGAGAGCAAGCCGCACTGCCCATACGAGCTTCGTCCTCGACGCTCTGGATCAGGCGCTTCATGATCGACAGCCCGTTCATCGTAGCGGCCTTATCCATCACTCGGACCGCGGTGTGCAATACGTATCTATTCGCTATTCCGAACGGCTGGCAGAGGCCGAAGAACGATACTATGCCACGCTGGACGCACCAGCGTTGGCCGCATAACTTAAACCAAACGGTCTCCGGTAAACCCGGCGCGGTTCAAACCGTCCAGAACCTCCGCAAACTCGCCAAGCTGAGGCCGTCACTGGCCTGAGACATCAGCGGAATGCTCTGCCTAACTCGCCGGCCGGAAATTCGGGTCGAGTTTTTCAACACCATCCGGACAAAGCGCTAATTCGCTGCAGTTACTCGAACGACCGCTTCACGGTGAATCTAAATTCGTTCGGCAAAGCGCTTGATGCGTTGCACCAGGCGCCTCTTGTTCCTGTCACATAGCGTTACTTGATGGCGAGGATGTCGAAGTTGTGGACGTTAGCGACCACACCGTCGTCCCACCCGCCAGCGACCAACTCCGCTGCCCGTTTGTTCAGCAGCCCGGCGACTTGACCGGCAAAGTGTGCTTCACGGCCAGCATTGTTGGTGAAGATGTCGAAGATTGCGAAGGATGTTTCGTCAATCTGCAGCGCCGCCCAGAACAATGTGCCGGGTTCGGTTTCTCCGACGATGGGACCAGCTGCGGTCAGCAAGGCTGCCAATTCCGGCCCTCTGCCGGGTGCTGCTTCGAGCGTGATGTACGTGGCTGTCGTGGCCGAGTAGAGATCAACCGGTTCCCTCGCCGACAGGACATCGGAATTGTTGATATTCGCGACAACACCATCGTCCCAGCCCCCGGCGACCAGCGCGTCGGCATTTTGGTTCAAAGCCGCGGCCACAGCGCCGGAGAAATGCGCATTGCGCGCTTCTTCATCCACGAAGATATCAAAGATCGCGAGCGTATCGTCGGCTTGTAAGGCAAACCAAAGCACGGTGCCTGGTTCGGTGTCCGCGACAATCGGGGCGGCTCCGGCCAGAAATTCGGCGAATGCTTCGGTCTGGCCTTCAGCGGCGGGCATGGCGATGTAGCTGGCAGTGTGATTTTCCATTGGTGTTTCCTGTGCGGATGCAGATGTCGTGATCAAGGCCAAAGCGGCGAGTGTCTTGAGAATTTGGGCTTTCATGGTCGCCTCCTGATTGAGAGGTCGTTGTGTTTGGTTTCGCTGCACCCTTTTCCCATGCCGAATGCCTCAGGCACCAATCCCGAACTTCTATTCTTTGATAGACATGTGCTATGGTGAACCTCATGGCGGAAAGTGACGGAGACTGTGGCAGTGGAGATGAACCAGATCAGGTATTTTTTGGCTGTCTGCCAGCATCGCAACTTCACCCATGCCGCTAGCGCCTCAAATGTTTCCCAACCGTCCTTGACGACCGCGATCAAGAAACTTGAACACGAGCTCGGGGGTGATCTGTTTGTCAGGGACCGCGCGGGATGCAGGTTGACGGCACTCGGAAAACTCATGCAGCCAAGGCTACAGAAAGCGCATGACGAAACGCAGGCAGCTAAGGCAGAAGCCGTCCGCCACACGCGACTAGAGCGGGTTCCTATTTCTGTCGGTGTTGGCGAAACGATTGGTCACAACCGGATTTCAGCCGCCGTGGAACGCTTCCGTACACGATTGCCGCAAGCCGAAATAGAGTTGATCGTGGCGTCTGCCTCCAAGCTTCTGGCCGGATTGCGAGAGGGTGAATTTGACGTCGTTGTCACAGCGGCGACGGTCAGTGAAGACCTCTATCGAATAGACCAGCTCTATGACGAGTCCTACAAGGTTGTGGTGTCCAAGTCGCACCCGTTGTCTGGACGAAACGCTATTTCTCTTTCGACACTCGCTGAAACTGACATGCTCGATCGACCCAATTGCGAAATGCGCGATGCGTTGCATGGGGCATGTGCAGACCAAGGTCACGAACTCTACGCGGCCTATCGGTCAAATCGCGTGGATTGGTTAGTCGAACTCGCGCGGCAGGGATTAGGCGCAGTGATTTTGCCAACCACGGCAATTCCAGCAGATAGGGGCCTCGTTTCGATACTCATCGACGACCTTGAAATTTCGCGAACTGTTTCTGCTCTTCGTTATCGGCACCAAACGACGAGACCAGAGACAAATGATCTGATCCGTGAGATTGCGCGTGTGTAGGCGTAGTCTCATTGATGGCCGACATTCGCGCATAGTGCAGTAACTGGTACTTTGGGCTCTGAACTGCCGTCCGCTGCGCGCAGCCTCAACGACCGGTGTGGGGCAGAAACCCCACGCCAGAACCGCATGGCCAATAACGGTGGTAAGCGCCGGTGACAAAAACGTACGGGTTTGGGCCCATACTGCGCTGCGGAGAACGTCCGGAAGGAGCCCTCTCGCGCCATTGCTTGACCATTATAGGGCAGGCGAAGTCCACATAGACTTTGAAGCTAAGCGCTGGAACGGAAGTATGATGAGAGCGCTGGTTGTCAGGGCACGCGTTCCATCGGTGCGTATGTCGTGGCGCAATTTTCCGAAGTCGGGCACGATGTCATCGAGGCGCCACTAACTCGTTCTGGCGCTGCCGCACGATGGGCTGCTGGACCATCCGGTTTCTTCCTGCGCAGCTTTTCGACGCTGAAGCTGGCGGTATCCATAGGTTGCGTTGCGCACCGTCTCGTCACTTTCCAACCCCGACCCAAGCGCGCCCGCGATCGTAGCTACGGACGTCGCAAGCCAAGCCAGCTTCACATAGTCGAGCAGCCCGATGGCATGGCTTAATCGGGATTCGAGCAGATCAGGGGGCACAAACAAGACCACCGCAATCACGAACAGCGCCAGGAGCACGCCATAATAGAGAACAACGGCGACACTAAGCGTGAGCACCGTAGCCGCGTTATATAGCCTCATTAACAGGGGCGAGCCCTCCGCTTGATGCTTCTCCCATAGATCGTGTGAGATGATCAGCCAGAACACCATGGCCACCATCGACGTCGCCATCAGGGCGACCAAACGGATCGGACCGTAGGCATCGCTCAGTTGCCAGAGCGTCGGGAAAATCAGCCCGTATGCGCCGGTGGCGAAAGCCACGGCCACCACGCTCTTGAAGGCTGGAAAGATGGTCCAGGGCTGGTTCGCCCTCACCATTCCCGTTAGTAGGCGTAGCCACGCGTAAGGCCTCGGCGCAGCAACGAATCGCACATCGACGGCCATGTCCGGATCCTGCGGTACGATTCGGCGTATGGGCGCCAAGTATCGCAACAACGGCCATCGATCAGTTCGCCCCGTCACGGACTTGCGGGATTGGGGCCGCTCCGGATCGCCAGCAGCTTGATCGTGTGACTTCGGTTCCTTGGATACGAGCTCTCTGAGCACAAGGACGGCGGCGCGCTCTGACCGACGGTACATGAGCATTCCGCCAGTGGCGGGCACCGAAATACCGCCGACGCCTTTTTCCAGAACAGCGTCGGCGACCACGACATGGTCCTGACGGAGGATCGGCAGATCGGTGATGCTGATCGCAAAATCCCAACCGTGCTGGTGTTTGCGTTTTTCGGCTTCGTCGAGAATTTCCGCGGGATCGCCAGCGCCGCCGGTCAAGGGATCGCAGACGATTTCCACGTACCAGTCGTTACGTTCATCGACTTCGCTGCGAAGAAGGTCGGGCAATATCTCAGCCAGATGCGCGGCCACCTTTTCGGGAAGCTCCGGCGCCGGGAGCAGCCCTATCACCCATCGGTACGACGCTGCATCCATCGGTCTCACATGCGAACCGCGCCTCGCTTCGCTTTGCGGGGTAGTCTCGTCATCGACCGATTTCTGGCTTTCCAACTTGCACATGAGAACCTCCCAGTTCGGTCTCTCACGGACCTCAATATGTGATAAAGCCTCAGCTGGCGACCCAACGCGCGTTATTCATGCTGTCATGAGGCAGTCGCTCGATCCTCAACTTCGGGCGCCGGCCTGTACCGTGCTGCGTGAAGACCACAGCCCACGTTGAGCATTTGGACGAAACGGCGACTGACCGAACGCCCGTTTTGTCCGCACACCGGACATAAACCTCCTGCCAGAAGGTGTGCGCCAAAAACGGTCGATTCCGCCTGTGACACAAACGGTTGAGTTCTGACCGACGAGCGCCCGACAGCGGACCTTCAAACACGGGCTACTCACCGTCCGCTGAGCGGGACAGAGCCGTCATTCAGGCCCATGAAATTTTCAGCGGAGGTAATACAGCGATGTCCTCGATGGCGTAGGCAATGCCGTCAACGAGGAGGCCGTCAGGCAGCTCACACCCAAGTGGTTGATGCGCAATTTTCCGGAAGCCCAGCTTTTTCCCTCAGCGGTCGCGGCGGGTATGGCTGCGCCGCACAGGTAGGTTTGCCTGCCTCTCCCGGTGGAAAACATACATGCCGGAGCCAAGGATCACGAGCGTTCCAAAAACCGTCATTTCATCCGGAACATCGCCGAAGGCGAAAAGACCGATGAACGTCGCTCCAAGAATTTCAAGATACTGAAAGGGTGCCAAAACGCTGGCTTCGGCCCGGCTGAAGGCATACGCGATCAACAGGAAGGTGGCCGCTGCCAGAACGCCGGCCCCGGCGAGACTCAACGCAATCTGCGGGTTTAGGCGGCTGAGCATCTTATGTAGATCCGAGGTCATCAGCATGAGCAACACCAGCGTGATGCAAGCATAAGCAGCGGACCCGAGTTGGAACGTCAGTGCGGAGGCAGTTCGCGTCGCCCTACGTGTGATGATCATGTTCAGCGCATAAGCGACTGCGGCGGCGACTGGCAGAAAAACTGTTAGACCAAAGGTTGCAAAATTTGGTCGCAGGATCAGAAGAACACCTAACATCCCGATTCCGATCGCAGCATAGCGATGCGGTCCGGGTTTTTCTCCGAGCAGAAATCCTGCGAGAAGTGTTAAGAGCAACGGCTCAACGAAAAAAATTGCGATAGCCGTCGCAATGGGCATGGTTTTGAAGGCTGTAATCAGGCTCAGGCTGATAACCGAAACACATTGGCCTGAGAGAAACGACCATATCGAGAAAGGACGCCCTGAGAGGCGATGACGCATCAGCATAAAAGCCCCAGCTAGAAAGCCAGCCTGCACAAGGGCTCGGACCGCCGCAATCTGTGACGGTGGCAGAGCGCTCGTCAGGGATTTTGTGATGGCATCCCCTGCCGGTAGAAGAAGCATTGCAAGTGACATGGTGATCATGCCGAGCAGAGGGGGGTAGGACTGGCGCAGCGGCGCCTGAACGATAACAGACATCTCGAACTCCTTCGCCGTAGCTTTGCTACGGCTCAAGATCCGGGCGTGCAGGACTGAATGATGAAAGTGCTTCGCGACGCCATCGCAAGCAGACAGTCTGCCTAAGGGAGATAAGAGGCCACTGTCAACGGCGTGAGCGGCATATCTTATGGCTCTGTTGCAAAAATTTTGCCGATGCCCGAAAGAGTGCGGACAATTTTCAGCGGGACTTTTGATGAGCGATTTCAAGTGGCGTCATTTTCAGGGTGACGTGATTTTATGGGCGGTGCGGTGGTATTGCCGCTATGGGATCAGCTACTGCGATCTTGAACAGATGATGGGTGAGCGCGGTGTGCCCGTCGATCATTCCACGATTTATCGCTGGGTCCAGAAATACGCGCAGGAGATCGAAAAACGGCTGCGCTGGCATTGGCACCGACCACAGTCAACGAGCTGGCGCGTTGACGAAACCTATGTGAAGGTTCGCGGCAAATGGACCTATCTGTATCGGGCCGTCGACAAATTCGGCAACACGATCGATTTCTACCTGTCTCCGACACGCAATGCCAAAGCGGCCAAGCGCTTCCTCGGCAAAGCTTTGAACGGCCTGAAAGACTGGGAAAAGCCGACTTTCATCAACACTGACAAAGCGCCGACCTATGGGATTGCCATCGCGCAGTTGAAGGCCGAAGGCAGATGCCCCAATGACCTTGTGCATCGGCAGGTCAAATATCTGAACAATGTCGTCGAAGCTGACCACGGTAAGCTAAAGCAGCTGATCAAACCCGTCAGAGGGTTCAAGACGTTGAAGACGGCATATGCGACGATCAAGGGCTTCGAGGTCATGCGGGCGTTGCGCAAGGGCCACGCTAATATTTTCAACCTGACACGAGACATCCGTGGGGAAGCGCGCATCGTTGAACGTGCTTTTGGTATCGGGCCGAGCGCGTTGACAGAAGCCGTGGAACTGCTCGCCCAGAATCTACAAGGTCAGACCGCTTGACAGCAGAAAATGAGGGGCTTGCCTTGCCAGCTGGATTTTTTTGCAACAGAGCCCTTGAAACTTTTCTAACCAACTATAAGGAACTCGCGCCTGCGATCGGAAGATCGCATACCGCCTGCATCTCGCTCAAAATATGGCACAACTGATGAAATGCCTCCTGATGAGGCGACGATCTGCGCCAAGAAGCGTATATGGTTCGTTGTGGCGCGCGGCCGGAGATGCTCACAATTTTTACATTAGGAAAGGTACTTAGCCGGGGAGAGGCTAACGAAGGAACCATACTAGCCCCCCCTTTCATTGAAACGAGCGCACCGATTGTTTCGAGACTCAACCTGGACTTCCCCTTCAAAAGTGGAGGGCTTCTGTTAGATAAGACTGACAGGAGACTTGGAATTGAAGCAGCGAGAATTTACAGAAGAGTTCAAACG
>NZ_SMAR01000069.1 GCF_004342225.1 Martelella mediterranea | reverse complement strand
ACGAGATCGGAAGAAAGACCCCGAAGTCCACTGGTTCCGAATTTGACACTCATGGAATGATGTATCCTGATCGTATCTGTTGTCCGGTTAAAATCCGACATCGCATTATTAAAGGCTTGCCTTAGCTCTAAGTCATTCAAAGCTCTTAGCAGCCCTTAGCGGGCTTACAAACCAAGAAAATGACAGTCCAAGACTGAAATTAAGTTATAAAGAATGAAAGTGGTCGATCGTTATTCCTCAAAATACGCTTCTAATATACGTCTGACCATCTCCGGCCTCGTCGGTATGTCGTCTTCATCACGTCGGCGGTTATCGATCTTTTTGAGGAGCTCTTCAGAAACACGGATTGTGAGCGGTGGGTTACCGCGTTTGGGTGCGGGCATTTTTTTGCTCCCTTTGTGTTGACATCATAGAGTCTGTGATGTCACACTAAGCGAACGATGGCAAGAGCGCCAACTCTTTGCCATCGCTCTGACCACTCAAACCTGACACAGAGGTTCAAATGGCTAAACACGCTCCTAACACGCCGCCCGCGGCGAATGAAGACTCATATTTTCCATCTTCACTGACAAGTTCCCCGGTCGCTTTGCTGTTCTCAGCGATGCTGGCACGGCTTGAGCATTTCGTCGCGGCAGAGCAGGAAATCGACGGCGTCTCTGATGTTTTCGACCCGGCCTATGCTAAATGGCTGCGCGATGCAGAAGATGCACTCGATCATGTCACGAATGCTCTGACCGTTCTGCAGTATCTACCGGTTCTTTCAGAAGGCGATGACGCATTGCTGCAGTTTTCTGCGGCATTGATGGATATTTTCGGCTCCGAAACTGCGCCTGAAGCATCCGCAGCACGTGTTAAAGCCGTCTGTCTGCCAGATATTCTGCATTTTAATGCTGTGACGTCAGAAGGGCAGCAGGCACAGCAGTTGCTGAGCGAGGGCTTTAGCCATCTGGTTTCGGTTCAGGCACTTGCACTGTTTCATCCGAATCGGTTCGCCAGTGACGATCGACACGTTGGGGATACTGCCGCAATACCGGCCTGATCCACAGATCCTTGCGTTCGCTTTTATAACGCTGCTTTTCCAGGACAGATAAACGAAACCGGATTATGGTTTTACGGTTTCCATTGATGCCGCTCACTTGCGTCTGTTTCAGATGCATATGGTGCCATGATCTCGTCTGTCTTTGATCCGAGAAAGCTTCTCTTTTCGGGGAACGCATGCCTGAAACACTCGGATGACTTCATCCGAAGGCATGCTTGTCTGGCTGGCTTTACCGCAGTGCTGCGAACGCCCTTTCACAAAACATTACGGCCACCGGGCATCAGGTCCGGTGAATGCCTTCTTTTGTCTTGTTTTACCGCGCTTCAGGGAGAAGTCCCATGACCAACAATCCACGTCGTCAATCACCACGCAAGAATATGCCGCCAGCCGGTCCTCACAGTCGTCGTTTGCATGTTCCTCATCGGTCACGTCATGTGCCGGCATCGGCCTGGACCACCTGGGACGACGAAATCCCGCAAGCGTGGCAAATCGCCGCCATCGAAAAAGGCTTCATCATCAGCCGGCGCGTACGGGACCGCTATCATGTTGCGCTGGAGTGCATGACCTGCGGCGCCGAGACGTTTCAGAAAGCCTACGTCGTTCGAACGGCCCGGCCGCAATGTGCTGCCTGCCTTGACCATCGCCGCCAAACGGAAGCTGCCGCCTGCGGCTACACGCTGCTCGGCCGGGATGACACGAACCACAAATACGGATCCTACAAATTGCCTTGTGGTCATGTTGTTTCATTGCAGTTCGGACGCGTTTCGCGTCTGGCTCGCAACGGTCGCGTGCCCGGCCGCCCCGGTTACCGCTGCCCGAAATGCCACACGGCAAAGATTGCCGGATTGGCAACAAAACGGGGCTGGACGCTCGTCGGCCCGGATCCGGAGGGAAATGCAAATTACCGCATGTTCCGGCACCAGGAGGGATGTGGCCACGAGCAACGCATTGCGGTCGCAAACCTAGAGACAGGCCGTTTCGGCTGCGCTCGATGCGGAGAGGTCTGGTCAGCGGCGCCCAGCAGCATCTATGTCATGGAGTTCGTTGTTCCGGACAAGGGCACCTATATCAAATTGGGCTACTCGAAAAATCCGGAATCCAGGCTTCATTGGCAGCTCGGGCTTTCCAAGAAGATCTCGTCCCGGATCCTCCACCAACTGGCGATGCCGACCGGGCATCAGGCGCAGAAGGTCGAGAAGAAGCTCCATAACACGGTCCGCCATCGTTTTCCGGATGCCGTTGTCCCGACAGGCGAACTTGCCGGCTGGATCAATGTCGTCTCGGAGATCTACCGGCCGGCGATCTTGCCGGACATCCTGACGTTGCTGGAGACGGTCGCAGCAAAGGTGAGATCCACCGCCGAAAACCGAAAGCCGAATTCCGGAACGCAGAACTGATCCGGAATGGATCTCCATTCAATCACCCGGAAATGCTTCATTCCGGAACAGGTAACCGGAAGTGTCCTTGAATCCGGATTGCCGCTTCGAAATGGCTGATTTCCGGATTCGCCCGCAGGCCATTCCGGTTTCGCCCAGTCGCATTCCGGAACAAGGTCGGAGGTCATTCCGGAAAGCAGATGAGCAATCCTCGGTTCCCTGAAGCGGACTTTCCGGATGATTGCTCGCGCGTTCCGGAATGGCAGCGTTCCGGATTCGAAGCGTCCCGCCCAAAGCCTCAAGAGGTATATCATGACCGCATGGATCACCTATGCCGAAACTCTCATTGCCAGAATGCGCGTGTCACCTGAATTCGACGAACTTCACGGCGCATCATCCGGAAAGCTCGGCCGCAAACGGCAGTACCACGACAGATGGGATGAGAACGCTCTCGACATTCCTGACAAAACGGAAGCGCCGTCCATCGAGCCGCCGGACCTGCCGCAACGGGCGGTATCGCTGGCGCTGCGCCTTGCCAGAACCTGGGAGAGCGAGAATGCGTTCGAGGACGGCGTCCTGGCTCCCCGGGCGCTCACCTGCCTGAGCGGCATGCGCCCCGGCGAGATCAGCATGATCAAGCGGATCATGACAACAGTCATGATGCCGGCAGGTCGCCTTGCGGCATCTGATCCTGCATTCCTGAAACAGCCGGAGAACGGTTTCCTGCTGCTGGCGCCGGCAACCGATGGCGACAGCATTTCGGCGCGCCATGCGGTCCGCGATCTCGAAGAGGAGATTCGCCATGCGCTCGATCTTGCATATCCGACCCTGGTCCTGGTGCCCGACGAGATCCGTCTCAACCCAGACCTCCAAGCGGCCTTACCTGCTCCTGTTCGTCTTGCGAGCTTGGACAGGGACATCATGAGCGCTCATTTCCGGCATCGCTATCCGGACTGTATCAACGGACAAGCCGATCCGGCGCCGCAACTGCCGGACGATATCAGTGACGCGCCCTTTGCCGTCATCAGCGCTGCACTACGCGAGGCAACTGCTGCCGCCGCCCTTGTGCGATTGAAAAGCGTCGCTCGTTCTGACCGGAAGGCCGGTCCGACACTCAACGACATCTCCGGCCATGCACCGGCACTTGCAGCGGCCCGGATGATGGTTGACGACCTGAAACGCTGGCAGGCTGGTGACTGTCAGTGGCAGGACATGATCCGCTCAATGTTGCTTTATGGCCCGCCTGGAACCGGAAAATCCTATCTTGCCCGCGCCATGGGCAACAGCACGGATGCGTATTTCGTGCAATCGAGTTTCTCGGAATGGCAAAGTAAAGGACACCTCGGAGATTTTCTCGCTGCCATGCGAAAGACGTGCGCCGACGCCAGAGCGCGCAAACCAACAATCCTGATTCTCGATGAAATCGACAGTGCAGGAAGTCGCTTCGATGATGACGGGCATGCCCGATCTTACCGTCGACAGGCCATCAACGGTCTGCTCGAAGAAATCGATCTGATTATGCAAAGCGAAGGTGTCATCCTTCTCGGCGCATGCAATGATCCGAACGCACTCGATCCGGCACTGTTGCGGGCCGGACGTTTCGACCTGAAGATCGAGATGCCACGGCCCGATCGTGATGGAATCCTCTCCATGCTGCGCCAGAAGCTCGAGCACGACGGCCTGGGCGCTACGGATCTGGATGCGCTGGCGCGCAGAAGCACCGGAATGACGGCAGCCGATATCGATGCCGGGGTCCGTCAGGCACGAACTCTGGCGCGCGCCGCAAATCGAGCGCTCTCGCTTGCCGATCTGGAGCGTGTGTTTCCGTCCCAGGCATCGCAGGACCCGGAACGCGACTGGCGTGTCGCCGTACATGAAGCAGGCCACGCCATTGTCACGCAGGCGCTGGGAATGGGAACTGTCCAGCGCGTGGCGCTGTTGGGCGATGGCGGCGAGAGCGTCATCGACCGCATGCCGACCCAGGGGCGGATCTGCGATATCGAAAGCGCTCTGACCTGTCTGATGGCCGGCCGTGCGGCAGAAATGCTGATCCTCGGCAATATGTCTTCGGGCGCCGGTGGACCGGTCGGCTCCGATCTCGAGCAGGCGACAGCGCTGGCCCTGCGGATCGACACCAATTTTGGTATCGGTGAACACGGACCAACCTGGCTCGGCGATATCGCGACCGTCTCCTTGCGTGATTCCGATCAGCGCCGTCGCGTTCGAGTCCGCCTGGAGCAGGCGGAGCAACACGCCTCCGCTATCCTTGCGACCCATCAGGAGATCCTGACCCAGATGGCGCGTGACCTGGTCCATGAACGTGAGCTAACAGGCAGCCCGCTCCAAAAGCTCCTGAGCGATGTCATCGTACAGTCGAAGGCTTCAGTGCAGCACCAAGACGCGTCAAGGGCGGATGAAGATGACACGAAAAAAGGAGCTGACGTACCCATCCAGGAAAAGACATCCTGCTGAAACCATGTGCCTCTTCTTCAGGGAATGAAGGCGGCATCCGTTTTGTCACGCCCTGGCGACGCTGGCGTCGCCAGGGCGTTATGGCAATGCCGCAGCAGCATGCGGTCCCCGCATGCTGCTTCCAGCCAGTACTCCGCTTCGCGGCCAGGCAAAGGGCTGGAATGTTCCGCCAGAGGCGGAACCAATCCAATAAGAAAGAAAAAAGATTAATCGAAGAGGACTAACCCTGCCCAAGAGAGCCGATATCACAATTCCGGCAAGTCAGGCGCGGGATCGGGACCATGATCCTCTAAGGCCGTTTCCTTCTCCGCTGCCTCAGCCCTCAACTCACGCACAAGGCCGTCGCGGTCGATGTCCAATACGCGGCTTCCATCATATAGGAAATGGCCGTCGGGGGTCTGTCCACGAAGCATCTCCTGGCCCTGATAGACAACGAAATTGACATGCGGCATGGGTTGACCGCGCTGTGCCGCTGCCTCCGCCACTCTCCGGATCAACTCTGCCCGGGTTGGTAATTCTGTTACGTTCCCAGCGGCTGGCCCAGCGCCGTCAACACCTTTGAAAGATCGTTTCTCATTGCCGATATATCTTGTGCCTGTGCCAGGATGTGCGTCTCGATATGCTTCACTTTCCGCCGCGTTTCCTGATCGGCCTCCAGCGCCGTTACCGCGCGATCCATCTGGTCCGCCACGCGCTGGATCTGGTCTATGAAGCGCTCGATCCGGGCCGAGATATCCGGATTTTTCTCCTGCATCAAAAGCATTTCCAACGGGTCGATCAGCGCTGTCAGGCGCTTGATGTCCCGACCGAGCTCCTCCCAGTTCACCTGCGCTTCCTTCCTCTTTTCCATTCATTGACTCCAATCGTTTTTCAAGGGATCTCCACCGTGCCTGATCAAGGCGCAAAAGCGACTTCGCCAAAAGGTGAGACGCCTGCCGTTCAATCAGGCGGCCGAGCAGACGCCTGAACAGTTCTCCAATCCGACGCGTGATCTTGTTCGTTCCCGCTGATCTGGCGTCTGCGGACAACGGTGATCGATGAATATCGAGGTCGCTCGATATCCGAACCTCTTCCGACCATGGTGCTGTCTCGCCGTCCCGTTCTGTCCAGATACGGTTTGCGGCTCTTTTGGACCTTTGCCTGAACAAGGCGCCGGAAAGCGCCAGTTGATTCTGATGGCAGGATGGCAGTGAAAGCCCCGGTCCGCTCAGAATATCACCGGGCCGTTCCAGCACCGTATCCGGATAGTGGTACCGCAACCGGGACCGATTGAGCGCCGCACGCCTTTCCATTCCCTCGGCCAAAAGTGATGGCGCCCGCCGGAGCTCGTCCGCTCTTTCGATCAGACGCTCGCCCATCGACAGGCTATGTCGCGGGTCTTCCTCGCGAAAGAAATCTGAAAAGGCATAGCCGGACAGCCGGATATCACGTTCCAGACCGGGGCCTGTGAACGTTGTCCTACGAAGGTTCTTGCGTTTGACGCGAATGCCGAGCTCAGACAGCTCCGGCGCAATAGCATCAAGAAGCATTTCCCGCGAAAATATGCGGGTATAATCGAGGTGGGCTGCGGCAATCTCGATGATCCTGTCACCCATATCGGCGCCAGGATCATTGCCATTCCGCTCGGCCTCGCGTCTTTGCTTTAGCTGCCTGTCGGTCATTGCGAAATCGCGCTTTCGCAGCGGTGAAAGAGGGTCTGCCCACCCGAAACGGCCATTGACCGTATCACGAAAGGAATCCCAAAGGCTGCGGCTGACTTTTCCGGGCGGATTGGCGTTATAGGCGCGCGGGCTACCATCTGCTTTCAAAACCGCCCGCGGCAGCATGATGTTCACCTCCAGTCGGCCGGTATGCGTGTGCGTGCCGACAAGCGAATGAAGGCAGGCCCTCTGCGGCAGCCCGGCATAGGCCACATGGAAGAAGAGGTTCAATGTCTGGCCAACCTGCATTCGCGAGGCGGCATCACCGGCATTGAATGCGGCGACATCAATATCGCTGCGATCAAAGGACAGGGTCGCGACCGAATAGCGATGCTTGGTCTCCAGAAGCTGCATCGCAGCCAGCACGAGCCGCGGGTCACTGATCAGGACTTCCGGCGCAGGGTCGCGGAGAAGAGAAAGGCGCTGCCCGTTCATGTCCTTGGTTACGCGCTGCGCGATCAGATAACGGATCGCTGCCATAAGATTGCTCCGATCCGCTCCGCTATGCGGCGACCATCCCAGGATCATCGGAACACCAAGCCGTCAACGACACGATCGTAAGCACGCTCCAGTCGGAGAAGTGCTTGCAGCACTTCAGCACTCCCGCCGTTCCTCTCAATCACATCGACCAGATGATCCTGCCGATCCCGGATACCTTGCAAGGTTTCGATAATCAGCAATCCCTGCCTGGCGCTGATCGGGCGGTCACTACGCCTCTGGCGGAGATAGGCTGAGATTGTCATTCCGGCAGCCTTTGCCTCCTTACGGATCTCCTCCCAACGACAATCTGTAATCCACACTTCCCTCTTTTTGCTCTTTTCCGCTTCAGCTTTCCTTGGGCGTCCAGCCATGATCTTATCCTTCACTTTCCGGTTCACAGGGAATTTTACCCCCGGCGTGCGAGGCGCCTTGATGAATCAAAAGTGCTCGATTTTTGTGAAAAAACAAAATTGGATAGGAAAACCATACGAGCAATCCTTCTGTGGTTTTGAATTCTCTCATACGGAAATGTCGACCGATGCCAGCACGATGACGCGCTGGAGGAAGGTGATCGGGCGGGACGGAATGTTCGAGCATGATGCTCAAGGTGAGCGTGGACGCAATCCTGGGTATGGGTACGGACAGACCGTCATCGTTGGAGCGCATCATGATGGATACGACGGTGCAACAAAAGGCAATAGCCTACCCAACGGGCGGATGGCTTTATCTCAAGGCGCTTCTGCTTTTGGTCCGCCATGCCAAACGCTTCGGTATCGATTTTCGTCAGAACCACACGCGATTTGCCAAAGCGACCTCTGTTCGGGTTGGCCGTTATGTGCGTCAATTCCGTCGCATGCGCCGGGAATTAAAGAAGCTGCGCGACCCGTCTTCATTATGAAGTTCATCCTTGCTGTTGAAGCAGAATAACAAGAATGCCTCGCACGACCCTACATTTCTATTGTCGGCGCCTGCTAAACGTCAGTCCTGGTTTTGCATTGCGGCTCGAGTGCTGCAATTCTCGGCAGGACGTTAACGGCCATCTGAAGATTTTGCACACTGGTCCCGCTTCCATAGCGGCTGGCTCCGATACTTTTGCTCTCGTGGCCCAGCAAGTCGTCGCGATGTGTCTGACGTCAGCGCCGGTGGGACAGATTTGAGGATTTGAATAAGGGAGGATTTCTGGTTCATCTTATCAATTAGGAGATCGAGATGACGAAGA
>NZ_SMAR01000068.1 GCF_004342225.1 Martelella mediterranea | reverse complement strand
GCAGGAAAACGGTGACGGCGATAAAGAGGATTACGGTTTGTCATGCCTCTTCATCGCCAATCAAGCTCCAAGTTCCGTTAACTTTACGATGCCCTCCTGGAAGCTCACATCTAGGAATGTCACTTGCACACGCTGACAAGCGGAGCGTGCCTGCGTCCATTCCGGTTTCTTCAAAGCGTCATGATAAGGGTATTGGGCGTTTTACCTCTGATGACAGCGCTTGAAAAATAGACAGTCGGTAAAGACTTACCTATGAGCTTGGTCCTGACGCATTTTTGCTGGCTTTTAGCCCTTTGGATGCGCCAATCAATCGGACCTGCAATAGATCGAGTTTTGCTCTCCCGCACATTTCCGGCAAGGCAAGTCTCGTGAAGGCCGGGCATGCCTCGCCAATTTGTTTCAGATATGCCCGGAAGTCTGGTCGGCATCCGCCTTGCCGGAGCGTGTTTTCAGTCCAAACCGACTCCACAGGACGATTGCGGCGAGGATCGCGACGCCGAACATCCAGAACGGCACGACGTCGCGCGGCAGCACCATCAGGATGGCGCTTGCGGCAAGCGCCAGCCGGACCGGCATCTTGTGGCGGACGATCAGCCAGCCCGTGGCAGCGCCCGATGAGGCCACCAGCGCCAGAAGGGTGATCGCCACGGCTCCGATGATGGCAGGAACGGAGCCGACCATCAGAAGCTCGGAGCGATAGAGAAACATCACCGGGATCAGCATGACCGGGATCGAGAGGCCGAACGCCACCCAGCCGGTTTTCGATGATGGCGCTTCGGCGATCCCCGCTGCCGCATAGGCGGCGAGCGCAATCGGCGGCGTGACCATGGCGAGAACTGCGAAATAGAGCAGCAGCATATGGGTCGCGATCGGGGCGAAGCCGATGCTGACCATTGCCGGGGCCAGCAGGATCGCCGACATGACATAGGCCGAGGTCGTCGGCATGCCGAAACCCAGGACGATGGCCGCGGCAATGGTCAGCAGAACCGCCAGAACGACCGAGCCATGGGAAAGATCGACGATCATGCCGGTGAATTTGGTGCCAAGCCCGGTAAAGGCGACGACGCCAACGATCACGCCCGCAAGCGCGCAGGGAATGGCAACTGTCACGGCCCGCTGCGCCCCGGTGGCGAAACTCAGCAGGATGTCGCGCGGCTTCTGCCGGGTATTGGCCCGCAGGCTGCCGATGATGATGGTGGCGGCAATGCCTTCCAGACAGGCGCTGGAAACGCTGTAGCCGCTGACGATGCGCCAGGCGAGCCAGGCCAGCGGCGCCAGCATGTGCCCGTGATCGCGCAGCACTTGGCCCGCCGGCGTCAGTTCGGACGACGGCAGCAGCGGCAGCGCATCGCGCCGGGCGGTGAAATCGACGGTAATGAAAACGGAGGTGAAATAAAGCAGGGCCGGAAGTGCCGCGGCGGTGATGATCTGGGTATAGGGAATACGCAGCATATCGGCCATGATGAAGGCCGCGGCCCCCATGACCGGCGGCATGATCTGGCCCGCGGTCGAAACCACGGCCTCGACGGCGGCGGCAAAGGTGGGCTTGTATCCGGCCCGTTTCATCAGCGGGATCGAGAAAATGCCGGAACTCATCACATTGGCGACGGCGCTGCCGGAGACAAGGCCGGTCAGCGCCGAGCCAACGACGGCGGCCTTGGCCGGGCCGCCGCGATAGCGCCCGGTCATCGCCAGAGCGAGATCGACGATCATTCGCCCGCCGCCGAACAGTTCGAACACGGCGGCAAACAGGATGAAGTAGAATACCACGGATACCGAAATGCCGAGCGGAATGCCGTAAAGGCCTTCCATGGTCAAAAGCTGTTGATCGACAAAATCGGACAGGCCGGCCTGTCTGTGGCCGAGTTCGCCCGGCAGTCCGCCGCCGAGAAGCTGATAGGCGACGAAAACCGCGACGACGAAGATCATGCCCTTGCCGACCAGCCGCCAGCCCAGAAGGCCGAGCGTGGCGAACAGGATCGCGCAGACAACGAGATCGGATGTGTAGACCGGATCAAGCCCGGAAATCCGGCTGAGCCAGCGATCATGGCCGAGATAGTGAAACACCGGCGGGACGAAGGACAGGGCCGCCGCCGCCAACAGCACGATCCGCTCATAAAGTCGCTTGCTGCGCGCTGCCATAACCGCGGCGCCGGTGGCCATGGCGAAACCCAGATGCGCGGATCGCACGAAGACAAGATCCAGCTCCTTGTCCCACCAGATCCAGACCTGGAACAGCGCCCAGCAAAGGGCAAGGGCGGTGGCAATACGTTTCATGTCGGCGCTCCGGGCCTGTTTTGTCCTGCAAGTGGTGCTGGCCCGCAGCATCAGACGGCGCGGGCCGGGGCCGGATTATTCCATCCAGCCGCGTTCCTTGAAGTAGCGGATCGCGCCGGGATGCAGCGGCAGGTTTACCAGTTCCGGCTTCCAGGCATCTTCAGGGTTGAAGTCGGCCAGCGCGCCGTGGCTGCTTTTCAACTGCTCGGCATTTTCGATCAGGCTCTTGACGATTGCATAGGCAAGATCGTCGGACATGTCCGCCGAGGCGATCAGCGTGGTGTTGGTGGAGGGCAGGGTTATGTCCTCATCCTGTCCGCGAAACGTGCCAGCGGGCAGCACGGCCGTGCCGAAACCGTATTTCTGTGCCATCACGTCGAGCAGTTCCGGCGACGGGGACAATTGCACCACATCGGCTTTTTGCGAAATCTCTGTGGTCATAGGATGGCCGACCGTGATCATCTGCGGCGTGGCGTCGACCGTGCCGTCGGCAAAACCGGCGATGATGTCGGGGATCGGGATATAGCTGTAACGCCCGCCGGTGGCCTCAAGCTGTTCCTGGGACGCGCCTGCTTCGGCAAGCAGCATCTCTCCGGCGAAGGTGGCCATGCTGCCCGGCGGGTTGAGACCGACGACGGCCCTGGGATTGACCTCGGTGAAATAGGCTTTCACGCTGGTGCCCGGTTCCGCATCGGCGGCGGTGACATTGAGGTAATAGGTGTCGAGACCGCCCAGAAGGCCGCGAATGTTTTTGATCGGCGCGTCATAGGCGACGATGCCTTCCTTGGCCCAGCGGTTGGTCATGCCATGGCTGAGCGCCATATCGGCCTTGCCCGCGCTGACAAGGCGAACATTGGCATAGCCGCCGCCCAGTGGCGGGGTGTCGATGGTGGAGCCCTCCGGCAGGACCTTGCGCAGGATTTCGCCGATGGTGGCGGAATAGACGAACCAGCTCGAACCGGACTTGAACGAGGCAATGGTCAGGTCGACCGGCTCCTGTGCGGATGCGTGGCCGGTGAGGGCGGCAGCGATGCCAAGGGCGGCGATGCCGGCGACGCAGCGGGATTTGAGAGACATGGGAAGAGCCTTCCTGTTGCTTGTTTGGCAAAATCTTAGGTTAATGCCTTTTGTGATACTTCACAAGATTGCCGAATTGACTCTCCTTACGCAAGAGCATTGAAAAAATTTTTTATAAATGCCTATTTTTGGGGCTATATAACGCGATAGCGCCAATTTTTTGTGCATTTCAGTGTCGATAAATTCGAAAAAATGTCCTGTCCGATGCGGAAACCGGGTTGTTTTACGTCGAATATTGACTGTATATCTGTTCAGGTTCATAAGTTGATGCATCACAGTTAAGGCGAGTTTCCCATGACAACCAAATCCCTGCAGTTCCGAAACCTCCCCGTCGATGGCCAGCCCCGGCCCATGCAGGTTGCACCGCGCACGCTGGTTATCGCGGGCTGGGCCGGGCGCAACGTGGAGGCTGTCGAGGAGCATATTCGCGAGCTCGAGGAGATCGGGGTTGCCCGCCCGCGCCGTACGCCGATGTTCTACCG
The DNA here is from genome assembly GCF_004342225.1 of Martelella mediterranea. Lineage (GTDB taxonomy): Bacteria > Pseudomonadota > Alphaproteobacteria > Rhizobiales > Rhizobiaceae > Martelella > Martelella mediterranea_B. Next base: position 4,641 of record NZ_SMAR01000068.1, on the reverse strand, counting down.
CCTGAGCGCAGCGCTGCTGACGGCGGATGGCGAGATCGAGGTGGTCGGCGAGGCGGCGACGGGCGAGGCCGAAGTGGTGCTGATCAGGTCCGGCGATGCCTTTCATGTCGGCATCGGCTCCGACCATACCGACCGCAAGCTCGAAGCCGTCGGCGTCACCTTGTCGAAGCAGATCTGCGGCAAGCCGGTCGGTCCCGATCTGTGGAGCCTTGACGATCTGCGCGGCCATTGGGACAAGCTGATCCTGCGCTCTAAGGTCTGGCGCGACGGCGAATGGCGGCTTTATCAGGAAGGCACGCTCGATTCGCTGATGACGCCGGATGAATTGCTGCGCCAATATGAAGACGACGGCGGCCGGTTCGGCGAGGGCGATGTGATGTTTTGCGGAACGGTTCCGATCATCGGCGATTTCTACTTCGCCGAAAAGATGGCTCTTGAACTGTCCGATCCTGTGCTTGGCCGCACATTGCGCCACGAACTTCACGTGCGCGCGCTTGAGATTGCCGACTGAGCGAGCGGCAGAATGCGCGCAAATACCGGCCTTGCCGCCGGAGACCGAAAGGAAAAACGATGAGCAGAATGACCACCAAACCGCATCTGGAATTTTACCGCGTCTCCATGGACGAGGGCTGGGAAGTGCCGCCGGGCTATCCCGAGGGCATCCAGCAGAAGATCCTGTCCGGCGCACTGGATGAGGAAAACGGCCGCGGCAACCGTTCGCGCCTGCTGCGCTTTGCTCCCGGCGTCTACACCACGGCGCCCTTCGTGCATGAGTATTTCGAGGAAGTGTTTCTGGTTTCCGGCGATCTGACCGTCGGCAATGATGAAAACGGCAATGGCGGCGAATCCTTCACCGGTCCCACCTACGCCTCGCGGCCGCCCGGCGCCTATCACGGGCCGTTCAAGTCCGAAAATGGCTGCGTCCTGTTCGAAATCCACTATTATCAGGACTGAGGCATGGCTTCTCCCGCAAACGGCGCAGAGCGGCCGGATCGTGAGGCAAAACCCGCCTCGCTGGTGGAGCAGGCCTATGCCAGCATCAAGCACGGCATCGTCACCACGGCTTTCGCTCCCGGCGCCAGCCTTAACGAAGTTCAGCTTTCCGAGGAACTGGGCATCGGGCGCACGCCGGTCCACCACGCCCTGCACCGTCTCGCGCAGGAGGAGCTTGTCGATATCCTGCCGCGCAAGGGAGTGCGGGTGCGCCCCGTGCTTCAGGACGAGATCGCCGAACTGATCGAGGCCCGGCTGGTGACGGAACCCTATTGCGCGGCGCGGGCCGCCGAGCGGGTGCGCGAGGCCGAGCTTGAGGAGCCGCGACGGATTCTGGCCGAAGCCGAGGCCGAGCTTGTCGGCGAGGGCCGGACCGAGGCGCTGATGAAGCTCGACGGCGCGTTTCACTCCTGGGCCAACCGCATTGCCGGAAACCGGGTTCTCTATGACGTTCTCGACCAGTTTCAAAATCGTTCGGCGCGTTTCTGGTTTCTTTCCCTGAGCGATATTCCCCACGCCGAAGGCGTTCACAAGGAGCATAAGGCAATCCTGCGGGCCATCGGCGCGCGCGATCCCGAAGCCGCCCGCCGGGCGGCCGAAGACCATATCAAATCCTTCCGACGAACCATTTTAAAAGTGATCTGAGATGTTGAGCCAGGGTGTCATCCATTGCCTCGAAGCGCTTGCCGCCGGACGGACGACCAGCGAAAAGCTGGTGCGCACCGCGCTGGAGCGGATCGCCGATCCTTCCGGGGAGGGGGCGCGCGCCTTCACCGAAGTCTTTGCCAGCGAGGCCATGGCCGCCGCTGCCGAATCCGACAGACGCCGCGCGGCGGGAAACGCCCGGCCGCTGGAAGGCGTTCCGGTATCGGTCAAGGACCTGTTCGACATTGAAGGCCGTGTCACCCGCGCCGGTTCGAAGGTGCTGGCGAACGAGGCCCCGGCCAGAGCCGATGCCGAGCCGGTTGCCCGGTTGCGCGCCGCCGGTGCGGTCATCGTCGGGCGCACCAATATGACCGAGCTTGCCTTTTCCGGTCTTGGCCTCAACCCCCATTACGGCACGCCCGCCAATCCCTGGGACCGGGCCGCGCGCCATATTCCCGGCGGCTCCTCCTCCGGCGCGGCCGTTTCTGTTGCCGATGACATGTGCGCGGCCGGGCTTGGCAGCGATACCGGCGGCTCGGTGCGCATTCCCGCCGCCCTTTGCGGTTTGGCCGGTTTCAAGCCGACACAGGCGGCGGTGTCGCGCGAGGGTGTCTATCCGCTGTCGCCGACACTCGATTCCATCGGCCCGATCGCGCGGACCATCGAAGATTGCGCCCTGCTTTACGCCGTTTTGAGCGGCACGGAGGTTGCCGCTGTCTGGACGGGAGCGCCGCCCCGTTTTCTGGTGCCGGAAAATTATGTTACCGACGGCATGGATGATACGGTCGCGCGCACATTCGAGGATGCGCTTTCACGGCTTTCGGCGGCAGGCGTCACGCTGGTCCGCCGTCATGTCGAGGCGTTCGACATGCTGCCGGAAATGGCGAAAGCCGGGGCCTATCCGGGGATTGAAGCCTTTGCCGCCCAGAGCGCACGCCTTGCAGCCCGGCGCGATGAATTCGACCCGCGCGTTGCCGCCCGCATTATCGCCGCTGGCGCATTGCCCGCCGACAGCGCGACCCGGCTTGATGCGATCCGCAAGGCCTATATTACCTTTCTGGAGAAGGAACTGACCGGCGTCGACGGTCTGCTGATGCCGACAGTGCCGGTCGTTGCGCCGCTGATCGAAGCGCTTGCCAGCGACGATGCGGCCTATGGCGCGGCCAACCTCCTGATGCTGCGCAACCCGACGGCCATCAACATTCTGGACGGCTGCGCGGCGTCGCTGCCGCTGTTTGCAACAGGCTCCGGCGCACCCGTCGGTCTTTCGGTCGCAGGCGCACGCGGGCAGGACGCCCGCATTCTTGGTCTGGCGCAATATCTGGCCCCCATCCTTTCCAACTGAGTCCACGAGGAAGACATGAGCGAAAATAGAATTCTCATCGCCGGCGCAGGGCCGGTTGGCATGGTCGCGGCCGCGCGGCTCGTTGGCGCGGGCATTCCCGTCACCGTTTTCGAGGCTGGCAGCGCGCTTTCCAAACAGTCGCGGGCATCCACCTTTCATCCGCCGACACTCGATATGCTGGATGAGTTCGGCGTCAGCGAGCGGCTGATCGAGGCCGGTCTTGTTGCGCCCTATGTGCAGTACCGGTCGCGCGCCGACGGGCTTCTGGGCCGTTTCGATTTCGGCGAGATCGCCGATCTGACGAACCATCCCTACCGCCTGCAATGCGAGCAGTGGCGGCTTTGCGAGGCGCTTTACGACAAGCTGAAGAACGAGAAGGATTTCGAGATCCGCTTCGACAGTCCGGTAACGGCGATCGGGCAGGGACCTGAAGGCGTGATCGTGACGCTTGGCGAGGGCGATGCGGCGACAACCCGGCGCGGCCGCTGGCTGATCGGGGCCGATGGCGCAAGCTCGGTGGTGCGGCAGAGCCTCGGCATCGGTTTCGAGGGCTTTACCTGGGCGGAGCGTTTTCTCGTTTTGACGACGCCTGCCGATCTCAGGGCGCTGATCCCAGATCTCGATACGGTTACCTATGTCGCCGATCCCGAGCAGTGGAACTTCTTCCTCGAAATTCCCGGCGCCTGGCGGGTGATGTTCCCGGTTCCCCAGGAAATGACGGATGAAGAGGCGCTTGCGCCGGCCTATGGCGACGGATTGCTGCGCAGGGTGCTGCCCGAAGCCGGAACCGCGCTTCCGGTCGAGCACCGCACGCTTTACCGGGTGCATCAGCGCGTTGCCGACACCTTCCAGCGCGGCCGCATCTTCCTTGCGGGCGATGCCGCCCATATCAACAATCCGCTGGGCGGGATGGGCATGAATGGCGGCATTCATGACGCCGTCAACCTGACCGGGCGGATGATTGCGGTGTGGAACGGCGAGGCGGGCGAGGAAACGCTTTCGCGCTACGACCTCCAGCGCCGCAAGGTTACCGAGGAGCATGTTCAGGTCAACACGATCCAGAACAAGCGCGACCTTGAGGCAAAAACGGAATCCGACCGCGCCGCCTACCGCGATGCCATGCGCGAACGCATGGAAGATGCGACAAAGCGCCGGGATTTCCTGATGCGAATCGGAATGTACAAGGCGCTTGCGCGCGCGGCGGAACTCGGCTGAGGCCACCCGCCAGCAAAAAGAATGTCCTGAGATGGATAGACTAGGCGGCCCCGCATTTCGGTGAAAGGCGGGGCCATTTTTGCATGCCGGGCGGACGATGAGGCCCCGTCCGAATCCCTCTCCCACAGCGTCCGTCGCGAAGGAGTGATACTAGGCTCAGGACCTATTAATTTGGCTTGAGTTGTGATTCACGGTTTCCGGAAGGAGACCGTGATGAGTAATTTGTTTCTGCTGAGTGAGGGCCAGATGGCTCGGATAGCGCCGCATTTTCCCTTGGCGCATGGTGTTTCACGTGTTGATGATCGCCGTGTCGTCAGCGGTATTGTTTACGTCATCAAACATGGCCTGCAGTGGAAGGATGCGCCCAAGGATTACGGGCCGCATAAAACACTTTATAACCGTTTCATTCGTTGGAGCCGACTTGGCGTGTTCGACCGCATCTT
>NZ_SMAR01000067.1 GCF_004342225.1 Martelella mediterranea | reverse complement strand
CATTGGCAGCCGGTCGAAGCAATATAGAAGATCGCGTTGATGACGTCACGCAGGCAGGTCTTGCGGGGCCTGCCGAGCCGTCGCCCTTTCGGCAGCAACGATGAAATCAACTCCCATTCCCGATCCGTCACATCGCTTGCATAGCGGGCTGATTTGCGGACATATTGCCGCCGGGTGATTTCGGTCCAGGCCATCGTGTGCTCCATCGTTTCTTCGCAAATCCGATGGAATCACATCCTGCTGAAATCACTCAACTCTTTTTGGGTCAGGCTCTTAGTTTCAATTATATTGAAGAAATAAAAGTAGTATTGTGAAAGCCTTCTGCTATTTCGGGGTTGGCAGGGTCGGCTTCTTTCGCTGGCAAAGCGCCGCCTTTTGTCGGAGATATCCCGAACGCAGGCGGACTGTGCTGTCTATCCGGGGAGACGAATAAAGATCTCGTAGTTTTTTCCGGGTTCCACCTCGTCCAATCTGTTTTCTGCAAGCGGAACGGCGTTGACGGTTATGGCTGGCTTTGCCAACGAGGCATCTCTTTCGACGCTGACCCTGAAGGTCGCACCGCGGAACACCCTACTGAAACGGAATGACGCCCACTCCCCCGGTGGCTGCGGGTCGATGATCACGCCGTCGTCGTCGCCGCGTAATCCGCAGAGCTGCTCGATGACCAGACGGTAGTACCAGGAGGCGGTTCCGGTGTTGAACAGGTTGCTGGAGCGGCCGGCCGTGCGCGGATACTGGTAATAGGCGCCGCGATAATAGTTCGGGACGTAAAGCGGCAATTGCCCACGGGTCCTGATGTCCTGGGCGTCCGGTCGCGTCAGCATCTTGGAGAGCACTGCAAAGCCGCGTTCCTTTTCTTTGATGTGGTAGAGCGATGCGGCGTAAAAGGCGGCTGCGTGATTGTAGACCGCGCCATTTTCGCCGTTGCCAGGCCATTTCTGCGTCACTCGGCCGACATCGTCGCGCATCGCCGTATAGGCCGGCGCAAACATGGTCGCGCCATAAGGCGTATCCAGCTGATCGTTGATTGCCTGCAGCATGCTGGTCTTTTGGGCATCATCGGCAGTGCCGGCGAGAAAGGCCCAGCTCTGGGCATTCAGATAGATACGACCTTCCGTGTCGGCCTGCACGCCGAAAGCGATCCCGTCATCGGTGATGCCGCGGGCATACCATTTTCCATCCCAGAGGTAGCGATTGATGCTCTCGTTGAGCTTGCCGGCTTCCTGCTCAAGCCATTTCGCTGTGTCATAGTCGTTTTCCGTGCGGCAGATGTCAGCCCAGGTCGTCATCGCATAGCTTGCTGCTTCCGCCAGCCAGCCGGAAACGCCCTTGCCCTTGTAGCCGACCATGTTCATCGGGTCGCACCAGTCCCCCTGGGCGATATAGGGCAGGTTGCGTTCATCGACCTCACCAGCGAGAAAGCGCAGCGCCCGCGTCACATGTTCGTAAAGCGTGGCTTCTTCATCGCTGTCGGTCCAGGCAATTCTTTCACCGAGGATTGCGCGGTCGCCGGTCTCGTCGAGATAGGCCTTGGTGGCAATAACCAGCCAGACGGCGTGGTCGGTATGCGGGATCTGGTTGATATATTTCAGCTCGGTATCGGGCCGCAGCAGAATGCCGTCCGGCACCTTGCCGGAGAAAAACTGCTGGCTGGCGGTCCTGAGGATCGCGGCCCGCGTCCGCTCCGGCGCGATGAAGATCATGCCGAGACCGTCCTGCAGATAGTTGCGGGTCTGCGGATCGGTGGTCAGGCGATGGGTGTCGCCGTGGTAATAGACCTGGCGCGGCAGCCAGTAATTGACGAAGTGGTCGAAGTCATCGTCGGGTGTGTGAATCTCCAAGCTCCCGAGCCCGGAGCGGATGTAGTCGTCATAGTCCTGCCGGACGGTTTCAAGGCTGCCCTCGATATACTTCTCCGTCAGCGCCGCAATTTCGGATTTGTCGAAGGCCGGGCCGAAAACAAAGCGAAAATCCTCGGTCGCACCGGCGTCCAGAGAAAGATCCCATTGCATGATGCCAGCCGGGTTCTCGTAGCTGGCATCGCCGCCCCCAAGGTGCCTGCCATCCTGCAGGGCTGACGGGTTGTGCAACCCGCCTTCTCCCTCGAATGCCACCTGTGCAACCTCGAAATGGTCGGGTTTTCGGTCTGCGGCAAAGAAGGTGATGTCTTTGAGGTGCTTGTTTTTGAAGTATTGTTCGACCTTCTGGTAAGGCGTCACACTGGTGCAGACGATGGCGTTCAGATCGGCGTCGAAATGACCGCCGCGATTCATCCAGGATGAATAGCCGACCGGAAAGAACGGAACGAAGGAAAGGGACTTTTTCTCGTCCGTCAGGTTGGTGATCCGCACCGACCAGATTTCGGCGACATCCTCGACCGGGAGATCGAGCCGCAGTTCAACGCGCACGCCGTCCTTTTCGATCACCCAGCGAATATCCGAAATGCCGGGTTCGAAACTGAAATGATCGAGTTTGGCCCGCACAGGCTCGTAGGGCGCGGAAAACAGGTCGCCGGTCTCATTGTCCCGAATATAGAAAAACCGGCCGGGATGATGCGGGAAATAATCCTGTTCCGGCTGCATGAAGGTCTGTGCGGCAATGGTAGGAACATGGGCGTATTTGCGCGGTTCGGGATCCATATACTGGCTCACGGCGTAGCCGCGGGCGCTCATCTGGATCATCATCTTGCGGTTCCAGAGATAGCTTGCGGCGTTGGGCGCCAGTGTCGGGTCATTCAGACGGAAGCGCCGTCCGCTCTCGATAAAGGAAGTCATCCTGTTCTCGTTGCGTTGGTGTTTGCATTCGGCCCTCAGCCCAGTGCGGCTGTCGAGCGCCTGACGCATAGCGAGGGCTCGAACCGCTCCTGAAAGGGAAGGTCGGTGTCGTAGGTGAGATTGAGCAATTGGCGGCAGGCCGAGCGGGCCATCTCATCGATCGGGGCGTGGATGGTGCTCAGCGGCGGTGCGGTATAGGCGGCGAAATCGACATCGTCATACCCGAGAACCGAAACGTCGCGTGGCACCGAAATGCCGCGATTGTTCAGCTCAGAAATCAAAAGCATGGCGACCTTGTCGTTTCCGCAGAATACGGCTGTGAAATCGAGGTTCATGTCCAGAAAAGCGCTGACCAGACGTTCGGCGGCGGCGTAGCTGAAGGCACCTTCGACGACGCAATCCTCCGGGACGGAGCGGCCGAGCTTGGCCATTTCGTCCAGGAAACCATCGTGGCGCTGACGGGCGTCCTGCGCGGAAAGCCGGCCGGTGATCACCGCGATCTTCTTGTGGCCAAGCTCGACAAGATGGCGCGCTGCCAGCCGGCCTCCCAGTTCATGATCGATGAAGAAACACCGTCCGGCGAGCGCATCGGCCTGATGGTTGAGAAGGACGAGATTGGCAAAGTGTTCGCAGGTGCGCGCCAGCTCAAATGTGCCCTGAAGCGAACAGGACATCAGGATACCGTCGCAATCGCGGTTGACCAGATAGTCGAAATGCGCGCGACGGTCGGCATCGGACTTGGCATCCTCGGCATTGGCTAGAATCATGTGCTTGTTGTGGAGGCGCAGCTCCTGCTCAACCGCACGGATGATCATGTGATAATAGGGCCCTTCGAGCGAGGGCACCCAAACACCGATCAGATCGGACCGGCGTGAGGAAAGCGACCGCGCCATGCTGTTCGGACGATAGTTGAGCTGCTTGATGGCGCGTTCGATCTTCTCGGCCGATTTCTTAGAAACGGAACCGTTTCCAGAAATATAACGTGAGACCGTTCCCGATCCAACGCCCGCTAACTTCGCGACGTCTTTCACCGTGGCCATTTCTGAACTTCCCTCCGCCCGTTACCTAATGCGCCTCGCCATATTTTGTTATTATTCAACGAGTTTTAGCCAATTACAACATCCCGAATGGTAGGCACGCATCTTTTTTGCAGGGACCATTGACAAAATCAAGTGCCTGCCATTGTATTTGGAACCGATCCCATTTTTGAGATCGCTATCACTTTTGACCGGACCATACGGTCCCTCAGATGACCCTTTGGGGAGGACACATGTATATTTTGAAGAATGCCGCATCCGCTCTGGCGCTGACTGTGGCAATGGCTGGCGCTGTGCACGCGCAGGAGCCGCTTGACGCCGAAGTTATTCACTGGTGGACATCCGGCGGTGAATCCGAGGCAATCGGCGTTTTTGCCGATGCCTACAATCAGGCAGGCGGTAACTGGCAGGACAGCGCCGTTGCCGGCGGTTCGGCCGCGCGCAGCGCCGCCATCAACCGCATCATCGGTGGCGATCCGTCGACGGCAGCCCAGTTCAACACCTCGCAGCAATATCACGAGATCGTTGAGGAAGGCCTGCTCAACGATATCGACGCCGTGGCGACGGAGAACAACTGGGATCAGATCCTGCCCGAGCCGATCGTCAACGCCGTCAAGATCGACGGCAAATACTATGCCGCGCCGGTCAATATTCACATGCCGTTGTGGTTCTGGTACTCGATCGATGCGCTGAATGAAGCTGGCGTCGAAAATCCGCCCGAAAGCATGGACGAATTCTTCGCCGCGCTCGACAAGCTTCAGGAAGCCGGCATCACGCCGCTTGCTCTTGGCGGCCAGCGCTGGCAGGAAAACTCGCTGTTCTCGGCGATGCTGACCAATGTCGGCGGAGGCGAACTCTGGGAGGCTGTCTACGCAGACAAGGATGAAGACGCCATTCATTCGCCGGAATTCCGCGAGGTCATAGAAACCTTCATCGCGCTGAAACCCTATGTCGATTCGGCTTCCCCGGGCCGGAACTGGAACGACACCACCGCCATGCTGATCAATGATGAAGCTGGCTTCCAGGTCATGGGCGACTGGGCCAAGGGTGAGTTCAAGCAGGCCGGCAAGGAAATCGGCACAGACTATGGTTGCCTGCCCGGCCTGCGTCCGGATTCCCCCTACGTTCTTGGCGGCGACGTCTTCGTCTTTCCCAAGACAGACGATGCCGAACAGATCAAGGCACAGCGCCTGCTCGTCGAGGTCATGACGGATCCGGAAACACAGGTCGAGTTCAACAACCTCAAGGGCTCGATCCCGATCCGCTCCGACGTTGACGAAAGCAAGCTCGACGCCTGCGCCCAGCTTGGTCTTGAAATCATGTCGGATCCGAGCCGTCAGGCGCCGGACGCTTCGCAGATGATGGCCGAATACATCTATGGCTCTGTCCAGGATGTCGTCACCGAACTGTGGAACACCGACATGTCTGTCGATGAGGCCGTCGATCGCTTCGACCAGGCCCTCAACGGCTGATCCATTCAATCGGGAACAACAAAGCGGGAAGGGGGCACGATGTCTCCTTCCCGTTTTCAAGGGAGGTTCCGTTGTACGCCGCCGCCTTCACCCGGCATATCAGGCGCAACCTGTTTGCCTATATCGCCTTGCTGCCGATGGCCGCCGTCGTCATCTTCGCCTATCTGGGAACGATGCTCTGGTCCGTCCGGCTTTCGTTTTCCAGCTCACGGCTTCTGCCGAAGGACGACTTTGTCGGTTTTGACCAGTATACGAGGCTTTTTGAAACCTCACGCTGGATCACGTCGCTGGAAAATCTGGCGATTATCGCATTCTTTTTCCTGCTGATCTGCTTTGTGCTTGGCACGCTTCTGGCGATCTTCATCGACCAGAATGTGCGCGCGGAAAGCCTGTTCAGGACGGTCTTTCTCTACCCCTATGCGATGTCCTTCGTTGTCGCGGGCCTGATCTGGCAATGGATCCTCAATCCCGATCTCGGCATTCAGGCGACCATGCGCGACCTCGGCTTCCCGAATTTCGTGCTCGACTGGACGGTCAACCCGGACAAGGTGCTCTACGCGATCATCCTGGCAACGGTCTGGCACGGTTCCGGGCTGGTCATGGCGCTGATCCTGGCGGGGCTTCGGGGCATCGACACCCAGATCTGGTCGGCGACCCGCATCGACGGTATTCCGCCGTGGCGCGTTTACCTCTCCATCATTCTGCCCATGCTTCGGCCGATGATCATCACCTCGCTGGTGCTGCTGTCGATCTCGATCGTCAAGATGTATGACGTCGTCGTGGCCATGACCAATGGCGGACCCGGAACGGCGAGTGAGGTGCCGGCCAAATTCATCATGGATAACCTGTTCGAGCGCGCCAATATCGGTCTTGCCACCGCCGCCTCGACCGTGCTGCTGATCACCGTTCTGCTGATCATGGTGCCGGTTCTCTATTCCCAGTATTTCCGCAAGAACGGGAGGGCATCATGACTGCGCCATCCGTCGCGAAACGCCCGGTCAAGGCCGAGCACGTCTGGGGACGCTTCGGTGTCTACGGATTTCTGTTCTTCGTCGCGCTGTTCTTCCTGCTGCCGCTCTACGTGATGCTTGTCACGTCGTTCAAAAGCATGGACGAAATCCGTCTCGGGCTGATCTTTGCTCTGCCCCAGAATTTTTCGCTCGACGCCTGGATCAAGGCGTGGACGAGCGCCTGCACCGGGCTTGACTGCACCGGCCTTCAGGTCGGCTTTTTCAACTCGGTCAAGATTTTGATCCCGAGCGTCATCCTCTCGATCCTGTTCGGCGCGGTCAACGGCTATGCCCTGTCCTTCTGGCGGGTGAAGGGGGCGAATGTGCTGTTCGCCTGCCTGCTGATGGGTTCGTTCATTCCCTATCAGGTCTTTATCTATCCGCTGGTGCGCTTTTATGCCCAGGCCGGCATCTACGGTTCGCTTCCAGGCATCGTGCTGACCCACATCATCTTCGGCATGCCGGTGATGACGCTGCTGTTCCGCAATTATTACACGGGCCTGCCGATGGAGCTGTTCAAAGCCGCCCGCATTGATGGCGCCGGTTTCTGGAAGATCTTCTTTTCGATCATTCTGCCGATGTCGGTTCCGATCACGATTGTCGCTGTCATCATGCAGGTCACCGCGATCTGGAACGACTTCCTGCTTGGTCTGGTGTTCGCCGGTCGCGACAACCTGCCGATGACCGTCCAGCTTAACAACATCGTCAACACGACCACGGGCGAGCGCGCCTACAACGTCAACATGGCGGCAACCATCCTGACCTCGCTGGTCCCGCTTGTCGTCTATCTGGTTTCCGGCCGCTGGTTCGTGCGCGGCATCGCCTCCGGCGCCGTGAAAGGATAAGTCCCATGAGTTCTGTAGCCATTGAAAATCTCGACATTCGCTACGGCAGCGTGCATGTCGTCAAAAGCCTCGACCTTGAAATCAAGGATGGCGAGTTTCTGGTTCTGCTCGGTCCCTCGGGCTGCGGCAAATCCACGCTGCTCAACGCAATCGGCGGGCTGACCGATGTCAGCGGCGGTACGATCCACTTCAACGACAAGGACGTAACCTGGGTCGACCCCAAGGATCGCGGTATTGGCATGGTGTTCCAGTCCTATGCGCTCTATCCGACGATGAGCGTCGAGCGGAACATGTCCTTCGGCCTGAAGATAGCCGGCGTGCCGAAGGCCGAGATCGACAAGAAGGTGAAATGGGCGGCCGAACTGCTGCAGATTACCCATCTGCTCGACCGCAAGCCCTCGGCGCTTTCGGGCGGTCAGCGTCAACGCGTCGCCATCGGCCGCGCGCTTGTCCGTGACGCCGACATCTTCCTGTTCGACGAACCGCTTTCCAACCTCGACGCCAAGCTGCGTGCCGAATTGCGTCTGGAAATCAAGAAGTTGCACAAGGCGCTCGGCTCAACCATGATCTACGTGACCCACGACCAGATCGAGGCGCTGACGCTTGCCGACCGGATCGCGGTGATGAAGGACGGCATCATCCAGCAACTGGACACGCCGCTGAATGTCTACAACAAGCCGGCCAACGAGTTTGTTGGGACCTTCCTCGGTTCTCCGGCAATGAACAAGATTGCCGGGGCGTTTTCTGCCGAGAATGACGGCCTTGTCTTCAGGTCCGGATCGTTCAGCCTCGATGTCAGCGGATATCCCTTTGCCGGAAAGGTCGAGGACGGCCAGAAGGCGACACTTGGCCTCAGGCCGGAACACCTGCGGCTTGCCCGTGAGGGAGACGCTGCATGGAGCGGAACCGTGTCGCTCGTCGAGCCGATGGGCAGCGATATTCTGGCCTGGTCGGATTTCGACGGCATCACGCTCTCGCACAGGCTGAGCCAGGAAGAACATTGTGACGTCGGCGAGCCGGTTTCGGTCACGGCGGATGTCAAAAAGGCGTCCTTCTTCGAGGAAAATATGGGCGCTCGTCTTTAGAGCATCAGGCGCTCAGGTGCTGCGCTGCATACGCGCTAAATTCCGTCGGAATGAACGGGCCTTTTGCGAGCCTGCGCTTTCGGCACAGAGCGGCTGACATGGCTTCAGCCGCTTGCCGGTTTTCTGATCTATTTCGTTCCGTCCGTTTTTGTGATAAACCCTACATTCATGCTGAAGGGCGCTCCTACCGAGATAGCGATCACTCAGGATCTTCGCTGGCCTCCTATGTGCTGCTCTGGTAAACCGCACAAGGTCGCCATCACTGCGTCGTCCTCAAACTCCTTGTAATCGCGAATGCGCTCATCACATCAGGGCAGAATTGATCCGCTCAGGTCGTCTAAGAAATACAGCGACTAGAGCATCGGGCGATTAGTCTGCAACGCATGCTGTTGATTTGAAGTAGTTCCAGCATTCCTGTGGTGAGAACAGTGCGCACACGTGGCCTACA
>NZ_SMAR01000066.1:3697-8798 GCF_004342225.1 Martelella mediterranea | reverse complement strand
CTGATGCAGGGCTTTGCCGCCAACGACAACATCGCCATGAACGGGCTTGGCGGCAATCTTGCAGCTGCGGGTGTGGATAGGGCTTTCGGCCTGCTGGGCGCAACAGAGAGCAGTGGCCTATCCAGTATCAATAGCTTTTTGCGTGCCGGTGGCGTCGATATCAATGCCGCTCAGACCCAGTGGTGCGCGGGTTTTGTCAATTCCGCGCTTGAACAGGTCGGCATCAATGGCAGTGGTTCACTCGTTGCCAATGCCTTCCAGAACTGGGGCGTCAAGGTCGACCCTTCAAGCTTCATGCGTGGTGACGTCCTGTTAAACACACGCGGACTTGGGGCCGGTCAGGTGGGCGGTCACGTCGGTCTGGCAACAGGTGCTTCGCGCTGGCTGGGCGGCACACAACAGCTTCAGATGCTGTCCGGAAATACGTCAAACGGTGTTGGTCTTGCCTGGGCCAATGCCGCCGACCTTCAGATCCGCCGCGCCACGGAAGCCGCCGGTGCGTTGTCAGGCCTTGCTGGCAATGCCGGCATGGCAACCGAGGGTCTTGGCTCTCTCGGTAATGGCCTCAATCAGTTCGGCTCTGCCTTGTCATCCTATCAACCGTCGGGAAGCGCCGGCGGTGGCGGTCTCTTTTCGTGGCTGGGTTCGATTTTCGGCGGCGGCAGCTCGCAGATGTCGATTGCAAAACAAACTGTGGCCTCCGGTGCATGGACCGGGCTTTACGACAAGGGCGGTTATACCGGTCAGGGTGGAAAGCTCGAACCGGCCGGGATTGTGCACAAAGGCGAGGTCGTCTGGTCACAGGATGATGTTTCGCGCGCCGGCGGCGTCCAGGTGGTCGAGGCGATGCGTCTTGGCATGCGTGGTTACGCCTCTGGCGGCGTTGTCGGCAATCAGCCTTTCATCTCCTCAGCTTCCAATGACAATCCCGCCTCTAACGCCAATCGGCCGATTGCGATCCACATCTCGCTGGAAGGTGCGCAAGGCGACCGGGAGATACAGGAAAAGGCCCGTCAGGCCGCCTATGCCGGTATGAAACAGGCACTGGAAGAGAATGACCGTCAACTTCCTGACAAGGTGAACGCGATCATGGACAGACCGAGGTGGCGCGGATGATTTATCCCCTTGAAGCGATATTCGACCATCTGCCGATTTCCAAATTCGTACTCGATGTCCAGCGCAATGATGAATTGTCGGGGCAAGGCTCCGGTGAGCTGCTTGCTGCTGAACTTGCACCACCACTGTGGAAGGCGACAATCACACTGGATGATGGCCGCAACAACGACCTGAAACGGGCGGCGGCTTTGATCCGGTCGCTGAGCGGTTCACGCGATGCATTCATGGTTTGCGATCCCACATCGCTGTGGCCACAGGATGACTTTGAAGGTCGTATACTCGGCGCAGCAAACGTCCAGGTGCGCGCAACCGGCGCTGATCGTTCGGTGGCGCTGCTTTCCGGATTTCCTGCCGGTTATCTCATGTCCATCGGCGACAAGATTCAATTCATCCAAGGGTCACTGACCAGCTATCACGAAGTGCGCGGGACGGTTTCGGCAAATGCCGGCGGATTGGTTGACCTTCCTGTTTTTCCGCTTCTGCCATTTTCCCTGACAACGGCGGCAAACGTGACGCTGATACGCCCTGCCTTTGCGGCAATCGTCACAACTGGCGGCCACAAGCCCGGAACAGCCTCATCCTCTTTGACGCGCGGCGGACAGATCGAAGTCATCCAGAAGAGGAAACCGTCATGATCTATGCCAGCGAAGAGATTATCGCGGCGCTCGAAAATGCCGCCGAAAACGGGCTTTCGGAACGCAAGCTTGTCTACGTGCATGCCTATGAGCGTGGCACCGGCGTTCCGTCAGCCATGGGTGTCTGGTCCGGTGACGAAGATCTGTCGATATCGGTGAACTCAGGTCTGACCGGCGGCAATGAACTGCGCGCCTATTATGGTGGCGGCACGCTGATCAGTGTCGGCAATATTGTCTGCGGGACCGACATGACCATCCGGCCGTTGACGATCACATTGTCGCAGATTGCTGATGTTCCCCAGGCATTGCTGAGAACGCTCAATATCCGCCTGGCACGTGTCGAAGTCCATACGCTTTACCTCGACCCGACAACCGGCGCTATGATCGGCTCGCTTCTCGATTTTGTTGGGGAAGTCGACAAAGCACCGCTTTCAACCCCAGCCGTCGGCGAAGACGGCAAATTAACGATCACTTGCGTGCCCGACCTGATGTCGATGCTGTCGCGCATCAATCCCAGAAAAAGCTCCTACGAAGACCAGAAAGCCCATGAGCCGGGCGATGAATGGTCGCTTTACGCCTCGACCGCCAGTGAATGGCAGCTGTGGTGGGGGCAGAAAGGTGAATGAAGATGCTTGAACTCAAAAGGTTCAGTGACTGGCGGCCCCGGCTGTTTGCATTCACGGCCGGACTAAAGACGCTCAGCTTCGCCTGGGGACACGATGATTGCGCCGTCGCTCTTGCTGCCGGAGCCATCGAGGCGATGACCGGAACAGATCCGGCCGAACCTTATCGCGGCCGCTATGATGACGAAGACAGCGCCCGTTCACTTCTGGCTGAAATGGGCCATTCAGGCCTTGATGATCTTGCTCGTTCGATGTTGCCCGAAACTCATATTTCGATGGCGCGTGTCGGCGATATCGCCTTTCTGAAAGAAGGAAGCGAAGTCGGTGCGCTCGGGATTGTGATCGGGGCGCGGATCCTTGTCCTGCGTCCGGCCGGAACGGGAACGGTGCCTCTTCTGACCGCTCAAACTGCATTCAAGGTGGGCTGATGCGCGTTAGAACACTTATCACAGCAATCGCATTTCTGACGTTTGCAGCCAGCCATGCCCACGCCGCTCCGGTGGTTGGTGCCGTCGTTGCGATCGGTCAGGCGATCGGTGCATTCGCGGCCTCAAGCTGGATCGCCGGCGTAATCGTCAATGTTGCCTTTGGTGCTGTTACAAGTCTGATTTCGCGGGCGCTGTTCGGCAAGAAAAAGGATCAGAAACAGCAGAGCTTTGGTGTCAGGCTCAATATGGAGACCGGCGACGATACGCCGCTGACCTTTGTTGTCGGTCGCTATGCGACGGCTGGAAAGCTTAAATATTGGGGAACGTGGGGGTCGGACGGCGACACGCCAAACGCATATTTCACCAAGCTGATCGAGATCGGTTCATTGCCATCGTCAGCCGGTGAGCAGGCGCTGCAGAACCTATGGATCGCAAGCGACAAATGCACGATCCTCTATGGAGAACCAGCTGATGACGGGCGCGGTTACCCGATTGCCGAGTTTCGCGAAGATGGCAAGGATCACGCATGGGTGCGGTATCTTGATGGCACCCAAACAACAGCCGATGCGTTCCTGCTTTCCAAGTTTTCCGGTGCGGAAAAGCCATACCGGCCTTCCATGGTTGGCCGTGGCAAACAGGCGATCATTATCACCTTCCGTTATAACACCGATCTGTTTTCCGGCGATCCGCCTGTTCTCGCCGAGCCGCCATCCATCCCGCTCTACGACCCACGTAAGGACGACACTGTCGGCGGTTCCGGACCACACCGCTTCGATAACCCTGCGACATGGGAACCGACACTCAACCCGGTTATTCAGGCCTACAATGTTGCGCGCGGTATCAGGCAATCCGGTCGATGGCTTTATGGTGGTCAGAATGTTGAGGCAATCCGGCTGCCGCCAGCTGAATGGATGGCTGCCGCCAACGAATGCGATCTGAGCGTATTCGGGTCGCCGCAATACCGGGCAGGCTTCGAGATCGATGTCAGTGCCGAGCCACTTGATGTGCTTGAGCAATACCGGCTTGCTTGCAACGGAATATTTGTTGAAGGCGGTGGCACACTCAAGATGTCCGTGGGTGGTCCTGGTGCTGCTGTCTATGCCTTTACGGACGCCGATGTCATTGTCACCAAGCCACAGGAACTCGACCCCTGGCCTTCACTGTCTGACACCCATAATACGATATCAGCATCTTACCCTGAACCAGGCGACAAATGGGCGCGTAAGGATGCGCCGGAATACACCTCCGATTCAGCGCTGATGTCTGACGGGCGCAGTCTGGCCCAGTCCGTAATTTTTGCCGCCGTGCCCTGGTCGGAACAGGTCCAGCACCTGCAAAAGACTATGATTGAAGATGGTCGCCGCATGCGGATCCACACGCTGGTTCTGCCGCCGCCATCACGCCTTCTGGAAGCCGGTGACGTGGTGACCTGGACAAGTGCGCGGAATAATTACCAGGACAAGGCATTCCAGATTATAACGCTGACACGGCTGCCGGGATCGCTCAGTCAGGTGACAATTAAGGAAATCGATCCAGCCGACTACGATCCTCCGGAGATTGTTATCCCGCCGACAACCGGCCTTCTTGGCCGTGGATCACCGCCGGTGCAGGTCATGCAGGGCTGGACCGTGGAACCGGCGACCATGGACGATGGCAATGGTGTCGGCCGTCTGGCCGCCATCCGGGTTTCCTGCGGTGCTGACATTGATGGCGTCACGGATGTGGTCGTTCAGGTGCGTGTGCGCGATACCGGTCAATTGCTTTTTGCCGGCCACAAGACGTCCTATGAAGAACCCTATGCATGGCTGATCGGACCGCTACCGTCCGAAACATGGGTTGAAGCACGCGGAAAGTTTGTTTCTGACCTGGTTAAAAACCAGCAATGGTCGGATTGGCTTCCGGTCAAGACACCCGTTGTGATCGCAGATGTTTCGATCACACTCGATACAATCGGCCGCGATGTGGACGCGCGTCTGGAGGATATGCAGCGTGAACTCGACAGGTTCTCCGGACAGACGCTTGCCGAGCTTGCATCAACGGTTTCGCTCGATTCAGCGCTTGGCGTTTTTGAACGTAAAGAGATGCGGCAGGAGCTTGGTGGTGCAGTTGCTCAAATCACCAAGCAACAACAGGTCATAGCGTCAGAAAATGAAGCGCTGGCGCGTGAAGTGGAACTCTTCGGCGCGGAGATCGACGATGCCATGGCGGCCGTCATCGCCGAGCGTGAGGCCCGCGTCACCGAAAACGAAGCGCAGGCTGAGACCATCGATTCACTGACGGCCGAACTCAACGATCGGTT
>NZ_SMAR01000066.1:0-3607 GCF_004342225.1 Martelella mediterranea | reverse complement strand
GTTCGCTTCCGGCCAGATCGCCTTCAAGGTCGCGGCCAATCAGACAGGCGTCACGGCCCGTTACAGTGTGATGATCAGGGCTGGCAATGGCGGTCAATACATCGAAAGCGGTTTGTTTCTCGAAATTTATTCCGATGGCGGGACCCTGAAAAGCCGGTTCGCGGTCAAGGCCGACCAGTTCGTGGTCATGGACAATAACAGCAAGCCCTTCGTGTATGAGGGTGGCGTTCTCAAGACCTATGCCATGATTGCCGGTCAGCTCAATATCAACAACCGCGTGGTGATTGCGCCCGACGGCACGATGACGGTGCGCTCGGCAATGTCGGGTCAACGGCTCGAAATAACCAACAGCCTCGTCCAGGTGTTTGACGGCAACGGCACCTTGCGCGTTCGCATGGGGATCTGGTGATGACAGCAGGACTTCAGACATTCGATGCTGCCGGTCGGCTGCTACTCGATACATCAACATACTGTGGTCGCTTTCTTGGCCGGGTGAGCTTTTCGGCGAGCGGATCACTCGTCGACGCACGGCTGACCGAAGGCATGCCCTTTTACATGACTGCACCGCTGACAACGCAATACGACCTGCTCGATGTCAGCTTTTCCGGCAATACGCTCATCTGGAATGTGGGGATCAATTACTTTGGCACGACTTTCACGATTTTTTACGGCCTTTACGGCTAAACTCAAACAGATCTGGAGCGCAATTCGCATGGCTTTCGGTTTCACCGCGATCAATGACGACCACGTGGTTCAGCTCGATGACAAATACCGCACCTGGCATGTCGTCCACCAGCAATCCTTTTATGGGCAAGGTGCGAACGGTGAACAGACGATTGCAGTGACCTGCTCACCGGATACCGTCATTGGCGTATCGCCATCTCTCAACGCAGCATTCCATATTCGCGCCACGCACGAAAACGGTGTCCTGACAGCAAAGGTTTCATTGCTGATCGGTGATGCCAGCGGCTTTGCCCATGTCTTCTTCTTTGACAATTACGGGCATAACCCCGCCGGCGAGAACTTCGGCATGGAGATCTTTAACGCCGCTGGCGAGACCGTATGGCATTCCTCTGATCGCCCCTTGCGGATCACGCAATATGATCCGTCTCGCACACTCGCCATCATCCCGCTAAACGCCCCGATCCTCATTCAAGAATCCGGCAATCCGAACGGTCTGAAGAATTTGGCCTGGTACCGGGCCTTTTGGAACGGATCGAGTGCAGCCTTCGAAAACTTGGCTCTTCAGGGAACAGTTCAAACCGACGGCGCTGTGCAGTGGGGCTACTCATTCCGCTCCCAAATTCCTTACAATGGCCAGCCGGTGAAAACCGAACATTTCAAATACCTGCTTGCCGATGTGACCGGCTACGTTTGAGGCTCAGATGACCACTTACAAAACAGGCACAATCACGCTGACCAATGGCTCCAGGATCGTCACCGGCATAGACACGGGCTGGCAGACGGCCGTCATTGCCGGTGGCGTCATCTATCCGGAGGCTGCCGGTAATCCACTGCCGATCGAAACCATCGACAGCAACACCCAGATCACCGCCGCCACGGCATGGGTCGGCGCAACCGGTACGTATACATACGCGCTGCAGCGTCAAAATGACGGGTACCAGGTGCTCTCTAACGCGTCTGCGCTGGCGGGCTATATTCAGCGGCTGAAAGATACACCACTGGCCGCGCTTGATGATCTGGTACCGGCGGAGGATCAGCTACCATATTTCAATGGCGCAACCTCGGCCGACCTTACGCCACTGACAGCATTTGCGCGATCCTTGCTGGATGATGCAGATGCGGCAGAGGCGTTGGAAACGCTTGGGGCCTTTCCAAGTTCCGACGTGAGTGTTTTTTCTAAAACTCTCTTGGATGACGCAAACGCTGCTGCAGCGCTGGATACGCTTGGTGTGTCAGCCTTTGCACAGGCATTGCTGGGTGATGCCGATGCGGCGGCTGCGCGCGGGACGATGGGAGCACAGGCTAGCCTTGGTTACGCGCCTGTTGCCGCAGATAACCCGAGAATGACATCAGATGCATATGTAACTGGCTTTGGGGGTAGCGCATCGTTAAAGGCAACGCCTGCATTCGTTGCGCGTCAAGCGGATGCCTCAGGCGCGATCAGAGGTTTGTTGCAAGCATATGAGCAAGTCGGACAATACTATTTTCTGCTGCTGTCGTTGGAAGCCGGCGGCGGGGCCTGGCAGATGCAGTTTCGATCCGACGGATCACTTAATATACCCGGCGCCATCAATGCCGCCGCCAAGAACTTCCTGATCGATCATCCTCTCGACCCCTATAACAAAGACCTGATCTTTGCATCGACTGAAAGCCCGCATTACGCTGTCGAGGCTTGGGGCATTTCCCGGCTCGTTGACGGTCGCGCGTCCGTCGATATCGATGCCGCCAGCAACCTGACAAGCGGTACCTGGGCCGCTCTCACGCAAAACACCATCGTAAGGTCTTTGCAAAATCAGGAAGGGTTTACCGCTGTGCGCCCCGGTCCGGTCTCTGGCGGGTCATTCGAGATCATTGCTGAATATGAAACCTGCACAGACCTGATTGCATGGCATGTTGTCGCTGATCGTGCCGATCCTGTCGTCAAGACATTGGCGAACGCTGATCCGGCAACCGGACTGCTGGTGCCAGAAGCTGAAAAGGATGATTTATCATGAGTGATCCAACCAAAATGGTGATTGATGGCAACCGTGTCGGCACCAAGGGTTATCCGCGTCACTGGCAGGCCATCGGCGCTGAGCCACCGATGAAATACGAGGAGAGCGGTGAGCCGATCAATCCTGTGCCGGAAAACCCAACGCCGGATGACCTTGCCGCATATGCGGCCCGAATATCATGGGAAACGCGGGTGGCGGGGCCGTTGATTAATGGGGTTCGGATTAAATGCGATGGCGATGCAATCGGCCTGATAAAAAGCATGTCCGATCTTGCAAAAAGTGATGGGACCCGGACTTTCGCATTCGACACGCACGGAGACGGCGGCAACTTACTGCAGCTCACAGCATCCGAGGCTATCGCCCTCGATCATCAGGTTGCTGAGTGGGTTCAGAAGACCTTTGACCGCCGCGCCGAAGTCTATGCGGCCATCACCGCTGGAACCGTGACAACAACAGCGGACGTTGATGCTGCATTCGCCGACGTGACGGACGACTGGCCGGCATGAGCCGATAACAGCCAGGTGGCCAGGGCAAGCCCTGGCGGCGGGGTCTAGATTGGCGTCAGAAACCCGCCCGACAGTACCCAACGATAACCGTCGCACCCGTACCCGCAAAAAGCGGGCAACGGCCTTGTGACTGAGTCGTGAGATAATTGATATGGTAAATCAGCAACCGGTTGCACCGGTCACGCCCGCCGCCGGTTATATCGGTGGTAAGCGCATCCTCTCGAAAACCGTAATCGCCAAGATCAACGCGACCGATCATGACGGGTATGCAGAGCCGTTCGTCGGCATGGGCGGTGTGTTCCTGCGCCGGGACCATCAGCCGAAGACGGAGGTGATCAACGATATCAGCGGTGACGTCGCTAACTTCTTCCGCATCCTGCAGCGCCACTTTCCGCAGTTCATGGATACGCTCCGCTTCCAGAT
>NZ_SMAR01000065.1 GCF_004342225.1 Martelella mediterranea | reverse complement strand
CTCGACATGATCCCGAGCGCCGTGGAAGCCGCGAAGAACGCCGATGTCGCCATCGTCTGTGTCGGCGACCTGTCCGGCATCTTCCAGACCGGCACAGTTGGCGAGGGGTCGGACGCCGATACGCTGGAGCTGCCCGGCGTGCAGCAAAAGCTGCTCGATGCCGTGATCGAGACCGGCAAGCCGGTGATCGTCGTCATATCGTCCGGCCGTCCCTATAATCTCGGCGGTGCGGAAGACAGGATTGCCGCCCAGGTGATGACCTTCTTCTCCGGTCAGGAAGGCGGCACTGCACTTGCCAGCGTGCTGACCGGTGCGGTGGAACCCTCCGGACGCCTGACGCTGTCGATCCCGCACAATGTCGGCGCGGTGCCCTATTTCTACAATCACAGCTTCAAGAGCTCCGGCACGCCGATCGCCCGCCACTTCGGCAGCCGCTATCCCTTCGGCCACGGTCTTTCCTACACCACGTTCGACTATTCCGACGTGGCGCTCGAGAGTGAGGCTGTCGATATCGAGAAGGGCACCGTCCGGTTGTCGTTCACGGTCAAAAACACCGGCGAACGCGATGGCATTGCCGTCCCCCAGCTCTATGTCCGCGACGAGATCGCCACGCTGGTGCGTCCGGTCAAGGAACTGAAGGCTTTCGGCAAGATCGCCCTGAAGCCCGGGACAAGCGCCCGCGTCACCTTCGAGGTGCCGACCGACATACTGAACTTCACCGGCTATGAAGGCTACCGCGTGGTGGAACCCGGCTTCTTCACGCTGATGATCGGTGCTTCCAGCGGCGACATCAGGCTGAAGGCGCGGGTTGAGGTGACCGGAAAACGCCGCAAGCTTCCCGCCGACTGGCGCATGCTGAGTTCTACACTGACTGAAAAAGCCTGATCGGAACCCGGCTTCGACAGACCTGAGAATACTGCTGCAGGCGAGACCGGTTTGTTCCGTCTCAAGGGCGTTGAGACGGAACAAAGAGCCTCGGCAATCTCACGCCAGCTGATGTCTATTTCGGCAGAGGAGACGAAATCCTGAAACAGCGAAAAAGGATCAAGGAACAGACCATTTTGAACCGACGCTTGCAACACCACGCAAACGCAGCTTAAATCAACAAATCAGACGCGCCAGATCCTCCTGATAGCCAGACCCCATTCCGTCCATAATCATTCGATGACGGACACACTGAAGTGGCTCGGGAAGACTAAACAGGGGAGATAAGTCCACTTACCTTTGACCTTGCCATACGTCTCATCCATTCGCCACGAGCTGTTGGTCGTTGATTTCCGACGGTGTGCTTCACGCGCGATCAGAGGCGAGTATTTCACAACCCATCTATTCAGTGTTGCATGATCGACGTTGACGCCGCGCTCAGCCATAATCTCCTCCAGATCGCGATACGAAACTGCATATCGAACATAGAAAAACACCGCGTATAAAATCACGTCTTTCGGGCAATGGCTGCCTTTGAAACTGATCATACACGCAACGCTCAATCTGTAATTCGGAAATCAGCAGGAAGCTATGACGCCATCAGATGAACAGAAAGTTTGCGACGGAACCGCGTGATGCCCGCAGACGAAGACAAAAAAATGAGAGCTGTATTGCCTGATTACAGAAGGTGTCCAGTTGGCTAAAATTGTAGCTTCGGGCCGACTGCGCCACCTCTACCAGTCCGTTGCCACTCCGAATTTACAGAGCTACGCACATTCTTGGTAAAAGGGGCGCGACCGTGCCGGCTTCCGTCCAGGTCAGCTGTAGTAGTCCGGTGCGACCTTGAATTTCGGCCATGCGTCAGGATCGTGGCCCGTAACGACCTCTGCTCCGGTTTTCTCGGCAACGGCATGAAGCTTCTGTACCGAACGAACAGAGTCAACCGCAGAGGCTAGGAACCCGGGAAGCGCTTTTTCGTCCCAGTGGTCAAGGGTGTAGGCTGCATCGATCGTAAGAAGAAGCGGCTTGCTGTTGGTCAAACGGACGAGGAACGACTGATGTCCTGGCGCGTGTCCCGGTGTAAAGATGGTTGTCAGGGTGCCATCGCCGTAAATGTCGTAGAAGTCGTCCTGCGTTCCATTCAGGAACTGCCATTTCAGTCCCGGACGGTCAAAATCCTTTCGGATGTAGCCACCACCGGCAAACCAGTCAGGCGTGAAGGCATATTCATATTCCGACCGCTGAACGATGTGCGTGGCATTGGGGAACCGTCCAATGGCACCTGTGTGATCAAGGTGAAGGTGCGACTGCAAGACATATTTCACATCTGCCGGATCAATACCGAGCGCCTTGACCTGATCGACGCACCCCTGGTCCTTATCCAGGACCGGCCAGTAAACGTCGCAGATTCCGCCCCAGTAACCGCGCGGATCTGTTGCGACTTCAACGGCATTGCCGCCATCGATAATCGTATGGCCATTGGGATGGGTGATCAGAAAAAACGGAACCGGAATTTCATAGTCGGCGCCGTCACCCTGATTCATTTTGATGTTGTGCACTTTACATTTCAAAGTGCCCGATTGAAGCATATAAAGTCTAATGTCAGTCATGGATATTCCTCCCTAGAATTTGAAACGGTTGCAGTCGATGACCATCAAAACGCTTCGCGATAAAGCGCAAGCGCGTCTTCCTCTGTTACTTCAACTGGATTGTTGACGAGCAGACGGGTCTGCTTCATGGCGTCTGATGCCAGCATGGCAAGACTGTTGTCGGTGACGTCGACATCGCGAAGGCGGCGCGGCGCACCACTGTCATCCATCAATGTCTGCATGTGAGCAACGAATGCGTCGGCGCGAGCATTAACATCGCGGCTCCCCTTTACACCAAGAACGTCAGCAAGTTCCGCATAGAGCGGCGCTGCTGCCTTGGCGTTGAAGCGCAGCACCGGACCCAGCATCAGCGCGTTGGAGAGGCCGTGCGGAATGTGGTAATGGCCACCGAGCGGATAGGCCAGAGCATGAACCGCAGCAACGGGCGAATTGGCAAAAGCCTGCCCCGCAAGTGTTGCCCCAAGAAGCATGCCCTCGCGCGCCGCACGGTTTGTGCCGTCACTGCAGGCGGCAATAAGGTTTGTACCAAGCAAACGCAATGCTTCACGGGCCAATGCGTCGGAAAGCGGGTTCTTCTTGAATTTGCTGGTATAGGCCTCGATCGCGTGCACCATGGCATCAATGCCGGTGGCTGCTGTATGAATCTGCGGCAGCCCCACCGTGGTTTCGGCATCAAGCAGCACAAAATCGGCATAGAGCTGCGGCGATACAACCCCCATCTTGGTGGTTTCACCGGTCGTGATGATCGAGATATTGGTGACTTCGGAGCCTGTTCCGGCAGTTGTCGGCACGAGAACCAGCGGCAAACGTCCACCTTGCACATTGCCGATGCCATACATCTCCGCCAGCGGCTGTTGCGATACAAGCAGCACCGACACAAGCTTGGCAATATCGAGCGAAGAGCCGCCGCCCAGACCGATAACAATGTCTACGCCAGCCTGCTGTGCTTCTTCAACGCAACCATACACAACATGCTCCGGGGGATCGGCAACCACCTTGTCGAACACGGTTACCTGAATACCGGCGGCCTTCAGGCTTTCCGAAATCGGTGCGATCAGACCGGCCTTGATAAGGCCCGCATCGGTCACCAGAAGCGCTTTTTGCACCGAAAACCGGGATTTGATAATGTCGCCGAGCCGCTTTGCTCCGCCCCACGCCACCTCCATGGATGGAACGGTACGGAATTCAAATGGATTGATTGTCATTGCTACTCCTCTCTAAATGCCGGCTCGCTTACGCAATCGCCGAGCAAAAATATTTAACCTCCAGGTATTCATCGATGCCGTAGTGGGACCCCTCACGCCCGAGGCCCGACTGTTTAACCCCACCAAAAGGCGCAACCTCGTTGGAAATCATGCCGGTATTGTGACCCACCATTCCGTATTCGAGGGCTTCGACCACACGCCATGTCCGGCGTACATCTTCGGTGTAAAAATAGGCGGCAAGACCAAACTCGGTATCATTGGCCATAGCCACAACCTGATCTTCTGTATCGAAGCGGAAAACCGGCGCGACCGGCCCAAAGGTTTCTTCGCGCGCAACCTTCATGGCCTGGGTGACGCCTGTCAGCACGGTTGGCTCAAAGAACGTTCCTCCAAGGCTGTGGCGCTGACCGCCGACAACGACCTTGGCCCCCTTTTCGACTGCGTCCGTGATGTGCTCCTCCACCTTGGCAACCGCATCCGCATCAATGAGCGGGCCAATCAAAACGTCGTTCTGCGTGCCAGCGCCAACCGACAGGTCACGAACCTTGGCTGCCAGCTTTTCGACAAAGGCATCATAAGCACCGGCCTGAACGTAAAGTCGGTTGGAACAGACACATGTCTGGCCAGCATTGCGGTATTTTGAAGCGATCGCGCCCTCAACTGCGGCATCAAGATCGGCATCATCAAAGACGATGAAAGGTGCGTTGCCGCCCAATTCCAGCGACAGTTTTTTGATCGTCGGCGCCGATTGCGCCATCAATATACGACCAACCTCGGTTGAACCGGTGAAAGAAAGCTTTCTGACGGTATCGCTCGCCGTCAGCACACCGCCAACGTCCCTGGCATCGCCGGTCACCACCTGAAAGACACCCGCCGGAATACCGGCCTGTTCGGCCAGCACGCCCAACGCAAGTGCCGTCAAAGGCGTCTGCTCGGCGGGCTTAACCACCATCGTGCAACCAGCTGCCAGTGCCGGTGCGGCTTTGCGCGTTATCATCGCTGCCGGAAAGTTCCAGGGCGTGATTGCTGCGCAAACGCCGATTGGCTGCTTCATGATGATGATGCGCTTGTCAGTGGTTGGCGCCGGTATCGTGTCGCCGTAAACGCGCTTTGCTTCTTCTGAAAACCACTCCACGAAGGATGCAGCGTAGAGCGCCTCGCCTCTTGCTTCAGCAAGCGGCTTGCCTTGCTCGGTGGTCATCAAAGCGGCAAGGTCATCGGCATTTTCGACCATAAGCTCGAACCAGCGACGAAGGATCGCCGCTCTGTCTTTTGCGCTTTTCTTGCTCCATGTGGCGAACGCCGTATTCGCGGCTGCGACCGCCTGTTCCACGTCCGTTGCTGCCAGAGAGGGAACGGTCGCAATGACGTCACCCGTGGCCGGGTTCTCAACTTCAATCACTTTTGCATTGCCTGCAGAAATCCATTTCCCGTCGACAAGGCAACGGTCCCGCAACAAATCCGGATTTTTAAGCTTGACCATTTCCTTCTCCCCCCATAAAGTTCAATATATTGAACCTAGATCTTTATATTGAATAATGGGGTGATGGTTTTGTCAAAGTCAAGTGAAATTCAGACGGAGGCTCGCAATGCCGAGGCGGGCAATCAGGTCGCGTCTGTTCCGGCCTTGCGCCGCACGGTCCTGATCCTTGATCTGATTGCCAATGTTGACGCTCCCATGTCCGCGGCCGAGATCACCCGCTCGCTTAAACTTCCGAAGAGCACGGTGCACGGTCTGCTCACCGTAATGATGGAACTCGCCCTTATTGTCAGGAATTCGGATGGAACGTATCGTATAGGCCCGCACACGATGCGGTGGGCAAACGGTTTTCTGTCAAAAATGGACATCGTGTCGATATTCAACGAATATTTCGCGCAAGACACGGCATTCAGACACTACACGATGACACTGACAGTCCTCGATCACAGAGACGTCGTCTATATCGGCTGTCGCAACTCCGACCAGCCATTGGGGCAAACTTTCAGGATTGGAATGCGCTTGCCGGCGCCGTTCACCGCAACGGGAAAAATACTATTGTCAGAAATGTCTGAAGCGCGTTTACGGCACCTGTTCGACTCCGAATTTCCGGCGGCAATGACATCAAGAAGCGCGAAAAATCTCGAACAGCTCATGGTCGAGCTGGCTGCGACACGTGAACGCGGGTTTTCCATCGACGACGGACAGGTGTCCGAGGGCATGATCTGTATCGGCTCAGCCGTGCGGGACCACACGGGTCAAATAATTGCCGGCATTGCAACCAGTCTCATGCGCACCGAGGCAAGCATCGAGGTCGTATCGGATATGGGAAAGACGATCGGGATCGCCGCAAATAATCTGTCGCAGCAGCTTGGCGGGAAATAGCATCGGCCTATTGTTGCCGGTGATCCGTGAGTTCATCCCGAGACCTTCCAACGAATGCGAGCCGCGGGTTCCTCGCCGCTCTGCTGCGTGCCGCCTCCATGGTGCGCGATGAGAAAAAGAAGCGCGACGGCAACAAGGACAGCGGCAAGATTGTAAATCATTGCGCCTGAGAAGGCATCTGCATAGCGCCCCGCCCGTCTTACGCCTTCACTGGCATCACAGAACCGCTCTAACTTGTGCGCTTTCAGGAGGTTGTCCATTCGGAGCAGACCGAGGAGACTGGAGTTACCACACTTCAGAACTCACCTGAGGCTCCGAATGAACATTCACAAGAATGCCCGACTGACCCCGCTGCGTCGAGAGGAGATGGCCATCGCCGTTCTCGATGGCGCACTTACGAAGGCGCAGGCGGCTTTAGTCTATGCCGTTTCCAGCAAGATCGTGTCTCGTTGTGTTTGAACAGACAGATGGTCGTTCTCAAGTGGTTTCCGGCGTCGTTCCGCTGCCGCTGATATTGCGGATAGCGCGTTGAAGTAAGCCTGATCGGGTGTCTTCCGCTCAATCGATGAATGCGGGCGACAGCTGAACAATGAGTTAGCCCGCATCACCGAGGAGCGCGACATAAAACGGCTTTGTCCCAGTGATGCCAAGTGAGATATGCGTTCATTGCCCTGCATCGCCCGAAGTTCTCGGTGCAGAAGATGTGCTAGATCTGCTCGACTTTTCCCGGGAGGCCCGCGCGTTCGTGCTCCGGCCGCCGCTCGAAGCCCATGTCTCGCTGATGGCCACGCAGTTTCAGGCCACCTCAACTGAAGGCAGGTTCGAAATGGCAATTACTCTGAAGGATAAAGGCCTCGCCTGAATCCGCCCGTAGCAACAGCCTCATTCCTCTTCACCCTCCACCGCAGCCGCCATCGCCTCCTCCTGCACGGCGGCCCTACTCAGCAACCCAGCATCCTCCAGCGCCTCGATATCCGGCAGATCGCGGAGCGTTTCCATGCCGAAGGCTGAAAGAAAGTGTTTGGTCGTGACGTAGGTGTAGGGCGCGCCGGGTGTCGGGCTGCGGGGGCCGGAGGCGATGAAGCCGGCGTTGCGGAGCGAACCGATTGTGTCGCGACTGACCTCCTTGCCGAAGATTTTTGACAGTTCCGCGCGGGTAATGGGCTGGAAGTAGCCGATGGCCGCCAGCACCGTGGATTCGAATTCGGACAACGTCGTTGCCGCGCCGCGTGTCGGAGCATTCGAAGCTTTTATCGCATCGGCGTAAGCCGAACGGCTTCGGTGCTGCCAGCCGCCGGCGACCGGGACGATCTCGTAGGGTCGACCGGTGAGTTCTTCGCGAAGATCGTCGATCAGAAGATCGATGCTGCAGTCTTTGCCAACCACGCGGGCCAGTGTTTCGCGGGTAACCGGTTCGGCGGCAGCAAAGATCACCGCCTCGACCCTGAGCATCCATTCGCGCCAGCGCAACGCGGGCGGCAACTGATCCAGCTCCCGATCAAACAGATGGTCATCTTCGGCGTTCGCGCCGTCTCGTCCGGCTGCGGTATTGGCATTCTTGCGGCGGGACGGTCTGTTATCTGCTGCTGCAGCCATCATCACAACCCATAAATCCGGAACGACGACCGGCCCGACAGTTCGCGCACGGCCCCGAAACTTTCAAGCCGTTCAAACAGGCGGGTCGCGGCCCAGCGGGAGAGGTTGCTGCCGGGGGCTGACGCTGGCATGGCGTCTGCGTCCAGCAGTTTCTGGATGACAGGGCCCGCGCCCTTTGTCCGGATCTTCGGCGATACAGCCATAAGCGTGTCGGCGCGGCGCGCAATCGCATTGGCCGCGCCCAGTGCGGCCCCGGCCCCGTCGGCGATGGCGAGACAGATGGCGCGGGCAAAAACCGGTTCGCCCGGGCGCACGCGTCCCCTGCCCCCGATGGTGCGAAACGCCGGGCCGTAGCGCTCCGCCATCAACAGCGGCACGGGCCGGTCCCATTTGAGCTGGGCTGCAATCATCATGTCGGCCATCGCCCAGGCCAGCGGCTCGGCATCCGGGCGGATGGCGAGAATTGAAGCGACAAGTTCCGCCACGACGAACGGAACAGCCCGGCCGGACCGGATCGCCGTATCCGCCAGCGCCGGGATTGTGGCAAGATGGTTGTCAAAGGCAAGCCCCAGCCGATTAGCGTGGTCTTCGACCTGCTTTACAGCAAAACCGGGTTTTCGGGCGGCGAGCCTTTTGTAGGCCGCAAACATCTGTCCGGCGGGGCCCGGATCATCGCTGGCGACGGTGAGCAAAAGCGCGTCACGCAACGCGTGTTCGTCTTCGTTGCGGCCGGACAGACGCACGGCGGCAGCGGCGCATTTGAGCGCCTGCCGTTCGCGCCAGCAGCCGGCCCAAGGCGGTTCGGAACGAGCGAGATCATCCAGAGATTTCAGGGCAATAGCGGCGGAGAAGGCAGCATCGGCTTCGGTGGTAGCGCGCCCGCGCGGGCGGGCCCAGCCCGGCAGGGGCGCGGCGGTCGTGACGGTTCCGGCGGGTGTTGCGGCGTACGAATCCATGTCGTTGAGACTATCCGATAAGTGCAGTTAATGCCAGTGAAATCGACAAAAAGCGCACGGCTTGTCTTTTCCTTATAATGATTGATAATGTTGTATTATCGTTCATAATACTCATTATAAAGAAAAAGCCCATTTCGAGGCCCTCAATGTCCGAAAACGACGCCGATCCGCACGCCA
>NZ_SMAR01000064.1 GCF_004342225.1 Martelella mediterranea | reverse complement strand
ATTCCCACGATTCGCGACATTGCAGCTGCCTCAGGTGTGTCAGCTGCGACAGTTTCCCTTGTGCTGAACGGCAAGGGAGAGATTTCGGAAGCGACACGGGTGCGGGTTCTTGAAGCCGTATCACGGCTGAAATATGTGCCTCGTGCCTCGCGGAGCCGTTCCAGCGAAGTTAAAGAGACATTGCGGTTTCTGAAGATTGCCAAACATGGGCAGACGGTGAACCGGGACCACAGTCATTTCATCTCCGATTACATCGACGGCATGTCGCAGGAGGCGCTGCGAAGGGGTTATGCGCTTGAGGTTACGAGCCATGACGGCGAAACCATTGCGGCGATCGCGGAAGCGGTTGCCGGGGCAGCCGGCGTCAGCGGCATCATCGCGCTTGGAACGGAACTGAGCGAGGGGGACATCCGCCTGCTGCAGAGCGTTGGCACGCCGATCGTGTTCATCGATACCTTTCATGATGTTGTCGAAGCGAATTTCGTCAACATGAACAATATCGATGCCGTCTACAAGGTGCTGGAACGCTTCAAATCGCGCGGCTTCTCGAGAGTCGGCTTCGTCGCCAGTCATGTTGGAACGACCAACTTCAAACTGCGGTATGACGCCTTTTTTCGCAATATGGAGCGGTTAGGCCTCGAGGTTGATCCTTCCCTGATCATCTCCGTCGAATCGACCTTCAACGGCGCCCATCGCGGCACGTCTGAATATCTCGCGTCCGGGGGGGAGCTGGCGGAATGCTATTTCTGCACCAATGATATCATGGCGTTCGGCTTTGCCAGGGCCTTGAGGGAAAATGGAATTGGTATCCCGCAGGATGTTTCTCTGATCGGCTTCGACAATCTGCCGATGAGTGCCACCAGCGATCCGCCTTTGACAACGATCGATGTGTCGAAGCGCAAGATCGGCTTCCATGCCGTTGCTCTGCTCGACGACATCATCAACGGCCCGCCCGACCTTCCCTGTGTCAAGATGCTGGTCGGCGCCGATCTTGTTGCCCGCTCCAGCGGCTGATCCGGGATTTGAACTGAGCGCTGCAAACGACGGCTTCGTTCCTGCCGAATTCAATCGTTCCTGGTATAGCCGAGCCCTTCAAGCAATTGCCGCATGACCGCAAGGACGGCGCGGGCGGCCGGATCGATCCCCTGTGATCTGAACTTCGCGTGGATCGGTGTCGCCGGTATTGCCGGGCTGGTGCGCAGTATCCTGAGTTCGTCGCGCAGCCGGTAAGGTTCCGTCATGCGCACCGGCAGAACGCCGACCGCCGCGCCGCTGGTGACCACATGAGCCAGCATCGAGACGCTGCTGCAGATATCTTCTCTTTGCGGGGCAAGGCCGGCGGATGCAAACCAGCTTTTGACCTGACGGAAGTTGATGCTCCCCGGATCATTGGTGACGATCGGCACGTCGACCAGATCACGCGGGCGCACGAGATCAGGCAGCGACCAATTGGCGCCCGCAACCCAGCTTGTTTCCTGTAACCCCATGGGCGAAAGCGTGAAATCCGGATGCTCGCTCGGGTTCACCAGAAATGCGATATCGAGCGCATGGCTCTGGAGCCGCGGCTCAAGGTCTGAAGAAATGCCGACTGCGATCTCCAGCTTCAGGAGGGGGTGGCGATCGCGCAATTGCTGCATCAACAGGGGAAGGCATACGAGCGCCAGTCCCTCTGCGATGCCAATCCTGACAGGACCACGCAGTTGCGCCGGCTCAGAGGCCGATTCCATCTCCTCGATTTCCCTCAGGATACGCTCGGACCGGAACAGCACCTCCTGTCCATATGGGGTTATCCGCAAACCGCGCCCCTGTCGTTCTGTCAATGGCATGTCGAATTGAGACTGCAACAACTTCAGCCTTTGTGAAACGGATGGCTGGCTCAGGTGAAGCCGTTGCGATGCCGCCTCGACGGAGCCGAGCGTTACCGTCCAGTAAAAAGCTTCCAGTTGGGCCAAAGTCATTCGAATCATCAAATTTTCCTATGTGTTTAGCTTAAATAAACCAATTGGAAAAAGAATATACAATATATTAATGCCAAGAAAGACAGTTCAGGGAGGAAATATGACCGAGCGTGATCGGATCTCGCGAATTGAAGGGTTTGAAGTCGCCTGTGACATGCCTGCGCCGGCCGGTAACGCCCTGCGTGTCTTCAGCCGGCGCGGCGCTCTTCTGATCCGTCTTTCAACGGAGGCCGGTCATGTCGGCTGGGGCGAGACCTGGGCCTTTCCCGGTCCGGCGAGCGCTTTCATCCAGGATGTTCTGGCTCCTGACATCCTCGGGCGCGCGGCCGATGCGCCGCTGGCACTGCAGCAGACGTTGCTGCAGAAAGTGATTCCGGATCGGCGCGGTCAGGCGCATATGGCCATCAGCGCGATCGACATTGCCTGCTGGGATCTTTTCGGACGGATGACGGCGCGCTCGGTTTCGGCTCTGCAGGGCGGACCTTTGCGACGCGACGTTCTCACCTATGCCAGCGGACCGCTTCTCGCGGCGGGAGTTGATCGCTATACCGGATTTGGAGCCGCTTTGGAGCGATACCGCGATCTCGGCTTTCGGGCCTTCAAGATCCGCGTGGGCATTGACCCCGACCAAGACGAAAGGGCGATCCGTCTGGCCCGGGAGATCGTCGGGCCCGAAGCCCCACTGATGATCGATCTGAACGAGGCCAGCACGCTGCACGACGCAATAGAGTTGACGCGGCGGGTATCCGATTGCCATCTCGGATGGGTTGAGGAGCCGCTTCCCCATGACGATCTGCCTGGCTATCGGCGCCTCGCCGGCAGAATGAACCTGCCGATCTCCGGCGGAGAATCCTTTTGTGGTGTACAGGCTTTCCGCGACAGCATGCAAACGGGAGCGCTCGATATCGTGCAGCCGGATATCGCACTGTGCGGCGGGATCACCGAAACGCTGCGCATCTCAGCGCTTGCGGACGCCTTCGGCGTGCGGATCGCTCCGCATGTCTGGGGAACGGGCGTCAACATGCTGGCGGCGCTTCAGGTTTGCGCATTGCTGCGGTCGCGCGCCGGCAGCGTGCCGATGCCTATGCTTGAATATGACATGAGCCACAACCCATTACGCGAGGCGATCTTTGCCGGTCGTCCCGACGCGAACGGGCTTATTGCTATACCCGAGGGTCCGGGTCTGGGCCACGATATCAGCGTGGATCAAATCGACCCATTCATCACCCGCCACTGGATGATGGATTGATTGCAGCCTATTGATTTAACTAGGGAGGAACTCACCATGACTATTCGCACTCTCCTCACAACGATTGTTCTGGCGGGCAGCATGCCGGTGGCATCGCTTGCTGCCGATTACACTCTGAATGTCGGCCTCGTCGGCGGCCCGCAAGCCCCTGAAGTCATTGCCATGGGGCAGTTCGCCGAGGAGGTAGAAACGGCCACCGATGGCCGCATTGAAGTGCGCGTTCAAAGCGGCGGCGCGCTTGGCGGCGATCGCGACGTCATCGAGGGCGTTCAGCTCGGCACCGTCGAAATGGCGGTGCCTTCCACCTCTGTTGTCGCCAATTTCGTGCCGGATCTCAAGATTTTCGATATCCCATTCCTGTTTCGCGATTTCGACCATGCAGACGCGGTGCTCAACGGCCCTGTCGGGCAGGAGATTCTTGATGAAATGCCCGATCAGGGTCTTGTCGGCCTGGCTTATGGCGGGATGGGTTTCCGTGAACTGACCAATAATGTTCGTCCGGTTCAAAAGGCGGCGGATGTCGAGGGGCTGAAGATCCGCACCCAGCAAAACGACATGCATATTGCCGTGTGGGAAGCGCTTGGCGTGCTGCCGACGCCGATGGCCATTCCCGAGGTCTACACGGCCCTGCAGCAGGGGGTTGTCGACGGACAGGAAAACCCGGTCGGCGCCATTCTCAACAACCGCTTCGGCGAGGTGCAGAAATATCTGAGCATGACCGACCATGCGTTCACGCCACTGGTTGTGCTCATTTCGCCCTCTGTGTGGAACAGTATGGATGCTGAAGATCAGGCAGTCATTAAGACTGCTGCCGGAAACGCGATGGCCCGAAACCGGGAAGAAGTTGAAAACGGACTTTCGACAGGTCTCGATGAGCTCCGCGCTCAGGGTGTGACCGTTGTCGAAGACGTGGATAAGGCCTCCTTCCGTGCGAAGCTCGACGGCCTCTACGATCAGTTCGCCGGGCAGTTCGGAGAGGATCGACTGAACGAGATCGAGCAGACTAAATGACGAAAATGCGCGGTCTGACCTCGGTCCTGCTTCGCATTGAGAGTGCGATCACAAAGATCGCACTCGCTCTCGGTTGCGTCGCACTCGCCCTTGCATTCGCGGCTGGCACCTATCAGGTCATCGCGCGATTCATCCTGTTGCGTTCCGCCGCCTGGACGGAGCCGTTCATCCAGATCACCCTGATCTGGATGACCTATCTTGCACTGGCGGCCGCAATCAGGGCCGGAAGTCTCATCGCCGTCGACATGGCGATGAGACTTGGCAACGACCTGACACGCAAGCTGCTGCGGGTCGCGGGGACGACGGCAGTATTCTGTTTGCTGAGCGTATTGGTGTGGTTCGGGATCGAGCTTGTCACGCGCGTGCGCTTCCAGAACATCGCCGGTCTCAATATATCGGCGTCCTGGGCCTATCTTGCCCTTCCGGTGGGCTCTGCCTTCTCGATGCTGGCGCTGTTTGCCCATCTGGCCGATCCGCCGCCGCGCGACGAACAGGCTCTCTCGGAATAGGACGAACCCATGCTTCTTGTCATGATCACAGCCATGATTGTCCTGATGATGATGGCGGTGCCGGTTGCCGTGGCGATCGGACTTGCCGGAATGCTGGGCATCGTCGGCTTCACCAACCTGCCGCTCATCGTCATTCCCCAGCAGGCATTCGTCGCACTCGACAAGTTTCCGCTTGCCGCCGTGCCGTTCTTCATCCTGGCCGGCAATATCATGGCCACGGGTGGTATCTCCCGAAGGCTGATCGATCTGGTCGAGAGCGTGATCGGCCACCGCAGCGCCGGCCTTCCGATATCATGCGTCGTGGTATGCATGGTATTTGCCGCGGTTTCCGGTTCCTCCGTCGCAACGACCTATGCCATCGGCGCGATCCTGATTCCTGCCATGGTGCGGCAGAACTATCCGGTCGGTTTCTCTGCCTCCCTCCAGGCAACATCGGCCGAACTCGGTGTCCTCATTCCGCCGTCGATCCCGATGATCCTTTACGGTGTCGCCGCAAGCGCGCCGGTTGGAGATCTCTTTGTCGCCGGTCTTGGCCCGGGATTCCTTGTAGCCGCAGCGCTCGGCGTTTATGTGGTTGTCTGGACGCGTTTCTCCAGGCACGAAAGCCCGGCGAAGGTCGTCCGCAAACCCTTCTGGAGAAGTCTCTGGCGGGCCGCACTCGCACTGTTCATGCCGATCCTCATTCTTGGTGGCATCTATGGCGGCGTGTTCACACCGACGGAAGCATCAATCACGGCTGTGGCCTATGCGCTTGTTGTCAGCGTGTTCATCTACCGCGACCTTTCCTTTCGGGATCTGCTCGGTGTGCTGCGCGGTTCGGCACTGTCGTCGGCCATCATCATGTTCATCATTTCGATGGCCGGGCTGTTCTCGTTCGTGTTGACGCGCGCCGGTGTTCCGGCGGACATCGGCGACTGGATCGTTGCCAATTTCGACAGCAAGCTCGGCTTCCTGCTCGCCGTCAACGCCTTCCTGTTCCTGATCGGAATGTTTGTCGAGACCTCGGCTTCGATCGTTGTGCTCGCACCGATCCTCGCCCCGGTTGCCCTGTCGTTCGGGATCAATCCGGTTCATTTCGGAATGATCATGATCATGAACCTTGCGATGGGCATGATCACGCCGCCCTTCGGCGTAAACCTTTTCGCGGCGAGTGCGGTCGGGAAGGTCTCACTCGACCGTATGATCCCCCACCTCGTTCCGCTCGTTCTGGTGATCCTCACATGCCTTGCACTCGTCACCTATGTGCCGGGTATCAGCCTCGGAATACTCGAGTTGGTTCGCTGAGCGCATTCAGGTCCCAGGGGCGCATTGCACAGCAGGCCGGGCCCTGTCTAATCTGGAGGAAATTCCCTGCAGCAGGACACCTTCCGCGAGGTGTCCTAACTAGGAAAGCGCAGCGGAAAACGCCAACAGGTTTCGATCCCGTTGCCGGGGAGGTAGGTCAAGCGAGCCGTGCCTCTGGAAGTTCAGCCATTAACCGACTTGCCACGGAGAATGACATCCTTGAGCGTGAGTTCAGGAGATAGAACAACCAGGTCCGCAATTGCCCCTTTCCTGATCCGTCCCCGATCCTGAAGCCCGAGATAGTCGGCCGCAATGGTGGAGCATCTGCGCACTGCCTCTGCCGGCTCCAGCCCGATCTCTACGAAATTGCGAAAGGCTTGCAGCATCGTGAGGCAGGAGCCCGCGAGGGTGCCGTCTGGTAGGCGCAGACCGTTGCCGCACTTGTGAGCGGTCACCTCGCCGAACGGGTAGGTGCCGTCCGGAGCGCCGGTGGCGCGGGACGCATCGGTTACGGCATAAAGCCCCGGGACAGCACGCAGGGCGACGTGAATGGCTCCGGGGTGCACATGCATCAGGTCCGGGATGATTTCGGCGTTTCTGGCATGGGCAAGTGCGGCCCCGGCCAGGCCCGGCGCGCGGTGATGCAGTGGCGACATCGCATTGAACAGGTGGGTCGCGCCGCTTGCACCACGGCGGAAAACCCTTTCGGCGACTTCGTATCGGCATGGACTGTGACCAAGTTGCGCACGAATGCCGTTTTCGCGAGCCATATTGAGCAACAGGTCCGCCTCATCGGCTTCCGGCGCGAACGTGATCACCCTGACAGGCGCCATCGACAAGAGCTCTTCCAGAAATGCGCGGTCGACCTTTCTGGCCTGTGGTGGTTGGGCGCCCAGCATATCAGGACTGATGAACGGACCTTCCCGATGCACACCGAGAATCTCGGCGCGGTTCACATCAGTTCTGTCGCTGTCATCATCGCCATTGGCGTCAACACCGACGGCCGGCGCGAAGTGCTCGGCTTGGAGATCGGAACATCAGAAGCCGGCCGATCTGGACGGAATTCCTCCGCAATCTGACCATACGCGGGCTACGGCTGGCTTACATCGAACCGTTGAAAGACTTCCGACACTGGATAGCCTCGTTCCGAGATCTGACGAACGGCATCGACTTGATCGTGGTCGCGTGTCTACAATTCGCGGGCTTGTCAAGATGCCTAAACGCCCAAGCTGACAAAACAGTGTCCAAATCCTGCCCCCGCAACCAACTTTACTTGCGATGACCCCGCCCCTCTGGCGGGGTTTTTCGTTTGGACCGAAAGCGTAAGGATTCCAGCAAGATCACCGCGCACGTCGATCTCCACTTTTCCGTCCACCGGCGTCAGCGCGATGTCCTCAACCAGCGTCCTGATGATATCGGCGGCTTCCGTGCGCTTTTCCTCGTCCTCGGCCTGCAAGGCATCGTAGAGACCCTGGACGCGCGAGCGGTAGAGCTGTGCCATTGAGGGATGCAGCAGAGGCGGAGGGTCGTCTGAGGCCTTCGGCAGCTTCCCAAATCATTGGAAGCAGATATTCGACGGCTCACCGTTCGCCGGGATTACACCGCACATTCTCCGGCACAGCTTTGCCAGCGTCGCGAATGACCTCGGCTTCACGGAGGTGACAATCGCCGCTTTGGTTGGCCACTCCAAGTGAACGGTCACGTGCAAGTACATCCATTCGCTCGACACGGCGCTGATAATGGTCGCAGACACTTCTTGCCGGCTATATCGAAGCTCTGCTCGACGGCCTGGAGTTCCGGGGGACCGTTGATGCACTCGACAGGCATTCCCGCCGTGCTGTCCTCGACCAGTTCTTACAGAACGCGAGCGGTGATCAATCAAGCAGAGAACGCGGAAGCCAAGCTCCGGCATGCTGCGTAACGCGGTGGACGATTGCGCCACAAATTTCGAGGTGGCGGCAAGTGTCGCACGACCTACACCGGCTCCTGTCAGCGCGGCGCGGCGATCTGCAAATCCAGCTTGGCGATTTGTCCGCATAGAGATTGGACCCAACTCTCTTGGGCCTCCCGAAGCGCCGAGTAAGCTGCTTGCAGCTCGACGACACGCTGCGATGCTTCGAGCTTGGCTTCTGCGCAACGGGCTACAATTCTGGCCCATTCGTCATCAGGGATGTCGTGATCCTCGTCCTGCTGCTCGTTATGATCGGCCCAATGGGCGTCATTTAGCGTATGGCCTAACGTGCCAAGCGCCGATTTCAATGCCGATTTGCCCGTCTCTATGCTCGGTGTCAGCAAGGACGACGAGATACCAGTCCAGCACGCCATAAAGCATTTGATCGAGGTGGTGGGCGTCGTGCGGATCAATCTCGATCGGCTCGCCTTCACTGTGAGTGGCAAGGATATGTTCGGGACCAAGCGCTTGGTGGCTATACAAATCGAAAGCGTGCTTAAGGGAGGAATTTGGCTCATCATAGCTCACGCAAAGGAAGTGACGATGAGACAGAAATCCGGTCAGCAGAAACCGACGGCAGACAAGGCGATCAATGATATCCGCCGAGCCACCCGCAAAACCTATTCCGCTGAGGAGAAGATCCGCATTGTGCTGGAAGGCCTGCGCGGCGAAGACAGTATCGCCGCGCTCTGCCGCCGTGAGGGTATCGCCGAGAGCATGTTACACCTGGTCGAAGGAGTTCCTAGAGGCCGGCAAGCGGCGCCTGGCCGGCGATACGGCACGGGCAGCAACGACGGATGAGGTTAAGGCATTACGTCGGGAAACACGCGACCTGAAAGAGGTCGTGGCCGAGCAAACGCTGGAACTGCGCCTGCTCAAAAA
>NZ_SMAR01000063.1 GCF_004342225.1 Martelella mediterranea | reverse complement strand
CAGAACAGGATGCCTGGGCTCCACGACCTCCGCACGCTCATCGGCTATTCCCACACTGAGGCCGATCAGGCGCTCGACTGGCGCATCGCATTGCATGAGTGCGGCCATGCCATCGTCGCCACCGCGCTCGCGCTCGGCCCGGTCACGCGCATCATGCTGGAACCGCTGGGCGGCGAAACAGTGACGCAGAACCGTCGCAATCAATCCCTGCTGCGTGATTTCCACGCTGGGATCGCGTGCCTGATGGCCGGGCGGGCGGCGGAGCGTCTCGTCCTCGGCGAAATTTCGGCAGGTGCGGGTGGCAGCCGGCAGTCAGATCTGGCCCGAGCCACAAACATGGCCCTGCAGATCGACCAGCAACTGGGGCTTGGCGCCTATGGGCCTGTATATCGAGGTGATGCCGACAGTCTCGCACTCCATGACCCCGTCCAGAGACAGCGTGTCCAGCAGCGTCTCCTGAACGCGGAGACCCTGGCCACCGGAATCCTCCAGCGCAATCAACCCGAGTTGGAAGCAATGGCAAAAGCGCTGATTGAGGACCGCGAACTTGTCGGTAAACGTCTCGAGAAAATGCTCGAGAACATCACGCAGGATACCGGCATCCTGGAAGTCAGTACGAGAGAAACGGTTAATGACAAGGAAACGAACCAGCCACGATAGAGAACGCCGGCTTCATCGGCTACGGTAGGAAAGGCAGAGTCGGAAAACCAGAACAAGAAAGCGCAGCCTCGACTTTCGTGCCAGAATGTACCTTGAAATGTACCTCAACCAATACTGGAAAGAAAACCATGAATAAAATCATGATCTTGGGACGAGGTAATGGCGGAGAGGAAGGGATTCGAACCCTCGAAGCGGTTGCCCGCTTACTCCCTTAGCAGGGGAGCGCCTTCGACCACTCGGCCACCTCTCCGGTCCGGCCCTGATAAGCGTTTTTGTTTCCTTGATCAAGCCATTGAAAAACAATTTCCGGAAAAACCACAAAACAGATCATTGCAGACCAACGATCCTCTCTTTTCCGGGGGCTAAACGGGCCGCCGGGCTGATCAGCAGCAGGGCATTGCTTGCTGCGGTTCTCACGCTGTCTTGTCTGCCTGGCTCGGGAGGGCGCAGTCACTGTTTTTGGTTTCTGGTTTACCTGAAAGCTTGCTTTGAATGGCATCGGCAAACTTCTGCTTCGTGGAAAAGCCCGGGCGGTACAAAGCGGCGTGACCAGGCGGTCGGACAGAAAATAACTGGTGTGTTTTTGTATAATTTTATTTGTTTCAATGAAGCAACCGTAAGTAGTTTGCCGAAGATTGTTAATATCCAGGCGAATAGAATTATTGTTTTAAATTCATATTGTTATGGAAAATGTCATTTTATTCTTTCTCATTTTTATAAATTGATACAATATAATTGTATCTGAAATTATTATGATTTTTCATATGTTTGGTAATCATCCTGAGATTTGCCGGTGATGGCGAAATCCGCATTGTTTCCAGAGTTTAGGGTTGGGACGGTACGGCGAGAGGGGTGATATCAATCTGAACCGGCGAAAGGATAAACCATGCGTGACATGCCAGGACGGCCATCCCGCCGCGGTTTCCTGAAGGGAACCGCAGCAGGCGTTACGATCGCTTCGCTTGCAGGCTCTGTTAAGGCGCAAGCACCCGAGAAAGAAGCACCTCCGCCGCTAGATCAGTATGAGCGGGTCTATCTGAATGAGGCGGAGTGGGCTTTTCTGATGGCTGCCTGTGATCGTCTTATCCCGTCTGACGGCGCAGGGCCCGGCGCGCTTGACTGTCGCGTGCCGGTCTTCATCGACCGGCAACTGGCAGGAAGCTTCGGGAAGGCATCCACCTGGTACATGCAGGGCCCGTTCGATCCATCCGCGGAGCCGACGCTTGGATTTCAAAGCCCGCTCACGCCAGCGGAAATCTATCGCAAGGCGATTCCCGTTTTTCAGGACTGGTGTCGGCAGAAGCACGGCGACGTGTTTGAAAAGCTGGCAACTGACAAGCAGGACTCTGCTCTGACCTCCCTGCAAAATGGGGACGTGCCACTTGCCGCCGAATTACGAGATTTCTTCTCGTTCCTTCTTGCAAATACCAAGGAAGGTTATTTCGCCGATCCCAGCTATGGCGGCAATTACGACATGCAGGCCTGGGTCTATATCGGGTTTCCGGGCGCGCGTGGCGCCTACACCTCCTGGCCGGGGCGCGAGAATGTAGAATACCCCCTCGGACCTGTAGCAATCAACGGAGACAGGGCCTGACCATGAGAACTGATCCCAAAAAAGACGTCGTTATCATCGGGCTCGGCTGGACCGGGGCAATTATGGGTATGGAGCTGGCGGACGAAGGTCTCGATATCCTTGCGCTTGAGCGCGGGGAGGATCGAAGCACAGTTCCCGATTTTCAGTATCCCGATATCTTTGACGAATTGAAATACGGCATCCGCTATGGCCTGATGCAAAAACCCGTGAATTCCACACTGACCATTCGTCACAACACGCAGCAGACGGCGCTTCCCTATCGGCATCTCGGTTCGTTTCTGCCTGGCGACGGGGTTGGCGGTGCCGGCGTTCACTGGAACGGCCAGACATGGCGGCCTCAGGAAGTGGAGTACAGACTGCGCAGTTATGTCGAGGAGACGTTCGGCGCAGATATTATTCCCGAGGACATGCAATTGCAGGACTGGGGTGTGACGGCCGACGAAATGGAGCCGTTTCTGACCAAGTTTGAAAGCGTTGCGGGCATTGCCGGCAAGGCGGGCAATATCAATGGTGAGATTCAGGAAGGTGGCAACCCTTTCGAGGCGCCGCGTTCGGGTGAATATCCGATGCCGCCGCTTAAGAATACCTGGGATTCAGATCTTTTTGCCGCCGCTGCAACAAAGATGGGGTATCACCCGTTCCCACGTCCAGCGGCCAATGCTTCGATTGAGTATGTCAATGACTATGGAATGCAGCTCGGTCCATGTAATTATTGCGGTTTTTGTGAGCGTTTCGGCTGCAACAATTACTCAAAGTCATCTCCTCAGGTCTGCATTCTCGATGCGCTGAAGCGTAAACCGAATTTCAGCTACAAGACAAAATGTGAGGTGTTGAAAATCGAAAAGGCTGCCGATGGCAAAACGGCGAAAGGTGTGACCTATTTCGATGACAATACCGGAGAAGAAGTGTTTCAGCCCGCCGATCTCGTTTTGGTGTGTGCCTATTCTCTGCACAACGTTCACCTTCTCCTGCTCTCGGAAATCGGACAACCCTACAATCCCGATACGGGAGAAGGCGTCGTCGGTCGGAACTATTCCTATCAGATGACGGGCGGAACCAGTCTCTGGTTTAAGGATAAAGTGTTCAACCCGTTTGTGGGTACCGGTTCCGGCGGGATGTCGATTGATGATTTTTCAATGTCTCAGATCGACTTCGGCAAAGAGGGTTTTATTGGCGGAAGCTATATTACCGGCAGCCACAGTGGCGGGCGCCCGATCCAGCAGATGTCTCTGCCGCCGGGCACGCCGTCATGGGGGGCTGGCTGGAAAGCTGCCATTGGTGAATGGTACGGCCATAATCTCTCAATCGGATCGCACGGCTCCAATATGGCCTACCGCGATACCTGTCTTGATCTTGATCCGACTTATAAAGACCGGCACGGTCGTCCGCTGATGCGTATGACCTTTGACTGGAAAGACAATGACATCAGGATGACGCAGTTTATGAAGAGCCGGATCGAAGAAATCGCCCGGAGCATGAACCCGGATTCGATGGCATCAGGCTATAAGGCGCCGGGCGCTCAGTATGATGTGCGTCCTTACCAGTCGACCCATAATGTCGGCGGTGCCATTATGGGCACCGATCCCAAGACCTCGGCAATCAATCGCTATCTTCAAAGCTGGGACTGTCACAATGTCTGGGTCATGGGGGCATCTGCATTCCCGCAGAACCTTCAGTATAACCCGACAGGCGCTGTCGGTGGGCTGGCTTATTGGGCTCTTGATGCTCTGCGTAAGGATTACCTGCCCAACCCCCGGCCATTGATGTGAGGAGTGCAGATTATGAAAACCTTTCTTCGCATCATTCTTGCTCTGGTCGTCATCGGCGTCGTGGCGCTCGCGGCGATCATATTCGTGCCGCCTGTTCTGACCAAGCCGGATCAGAGCGTCGCAGAGGCTGACGAAGCCTCTCCGGGAGCGCGTAAATATGTCACGCAAATGGCAGACTGTCAGGCCTGCCATACCGCTGAAGGTGGTGAGCCGTTTGCCGGTGGGCGGGCGATTGAAAGCCCGATGGGAACGATCTGGTCCAGCAACATCACGCCGGATAGCGAGACAGGTATCGGCGACTGGACCTATGATCAGTTTCACGCTGCGATGGTCGACGGCATTGCGCCCGGCGGTGTTCACCTTTATCCGGCGATGCCTTACGAAAATTACCGGCATATGAAGGAAGAAGACATTCGGGCGATCTGGGATTATATCCACAACGACGTCACAGCCGTGGATAACCCTGTCGAAGCAACCGATCTGGCTT
The DNA here is from genome assembly GCF_004342225.1 of Martelella mediterranea. Taxonomy (GTDB): domain Bacteria; phylum Pseudomonadota; class Alphaproteobacteria; order Rhizobiales; family Rhizobiaceae; genus Martelella; species Martelella mediterranea_B. The sequence continues at coordinate 4,508 of NZ_SMAR01000063.1, read as the reverse complement.
TTCCCTTTAATCAGCGCTGGGGCATTCGCACCTGGAACTGGCTGGCGCTCGACAAGCCGGGCTTCCGCCCGGATGAAAAAGCGCAAGGCAGTGACGAGCTGACGCGTGGTGCCTATCTGGTGCAAGCTCTTGGTCATTGTGCTGCCTGCCACAGCCCTCGGACATGGTTTATGGCTGAAGATGGCAAAAATGCCGATAATCCGGCCTTTCTCACCGGTGGTGAAATTGACGGCTGGTCGGCGCCTGACTTGCGAACGGCTCAGTCGTCGCTCCAGACGTGGACAGATCAGGATATCGAAAACTACCTGACGACCGGGCGAAATGCGCACAATGCTGTTGCTGGCGAGATGAAGCTTGTCGTGGAGGAATCCCTGCAATACATGACGGATGAAGACGCCGATGCCATGGTCGCCTATCTGCGGGCGATCTCTGACGTCAAGCCAAACCCTCAGCCGGTGCCGGATGTTCGTACCACGGACCGCATCGATGCCGCTGACGATCCGACGACGGCCAGGCTTAAGGCTGCGACCGACCTGACGGACGGCGAACTGCTTTATCTCAATAATTGCAATGCCTGCCATATGCCGGATGGCAAAGGGGCACCGGGAGTCTTCCCGGCTCTTGCCGGAAACTCTCTGGTGCTGGCAGACACGACCAAGGGGCTGACCGAGGTCATTCTTCATGGAGCGGCGATGCCCTCCACGCAGAAACGACCGGAGCGTTTGCAGATGCCGGCATTCGCAGACCGTTTGTCTGATGCTGATATTGCAAAGCTTGAAACCTTCCTGCGCAATGCGTGGGGGAATTCTGCGCCAGCAGTGAGCGAGGCTGATGTCGGAGCTGTCCGGCAATGATGGCGAGGCCGGCTTGAGTAAGCGCCTTGGCCGATCTTTGGCTATGGCGGGGGAGGTGGGCTCCCCTGCCTGGCGCGGGTAATGCTGATCTGTCTGTAAAGATCATTGAATGCATATATGATCGAGGCGGCAGATTGTCTTGCTGTTGAGTGTTATTCTGCATGAGGCAGCTTGGTTGCAGAAGCGGTGCTTTCCGTGCTGTCCTTATTCTGAGGTTTTACCTTTTTTGATCTTTTATGTTGTCACAGGATCGGACTCTGTTGAAATAGAGGAAGACGTATAAGAAGCGGTATAGTTTTCTAGGTATAGAGAAAACTTATTTTCTTGTTGAAGAGAATGCGCGATAACGCTACCCTTCACAATAATAAATTGTGATTGCTGATTTTCTAACAACAGATACGCTTCAATGGTCTGGTTTGCCCATTCTGGTCACGATCTTAGCAAAAATGACTGGCAGCTGCTGAGAGAGCATTTGCTGGCAACCGCAAATCTGGCAGGGATGCGCGCCGCGCCGCTTGGGCTTGAGCGCGCTGCCTTCGCAGCAGGCCTTTTTCACGACCTTGGCAAATATAATCCGCGCTTTCAGCGCCGGATCGCGGGCGAGAAACTGTCCGTCGACCATGCGACTGCCGGTGGCAAGGTTCTGCTTGAGGTGATGACCGGCCATGACAAGGCGATGGCGGAGGTGATTGCCTATGCCATCCTCGGTCACCATACCGGCCTGCCGGACCGCAAGAACGAAACCAATGCCTGCCTCGACTGGCGCATTGAAAACTGCCCCGAGATCAATCCCGACTGGCGCGAGGAACTCGGAGAATTGCCGAAAGACCTGGTGCCGCATGCGCTGTTCAGTCGCTTTCCGCGCGATGACAAGAAGAAATGGTATTTTGCCTGGTCGCTGATGGGGCGGATGATCTTTTCCTGTCTGGTTGATGCCGATTTTCGCGACACGGAAGCTTTTTACGCCGCGCTTGAAAACCGGCAGATAGACCGCCAGTGGCCGGAACTTCAGGCATTGCTGCCGACATTATCCGCGCGTTATGAAGCCCATATGGCCGGGTTTTCGCGTTCCGGCAATCTCAACGGGTTGCGCGGCGCTATTCTCGATCATGTGCGGGGCAGGGCGGCGCTTGCCCCCGGTCTGTTCACGCTCACCGTTCCCACCGGTGGCGGCAAGACGCTGGCCTCGCTCGGTTTCGCACTCGACCACGCAAAAGCCCACGGCCACCGACGGATCATTTACGCGATCCCCTTCACCTCGATCATCGAGCAGACGGCGGCGATTTTCCGCAATGTGCTTGAGCGGGAGGGTGAGCAGATCATCCTTGAACATCATTCCTCCATCGATGAGGACGCCGCCAGCCGCAAGGCGCCGCCGGAGCAGCATGACAAGCTGAAGCTTGCAATGGAAGACTGGGCAGCGCCGGTTGTTGTTACAACCAATGTGCAATTGTTCGAAAGCCTGTTTGCAGCGCGCACGTCAAGGGCACGCAAGCTGCACAATATAGCCGGTTCGATCATCATTCTCGATGAGGCGCAGACGCTTCCCCGGCAATATCTGTTGCCGGTCATGCGGATGCTTGAAGCGCTTGCCGATCAATATGGCTGTACCATTGTTCTATGCACCGCCACCCAGCCGGCGCTTGGAAAGCGCGAAGGCTTCGATGGCCTCAGCCTCGATGCCTCCCGTGAACTGGCGCCCGATCCGCACGATCTTGCAATGCGGCTGGCGCGCGCGAAGATCCGCCATGCCGGGGATATGGACAATGATGCCCTGATTGAAGCGCTAAGCGAACAGGACCAGGCACTGGTGATCGTCAACAGCCGTCGCCATGCACTGGAGCTTTACAAACAGGCGAAAGAGCAGGGTCTTTCCGGCCTTGTTCATCTGACGACCCGGCAATGCGCGGCCCATCGCCGCGCCATTCTGGATGATATACGTGAACGGTTGTACAACAAGGTACCATGCCGGGTGATTGCCACCAGCCTGGTCGAGGCGGGTGTCGATGTCGATTTTCCATCGGTCTATCGCGCCGAGGCGGGGCTGGACCAGATCGTCCAGGCCGCCGGGCGCTGCAATCGAGAGGGCGGACGCCTGCGTGAAGACAGTCTGGTCACGGTGTTCACACCGCCGGATTACGCAGCGCCCGTCGAGGTCAAAGGGCTGATCGGCGATATGAAGCGGATCATCGACAACCACGATGACCTGCTGTCGCTTGCCGCCATCGAGGATTATTTCCGGGAGGTCTACTGGCGAGTTGGCGACAAGGGGCTGGATGGCAAGTCAATTCTCGACGATTTCTCGGTAACAGGCGCAGGCACCGATTTCGGCTATCGTACGGCAGCGGAAAAATTCCGGATGATCGAAAGCGGCATGGAGCCGGTTGTGATTCCTTTCGATCAAAAGGCGAAGGATGCAATCGACAAGCTTCGCGTCGACAGTATTTACTCTGGCCGAATCGCAAGATTGTTGCAATCTTACGTGGTGCAGGTGCCGCCGAAGGCGCGTGCGCTGCTTCTGGCGAATGGACAAGTGCGTTTTGTCGAGCCGGAGTTGCGCGGCGATCAGTTCGCGGTGCTTGAAAATGCCTCGCTCTACAGCGCCGAAATCGGCCTGTTATGGGAGGATGCCGATTATCTGGCGGCGGAGAATACGATGGTGTGAGCGCAGCACCGGTAAAGGGGGGGAGAGTTGCCTTACGGAATCCGACTGAAGGTCTGGGGAGACTATGGCTGCTTCACGCGGCCGGAGATGAAGGTGGAGCGGGTTTCCTATGATGTGATGACGCCATCGGCGGCGCGCGGCATTCTGGAGGCGGTGCACTGGAAACCGGCGATCCGCTGGGTGATCGATGCCATTCATGTTCTGGAGCCGATCCGGTTCCAGTCGATCCGGCGCAACGAGGTCGGTCACAAGGCGTCTCAGCGCAACATCAAGTCGGCGATGAACCGGGGCGATCTCGGCGGGCTTGGCATTCTTGTGGACGAGGACCGCCAGCAGCGCGCCGCAACCGTTCTGGTAAAGCCTGCCTATATCATCGAAGCGCATTTCGAGATGACGGAACGGGCTGGCCCGGAAGACAATGAGGGCAAGCATCTCGATACTTTCAATCGTCGCGCCCGCAAGGGCCAGTGCTTCAACCAGCCTTGCCTGGGCACCCGCGAGTTTTCCGCTGCCTTCGAACTGATCGAGCCGGATGCACCACTGCCGCAGGCTGATGCTGAACACCGGACGGCAAGCCTTGGCTTTGGCGCACCGCGCGATCTTGGCTTCATGCTTTATGACATCGATCATGGCGCAAAGGGCCGCCCATCGATGTTTTTCCACGCGACGCTGGAAGATGGCGTGGTGAAGGTTCCGTCTCCCGGCTCACCGGAGATCAGACGATGACGATCCTGACTTCTCTGGTAAAGGCCTATGACCGGCTGCCGGACGCTCCGCCGATTGGCTATTCCTCGGAAAAGATCGGGTATGCGGTAATCCCCCCGAAAAATAATGGGCTTTGAAAGTAGAATTTTCTCAGGCTTTATGACCGAGGAGATTTTGATGAAAAAGACAAGATTTAGCGAAGCCCAGATTATCGGCATTCTGCGTCAGGCAGAAGGTGGCGTTCCTGTACCTGACCTTTGCCGGGAGCACGGGATGAGTTCAGC
>NZ_SMAR01000062.1 GCF_004342225.1 Martelella mediterranea | reverse complement strand
ACATCAAAAACAAGCAGCATAATCAATCACACAAACCAGCCAGAGCCTCCAATGCTCAAGCCGCTCTGATGTCCCATTTTATATGACAACGGACAATCTGAATGGAAAGCTGTGTCTGAGCGTTTGCCGAACCTTCCTTGCGCTTCGACTTTAAGAGGCTATCCTGGAAACAAAAAACTGCTAGAGCGCGGTGCATTCATTCGGATGCACAAAGAACGCTCGAACCTATTGAATCTACGGATCGTGCTTGGACCTGGCGTTCGTTCAGAGCAAGCGGAGCAATGAGACGAACTTCAGATCCGGGTGACTGGTGTCTGACGACAATCCCGGCGTCAGTTGAACGCTTCGCCGGGGTAAGCCCCCCAAAGATCGTCCTGCTGAATATAGCCTGATACGCCTTTGACTTCGACTTCGCACCATGTGCCGTCGCATTCTTTCATGCGCAGGATAACGCCGGGCTCAATCTGCGCGATGGTGCGGGCTGAGTCATTGGGGCTGCTTTGCAGTTCGAAGTTCTGCGCTTCTTCACTGTTGCGCAGCCATGGCGCGACCATAGCGTTGCGCTTTGATGACAGGACCGAGACATGCATCCAGCCGGTCGTGCCGTCCGAGTCGCGCACCTGTCGCCATGTGCCGTACTCCTCAATGATTTCGACCGGGAGGCCGGCACGCTTGTAAATCCATCTGGTCGCATAATTGAAGCCGGGCCCAACGCGCATCCGTGCTCTGTCTGCCTGAATGATGGCGAAGCGTGGCAGGGGTTGACCGGAAGCACCACGACGCTCCGTCTGCGCCTGTGCAAAAGCAGGGCCGGTCGGGAAAACAGCAGCGACCATGAGCACGCACAGAAGAGTTGTGATGATACGACGTAGCATTTTCATTCCTCGAAAAACGGCTCATAAGTCCGGTGCCGCGCTTTCCGTTCATCCGCCTGAAAACAGAATCCGGTCCTATGCTTTTTCACCGGGGATGCCATTACTCAGGTGGAAAAAGTTTCGCAAGATGTGCATTATCGCCAGACCTGTTTAAAGAGCTGTTAAACCACCGGCAGAACCATGACAAACCGGAAGACCACCGCCGTTTTCGTAACACGCAAGCTACCTGATCCCGTGGAAGCGCGGATGAGCGAGCTGTTCGATACGACCTGCAACCATGATGACCGGCCATTGAGCCGGGCTGAGCTTGCCGCCGCGATGCAGCAAGCCGATGTTCTGGTGCCGACACTGACTGACCAGATTGATGCCGGATTGATTGAGGAAGCGGGGCCGCAGCTGAAGCTTATCGCGAGTTTTTCCAACGGGATCGATAATGTTGACGTCGATGCTGCGGCCAAAAAAGGCATTACCGTCACCAACACCCCCAATGTTCTGACCGAAGATACGGCAGATATGACAATGGCGCTCGTTTTGTCCGTGCCGCGAAGATTGGCCGAAGGGGCGCATTTCCTGGCTGGTCCGGATGCTGAGGGCTGGCAGGGCTGGTCTCCGACATGGATGCTGGGGCGCCGGATCTGGGGCAAGCGTATCGGCATTGTCGGTATGGGACGGATCGGCACGGCGGTTGCCCGCCGGGCAAAGGCGTTTGGACTTTCGGTGCATTATCACAATCGCGGGCGTATCAACCCTGAAACCGAGGCCGAGCTGGAAGCGACTTACTGGGACAGCCTCGATCAGATGCTTGCGCGGGTTGATATTGTTTCGGTCAATTGCCCTTCCACGCCAGCGACATATCATCTGATTTCGGCCCGCCGTCTCGCGCTTATCCGGCCGGAAGCCTATATCGTCAATACATCGCGCGGTGATGTGATTGACGAGGAGGCCTTGATCCGTTGTCTGGAAGAAGACAGGATTGCCGGGGCCGGACTCGACGTTTTCGAAAATGAGCCCGATGTGAATCCGAGGCTGATCGCTCTGGCGCGCAAAGGCAAGGCTGTTCTTCTCCCCCATATGGGATCTGCAACGCTGGAAAGCCGGATCGACATGGGCGACAAGGTCATCATCAATATCCGCACGTTTTTCGACGGACACCGCCCACCCAATCGTGTTTTGCCGGGCCGTGCGTGACATTGATTCCGTTTTGGACGGCGCTCTAATAAGGCGGCAGCGTTTTTTGCGGGAATAATGTCTTGAGAATGAAAATATCTGTTCGCTTTTTTCCGGTTGTTCTGGTGTGGGTTCTGTCCGCGCATACGGCGGATGCAGCCGGCCTGACCATGAGACCGGTTGATATTGAGGATCTTTATCGGCCTGTTGCGGGCTGGTCCTGTAAGCAGGCATCCAGTTGCGTCGAAGCCGTTCGCGCCTGGTGTGGGGGCTATCGCCGTGCCGACGGCGACAATGATGGAATTCCTTGCGAGAATGTTTGCCGGTCACGCAGCGAAGTGAACCGTATCCGTCAGCAGATCGGCTGTTGAGCTTCAGCCAAACGTGGCGAAAAGCGCTTCGGCATCATCTGTTGTGATCTGGTCGGCTTTGAGCGCCAGAAGTCGTTCAATGATCGGGCGTGCCGTTTCATCTACTGTGCGAATGGTCCACACATCGACCGTCCTGCCTGCTGCATGAAAGGCACCGATAATATCAAAGCCTGCTGTATCTGCTGCCAGGACCAGTTGATAGTGCAGATAGAACATGCTGGCCCACTGAGCCTTATCGAGTGCATTGTCGACAAAGCTGGCATAGTCGCCGCTGGCAATCGCCTGCCCCATGGCGTCATCAAGACAGGGATCATAGCCGACAGGAAGGCCCGGAACGGCTCCTGCAAGCGTTTGAACTGCACCGGCATCTCCGCCCGAAAGGATCATATGATCTGCCACGGGACGGACAGCCTTTGCGAAGATTTCGACGGTGTCGTTATGAAAGTTCGTCAGCGGATCCTTAAAATCCAGCTGAAGTACGGCACCATCTTTCGTTGCGCCGTTTGCCACCAGGGCTGCAAGATCGGCAAGCAACATAACGTTTTCGCCGCTGTCTTCGTGGTTGCGGTCCAGAAGCCGGCATTTTGCAATTTGCGCAGAGGTGGTTTTGAGAACCGCGCCATGTCCAGTCGTGGACTGCTCCAGCAACGGATCATGCAGAACGGCAAGATCGCCGTCGGCTGTGATTTGCAGGTCGATCTCAATGCTGGCAGCAGCTGCAAGGCCTTCAGCAATGCGCTGGGCCGTAAATGGCGTATCACCCGGTCGCACGCGCCCGCGATGCCATTTCAGCATTGTTTCGTGTCCGTTGGCTTGAATGGCGATTGGCGGTGTCATGACTGTGCCTGAGATTACAGCATCGTGCTTTCCGAAAATCGGAATCGATTTTCGGAAAGCACGATGCGTAGTTTCAATAGGTTAGAGCGTCCTTTGTGCATCCGAATGGATGCACGGCGCTCTAGTTTTCGCGTGTTGCAACAAAGCGGGCGGCTTCCAGAAGGATACCGGCTTTCTCGCCATAAGGGGCGAGCAGTTCAGCGGCTTCCTTCACCAGCGCATCAAGACGTGCTTCGGCCCAGTCGGCACCATGCATGGCAACCAGCGTGCCCTTGCCGCGCCCGGTATCCTTGCCCGTGGCTTTGCCCAGTGTTTTCTCATCGGCCTTGAGGTCAAGCAGGTCGTCGGCCAGCTGAAAGGCCAGACCGATGACAGCGCCAAAGCGGGACAGGCGGCTAAAGTCCTCCTGATCCGTGTTTGCAATAATCGCACCGGTTTCACAGGCAAACCGGATCAGTGCGCCGGTTTTCATGGCTTGCAATGTCACGATGCCGGCTTCGTCCGGCGATGTTTTTTCAGCTTGCAGGTCGAGTGCCTGTCCTCCGGCCATGCCGCCGAGCCCCGCTGCGCGTGCGAGCGCCGAAATGAGCTTGAGGCGGGCATCGGCGTTAAGATCGGTTCTTGCATCTGCAATGATATCAAAAGCCAGCGTGAGCAGGCTGTCGCCAGCCAGAATTGCAGTGGCTTCATCAAAGGCTTTATGCACGGTGGGTCTGCCGCGACGCAGATCATCATCATCCATGGCTGGCAGGTCGTCATGGATCAGCGAATAACAGTGAATGCACTCAAGCGCACAGGCAACGCGCAGGGCCGCTTCGGCGTTTCCATCAAAAAGTCTGGTACTTTCGAGCACCAGGAATGGCCGGAAACGTTTGCCACCGTTTAAAACACCATGGCGGATAGCCGCAAGCAGGCTTGCCGGACGCTCCGTCTCACCGGTCATTGCTTCGGCACTCAGCAAGGTATCGAGGCCCTTCTCGATGGCATCCTGATTTGCGGCAAGGCTTTGCTTGAATTTCTGCGCTGCGGTGGTCATGAAGCGTCTTTGACATGGCGGCCAGACGGTTTCAAGCTGGATTTGGACGGGCGCGCGACATCATTTGTCGCGCCGGCTTTCCATTGGCGCGGGTTCGCGATAGTGAAAAAGGGTGCGGGCGGGGAACAGGACAAGATGCACGACGACGACACGCAGGGTGATATCATCAGGCTTGGATCGGCCCGGAAAACAGGTTTCCTGAAACGCTGGCTTTGGCGGCTGGTTCTGGTGATCGTGCTTTTTGCGCTACTGCCTTACCTGCTTCTGCCGCTTTACCGGCCCACCTTTGTGCATCCGATATCTGTCCCCATGTTTTCGCGTCTGGTGACGGTTTCCGGCTATGACCGGCAATGGGTGGCATTTGAGGACATCTCACCTGTTCTGGTGCAATCGGTGATGATGTCTGAGGACGGCCAGTTCTGTAACCATCATGGTGTTGACTGGCGGGAACTGCAGGCCGTGGCTCAGGATGCCTTTTCCGGCGAGCGTGCCCGCGGTGCCAGTACAATACCGATGCAGACGGTCAAAAACCTGTTCCTCTGGAATGACCGGTCTTACATCCGCAAAGTGGCGGAGCTGCCGCTCGCGATTGCCGCAGATATCGTCTGGCCCAAAAAGCGGATCATGGAGATCTATCTTAATATTGCGCAATGGGGCCCGGATACATTTGGCATAGAAGCGGCCGCACAGGCTGAATTCGGTATCTCTGCTTCCGACCTTTCCCGGCGGCAGGCGGCTTTGCTGGCCGTGTCGCTGCCGAACCCGGACCAGCGGCGTGCCTCCAATCCATCGGGGCTGATGCTGAAACTGGCCGCCCGGGTCGAGCGCCTCGGCAGGGCCTCCGGTTCATATATCACCTGCCTTTATGACTGATATTTTTGAAAACAATTGGCGTCTGGCCGCTCTTTCAGCCTATCTTGCGGCTTCATGAAAGCAGGAAAGGGCGCTCATGCGTGATCTGACGCTTTATATCGGTAACAAAAATTACTCCTCCTGGTCGCTGCGCCCCTGGCTGGCGATGGAAGCGACCGGCATTCCGTTCAAGGAAGTGCTGATCCCGTTTGATTTTCCAGCTGGAAATCCACGTTTCTTCGAGATTTCAGATGTCGGTCGGGTTCCGGTTCTCCATCATGGCAAACTGGTGCTGACGGAGTCGCTAGCGATTATCGAGTATGTCGCAGAGCTTTACCCTGAAGCCGCCCTTTGGCCGGAAGATCGCGCCGAACGCGCGGTCGCGCGCGCCCTTTCGGCTGAAATGCATTCCGGCTTTCAGGCCTTGCGTGCGTCCTGCCCCATGAACATGCGCCGTGAGCCTGCCGCGTTCGCGGTATCCGATGCGGTTCATGCTGATGTCCGGCGGATTGAGACAATCTGGAAGGAAAGCCTCCAGCGTTCAGGAGGACCGTTTCTGTTTGGCTCGTTTTCTGCGGCCGATGCAATGTTTGCGCCAGTCGTGAACCGCTTCGAGATTTACGAACTTGCCGCGTCCAGGAGCAGCGCAGCTTACATGAACACGATCAAAAGTCTTCCGGCGTTTCAGCGCTGGCGGGATGGCGCTTTGGCCGAAAGCTGGATTGTGCCGGAGGACGAAGCCTGATAAAGAGAGCGTGAAATGGCGTTTGGCGCAAAAAAATGACGTTTGAGCCAAAAAAAGAGGAGGGGGACTGGCCAAATGGCCGGAAGCCCTGTATAAGCGCGCCAAATTTTCTCGTATTTTAAGATCGATTGCGCGGTGGACGATCCCGCCGGGGATCAGGTCTTGCCGCTAGTGGAGTAGTACAATGGCTGTACCGAAAAGAAAAACGACCCCGTCCAAGCGCGGTATGCGCCGTGCTGCAGACGCTCTTAAGAACCCGACCTATGTCGAAGACAAGAACTCCGGCGAACTGCGCCGCCCGCATCATATCGATCTGAAGACCGGTATGTATCGTGGCCGTCAGGTTCTGACACCGAAGGAAAGCGCATAACGCTGTTCTTGTTTCTGCCTGATGCAGAAGGCTGTTTCTTCAGGCCGGGCCATGTGCCCGGCCTTTTGCTGTTTTGAATGCTCTATAGCCGTTCTTTCAAAGCTTCCCGCAACAAGGTTCCGGGTGCTTTCGCACGGCGCGTAGATTCAATAGGTTAGAGCGACCTTTGTGCATCCGAATGGATGCACGGCGCTCTAAAGGTTGTCGATGCGCGCCTGAAGGGCACGCAGTTGCAGGCGAAGGTCGTCCAGCTCTCCGGACATGGCTGGATCGCCGTGTGCCTCATGCCGCCGCCCAAGCCCTCGTTCGGCATAAAAGCCGGCCGGACTCGGCTCGACCGTGTCGTCGTGGTCGGAAAGCGAGTGGCCCGGCTGTGGCTGATAGAGGGCTTTGTCCATCTGCTCGCGCATATGGGCCTGCTGTTCGGCAAAAGCCTTCATTGCATTATCGAGAAAGCCCGGCAGCATGGCTTGCATCTGGTCGCCATAATAGCTGATCAACTCTCGCAGAAACGAAACAGGCAGAATGCTCTGATCGGACTTTGATTCCTGCTCGAATATGATCTGCGTGAGAACCGTGTGCGTGATGTCTTCGCCGGACTTGGCGTCGGTGACGCTGAAGTCTTCTCCGCATTTCACCATTTCCGCCAGATCGTCGAGCGTTACATAGCTGCTGGTGCCGGTATTATAGAGGCGCCGGTTTGCGTATTTCTTGATAACGGTCGCGCCGCTGCGCATGCGCATGTCTGATCCTCCCCGCGATTTTGCTGATGTGGTCTCTTCCCGAAAATCGCGTTATTTCAAATAAATTCCTCTTCCCGACGATGATGTAACCGCAAAATCTGCTTTCAGACAATGTTTTTGTCGCATTGCAAATCTCCAGGCCATGTCTGGTGGCGGTGCAGCATCTGTCTTGTTTGGCGAAAACACACACTTTTGCCCGTTTGACTTCATGTCAGACTGCTTGCAAAGTCGCCCCGCTATTGGTCGGGAGGACAGGAATGAAAGACCGTGACATTGTCATCGCCAGCGCTGCACGAACGCCGGTGGGCAGCTTTAATGGTGCGTTTGCCAGCGTGCCGGCGCATGAACTGGGCGCAGCTGCCATAGCGGCCTCTCTGCAGCATGCAGGTCTGCAGCCCGAAGAGGTGGACGAAGTGATCATGGGCCAGGTTCTGACGGCAGGACAGGGCCAGAACCCGGCACGACAGGCCGCCATGGCCGCGGGCCTTCCGATCGAAAAAACGGCATTTGGTGTAAACCAGCTTTGCGGTTCCGGCTTGCGTGCGGTTGCGATCGGCATGCAACAGATCGCAACCGGCGATGCTTCCGTTATTGTGGCAGGCGGTCAGGAATCAATGTCGCTTGCACCGCATTGCGCACATTTGCGCGCTGCATCGAAAATGGGAGACCGCACGCTGACGGATACCATGCTGAGCGATGGGCTGACCGATGCATTTTATGGCTATCATATGGGCACAACGGCGGAAAATGTCGCTGAGCGCTGGGCTTTGACCCGTGCCGATCAGGACCAGTTTGCCCTCCGGTCCCAGAATAAGGCCGAAGCTGCCCGCGCCGCCGGACGGTTTTCCGACGAGATCACGCCTGTTACCGTCATGCATCGCAGGTCCGAGGTGGTTGTCGATCAGGATGAGGGCATTCGGGACGGTATGACCCTCGAAGGGCTGGAGCGCCTGCGCCCGGCTTTCATGCAGGGTGGAACGGTGACAGCCGGGAATGCTTCCGGCATTAATGATGGCGCTGCCGCTCTCGTGCTGATGCGCGCTGAAACAGCAGAGAAACGTGGGATTACACCGCTTGCACGCATTGCCTCATGGGCGACAGCCGGTGTAGATCCGCAGATCATGGGAACAGGCCCGATTCCTGCATCGCGTAAGGCGCTTTCAAAGGCGGGCTGGACTGTTGAAGCTCTTGATCTGATCGAGGCAAATGAAGCTTTTGCCGCGCAATCCTGTGCGGTTTTGCGCGATCTGGGGCTTGATCCTGAAAAGGTTAATGTCAACGGCGGTGCCATCGCAATCGGACATCCGATTGGGGCTTCCGGTGCCCGTGTTCTGACGACGTTGCTTTATGAAATGCGGCGTCGCGATGTCGAGAAGGGGCTTGCAACGCTGTGCATCGGCGGCGGCATGGGGATCGCGATGTGTGTCGAGCGTGAGTGCTGAGGCCGGGCATTTCAGTTTTTGGCAGGCCTTGTCATAAAAAACGCCGCTCCCCATACCGGGAGGCGGCGTTTCTCTCATTCAGGAGATCCGAAGCGTTATTGCGCCGAGAGGGCACCGAGAGCGCCGCCGGCGACACCGCCCAATGCTGCACCGCCGACGCTGTTGGTCGCAATGCCGCCGACAGCAGCACCGGTGCCTGCGCCGATTGCGGTGTTGCGTTCTGTTGTCGTGCAGGCTGCCAGCGGCAGAATGCAGGCAATGGCAAGAACAGCTTTCTTCATAATCAACTCTCCCTTCTTAATCAGATATAGCCCAGCAGAAGCAGGATGATGACGATCAAAAGGACGAGGCCGAGCCCGCCTGAAGGGCCATAGCCCCAGCTTGCTGAATATCCCCAGCGCGGTAATGCGCCGATCAATAGCAGAATGAGGATGATAAGCAGTATCGTACCGAGCATAACGATCGTCTCCCTTTGAAACCATTGCCCAGTAAACGCGCCAGCCGGCGTTGCGGTTCCAAAAAACAGGCCGCCTATGAAGCCTTGAAGTGTTAACCATTTTGAGGCGCTGTGGTCACGTTTGTCGCTTAGAGCGTCAGGCGCGATGAATGAATCGTATGGGATTCCGTTTTTGTGTGATTTGTGATTCCTTGTGTCAAAGGAGATTTCCGATGACC
>NZ_SMAR01000061.1 GCF_004342225.1 Martelella mediterranea | reverse complement strand
GCCCCGACACGCCTGCCGAGCTTGATGTAAAGCGACACTGCTCGCATTCTATCGTCGTATGAATACATGAACTAACTCCTCTTAGTCCAAGTTTTTGTCCGCACCCCCCCAGCCTACAGGGTCACTTCTCAGCAGAAATCAACACTTCGGCGGCCTTTACAACGCCATCGCGGCAAGGGGAACAGCGACATGATCCCGACCGCACGTCCGAAACTGCGCTTTCTTGGCGCCGCCGGGACGGTGACGGGATCGCGCTATCTGGTCGAGGCCCTGGGGCGGCGCATTCTGGTCGATTGCGGGCTGTTCCAGGGCTTCAAGCAGTTGCGGGCGCGCAATCGCAAACCTTTCCCTGTGCGTGTCAACACCATCGACACTGTGCTGCTCACCCATGCTCATCTGGACCATTCGGGATATCTGCCGACACTGATCCGGGCGGGGTTTCGCGGGCGGGTTCTTTGCACAGAAGCAACGGCAGATCTGTGCGGGCTTATTCTGCCCGACAGCGGCCATATCCAGGAAGAAGAGGCGCGCTTTGCCGCGCGGAGGGGATATTCCAAACACAAGAAGCCAAAACCGCTCTATACGCTCAAGGATGCAAAGGCCGCGCTGGACCGCTTTGATCTTCAACCGTTCGACCGGCGAATAGATTTAGGCGACGGCATCGCGGCCCGTTTCATTCCGGCGGGGCATCTGCTCGGGGCGGCGCAGATCCGGCTTGAGGTCGGCGGCAGGGTTGTCCATTTCAGCGGCGATCTGGGCCATGATCCCGATCCGCTGATGCGACCGCCCCAGCCATTCGGCGGAGCAGATGTTCTGGTCTGCGAGTCCACCTATGGCAACCGGTCCCATTCCGACGTGGACCCAGAAGCCGAACTGGCACCGATCCTCAAACGCACCTTTGCCCGCGGCGGCACGGTGCTGATCCCGTCCTTTGCCGTCGGACGGGTGCAGGGGCTGATGCTGCACATTGCGCGATTGATGGAGCGCGGCGATATTCCCTATGTCCCGGTGTTCCTCAACAGCCCGATGGCGGTGAATGCGACCGAGATCTATCACCGTCATCACGCCGAGCACCACGTCAGCCGCGAAGACTGCATTGCGATGTTCGAGATCGCCAAGAGGGTAAACACGGTCGAGCAATCCAAGGAGCTGAACACGCGCCAGGGCCCGATGATCATCGTCTCCGCCAGCGGAATGCTGACCGGCGGGCGTATCCTGCACCATCTGGCCAGCTTCGGCGGCGATCGGCGGAACGCGATCTTGCTCTCCGGTTTCCAGGCCGGTGGCACGCGCGGCGCGGCGCTGGCCGGAGGCGCGCGGACATTGCGCATGTTCGGACGGGAGTTCCCGATCGAGGCCGAAGTGGTTCAGCTCCAGTCCTTTTCCGGACATGCCGATGCCGATGAGATCCTGCGCTGGATGTCCGCCGGTCCCGCCCCCGAGATGACCTATCTCACCCATGGGGAACCTGTCGCCGCCGATACCCTGCGATTTCGCGTCGAACACGAGCTAGGGCGATCCGTGCGCGTGCCCGAACATCTCGAACCCGTCTACCTGGACAGGCCGCGATGACCGAAACGCTTGCCCTCGTTTCCTCCGGCATCGACACCTACCGGCAGCCGGTCGTCTATATGCATGAAGACTGTCACATCTGCCGTTCCGAGGGGTTTGCTGCCCAGACACGCATACGGATCGACCTGAAGGACCGCTGGATCATCGCGACCCTGAATGTCGTCGGCCGCGGAGCATGGCTTGCCGTGGACCAGGCGGCATTGTCCGTTTCCGCCTGGGCCGCGCTTGGCGCTGAGATTGGAGACGACGCCGCTTTCTCGCACCCTGAACCGCCCGCTTCCGCGTCTATGATCCGGGCGAAAGCCTATGGCGAAAGACTGGATCAGGCCGGTTTCGCAGGAATCGTCAGCGACACTCTCAACAGTCGGCTTTCGGATCTCGACCTTGCCGCCTTCGTGACCGCCTGCGCCGGCGACAGGCTGAACGAGGCCGAAACCGTGGCGCTGACCCGCGCCATGAAGGAAGCAGGGCAGACGCTCGACTGGGGGCAGCACACTGTCCTCGATAAGCATTGCGTCGGCGGATTGCCGGGCAACCGCACGACACCCATCGTCGTCGCCATCGTCGCGGCGGCGGGGTATCTGTTCCCCAAGACGTCCAGCAGGGCGATCACCTCGCCGGCGGGGACGGCCGACACGATGGAGGTCATGGCGCCCGTCGCGCTTGACGCCGCCGCGCTGCGCCGGGTGGTCGAAGCCGAGGGCGGTTGCCTCGTCTGGGGTGGCGGGCTCGCCCTCAGTCCTGCCGACGATCATTTCATCCGTGTCGAACGCCCCCTCGATTTCGACTCCACCGATCAACTCGTTGCGAGCGTACTGTCGAAAAAGGCGGCCGCCGGTGCCACCCATGTTCTGATCGACATGCCGGTCGGACCAACGGCCAAGGTGCGGTCTGCCGGAGCGGCGGAGGCTCTCGGGATACGGCTGTCTTCGGTGGCCAAGGCCTTGGGTCTGAACCTGGCGCTGCATATCAGCGACGGCATGGCTCCTGTGGGACGCGGCATCGGCCCGGCATTGGAAGCCATGGACGTGCTGGCGGTTCTGCGGCGCGCGCCGGACGCGCCTGTCGATCTGCGCGCACGGGCGCTGGATCTGGCCGGACATCTTCTAGACCTGGCACCGGACGCCGTTGTGGGGCAGGGTCGGGTCCGCGCGCAGTCGCTTCTCGATAGTGGTGCAGCGGAGGCAAAGTTCATGGCAATTTGCGCGGCGCAGGGCGGTTTCCGCGAACCCGGAACCGCAGCGCAGCAGATCGAAATACGCGCCCCCCATGCGGGCCAGTTGACCGCCATCGACAACCGACGCATCGCACGCATCGCCAAGCTGGCCGGTGCCCCGCGTCAGAAGAGCGCAGGCGTCCGCCTTCTGGTGCGGATCGGGGATCATATGGACAAGGGCCAGCCGCTCTATGAACTCCATGCCGAGACACCAGGCGAACTGGCCTATGCCCTGGCCTATGCCGAGTCCCAGACCGGCGTGCTGACGCTGTCCGAGGCAGTGTCATGATCCTTGTCGCGTTTCCCGAGATGAGGCCGCTTGCCGAAGACCTGGCACTCGCGCTTGGGGCGGACCTGCTCGCTCTCGGCTGGCACCACTTCCCCGATGGCGAAAGCCTGATTTCGCTGCCCGGCGATCTGGACGGGGCCGATGTGGCATTTCTGGCGACTTTGCGCGATCCCGATCGCCTTGCCCTGCCCTTGCGCTTCGCCGCGGCGACGGCGCGCGAGATGGGCGCGCGTCGCGTCGGATTGATCGCGCCTTATCTTGGCTACATGCGGCAGGACCATCGCTTCGAGCGCGGGCAGGCGGTAAGCGCACCGCTGTTCGCGCAATTCCTGGGGGAAAGTTTCGACTGGCTGGTGACCGTGGATCCGCATCTGCACCGCATCGCGCGGCTGCAAAATGTCTTCCCGATGCCTGCCATTCGCGCCGTATCCGCCCCGCTGCTTGCGACCTGGATCAGCACGAACCTGCCAGACGCCGTTCTTCTGGGCCCTGACAGCGAAAGCCAACAATGGGTGGCTGAGGTGGCCCGGCTGGCCGGACGGCCCTATGAGGTCTTGCGCAAGGTGAGATCCGGTGACCGCAGTGTCGATGTCAGTGTGCCCGAAAGCGCGGCGCTGCGCGAAGGCACACCGATGATCCTCGACGACATCGCGTCTTCGGGGTCCACGATGGCTCGTGCCGTCGAAAGGTTGCTTGCGGCCGGAACCGCCGCGCCTGTCTGCCTGGCTATCCATGCGGTCTTTGCGCACGGCGCTCAGGACGCCATTCTGTCGGCTGGTGCGGCAAGGATCATCACCACCGACACCATACCCCATCCAACGAATGCGATCGGAATTGCCGGTTTATTGGCCGAAGCGATCCTTTCTGTGGTGACAGCCCTTGACCTTCCAGTTGCCGGAACAATTAGGCTGGACCCGAATCACGCCGAGAGGACAACCGAATGAACGACCAAGTAAGCCATGCTTCACATGAAACCGAATCCAACATTTACGCCTGCCCGATGCACCCTGAGGTACGGCAGAACGGTCCGGGCGATTGCCCGAAATGCGGGATGCATCTTGTGCCCGAGGCGGAGCTCGACAGCCATGCCGGGCATGATCACCACGGTCATGACCATAACGCTGGTGCCGCCCCGGCGGACGGCAGATACGATACCGTCCCGGAGGGCTATGACGGCGCCGTCTACACCTGTCCGATGCACCCGCAGGTTCGCCAGGTCGAGCACGGCTCCTGCCCGATCTGCGGAATGGGGCTGGAGCTTGAGTCCGGGGTCCCGATGGACGACGGCCCGAACCCCGAACTGGTGGATTTCACCCGGCGTTTCTGGGTTGGCACGGTACTGACCATTCCGCTTCTGATCCTCACCATGGGTCCCTATCTCGGCTTCCCGGAAGTGCGAGAGATTTTCGGCGAGCGCGCAACCCTCTGGATCGAGTTGGTTCTCGGAACCCCGGTTGTTCTTTGGTGCGGCTGGCCGTTTCTGGTTCGGGGCTGGAATTCGTTCCGGACGATGAATCTCAACATGTTCTCCCTGATCGGTATGGGGGTAATCGCGGCCTGGCTCTTCAGCGTCGTCGCCGTTCTGGCACCCGGCATATTCCCGGACGGATTTCGCGACGCCGAAGGTCATGTCGGCGTCTATTTCGAGGCGGCGGCGGTGATCGTGACGCTTGTGCTGCTTGGCCAGGTGATGGAATTGCGCGCCCGTGAAGGCACTGGCAAGGCGATCCGCGCGCTTCTCGACATGGCGGCAAAGACCGCGCGGGTCATCCGGGACGACGGATCCGAAGAGGAGATTCCGCTGGAGGATGTGCAGGTCGGCGACCGGCTGCGCGTGCGTCCCGGAGACAAGGTGCCGGTAGATGGCGTGGTTCTGGAAGGCCGGTCCTCAGTCGACGAAAGCATGATCTCCGGAGAACCCGTGCCAGTCGAGAAGACCGAGGGCGACCCGTTGACCGGTGCCACCATCAACGGCACCGGCAGCCTCGTGATGGAGGCGACGCGGGTCGGATCCGACACGATGCTGGCGCAGATCGTCGAGATGGTCTCCAACGCGCAACGGTCGCGCGCACCGATCCAGAAGTATGCCGACAAAGTGGCGGGATATTTCGTTCCGGCCGTGATCGGTATCGCGCTCCTGTCCTTCATCGCATGGGCGATCTGGGGGCCCGCGCCTGCGCTGTCCTACGCATTGATCTCGGCTGTCGCCGTGTTGATCATCGCCTGTCCCTGTGCGCTCGGCCTCGCCACGCCGATGTCGATCATGACGGCGACGGGGCGGGGGGCCCAGGCCGGGGTACTTATCAAGAACGCCGAGGCGCTGGAGCGGTTCGAGAAGGTCGATACCCTGATCGTCGACAAGACCGGCACGTTGACGATGGGCAAGCCGCAGCTTGTCGCCGTCCTGCCGCAACCCGGTCACGACGAGGCCGAGGTCCTGCGTCTCGCCGCATCGCTGGAGCGCGGATCGGAACACCCGCTTGCCGAGGCCATCGTGCGCGGCGCGGAAGAGCGCGATGTGAAGATGGCGAATGCCGACGACTTCGAGGCGGTCACCGGCAAGGGCGTCAAGGGGGTCGTCGACGGCAAAGCGGTCGCGCTCGGCAATCTGGCGATGATCCGGGACCTTGGCCTTGAGGCGGGCGACCTGACCGCCAAGGCAAATGCCCGTCGCGACGAGGGCGAGACAGTAATGTTCGTGGTGCTGGATGGCAAGATCGCCGGTCTTGTCGGGGTCGCTGACCCGGTGAAGGAAACCACACCCGCCGCCATCAAGGATCTGCATGAATTGGGGTTCCGCGTTATCATGGCGACCGGAGACAACGAACGCACGGCCAAGGCCATCGGCGCGCGTCTGGGCATAGACGAGATCCGGGCCGATGTGCTGCCGGAGGACAAGGCACGGATCATCAAGGAATTGCAGCAGCAGGGCCGCAAGGTCGCGATGGCCGGCGATGGCGTCAATGACGCACCGGCCTTGGCACAGGCCGATGTCGGCATTGCCATGGGCACCGGGGCCGATGTGGCCATCGAAAGCGCGGGCATCACACTGGTCAAGGGCAACCTCGACGGTATCGTGCGCGCACGGCGGCTCGCACGGGCCACCATGCGTAATATCCGGCAGAACCTGTTCTTCGCGCTGATCTACAACGCCTCTGGCGTGCCTGTCGCGGCGGGGGTGCTGTTTCCGTTCTTCGGCATCCTCATCAGCCCGATGTTTGCCGCCTTCGCCATGAGCGCCTCGTCGATCTCGGTGGTGCTCAATTCGCTGCGCCTTCGCGGCGCAAAGATCTAGAAAGGAAGCCACAACGTGACCCATCAACCTGATCCATCACATGTTAATCAAAGTCAATCGGAGCATGCCCCCCGCCCGCCCTCATTCTGGCGATCACGCGCCGGCATCTATCTGATCGTTGCGCTGGCAGTTGGCGGCCTTCTCCTGGGTTACGAGCACCGGGTGCACATCCTGAGCAGCGGATTGCTGATCTGGCTGCCATTGCTGCTTTGCGTTGGAATGCACTTCTTTATGCACGGCGGTCATGGAGGCCACGGCGGGCACGGTAAGGGAGACGACCAGTAATGACCGATGCAGGTGCTTCCTATGGACTCTGGCTGCTAGTATTTATCAATTCGGCGGTGTTCATCATTTTCGCCTTCAGTTTCTTCAAGCCGCAGACAAAACGCGACTGGCGCAGTTTTGGAGCGTTCAGCGCCTTTGTCGTAGCTCTCTTCACCGAGATGTATGGGTTCCCGTTGACCATCTTCTTTCTTTCCGGCTGGCTGCAATCGACCTGGCCGGAGGTAGACTGGTTTGCCCACGACAGCGGACATCTCCCCGAAATGATGTTCGGCTGGCAATCGAACCCGCATTTCGGGCCGTTCCACCTCCTGAGCTTCGTCTTTATCGGCGGCGGCTTCTGGCTCATATCCGTGGCATGGTACCATCTGTGGAACGCGCAGCGTCAGGGGTTGCTTGCGACGACAGGCCCCTATGCCCGCATTCGCCATCCCCAGTATGTGGGGTTCGTGCTGATCATGCTGGGTTTTCTCGTGCAATGGCCGACCCTCCTGACGCTCGCGATGTTCCCGGTGCTGGTCTGGATGTACGCACGGCTTCACGCTTTATCGACTTCGGCCAGATTTTCCTGCCATCGGTCGAGAGCCCGACCTTGAAGCCCCAGATGTCCACTGACGCCATTCTTCCCTCCTGATTTCAAAGGTAGGGAGAAATTACCATCCGCCGATTTGGCTTCGATAGCCCCAATCAGAGGGGGCAATTGCAACGCTTACACTGCTCTCGGGAAGATCTAAAATCTTAAGTAGCGCGAATCGAGGCTGGTAGATGTAACCTAAGCCTTGCGGCGCAGCCGAGTAGGGAGAGGTATCAGGTGCCATAGGCAACACTGAGACCATTGTCGCTCGCGCGCAGAATCGCGTGCATTAAGTCCCCCCAAACGTTGCGCACAAGAAATGCGCTTCGCTAGTAACCATATTGGGAAAAACGAGAACTACAATGCAAAATTGCTTCTAAACTCAGGAGACATGCTCATCTGAGACTGTGACCGCAAGTGAAGTGATTATGCGGTGATGACGGACTCACTGCCCTCGACCTGGGCCGCCATCGCCTCCTCCTGCACGGCGGCTCTGCTGAGCAATCCGGCATCCTCCAGCGCTTCGATATCCGGCAGATCGCGGAGCGTCTCCATCCCGAATGCGGAGAGGAAGTGCCGGGTGGTGACGTAGGTATACGGCGCGCCCGGCGTTGGGCTGCGGGGACCGGAGGCGATGAGAGCGGCGTCGCGCAGGG
Source organism: Martelella mediterranea (assembly GCF_004342225.1). Taxonomy (GTDB): domain Bacteria; phylum Pseudomonadota; class Alphaproteobacteria; order Rhizobiales; family Rhizobiaceae; genus Martelella; species Martelella mediterranea_B. The sequence continues at coordinate 1,617 of NZ_SMAR01000061.1, read as the reverse complement.
ACCCGATCGTGTCGCGGCTGACCTCCTTGCCGAAGATTTTTGAGAGTTCGGCGCGGGTGATGGGCTGGAAGTAGCCGATGGCCATCAGCACCGTGGATTCGAACTCAGAGAGCGCGGCCATTCCGCCTCGGGTTGGCGCGGCCGAGGCGCGGATGGCGTCGGCATAGGCCGGGCGGCTGCGGTGCTGCCAGCCGCCGGCGACCGGGACGATCTCGTAGGGCCGGCCGGTGAGTTCTTCGCGGAGATCGTCGATCAGGAGATCGATGCTGCAGTCCTTGCCGACCACGCGAGCCAGCGTCTCGCGGGTGACCGGCTCGGCGGCGGCGAAGATCACGGCCTCGACGCGGAGCATCCATTCCCGCCAGCGCAGATCGGGCGGGAACTGATCCAGTTCACGATCAAAGAGACGTTCGCCTCCCGCCTTTCGATCTGCGGCGTTCGCTTTCCTGCGGCGGGACGGCCTGTTCTCTGCTGTTCCGGCCATCGTCACAACCCGTAAATCCGGAAAGAGGGACGGTCCGACAATTCGCGCACGGCGCCGAAACTTTCGAGCCGTTCGAACAGGCGGCTTGCCGCCCAGCGGGAAAGATTGCTGCCGGGTGCGCTCGCCGGCATCGCATCCTCGTCCAAAAGTTTTTGAATGACGGGGTCCGCGCCTTTGGTCCGCACCTTCGGCGCCATGGTCACAAGAACATCCGCCCGGCGCGCGATCGTATCTGCTGCCCGCAATGCGGCCCCGGCTCCATCAGCAAGTGCGAGGCAGACAGCACGGGCGAACGCCGGTTTACCCGGCCGCACACGCCCCCTGCCCCCGATGGTCCGAAACGCAGGGCCGTAACGCTCCGCCATCGTCAAAGGCACGGGCCGGTCCCACTTCAACAGGGTTGCGATCATCATGTCGGCCAGGGCCCAGGCCAAAGGTTCGGCATCGGGGCGGTCGCGGTAGATGGCCGAGACGAGTTCAGCCACGACAAAGGGAACGGCGCGTCCGGACTGGAGTGCGGTTTCCGCCAGCTCTGGGAGAGCGGCGAGCTGGTCGTCAAAGGCGAGCCCCATCAGATCGGCAAGATCGGCGACCTGTTTTACGGAAAAACCGGGTTTTCGGGTGGCGAGCCTTTTGTAGGCCAAAACCATCTTGCCAGCGGGGCCCGGATCGTCACCGGCGGCGGTGAGTAGAACGGCGTCGCGCAGCGCCGCCTCGTCCTCGTTGCGTCCGATCAGGCGGATGGCGGATGCGGCGCATTTCAGGGCCTGACGGGAACGCCAGCAGCCGACCCAAGCGGGTTCCGATCGGACAAGATCATCGAGCGATTTCAGGGCGATATCGGCGGAGAAGGCGGCATCGGCTTCGGTGGCATCGCGTCCGCGCGGACTCGTCCATCCCAGCATGGCCGCGGCGGGCGTGACGGTGTTGGCAGGTGTGGTTGCGCGCGAATCCATAGCACCGAAGCTACAGGATAAGAGCAGTTAATGCCATTGAATTCGACACAAACCGCACAGCTTGTCTTTTTGTCATTATGAATGATAATGTTGTATTATCGTTCATAATACTCATTATAAAGAAAAAGCCCATTTCGAGGCCCTCAATGTCCGAAAACGACGCCGATCCGCACGCCA
>NZ_SMAR01000060.1 GCF_004342225.1 Martelella mediterranea | reverse complement strand
CAATATGGGCATCGGCGGAATGACACCCGCACAGAAACTGAAAATGGCCGCGTGAATTCTACCAAAAAGCCCCGTTAAAAAGGGGAGGATTACCCCCCGACTTTGGTGCTGGCGATCGATTGAACGTCAAAGAGGGCAAGGTCAACTCGCTACCAGTCAAGAGCCTGGTGGCGAAAATCGACTTCTCTCAAAAGCTGGTTCAAGGCATGTCAGGTGGGCCTCTCGTAACACATGAGAACGAGGTCGCTGGCATTATCCATAAAGGCGGGCCTACTGAATCCAAAGACCTAGCTATCAATGTAGAAGAGCTACTGAAATGGCTTGCCGAGGAAGCTGAATAACGGGCGCTTCGATCCTCGTTCCAGTCGCTTCAAGCCATGTTGCCAAATCCGATTGCTGCAAAACCAGCTGTCAAAATTGCAAAACCGCGCGTCACGCTACAACCGTCGGGTCGCGAATCGAAAAACCGACTTTTGTCGCAAAGTCGGCGTTTCCGTGTCGCACGTCAAATGTCAAAATTCAGAGGTGGTGGGCCTGGAGGGACTCGAACCCCCAACCAAGCGGTTATGAGCCGCCGGCTCTAACCATTGAGCTACAGGCCCAAACCGGACTTTGTGCGACGTGCGCGCTAAAACCGGATACACACAAGCCAATGGCAACTTGTGCGGTTGCTCGAACTACCTCAAATTGGAGGCTCCGGCAAGACTTGCCGTATTCGCTTCATAATTAAGCGTCAAAACAATCGCAGGTTCAAGTTTACGAGGAGCAATAATGACCACTTTTCCCGTTAAAATGGTGGCGGCAGGCCTGATTTTAGCAGCCCCGCTTTATGCCACGGGTACACTCGCGCAGCAGACCATGGAATCGCAGATGCCTCAGGCAACGATCTCGATATCGGCTGATGGCGAGGCAACACTGGTGCCGGATATGGCCACGGTCTCAATGGCCGTTGTTTCCGAGGCCGATGCGGCGGATGCTGCTCTTTCGGAAAATTCGGCTGCGATGAAGAAAGTTATGGCGGCGCTGAAAGAAGCCGGCATTGCCGACAAGGACATGCAGACGGACAATTTTTCCATCAATCCGCGCTATAAGCAGATCAAGACCGATGACGGTATGACAAATGAAATCAACGGGTATCAGGTGCGCAACGGGCTTAACGTCAAAGTGCGCAACCTCTCCAATCTCGGCGCCGTTCTCGATCAGTCGATCAAGCTGGGCGTGAATTCCGGCGGTGGCATCAGTTTTTCAAACAGCGACCCTTCCGGCGCTGAAAATGAAGCACGCAAAGAAGCCGTTTCCAATGCCATTGCCAAGGCCGAAACACTGGCAGAAGCCGCAGGCGTGAAACTGGGCGATGTGCTCTCGATTACCGAAAACAGTTCCATGCCACAACCAGTGATGTTCCGCGCCGAAGCGATGATGGTGAAAAGCGATGGCGGCGCGCCGGTTGCCGCCGGTGAAAACACCTATAGCGTAACCGTCAATATGACATTCGCGATCGAGCAGTGATCCTGAAGTTACCGCAAAGCATCAAGGCCGGTTATCTGACCGGCCTTTTTCATGCCGACAGATGCAATATCACCTCGCGGCTGTGTGGATGGTCGCGATGCTCAAACAGATAGACTCCCTGCCACGTTCCCAACATCAGCCGACCCTGTGAAACCGGAACTGAGAGTGAAACCTGTGTCAGCGCTGATTTTATATGGGCCGGCATATCATCCGGACCTTCCAGCCGGTGGATCAGATATGACATGGACGGGTCATCGGCGGGCGGGGCAAGGCGAGCAAAGTAGGCCGAAAGGTCGCGTTTGACGTCCGGGTCGGCGTTTTCCTGAATGAGCAGCGAGCATGAGGTGTGGCGCACGAACAGCGTCAGCAGGCCTTCCTCTAAGGCATGATCGGCAACAAAGGCTGCCGCTTCACTGGTAAATTCATAAAGGCCCTGACCACGGGTCTCAAGTGAAAGGCGTGATTGCGGCATATAGGGGCTCCTGAAACATCCGGCAGAGCATTGAGGTCGAACTTGACGCTGACGCCGGGCTTTGCATATTGGTTCGTCTTCTCTTCTTTCCAGCAGATATGAAAAAGCAGTGCAATGTCCACAAGGGCTTCTGAAAATCCACGTGCCTTTGCGGTCACGCATCGTCTGGTGCTCACCATAGCACTGCCGATGATGATCGCCCACCTCTCCACGCCGTTGGTCGGGCTGGTCGCTACGGGGGTAATCGGGCAACTGAAAAACGAGGTGCTGATTGGTGGTGTCGCGCTGGCCGCTGTGATCTTCGACGTGCTGTTCACGACGTTTAATTTCTTAAGAGGCGCGACGACGGGGTTCACCGCGCAGGCGGTCGGTGCACATGACAGGGCGGGCGAGCAGCGCATGCTTTTGGGTGGTGTGCTGATCGCGCTTCTTTCCGGCCTTTTGATTGTTCTGCTGCATGTGCCAATCGGTCATCTCGGGCTTTATCTTTTAGGCGCGGATGGCGAAGTGCGTGATGCCGGGTGGGTGTATTACAGCTGGCGAGTCTGGTCCGCACCGTTTGCGCTTTTTAATTTCGTCGTCTTTGGTTGGGTGATCGGGCGAGGCGAGGCGGTGAGTGCACTGCTGCTGCAGCTGGTCCTGAACGGACTCAATATCGCTCTGAGTTTTCTTTGGGTGCTGTGGATGGGCTTCGGGTTAGCCGGCGCCGGTGCTGCCAGTCTGGTTGCGGAAGCCGTAACGGCGCTGACCGGCGCCGGACTGATTTTAAGGCACACAGAGCGGACGCTCTGGTCTTGGCCGGACTTAACTTCGGTGAAGCGGATGTTTTCGGTGAACCGTGACATGATGATCCGGTCGTTCGCGCTTTTAATCGGTATTTCACTTTTCACGCGGCAAAGCGGAACGCTTGGTGTGGAAATTCTGGCGGCCAACACGATCCTGTTGCGTTACTATTTTCTGGGCGTTGCCTTTCTGGATGGCTTCGCAACAGCGGCTGAGCAGCTCGCGGGCCGTTCCATCGGCGCGCTTTATCGCCCTGCCTTTGATCGCGTGGTGCGGCTGACAACGTTTTGGGGCGTTGCCTTCGCGCTGGCACTGGCCGCTGTTTTCATGGCAACCGGGCCTTGGGTTGCTGGTATGATGGCGCCCAATGACAGCACGCTGCGGCTGGCCGTTGATTATCTGCCCTATGCCGCAGCCATGCCGCTTGCCGGTGTGATCGCGTTTCAGATGGATGGTATTTTTATCGGTGCCACATGGTCGCGCGAAATGCGCAATCTCATGCTTTTGTCTTTGGCAACCTATCTCGTCGCGATCGCCGCACTGCAGCCTGTTTTCGGTAATCACGGGCTCTGGATTGCCATGCTGGTGTTTCAGGGGGTGCGCTCTGTCGCCTTTCGTTTCATGCTGCCGGGGCTGGCGAACAGAACCTTTGCCACGGGGCAGGGCGCATAAAAATGCCGGGCTTTTGGCCCGGCACTTCAAGCATTCAGCGATTTTGGCGACATAATCGCTCAGAGCGATTTTTCAAGCTCCGGCAGGATCTCGAACAGATCGCCGACGATGCCATAATCGGCAACCTGAAAGATCGGTGCTTCCTCATCCTTGTTGATCGCAACGATCACCTTGGAATCCTTCATGCCCGCCAGATGCTGGATAGCACCGGAAATACCGCAGGCAATGTAAAGGTCCGGTGCGACTACCTTACCCGTCTGGCCAACCTGCCAGTCATTCGGCGCATAACCGGAGTCAACGGCGGCGCGGGATGCACCGACGGCAGCGCCAAGCTTATCGGCGACAGGAAGAATGACTTCCTGAAACTTTTCCGAAGAGCCAAGCGCGCGGCCACCGGAAATGATGATTTTGGCAGAGGTCAGTTCGGGGCGCTCTGATTCCGCGATCTCGTTTTTAACGAAAGAAGACTGGCCGGGATCGTCAGCTGTGGTAACGGCCTCAACCGTTGCTGAACCCGTCATGGAGGCCGCGTCGAAACCGGCAGTGCGTACGGTGATCACCTTCTTGGCGTCGAGTGATTTCACCGTTTCAATGGCATTCCCGGCATAGGTCGGACGCTTGAAGGTGTCCGGCGCAATCACTTCGATGATTTCGGAAACCTGCATGACATCCAGAAGCGCTGCAACACGCGGCAGCACGTTCTTGCCGGTTGTCGTGGCAGCAGCCATGATCACATCATAGCCATCTGAAAGCCCCATGATCGTGGCAGTCAGCGGTTCGGCCAGACTTTCAGCCAGTGCATCGCTGTCAGCAACAAGCACTTTTGAAACCCCGGCGAGCCGGGCGGCACTTTCAGCAGCGGTACTGCAATCCTTGCCGGTGACCAGCAGGTGCAGATCACCGCCGATTGCTGTTGCAGCCGTGGCAGCTTTGGCTGTCTGATCAGAAACGGTCGTGCCGTCATGTTCTGCGAGAAGAAGAATAGTCATGATCTTGCGTCTCCTCTTTTAAAGCACGCCGGCTTCGTTTTTCAGCTTATCGACCAGCTCGGCAGCGCTTGCGACCTTGATGCCAGCCTTGCGGGCTTCCGGCTCTTCGGTTTTCAGCACTTCGAGATGCCGCTTGATTTCGACACCGAGATCGCCGGCCGTCTTTTTATCAACCGGCTTTTTCTTGGCTTTCATGATGTTGGGCAGCGAGGCATAGCGCGGCTCATTCAGGCGCAGATCTGTCGTGACAATGGCTGGCAGCTTCACCGTAATCGTCTGGAGGCCGCCATCAATTTCACGCGTTACAGTTGCTTCACCGTCACCCAGCTCCAGCTTGGAAGCGTAGGTGGCCTGTCCCCAGTTCAAGAGCGCAGAAAGCATCTGGCCGGTCTGGTTGGCATCATCATCGATCGCCTGCTTGCCTAGGATGATGAGGCCGGGCTCTTCCTCCTCCGCAACCTTCTTCAGGATCTTGGCGACGGAAAGCGGCTCAACGGTCTCATCCGTCGTGATCAGGATGCCGCGGTCAGCACCCATTGCCAGGGCCGTGCGGATGGTTTCTTCCGCTTTGGCCGGGCCAATGGAAACAGCGATGACTTCCGTGGCTTTGCCCGCTTCCTTCAGACGCAGGGCCTCTTCTACAGCGATCTCGTCGAAGGGGTTCATCGACATTTTAACGTTGGCAAGCTCTACGCCGGTGCCATCGGATTTTACGCGGATCTTCACGTTGTAGTCGACAACCCGTTTGACCGGGACCAATACCTTCATTTTCACCCTCCTGGATAAGGACCGGAACAGGCACTTCCGGCCTCCGCCTGAGATTTTTCGCCGTACTGCCACATTATCAGCAAAGGGGCTGTTTCTGTTGCAGATCGCAGTGACAATGAGGCCTATTTGGGCCACTCACTTGCCAATGGGCGACATGAATAATTTCATTTTGCGGGATTCGCAAAGAAATGTTGTCTTTTTCGCAAGCTTGTTGCGCAAATCAGCGGTTTTTTCCCGGCACCCACAAAACATCAGTCTTGCCATCATCATTGGCATGGCGTGATGCGACGAACAGAAAATCGGAAAGCCGGTTGATATAGCATAATGCTGGTTCGCTCAGTGTCTCACTGCCATGAAGGGCAACCATTGATCGTTCGGCTCTGCGGCAGATCGTGCGTGCCATATGCAAATGTGTGGCAAGAGCGCTTCCGCCCGGCAGAATGAAAGAGGTTAGTGGCGAAAGTGCCGAATTGAGCCTGTCGATTTCGCCTTCAAGCCATTCAACCTGTGTGGCAACGATTCTTAAGGGTTCGTAGCCCAGTGGCTCGCCGGTCTCTGGCGTTGCCAGGTCTGCACCAAGATCAAAAAGGTCATTCTGGATCCGCATGAAGGCGTGCGACAAGGCATCATCGGCCCCATCCTGCAAACGCGCAAGGCCAATGGCCGCATTGGTTTCGTCGACATCGCCTATTGCCTGCATGCGGAGATCGGATTTCCTGCGGCGAGGCCCGCAGGCAAGCCCTGTGGTGCCATCATCGCCGGTGCGCGTATATATCTTGTTCAGTTTTACCAAGGGTGCATTCTCGCTTAATTGCCGGATTGGACCAGCCACAGTGTCAGCATGATAAGGATAATGGCAAGCGCCTGAAAGGCGATACGGGCCTGCATCATCTTATTGGAAAAATTACCACTGCCACCGCGCATCATGTTGATCAGGCCGCGCGCAAGAAAGAACACGACCAGAAGCATGGCGATGATCGTCAGGATCGTCGTGATGGTCGACATGGCGCGGCAGATCTCCTCCGTTGCAGCGGCAAGCGCAATCCGGCTATCAGACGATAATTTTCCACCTCATGCAAGAGCGCGTACTCTACGCCCCGGCAAGTGCATGATTGAGAAGCTCTTCAGTATCGCTGTCAAATGCGATGAGAATGACGGTCTCAATGGATGGCAGCCCTTCTGTGACCCGCTTTACTGTGCCCGTGGCAATGGCGGCTGCCTTTTCAGCAGGGAAGTCATAAATGCCGGTTGAAATGGCCGGGAAGGCGATCGTTTTACAATCATTGGCGACGGCCAGCTGCAAAGCATTCTGGTAGCAAAGCGCCAGCTGCGCTTCCTCGTTGTTCTCACCACCATGCCAGACCGGGCCGACGGTGTGAATGACATGCTTTGCCGGAAGGTCGTAAGCGCCGGTGATTTTGGCTTCACCGGTTTTACAGCCGCCCAGGCTGGCGCATTCTTTCAAAAGTTCGGGGCCGGCGGCGCGATGAATGGCACCATCCACACCACCGCCACCCATGAGTGAGGCATTGGCGGCATTCACAATCGCATCAACTTCAAGTTTGGTGATGTCGCCTTTCTGGACCCGAATTTCTGCCATTTAGCTACCCTTTTTCCGATCTGGCGTTTTATCTCAGCTCATGCGCCCCATCAGGCGATAAAACCAGTCGGCGGGCATCAGCCTCTTCAGTGCCATCCCCTGTTTTGCCGGTGTTGTGACCGCGTAGTGTGGCCTTGGCCTTTTCGCTGTGAGCACCTTAACCAGAACGGCATAAACAGCATCTGGTTCCAGCTTGTGGCGGTTCACCGGTCCCGTTCCCTCCAGCCGGGCAAGCTGTTTGCGATAGTCTTCGGCATGGACGGAGCCTTCAAGATCGATATTCGCCTGAATATGTTTGAGCGCGTTGGCGGTGAATTTCGAAGCAATCGGTCCAGGCTCGATAAGACTGACAAAGATACCCGAGCCGTCGAGTTCCATCCGCAAGGTCAGTGAAAGTCCCTCAAGCGCATATTTCGAGGCCGTATATGGTCCGCGATAACGATAAGGCAGGACACCGAGGATCGAAGAACATTGCACGATCCGCCCGTGGCCCTGCTGGCGCATCAGCGGTATGATCTGCCGGGTCAACTCGTGCGGGCCGAAAAAGTTGGCTTCAAACTGGGCGCGTAAAACATCGGTTGGGATATCTTCGACGGCGCCCGGCTGCCCGTAAGCGCCATTATTAAAGAGCGCATCGATCTGACCTCCGGTTCTTTCCCGCACGGTTTCAACCAAAGCTGTGATGGAATCCGACCTGGTATAATCAAGGTAAAGCGCTTCCAGCCCGTCAGCGTCCAGTGCTTCGATATCCTCCGGCGTTCTGGCCGTTGCGAAAACCCGCCAGCCATCGGCCTTCAGTGCGCGGGCGCAGTATGCGCCGATACCACTTGAACATCCGGTGACAATGATTGTGGATTTGTCTTGCAATGGATCTCTCCGGTGTACGAATGCATTTCCTGTTCTATATAGGAACATGACAGACAGAACACGAAATCGATATGATTGTCGGCATGTTGTTTCGTACACATCGCCGTGCCTGATTTGGGGACTTCATGAAACAGCCGATCCGGATGATCTTTCGCATTGCCTATGATGCCTTTTTTCACTTCTCTGATGATGACGGCTGGGCAATGGCAAGCCATGTCGCGCTTTCGACATTGCTTGCGCTGTTCCCTTTCCTGATCTTCGGAACGGCTCTGGCAGGTTTTTTGGGCGCAGATCAGTTCGCTGATACGGCGATCAACACCATTGTCGGCGCATGGCCTGAAGAAATTGCCGAGCCGGTCGCCAATCAGATCCGGCAGGTGCTGACCGTGCCGCGGGGAGGGCTGCTGACGGTTTCGGTTCTGGCTGCAGCCTATTTTGCCTCCAACGGTGTGGAGGCGGTGCGGTTGTCGCTCAACCGGGCATACCGGGTGGAGGAAACGCGGTCCTGGTGGTGGTTGCGCATACGCAGCCTTGGGTTTGTATTTCTGGCGTCGATTATCTTTGCTTTTTTAAGTGTCATGTTTGTAGCTGTGCCGATTGCACTTCATTTCGCCGAACGCTGGTTCCCGTGGCTGGAACAGGCACTTCAGGCAGCCTCAAGTGCAAGGCTTCTCGGTACCTTCTTCATCCTGCTTTTTGGTCTGGTGATCGCCCATCTTTATCTGGCAGCGGGGAAGAGGCGGCTTGTCGATGTGCTGCCTGGCGTGCTTCTGACGCTGTTTCTGTGGTCTCTGTTTGCCTCTGGGTTTGCCTATTATCTCGGCTCTTTTGCGCAATACAGTGCCACTTATGCCGGTCTTGCGACACCGATGATCCTGCTGGTTTTCCTGTATTCCATCGGTGTTATCCTGCTTTTAGGCGCAGAGGTGAATGCGGCCTTACTCAAGTATAATGTCATCAAACACGCCCCGTGGAGCCGTCATAAAACACGCGAGGCCCGGCGCTCAAAATCCGCAGAGTGAGCGGATATCGGCCGGTTGTTTTCCGGCCTCGCGCAGCTGCCTGAGGGCGGTGTCACCGTTGCTTTTTGAGAGCTTGCGCCCGTCGTCTGCCAGTATAAGGCGATGATGCCGATAGACTGGCTCTGGCAGGCCGAGAAGCACCTGCAATAGCCGGTGAACCGATGTCGCGTGGTAAAGGTCCTTGCCACGCACGACATGGGTGATGCCCTGTCTTGCATCATCAACAACAACGGACAGATGATAGCTTGAGGGCGCATCGGAGCGCGAAAGAATAATATCACCCCAGTCTGCAGGCGCTGCCGTAATCTCGGCGATGCCATCGGCCCCATATTCTTTCCATGTCAGGGACTGTCCGGCCTTTTCGCAGGCGGCTTTCATATTCAATCGCCATGCATGGCGCTTTCCGTTTGCCAGAAGCTGCTGACGTTCATTTTCGCAACGTCGCAGATCCGTATCGGGATAAAGCGGTGCGCCATCGGGATCGCGTGGCCATATTCTGCCTTCTGTCTCGAAGGCCGCAACGGCTTTTTTGACGTCGCCGCGTGTCAGAAAAGCCGGATAGACAAGGCCCATCGCCCTGAGCCGGTCAAGGGCAAGGCTGTAGTCGTCAAAATGGTCTGACTGACGGCCGGGCAGGCTATCGAAGCGGATGCCAAGCCATGACAGATCCTCAATCGCAGCGGCCTCCAGCTGAGGTGTGCAGCGCGTTCGGTCTATGTCCTCAATGCGAAGCAGAAGCCGACCGTTGAAGCGTTCTGCGTCGTGCACGTTTTCAAGAACCGACAGGGCATGGCCGAGATGAAGGTGGCCATTGGTACTGGGGGCGAAACGAAAAACGGGTCGTGACTGGCTCGAAGACATGCGATGAGTGGCTTTGTTTTCTGTTCTGTCTCCAAGGTTTAAAGCCAATGCAGCGTTTACGCCACCATGCCGATCTTAAGAATGCACTGGAAACGCTCTATGTTGCCGATCCGGTCTTGAAAGAAATAGCGCTGAAAAGCGGGCCGGTTCCTCTGCGCCTTATGCCGGGCGGGTTCGCCGGGCTGGCCGAAGTCGTAACCGGTCAGCTGATTTCAAAACAGGCAGCCTCTGCAATTTTCAAAAGGTTCAAAGCCGTTTGCAGACCGCTGACACCCGATGCCTACCATACACTGCGCCCGGAAGACAGAAACAAAATCGGGCTTACGCGCACCAAACAGGCCACACTGGAAGGCATTGCGCGCGGGATTGTCGATGGCACGCTTGATCTCTCTGTTGTTGATGACATGCCAACGGAAGCGGCTATTGCCCGGCTTACGGCTTTTAAAGGCGTCGGCCCGTGGACTTCGGAAGTCTATCTGATGTTCTGTGCCGGACACGCAGATGTGTTTCCGGCAGGCGACCTTGCTTTGCGCGTGGCGGTCGCGCACGCCTTTGATCTTGATTCGAAACCAGCCATCCTCGACCTTAAAAACCGGGCGATGGCATGGCAGCCCTATCGCGCAGCGGCGGCCCGGCTGTTTTGGGCCTATTATGCAGCAGAGCTGAGAGCCTGACTCAAAAAGAATTCATCGATAGCAATACCTTGAGAGCCGTTTTATCATGATTCGGATGTGGGCGATCATGATCCATGCCTCGGCTGAGGCGATGGACTTTTCCCAATCCTTGGCCAGTCTGCGGCTTCTGCCAAGCCATGCAAAGGTCCGCTCCACGACCCATCGGCGGGGAAGAAGTTCAAAACCCTTGGCCTTGTCCGTTCGCTTTATGATTTCCAGCGTCCATTTGCCGACTTTCTTCAAGCGGCCTTTCAATTTGTCGCCCGCATAGCCGCCATCGGCAAAGACATGAAGAAGCCACGGCCAGCGATGCTTGATTGTCCGCAGAAGATCAGGCGCACCATCGCGATCCTGAATGTCAGCGCTATGGACCGTGAGGCCAACCATCAGGCCGATTGTATCGACAACGATGTGGCGCTTGCGGCCC
>NZ_SMAR01000059.1 GCF_004342225.1 Martelella mediterranea | reverse complement strand
GACATTCTGCTCTCGGATATAAATCACCGATCCAGTTCGAGGTAATAAACCGGAATTTTGAGACAGAACCTCTCCACTAAATAAGGGCAAGTCCATTTCTCCGGCTTGAATATGCTGGGTCCTCTGGCTCCGCTCGCGCTTGTGGTATTCTATGTGGGCCATCACCTGCCATTTACGATTTTCCTGTTCACCACGTTTCTGCGGGCAATCCCGACGGATTATGACGATGCGGCCAGCATCGACGGATGTAACAGGCTACAATTGTTCAGATACGTTCTTTTTCCTCTGCTTGGCCCGGTCACCGGGACGGTCGTGATTATGGACACGATCTTTATCTGGAATGATCTGATGACGCCGCTTCTCTATCTCAGTGGTGGCCGCAATCTTACCCTGCCAGTTGCGATTTATAGTTTCGTCGGCGAGTACTCATCGGATTGGTCAACGATTTTCGCCGGCCTCGTGATCAGCATGATCCCCGTTCTCATCGCCTACGCCATACTGCAGAAGCGTATTATGCAGGGGTTTTCGGCAGGGGTTAAGGGGTAGTCCCTTGCCTTGTGTCCTGGCGGAAATTTTGGGTCGAAAACTATCTGGAGACACGATGTATGCCTCAAGGGGTCGTAGCTGTGATTGGTTCACTGAATGCCGATGTCATAGTATCGGCAAAACGCCTGCCCCAGCAGGGCGAAACCGTGGTGGGCCATCGATATGAGATTGCGCCTGGCGGGAAAGGAGCCAATCAGGCTCTGGCGGCGGCGCGCGCCGGGGTGGCCACTCGCATCGTGGGAGCCGTTGGCCGGGACGAATATGCGCGTGTGGCACTAGCCAATCTGGAAGCGGCGTCTGTTGATCTTTCAGGGGTCCAGCAGACGGAGGACCTAACAGGCATCGCTCAAATATCCGTGGATGATGCGGGCGAAAACACGATTGTCGTCGTGGCCGGAGCCAATGGGTGCGTCAATCTGGAACAGGCAATCTCCGCGGTTCGTGAATTAGGTGGCGCGGATATTGTGTTGCTTCAAATGGAAGTCCCTGCTGGTTTAAATCTGTCTGTGCTTCAAACAGCTCGGTCTGTCGGTGCCATAAGCGTTTTCAACACTGCTCCCTATACCGATAATGTCCCTGAACTGGCGCCGCTTGCGGATATCATCATCTGCAACGAGAAAGAATTCGCCCTTCTCTCCGACGCCGCTATGCTGAGTGGAAAGCCCGAAACCAGGGCCAGGGCGCTTGCATGTATGAACAGGCAGACGGTTATTGTCACCCTGGGAAGAGGTGGCGCATTTGTCGCTACAGCCGATAGTTTCGCGGCAGTCTCCAGCCCCGCCGTTGAGGCGATCGACACCGTTGGGGCGGGCGACACCTTTTGCGGCTATCTTGCGGCGGGACTTGCCTCGGGCAGAAGCGTTGGTGAATCTGCTCGCATTGCCTGCGCGGCTGCCGCAGTGGCATGTACGCGGCGTGGAGCCCAAGCCGGGATTCCCGAGATGAATGTCATCGCCTCAACGCTGAAATCGCTGGAGGCTCAGCGATGATCCTTGCGCGGGTGATCCAACAAAACAGTGTCCAAATCCTGCCGCAACCAGACCTGATTTATCAAACCTATCAAAGGCCTCTCTCTCATAGAGAGCTCTTTTTGTCGTTTGCCGACGAAACACCCCGCAATCCGAAAGTCCGACAGGAAGCATCACCAGCCCCGACGACGCCTGCCCCTGGCAAGCGTTTGCCGGATCTTGCCGTGCCCCCCGTGTGGAAGGCCTTCGCGTGTCCAGTGGCGATAGGCGGAGGCCCGCCCGCGGATACTGTATTGCCGGTCATGCGGAAAAGGAAACGTGCGCTCAGCGCACGGTGCGATATGCGCCGAATAGACATGCCATTCTTCCGCCTCCTTAGGTGCGTCGCCCCCTGGGGCATAGCGGTGCAGGCGACAGAAACCGCAAGAATGCTGGTGGCGGCCGTTCTTGAGAACGACACAAACCTCGACAGGCACGTCAATCCAGCGCTGGCTCATCCCGACGTAGCCATTGGTCGGATCGCCTGTGATAACACGGGAACGCGCGGTCTCCGCAAAGCCATTGCGAAAGGCGGTAAAGCTCCTTCCGCTCGCCTGTCCTTCCCGGTTCCATAGCAGATAGGCTGTACGATAGTCTTTCGCGTCAATCGCCTCGTAACAGGCTTCGACGATGCGGCGGGGATCGTCTTCGGCAGCGAGAAGCGGCGTTGCTAGCTCGGCAAATGCGGACACCAGCAGAAAACGTCGTCGGTTCATTCCGTTTCCTTTCGGAGCCATGGCCTTGCTCTCGATTCGGTCGCGGTTGGCCGCTATTTGCCTACGGGCATGGCACCGTGGGCATTGCTGATGCCGGCGCGCCATCGTGGACGGGGTGGCGTGCTCGCGATGTGGCCTATCTCGACCGCTGGCTGGAAGAAGGCTTTGCCGTCGTCGCGACCGATTACCAGGGGCTGGGCGGGTCGGGCCGCATCCATATTCCTATTCCCGCTCCGAAGGCATTTCCATGCTCGATGTTCCGTCTCAACGCCTTTGAGACAGATTGGCTTAACGGATAAGGGAGGGTTTTGGCTCATCGTAGCTCACGCAAAGGAAGTGACTTTGAGACAGAAAACCGGAGCTCAAAAGCCGACGGCAGACAAGGCGAACAACGATATCCGCCGTGCCACCCGCAAATCATATTCCGCTGAAGAGAAGATCCGCATTGTGCCGCCGATATTACGAGAGCCGAGGCAACTTCACGCCGGCGGATGTCTACTTCGGCAGAGGAAATGAAATCCTGGAACGACGAAAAAGATCAAGCAGCAGACCAGTCAAACCCGACGCTTGCAACATCACCCAAATGCCGCCTGGTTCGACAAATCAGACGAGCCATGTCCTCCTGATAGTCAAACCGCATTCTGTCCATAATTATTCGATGACGGATAACATGCCTTCTCAGCTCCCTCGGGCGGCGAGGCTCAGGATGCCCTTGCGCCGCCTTGGGAGTGTTTTGGGCCGATGCCGAAGCGCGAACGCAGGGGCATCGGGAAGAAACGTCGATCAGAAGGTATGTTCGTACTCGGCGACCTGCAGGTCCTTCAGCGCATCCTTGTCCAGTTCCGCGCCTGTTCCAGGCTTGTTCGGAATGGTGACCTGACCGGTTTCGTTGACGTCGAAAATACGGTTATCCTTCAGATAGGCCGCCGCGTGATAGGAGCGGGGGCCGCCTTCATGCTTGAGAACGGGAAACTCGATCCAGCCGCCGGAAATCGCCGAGGCAATGACTTGAAGCGTGCCAGCGAATTTGACGCCGCTGCCGAAAGCATGCGGGATGAACCGCTTGTGGTTGGCATCACACAGCACGCTCACGCGTTTGGAGTGGCTGATGCCGCCGCAGTAGTCCAGACGCGGCTGATAGATTTCAAGCGCGTCCTTTTCGAGATATTCGGTCATGCGATAGACGCTGGTTTCGCTCTGGAAGCCGCTGATCGGGGTCCTGAAGTCGCGGTTGAGCCGGGCCAGACCGGCAACATTGGTCACTGGCAGAGGTTCTTCGAGCCAGAAGATGTCGCACTCGTCGCAGACAGCGGCGATTTTGTCGGCATCCATGGTGTTCTGGTAATAGCCATTGGCGTCCACGGCGATCTTCAGCTTGCCGTCAACGGCTGATGTCGTTTCCCGGATCAGTCGGATATCCTCATCGATGCCGCGTCCGATCGAGAGCTTCGCTGCCTTGAAACCGAGTTCGACGTAATATTTGACGTCGTCGACATGCTCCTCGATCGATTTCTTCAGCGCGCTGCAGGCATAGGCATTGACTTGCTCGCGGACGCGCCCGCCCAGCATGTCAGCAACCGAATGGCCGTAGCGCTTGCCCTTCAGGTCCCAGAGCGCCTGGTCGATGGCGCTCATCGGGCCGATGAAGCCCATTGTCCGGCCGTAAAGCCACATGCGGTGGCTGATCGCCTCGATATCGTCAACGTCATAGCCTTCCAGAAGAGGCGCATAGAGCAACAGAATTCCCTTTGCCATCACCTCTTCCTGTTCGGGGCCGCGGGACATCGTGGATTCGCCGATGCCCACCGTTCCGTCCTCTGCGGTGATCTCGACGATCGTGGAGGCAAGGTCGACATGCCATGACAATCCGCCAAGCTCTGCGCGGGGCAGAGGGTTTTTCACAACACGGGTTCTGATGGACTTGATTTTCATAACTGGAACCTCCGTAGTCTTATTTTGGGTCAAGCGGCAATACGCGGACATCGTCGGCTCCGAAGGTCATCGTGACCTCGGTGCCCGATGCGAGCAGTTTTTTCGGATTGGTCTGAGCTCGCCAGGTCAGGTCGGTGCCGGGCGAGGTGATAAAATAGTCAACGACATTGCCGCCGAAAGAGACCCGGTCGATCACACCGCGCACGCTGTTGAGGTCTCCGGATGCCTCGAGGGCATCTCCGGGGGAGACGGTGATGCTCTCGGGGCGGATCATCGCTTGGCACCGTTTACCATCGAGATCGGGCGCGTGGTCGCAGACGATTGAGATGCCGTCGGCGATCTGCAGTCTCAGCCGATCGCCGGCGCAACTCTCGGCAAGGGCAGGGAGGATGTTGGCCAAGCCGACGAAGCCGGCGACAAAGCCGTTTTTCGGACGGTGATAGATTTCCTCCGGCGTACCGATCTGCTGAATGATCCCGCCGTTCATCACCGCCACCCTGTCGGACATGGTGAGCGCCTCTTCCTGGCTGTGGGTGACGAAAATCGTGGTAATCCCGACCCGCTGTTGGATCGCGCGGATTTCAAAGCGCATCGTCTCGCGCAATTTCGCATCCAGATTGCTGAGCGGCTCGTCCAGCAGCAAGATGGCCGGTTCGGGCGCAAGCGCGCGCGCCAGCGAAACGCGCTGCTGCTGGCCGCCGCTCAGCATTGTCGCCGAGCGAGTTTCGAAGCCGTCAAGCCCGACGAGCGCCAGCGTCTTGCGGACCTGGCTTTCGATTTCGGCCTTGGGCCTTCCCGCCATTTTCAGCGGGAAGGCGACGTTGTCGAAGACCGTCATGTGAGGCCAGACGGCATAGCTCTGGAATACCATGCCGATGTTCCGCTTTTCCGGAGGCAGTCCACCGCCGGCGCTCGACACCAGGTCTCCGTCAATGCGGATCTCTCCATCCGTCGGATTGTCGAGCCCGGCGACCAGGCGGATGGTCGTGCTTTTGCCGCATCCGCTCGGCCCCAGAAGCGAGATGAACTCGCCTTCCTCGATCTGCAGGTCGATGCTCTTGAGAGCCTGGAAGCTGCCGTAGTTGCGCACGATGTTGTTCAGTTCAAGTTTGTATGACATTTCGAGAGCCTTTTTCAGCTTTTGACGGTGCCAAAGGCATCGCGCCGCGTAAGCCACCGGGTGACAAAGAATACGGTTGCGACGAGCAGGAAGACGGCCGTTCCGAGAGCCGAGGCGCGCTGGAAGCCGCCGGCGCCGCCCCAGAGATCGAGGAGCATGGTGGCGACAGTGTCATTGCCGAGCTGACGCAGCATGATCGATGCGCTGAGCTCAGGGATGACGCCCAGGAAGACCAGGACCCAGGCATAGCTCAGCCCCTGCTTGATCAGCGGCAGGATGACCATGCGCATGCTGCCCGCCCAGGTGGCGCCGGCAACGCGGGCAGCCTCCTCCAGTTCCGGGCCGATCTGCATGAGCGAGGTCTGGATGGCCCGCAGCGCTATGGGCAATTGAAGTGCGATATAGGCAAAGAGCAGCAGCCATGATGTGCCATAGAGATGCAGCCTGACAAAGGGCTGGCTGGTGTAGACCAGAACGAGCCCGACGGCGATCGCGATGCCCGAGAGCGCCAACGGTGCGATCGCCAGGTAGTCGAGCAGGCCGCGAAAGCGCGAGCGCGAACGCACGACGATGTAGCCGATCACGGTGCTCAGAATGATCGAAATGAAAGCCGTCGCGGTCGCCAGAATAAGGCTGTTCCAGATCGCGCGCAGACTGGCGTCGGAGGTGAAGACATAGACATAATGCGAGAATGTCAGTTCGCTGAAGGAGGGAAGGCGTCCGAGCGTCGGAAAGAAGGATATCACGATCAGGGCGCCATAGGGCAGCACGAAGGACAATAGTCCGTAGAGAATGCCAAGCCCGGTGAACAGGTGACGATACCCCCCGAGCCGCATGACGGCCGGCCGGAACCCTTTGCCGCTGACGGTCTGGTAGCGGTTGGCTTCCCGCGTGACCTGCCTGTAGGCGACAAGCGCCATGAGACCGAGTGCCGTGATGCCGGTTGATAGCACGGCGGCCGCCTCGAAGTTGATCGGCATCAGCAGGGCTTCGCGGATCTGTGTCGTCAGGACATCGATGCCCAGCAGGTGAGGCGTCCCGTAAAGGGAAAGAGCAATCGCGAATGCCATCAGCGCGCCGGCGAATATGGCGTTGCGGCAGACGGGCAGTGAAACGGTCCAGACCGTGCGGGCCCGGCTTGCCCCGCTCGTGCGGGCGGCCTCCTCAAGTGCGGGATCCATCTGGCTGAGCGCCGTCGAGGTCAGGATGAAGACCTGGGCGATGCCGATCGGCGTGGAGAGCAGGATCAGCCCGGGGATGGTGTAGACATTGAGCGGGCCGGACGCCATCTCCGGAAAAAATGCCCAGCGCAGAAGCACATTGAGCTGTCCGGCATTGGGGCCGAACAGGAGGATATAGGCCATGGTGCGCAGGAAGGGTGGTGTGATGATGGCGATCAGCACCGTGATGCGCACGAGCTCCTTCCACGCCATATCCGTGCGGCTGACGCCAAAGGCGAGCGGCACACCGACGAGAACCGAGACCGCGGCGACGGATACGCCGAAGATCAGCGAGTTCAACCCGGCGCGCATTGCACGCGGATCGGCGAACAGATACTCGACGAACAGGCTTAGTGACGGTGTTCCGTCGAAGAAGAAGGCCCGGATAACCAGGTAGGCCATCGGCAGCAGGACGAAGTAGACCGTCAGCAGAATACATGCGGCCCAAACGATCTTCCCGGCATCGAATCCGGGCCGCTTCAGTTGTGTAGTGGACATGATCAACCGTTACGCTGAAGGGGGAGAACGCAGATCAAAGAGCGCTGCATTTCCCGATGATGAGAAAGCGACAACTGACAGCCGCCGGCGCGTGGCCGGCGGCCGGATGGGTTAACGGTAGTCGTAGAATTTCACCGCCTGTTCCTGGCGGACCTCCTGGGTCAGCTCGGGGCCCATAACGACGACGTTTGCGCGTTTGCGCATTTCGTCGATCGTCTCGCCTTTTTCGATCGGAACGTCACCGCGCACGGGCAGGGCGCCGATCTCGGCGTTGACCAGCCGCTGGCCTTCGGGGCCAACCATCCACAATGCGAATGTGCGGGCGGCCTCGGGTTCGCCTGAACCGGCCACGACCCCGATCGATTGATAGAGAACGGGCGTGCCCTCGACGGGGTAGTAGTAGTTCGTCGGTTCGCCCTGCGCCACCGATTCCACGGCATTGTCGACGGTCTGAATGGCGATCGACACTTCGCCGAGCGCGACGAGATCGCGAATTCCGCGATGCCCCGTGGCTAGCCGCGGCTGCTGGGCCGCCAGTTTCTCGACGAATGGCCAGCCGAAACCGTCTTCCTCGAAGAGATAGGATGTCAGGGTCCACAGAGCGGGGTGCACCATTCCGGTGACGCGCGGATCGCCGAGCGCGACGCGCCCTTTGAAACGATCATCGAGAAGGTCGTTCCACGAATCGAGTTCGATGTCGTCCGGGACCGCATTGGTGTTGTACTGAACCACGACCGGCTGAAGCATATAGGGGGCGATGATGCCGTTCGGGTCGAGCAGGCTGTCATCGATTGCGGCTTTCGCTTCCTCCGACAGTTCGAGGGGGCCGAGAATGCCGCTTTCGGCCAGTGCCGTGGCGCGGGTTGTGTCTCCGAAAATGATCACGTCGGCGCGCAATTGTCCCGTCTGAACCTCAAGATCGATTGTCGTGAACAGTTCTTCGATCGGCGCGCGGAAGAAGACGACGTCGATATCGGGGTGTTCGGCTTCGAAGGCAGCCTCGAAGGCCTCGGTCTCCTCGATGACCCAGTTCGTGTAAACCACGATTTCCGCGGCCGACACGGCGCTGGCCGACGAGATTGCCAGGGCGCTTGCCGCGAGACCGGCTTTCAGCATGGATTTGATTTTCATGGTTTCCTCCTCCAAGGAAGCTAGATTGTCAACAGGTTTTGCTCAATCAATGAACCAAATATCCTAAACCTGTACTATAGGTCAAGCCTAACCTACTTCTCTTTTGCGGAAAGAGGTGCTATACCGCATCGCTAAACGGGATCGAGAGTTGGAATGATGTCAGAGGAAACAAAAGACCAGGGCCGTGCCGGAAGCACGACGAAACGGATCTATGAATTTATCAGGAGCGAAGACCTGACCCTGGGAGATTCTCTCCCGAGCGAGATGGAACTCGCCAAAAGGCTGGAGGTCGGCCGGGGCGCGGTGCGTGAGGCGCTGCGGGCACTGGAGGCGCTGCATGTCATTGACAGCGGAAACGGCCGACGCGCTCGTGTTGCCGGCATCGACCCCAATGCGCTGGCAATCCTGATCGACCATGCTATTCGCACCGGCCAGGTGACCACGCAACAGGTGCTGGATGTGCGCCGGTCGATCGAGATGCGCGCTATTCATCTCGCTGCAATCAGGCGCTCGGAAGAGGAGGCGCAGCAGATTGTTCGGCTGGCGGCGGAGATGATGGACAATCTGCCGGATCGCCAGATTCTGTCGCGTCTCGACGTCGCCTTCCACCGCGCCATCGGTCTTGCCAGCCGCAATCCCATGTATGACCTGTTTATCGGCTCGTTTTCCGCGGTCATGAATGAATCGGGTCCGATCGGCTGGCAGACCCGCCCTTCCGACGAGGAGCTCGTCGCCATCATCAAGCAGCATACCGACATCGCCGAAGCGGTGCGGGACACCGATCCGACCGCGGCTGAAGCGGCCATGAGCGATCATTTCGACATGACGGTGCGGGCATTGATCAACAGCGGATATCAGTAGTACCTCCCCGCACCGTACTGGCACGAGATCGCTCCAGGGGGCCTATCAACGGCTGTGATGGAGCGCTCTTTGCTACTAAACTGAATGACGCATTTGGGCCAAATCCGTCACAACCACGCGCGCCGTCCGTTCTGCACCAAAGCGAGCTGTCAACGGCGGCGCAGAAAAAGGCATCAGCCAGCCTGCGCTGACGAAGAGCCTGCAGCTGCTTGAAGACGAACTGGACGCGGAACTGTTCGAGCGGACCCAAAAGGGTCTCCTGGCGTGCATTTCAAAATAGCCTGGCTGGCGAACTCTCGTCGAATAGCGCGGCCGGCACAAGACGGTTTTCGCAAAGAGGAAGTTATCGCGAGGTGGACGTTCTGGAACGCGGGCTGCCGGTGCTCCGGCGGATTAAGACATTCGGTTCGATCGTCTCGTGGCGGGGCGGCGGCACCAGCTCGCCCGCCTTGATGATGGATATAAGCCGGTCAACGGCTTCATAGGCAAGCCGTTCCGAATCATAGGCGATCGTCGTCAGGGGTGTGCTCGCATATCGTGTGGGCAAGGAGCCCGGCGAGGTGATCGTCAGCGCGTCATCCCTCGGGCAAGAAGCTCTATGAGGAAGTCGACTTCTTTCTCGACAATCATCTGCCGCTCGGCGACGCCTATGTCGAGATCGAGGGGGCCTCGGAAAAATCCGGCGCGACCTCGACATTCTGCAATGCCTTCGTTCTCAGCATGCTGGTCATCGAGACGATCCGCCTGATCGCCAAGATGGGCGGAACGCCGCCGGTCTGGCGCAGTGCGAACATGCCGGGAGGAGACGCGGCCAACAAGGCACTTGAAGACAAGTATATCCCGCGGATTCGTCACCTTGGCTGAGCCTGTGCGGTCAATGAAACCTTGACCGCCAGAATTGGTGAAAGCGGCTCTGCCTCAGCTCGGCAGGCCGCAATTCCTCCCGCCGGGCCGGTCGTCTTTCGTTCCACCAACTGAACGTGAGACCGGCGGTCCAACAAATGGGCGCACTGCAGATTACCCAAGATTCTCCCAGAATCTGATGGGAAGTCGGAGCTCAGGTCACACAGGCTCTCAAATTAAACCTGGGACAATGCCGGTTGCGGGTCAAAGCCCGGAGAGTTCGAACAGCATCTTGTGAATGGCGGAAGCGTTGAGGTCGCCGAGGCCCTTGTTGTTGGCTGAGGCATAGAGTTCGCCGATCAGGGTGGTTACCGGAACCGGGACATCCTGGCTGCCCGCAAAGGCGCGCACCAGCCGGGTGTCCTTCAGCATATGGCGCAGATAAAAGCTTGGCGAATAGTCGCCGGCAAGGGTCGCGCGCCCGACATTGCGGATCAGGAGCGAGCTGTAGTCGGTTACGTCAAAGACGCCCATGACGGCATCGCCGTCAAGCCCGGCCTTGCGGGCGAGCGCCAAAGCCTCTCCGAGGGACTCCATCTGGGCGGCTACCAGCAGATTGCCGACGAGCTTCATCATCGCGCCGCTGCCGGTCGGTCCCATATAGTGAACCGTGGCCGAAAGTGGTTTCAGAACGGGTCCTAGCCGCTCGAGCGCGCTTTGATCGCCGCCGCAGACGAAATCGAGTTTTCCGGCCCAAGCTTCGCCCTTGCTTCCGAAGACCGGCGTATCGAGATAGCTGGCATTGCGTTCCGCGATGCTGGCCGAGATGGAACGCGACAGATCGGGATCGGTCGTGGTCGCATCGGCAATGATTGTTCCTGCCGCAATATTGGCGACAATGCCATCATCACCGAAGTACACTGCCTTTTGCGCATCCGGCCCTGTCAGGCAGACCATGACGAGTTCGCAACCCGATACGGCCTCCGCGATGGTGTTCTGGGGCTCTGCCCCGGCGAGCGTCTCCGGAAGATCGAAGGT
>NZ_SMAR01000058.1 GCF_004342225.1 Martelella mediterranea | reverse complement strand
GACATTCTGCTCTCGGATATAAATCACCGATCCAGTTCGAGGTAATAAACCGGAATTTTGAGACAGAACCTCTCCACTAAATAAGGGCAAGTCCACCCTACCCCGATGACAAGGAAGGGGTGATCTGGTTCATCACCGCGAAGGGCACCGATCTGGTGAAGGCGATCGAGGCGGGCGAGAGCGAGAGTTCGCTGATCGTCACCGGCAATGGCGAGATGCATGCCCGCGTGGAAGGTCGCTCCGAGGTGGTTCAGGACCGGGAAAAGCTCGAGGCGCTCTGGAACCCGATTGCCTCCAGCTGGTTCGACGGCATCGACGATCCCGACATCCGGCTGATCCGGTTTACGCCCGACTTCGCCGAGGTCTGGGCCACCAAGGGCGCGATCGGGTTTGCCATCCAGATCGCAAAGGCCAAGGTGACGGATGAGGAACCCGATATGGGGGACCATTTCGAGGTCCGCTTCTAGCGGACCATCGAGGCCTCCACGGCCTCACTTGCGACCTGTTTGGTGGCGGTCGGTTTACCAGCCGCCGCCGCCACCGCCTCCGCCGCCACCGCCGGAGAAGCCGCCACCCGAAAAACCGCCGCCCGAGCCCGATCCGTTGGGCGATATGCAGGCCGTCAGGTTGGTGCTGAGCGCCTGGCAGGCGCCGAAGATCGTCGCGCCGTTCGCGCCTGTGTCGTAGAAGGTTGGGTGCAGGCCGAAGGGGATCGGGTTGATGGTGCCGGAGCCGGCGTCCATGACGCTGTCGAAGGCGCGGCTCCATTCGGATTTCATGTCGAGCGCCACCGCGAAGGGCAGAAGGGCCGGCAGCGCGTCTCTTTCGCTGCGATTGGCGTGGCGCATGTCGCCGACGCGCTCGAGATAAAGGCGAAGCCCGGCGATTTCCGCCTCGCGCGCCCGCCCCTCCTCCGTCGGCTGGCCGATCCGCGCGGCAAACCACCAGAAAAGCACCGGCGTCGCGACAAGGCCAAGCGCCGTCGCCCAGCCGAAGGCGCCGGTGAAGAAGCCGGTCACCAGCCACAGCCCCGCGCTCGCGACCAGCCCGCCGCCCATGCCGTTTCCGGCAGCATTGCTGATCGTATCCGCCGAGGCGCGCGCATCGAAGCCCGCAAACGCCAGACCAAGCAGAATCGGCAGCAGCGGGCCATAGGCGAGGATCCACCCTTCGCCATCCATGCCGGTCAGCGCAAGGGCTGCTGCAAGGCCGGAGCAGAGGAAGGCGGCGGCCAGCTTCCATTTGCCATTAGGCGCGTAATACCGCCGGCCATGGGTGGTGCGCACGGCGCGGGCGAAATCGCCGTAAAGCCGCCGCAGTGTCTGCCGGTTCTTGCGCTCGACCAGGACGCTGCCGCCTTCAGCGCGCACGCCCGAAACCAGCGCTTCCTCCTCGGGCGCGAGCGGGCCGGTATCGCCCGCGTCCAGCACAATCCGCCAGGCCTTGCCCTCGGGCACGATGG
Organism: Martelella mediterranea; assembly: GCF_004342225.1. Lineage (GTDB taxonomy): Bacteria > Pseudomonadota > Alphaproteobacteria > Rhizobiales > Rhizobiaceae > Martelella > Martelella mediterranea_B. The sequence goes on along the minus strand of NZ_SMAR01000058.1, from coordinate 10,405 downwards.
TCATCAGCCCGCGCAGGCCGAGATTGATGACCGTGGCGAGGAGCGCGGAATGGCCGAGCATGCGCCGCATCGAAATATACTGCACCTGCGCCGGCGTCGTGCCGCGCGGCGGCTTGCGCCGCTCGACCACCGGATAGCGTCCGGCGTGCTCCTCTCCGGGCCGCCTGATCCGCCGGGAGACGAACAGGAAAAGCAAGCCGAGAGCGCCGAGGCCGGTAACGGAAATCGCGACGCCCGGATTGCGCCGCACCCACCACCGGAACCGCTCGGCGGCCGCCGGTTCGCTGACGAAACCCTTCGGAAAGCCGACGGCGACCGTCAGCCCCTCCTCCGGGTCGAGAATGCGGTAGGTCGAGACATCGACCGTGCCGCCATCCGGGCTGAGGCCGCGTGACACTTCCGCGCGCGTCGCGCCGAGCGGGCCGGTATAGCCGGCGACCTGCGTGGCCGCCGCGCCGTCAGGCAGGCGAATGGTCGCTGAGGCATTGTCGATCGGGAAGGCCCAATAGGTGCCGGTCACGTTCCAGTAGAATTCGTCCTGACCGTCGCGGTTTTCGATCTGCGGTCCGGTGCGATAGGAAAGCCGGAAGGTGTGAACGCCCGGTTCGAGATCGGTTCCGGCATCTCCCAGAAATATGCGGATATAGTCGCTGCGGCGGGCAACGCGCATGGGCACCGGCTTGCCATCGAGCGTGGCGGAAAAGATCTGCAGCGCGCCGGGATCGACACCGCCCTCCGCCGTCCGTCCCGCGATCGGCAGATCGCGAAAGATACCGTGTTCGATCCGGTATCCCTCCGCCTTGATCGCGATGGTCTCGGTGATATCGAGGCGGCCGGTCGGGCCGATTGCGATGTCGCTTTCGAAACGCTCGATCCGCTCGCGCGCCGAGGCCGGTGACAGCCAGATCAGCACAAGCAGGACGGCCGCGACGACCGGCCGCGCCGCGCACGCGCGACTGCCCCCGAATGCGCGCTGCCGACCAGAAAAAAATGTCTGAAAAATCGAGCGTGACTTCATAAAAAATGCCGCTGACGGCCCTGGTTTCTGGTGTGGCGAATCCGGGTGACGGGGCCTTATAGCCCGGTGAAAAAGCATAAACAAATCCGTTTGTTACAACGATCTTTCCCGACAGGGAGTAAATCTCAACTTAGAGTTACTTGCCTCTCTCTGCCCGCCCCTTCATGACTGCGCCATCGAAGGAGAAAGCATGATCGAACGACGTTTCTGGTTCGCCCTGCTTGTCGCCGCCATCCCCGGCGTGGCAAAGGCCGAGACCCTCATTTTCGACCCGACTGTCGGCAGCGAACGGACCTATCACCTCGAAATTTCCATGGCTTCCGGTTTCAGTGATTCGAGTTTCCGCGACAACCAGTTCGTTTCGGCGCTGACCCGCTTCGCGGTCACCGGCCGCGACGATGATGGCGAGATCAGCATGGATGTCTTCCCTTTGTGGTTTGCCTATGACGAGGGATCGCGGGTGACAAGCACCGCCTTCGGCGACGCGCCCGACGATCTTGCCGCGCTGATGCGCGCGGGCTTTTCCGCCACGATCGATCCGGAAAGTCACGGGCTCAAGGATTTCGCCCCGCGCGGCGATGCCGAGATGCCGCAAGCCATGCTGACCCAGATGCGCGACCAGCTCGGCCAGCCGATCCTGCCGGTCGAAATCGAAGTCGAGAAAGGCTGGACGACCACGACCACGCTGCCGGGCGTCGCCGATGTCGAAATCACGGTCACCTCGGTAACGCCGGATGCGGTTTTCCTCAGCTATGAGGGCGCGTCGGTGGATACGAGACTGTCCGGCGTTTCGGTGCTGGCGCGCGAAAGCGGCTGGGTCGAGCGCTCGGTGATGACCTACGATACGCGCATCAATCCCGGCGCGGACGACGAACGCTTCTCGCGCCAGACCATCGCGATGGCGAACACGGAAAGCCCTTTCCCGCTCTATACCCACGCATTCCGGGGCGAACCTGAATGGCATGACATGCCGACCTTTCCGTTTTCAACCATCGTCATGCCGCCCGAGCCCGACATGGTGTTTCCCGGCAAGCCGGGAGAAGCGGACAGGCATGGCAAGACTTACACGCTGAGCTTCGCCCACGATCCCGCAGCGGCCAGCAATATCGGCCGTTTCGCGCTTCATGATTTTCATCTCTTCGACGGCGAAACCGAGTTGCCGACGCAGTTCGTCGCCACCTTGCCCGTGACTGTTCCGGGCGATGGCGGGTTTCGGACGGTCTCGCGGGCGCGTCCGGTCGGCATCGGCGATGTCCGCGACGATCTGGAGCGGGCAACGGCGCTCACCGCCGATGTCGACTGGTATCCCGCAGAGCCTTTCACGCTGACGCTGCGACCGGATGCGGATGGGAAGGCCAGCGTAAGCCGCAATGGCGTTTCGGCAAAATTCCGGCCGACCGATGACGGCTACGCGCTGCTGCTCTCCGGCAAAACCTGGGATTTCTTCGGCCTTTCCTTCCCGGAAGGCAGCGACGTCAAGGGACAGATCTATGCCGCCGACAGCAGCGCGGACTGGCTGACGCCGGCCGAAAGCCAGGCACGCCGGCTGGCGCTGCCGGATTACAGCGGCCTCAAGGTTGTGCTCAAGGCTGAAACCGTGCCGGACACGATCGATATCCGCGTCGAGCGCTATGCCGAAACGCCGGCCGCGACCCGCACGGTCGCCTTCCGCACCGAACGCGGCAAACGCCTCGATCCCGACACCGAACCCGAGACACGGCCGCTTTATCCGGATGGCGCACCGCCGGCGCTCGATGCGCTCACGCCCGAAGGCCTCGATCTGGCCGCGCTGCGTTTCAGGCTCGCGACGACGCAGGCGAAGCACTGCGCGGCGGGGCTGGATGAGCCCGCGCCGCTTGCCGGTCACGACCTGGTCTTCGAAACGCAGGCGGACGAAGGGACCGGCACGACGACGCTGCAACTTCAGACCGATGACGGCATCCGCACCCATTTCTACGGGCATGAACCGGTCACCGTCGTCATCGATTGCGAGACCGCCGTCGCATGGCGCGAGGTGACCGCAGCGCTCGATCCCGCGCGGCCATGGCTGATCGATCCCGAAACCCTTGGCGCGGACCACATCATGACGATTAGCGCATTCAATGAACGCTTCCGTCTGGTCGATGCCGAAGGCACCGCGCTGGCGCTGGTCGCGCCCGATGGCACGCCCCTCCCCCCGGACCATACGCTCGCTGCGGCGCTCTTTGAAGACGGCCATATCCGCGCCGCCGGACGGCCCGAACGCATCCTTGAAGCGGACGCCGGTTCCGACCCGGTGACCCGGCGCTTCGAAATCCGCTTTCCCGATCTGCCTGAACCGAGGGAGGACGCCCGATGAAAACCGCTCTCGCCCTTCTGCTCGCTCTGGCGGCAGGCGCCGCCCATGCCGCCAATGTCGATGAAAATCTGGCACCCGCCCCGGACGGCGCCTACAGCTACACGCCGCCGGAAAAGGCAAAGGACGGCGTCTATATCATCGATATCTACGACGAAGACGATGACCGTTACGCCCGCGTCTGGAGCACCGCCCCGACGCTGGATGAAGGCCGCAAGGTCGGAAAGATCGAGACCTTCTATCCCGGCTCGGGCTACCTCAAGACCCGCGTTCCGCTCAACGAGGACGGCCGCCGCGACGGCGAGATGGTGACCTTCGACGAGTATGAGAATGTCGTGGGCCGTACGCCTTATGAGGATGGAAAGAAAAACGGCACGGAGGTCCGCTACTGGGCGGAAGGCAAGACCCAGCGCGAAACCACCTGGAAGGATGGCGTGCTAAACGGCCCGTGGCGTCTCTATTATGAGGACGGCACGCTTTCGGCCGAAAACAATCATGTCGACGGCCATATCAACGGCGTGGAGCGCAAATACCACGAAAACGGAAAGCTTGCCGCCGAAATCCACTGGTCGATGAGCCGGCGCGACGGGCCCTACAGGGACTATGACAAGGACGGAAACCTCATCGAGGAAGGCCGATATGTCGATGGCGCGGCCGATGGGGTCGTCACCGAATACTGGCCCTCGGGCGCGCGCCGGGCCGAGCGTCACTACGCGATGGGCAAACCGACCGGCAGCGCAAAACGCTGGTCGGAATCGGGCGAACTCGTGGCCCAGACCGACTATGCCGAGGATGGCAGCGAGGTGAGAAACCGGAAATGGAAGGACGGTGAGTTGATCTGGCTCCAGGAACCGGTGCAAATCGAAGGCCGTGGCGAAGGGCAAAAAACCGGCGAGCATTACGGCAATTTCACCGAAACCGAGATCAAGGCCGACGGCTATCTCCTGTTCACCAAGTATCTCAACGATAAGCTTCTGGACCGCAGAGAACTGGTCAATGGCGCATATCGCGGGCTGTTCGTCTCGACCACCGAGATCGACCAGATCACCACCCGCGTCCACTATGTCGATGGCAAGGAGGACGGGCTTTACACCCGCGCCTGGCGCGGCCGGGAGTGGGACCGGGGCTATTACGACCAGGGAAAACGCGTCGGCGACTGGCGCCGGACGGAACACTCCAGCGACATCATCCGCGAGACCTATGACGATGACGGCAAGCTGACCGGCGCGCAGCGCACATACAGGATGAACGGCGAGTTGAAGCGGCTTGCCACCTATGACGCGGGCGTATTGAACGGCCCCTACAAGGAGCTGGATGGCGACCGAATGATTGCCGGCGGCCGCTATGTCGACGGCGAAAAGCACGGCGAATGGCTGGAACAGGTGCCCTACCGCGATGAAACGAAACAGGGCCGCTACGACCACGACATCAAGGAAGGCCGCTGGACGACCTTTGACGGCAACGGCTACCGCATCGCGGTCACAAGCTTCAGCAACGGGCTGAAGGACGGGCCGCGCTACCTCCTGGCGGAAAACGGCGCGCTTGAGGAAGTGCAGATGTGGAAAGACGACAAGCGCGACGGCACCACCACCTATTACGACGCCGAGGGCCCCGTTTCACATGAGCCCTGGCGCGATGGCCGACTGGAAGGCGCTGCGGTGCCCGCCCGGGACGCGCCATGAGCCCGCATCGGGCGGGCTTTGAGCGCAATGCCGTCAGACTTTGTTAGGTTCAGATAGCTCGCAATGTGTGTTGCATGGCAACTCCGGCGGCGCGGATTTGGTGCGCATTGTTTAAAGCGCAGTCACGCCATTGCGCGAGACCTCGGAAAACGAAATCATCTCCTGCTCCTGGCCGATCAGCGTCATCGCCTCTTCTTTCAGGTCCGGATCGATTTCTGCGTTTTCAATGAATGCGGCTAATATGGACAGGCTTTCCGTCAGTTCTGCAATCGTGCTGAAACTGCTGACAATGCTGCGGATCTCCGGCATTTCAAATCGAAAGACATCTTCAAGCAGACCCATGAACTCAGGAAAGGTCTCGACCGGTATTTCCCCCTGAACGGGATCGTTATCACTCATGCGCGTCACAAGCTCCTGATGGTCGTTGCCCTCTGGCATTGTTTCGGAGCGTAGCATCAATCAGCATTCACATGCTGAGCCGAATGCCACGGCCCCTGCCTTGTCACAGAGACAAACAAATATACAGCTATCATAGAATAAAACTATACTGAAATAAATATAATATTATATCGAAAATAAATTCATCTGTGATGAATATAATTTTTTAGAAAGTGAAAATAGGAAATATATAGTTAGAATATAAAATAAGTCATTCAGGGAGGTAGTAATGGCGCCAAATCTAAACAATATCGGCAATGGGAGGCCGGGCGGTGCCTTTTCTCATCGTGCTGAAAATGCGCCACCTGATGTTAAAGGCAATGTGCGGTCTTCAGGCGGACCGCGGTCCGGCCAAGCTCAGTCGGTCACATCTGATATGCGAATTTTCGATAATGAGAACGCAATCAATCTGGAGCATGCGATACATGCAAGTGGACTTCATGGCGTTATTTCTATTGATAATGACAGGAGGATACATCTTGCCTTTGCACCGGAAGTTCCGCTGATTCAGCCGCAAAAGACTGCGGATAGCAGGCAACGCCCATTTCATAGCATTGCACTGGATGCCGGAATTCATTCCTATAAAGCGTTGTGGCTTGATGAGAAGGGCCGTGTGCTGGCGAAAAGGGTTTCGCCGCGTGGTCCCGACCAAACCGTTGAACTTGAATTTTCGACCGAACCCACAAAACACAGTTGCAACCTGAGAGGGCTTCTGTCTGGAAAAGCGTCTGATCTTCGGGAATTGCGGACTGGAGACATCAAGGTGAAGGTCACCGAACTGTCGGGTCCTGAAGGTGAAGCCCCTAAACCTGAGGCATACTTCGAAATCAAAGATCAGAGATATAACCTGCGGGTGAACAACGGCAAGGTCTATTTCAATATGGATCAGGCGACCAGAAAACAAGGAAGCAGACAGTCCGCCTCGGGGGAAATTCCGCTGCCGCATGACTGGGAGAAGGCGATATCGATTTCAAGCTATCAGGGCCTGGTCAAACTCGTCACGCATACTGACAGCACGTTTATGGGGACACATGAACGCAAGGTTCGTTATTTCAAAACGCAGCAGTCGGATGTAAAAGACTTTTTCTCCGGGCCGACACAGGTTCAGCCGGTCTTAAACAAAGATTCGCGTTTTACGCATCTGCATAGCTCAGAAAAGCCTGAAACCACCGCCGGTCATTTGGCTGAGGGCGGAAAGCTATATCTCAGGCCGGGTGCGGGGCTGCAAGCCTGTGACAACATCGTGCAGGATTTTAAGGATCGCGATTTCGTGCAGTTGGGCGATAGGGCAACGGGATTTGCACCGATATGGAAGAGCGCTAAACACTTTGGCAAATCAGCCTGGCGCGGTGCGGTTGCAAACCAGAAAATCGACAAGGAAATGGGTAAGGTCAAAGGCGAATACCGCAAGGGCCTGCCCGATCTAAAGGCCGATGATCTGAGTGCGCGCAGCCACGTTTTTGCTTCTCTTCAGGACAGGAATTACCTTACTTACCTTGCCAATCTGTCACGCCTGGAAGCCGACATGCAGGCCTGTGCGCGTGACACAAGAATGGCGTTTGTACAAGGGCCGCACCATAAAAACCGATCGGTCAATTCTCAGCACTATGCCTTTCCCAATGATGTGGCGAAGGAGTGTGAGGCTGCGATCGAGCGGATTGATCGTCTGCTGGAAGCGTCGTCGGGCGCCGCACGCGCATTCGGCAGCGGCGCGCGACAAGACCTCCTCGCGTTGCAGAACATCAGAGCAAACCTTTCCAAAACGAGACAAGCTATTCTGGACGGCCAAAATGGAAGGCTGGATGATCCGCACGTTTCGCTCGTGCTCTACAGGGCTGCGCATAATCTATTGAATTTGCGGGCACTGCATCGCGCCTTTTCGAAGGAGAAAGACCTGAATGCGCTTGCCGGTGCTCAAAAGGAGCTGGCGCAAAAACTTGCTGATCAGTCAAATAAGCATCTGGTGCTATCCGGGCACCTTCATATTCCCGGGCGGGACAGCTTTCTGGATATGGAAGACGCCAGCCGCGAGCTTAGGAATGAGCTTCAACAGGCAAATAGCCGATTTGCAAGAAAGCTCGAAGCGTTTCTCGATCCGTTTGGCGACCAGCCACATACGGACACTGCGCAGGAGGCTGTGCGATCCACTGGCGAACCAGCCCCTCAAGTCTCTGCAACAGGCGCCCGAGCAGCGCCGTCCTCCGGTAAGACCCCGCCTTTGCTGCGCAAGCTTCTGCCTGTTTTCGAGGATTTAAAACCGAAAGACAGTTTCAAGCTTGATCTTGGTAAATCGATCGGAACCTATTTTATTGCTGGCAGAGGTGGCTTCGGCGGGCCGATTGGCGGTGTTTTCGTGAACGCGGACAGCAATATCGGACTTCAGATCGAAAAGCAGGATGACGGTCAATACAAAGTGGCGCTTCTTGACAAAAATAAGAAAGGAATTTCTGCCTTTGCCGGCATCGGTCAGGGGTTTGAAAGTGTCGCCACCCTTTCGGTCGGTGACCTGTCGCTGGCTAGTGTTATGCCACTTGAAATCTCGGTGAATGGGTCTCTCGCGACAACAAGCGACAGCCAGATTTCATTTTCCGTTGAAAAGGAAAAGCTTGAAGAAACGCTTTCAGGATTGCTCAACTTCTTTCCGGAGGCTGGCTCGGGCAATTCGTTCTTCCCCTCTCCTTCAACTGAAATCGGAAGAGGTCAGCCGGGCGCCGCACGGCTGAACCCCACGTTCACCACAAAGAAGCAGAGTGAAGTGAAAGTCTCTTTGAGCGCCTCGGCCGAGGTCAGACCAGTGAGCGTGGGTTATCCGGAGCCGCTGATCTTTCGAAGTGAAACGTCGCCGTATGATCCCTACGGGGTTGCGGCGCGTCTCCTTGTCAGTCCCCGCGTTGAAGGTGGCTGGGTCTGGAACAGGGAAAGGACAATGACCAGGGGTGGTGCTGTTGACGAAAACACGAAGAAAAGCAGCAACTACCCGTATATGCAAGCCAAACTCGGCTTCGAAAGCAAGATGATGTACATCAATGTCGTCAACGTCAGCGATAAACATGCAGTTGTGAACCCCATTCTGATTGGCCAGCGTGAAGGCGTGGTTCCATACGAAAGCGGCACTGACGCGCGAAAGCTGGACTACACGCAGCCCTTCAAAAACGCATTTCAGGATGTTGAGGGGCATGGCAAGGCGTGGTGCCAGCATCTAATTGAAGAGCTTGAGGCAAAACGGAACGCTTCTGTTCATGCAAGGGCGCAGGGGCTTGCCAGTGCAGACGACGCAGAGAATGAGCACGGCGATAAGCTCCGGGATATCGAAGAGCGTCTGGAAACGCTAAAGGCATTGAAGTCTGCTCTGGCTTCGCTCGAGAGCGTTAAAACATCCGGCATGGAGATCAAGGATAGCCGTAAGGACCTGAAAAGGGCGATGGATCAAGTTGATATGCTGGCCACGATTATTTTCAAGGGCGAGCATACCTATGAGAAGGAGAAGCCTGCAGACAAGATTGCGGACTTTGCGTTTTCCAGAAACGGCCGTGAAGAGAAGCTGAAAGGCTTCATGAAGGATACGAAAAACGATGACGCGGCGTTAAAATGGGATGAGCGCCCAAGGCTGTTGTACAAAGATTTCACGCTTCGATATTTGTTGCAGCAAAGCCAAAAAGTAAGTGGCCGGAAGAACAACCAGCTCGCGCATGATATCAATAATATCAAGGCCTCGATACACAGCCAGACCTGGCTGGAGCGGCACGGACAAAGCGCCGGCTTTCAGGCTGTCGGTACCTACGAACTGCCCGCCGAACGTATTTATGAAATGGCCGACAAGCTGATCGAGGCGTCCAGTAAGCTCGGGAGCTCGGCAAAAGCGCTGGGGCGCCGCCTGAGTGAAGAGTCGCAGGTGGTCAAGGATCTGAAAACGATATGCACCGATAATGAAAGCATCCTGAGCCTCAAGGTCGACGGAAAAAATGCCTATCAACTGAAGAAAATCGATCTTTTCGAACAAAACCAGGTGGCTGATCGGCAATCCGGTGGTCTGCTCCAGAGCGTCGTCAGGGCAGAGAATGCCAAAACCGGTTTACTCAATCGCTATCGTGGTAGTCTGGAGTTCGAATACAAGGGCACATCAACGCTTCCCGTCAACTATACGAACAAAATAAACCCGGCTCTGCTGACCACGGTTCACACAAGACCTTGAAAATGAAGGGAGTGAGAACCGGTCACCGTCATACAGAAAGTCGTGTTCATAGTCTCACGCAGATCAGCCATGGCAGCGCCACCCTTTCTGAATCGCTCGACCCAACGCGGCACGATCTTGTGTGAGATGGCATAGACTAAAGCTGCCTGCGCCTCCGGTGAGTGCTGAAGCGCGGCAACTCCAGTCTCCGCGCTTGGCTCCGAATGGACAACCTCCTGAAAGCACGATGCGTAGACGGTTCGGCCCCCTACAATGGACTCGTTAATATATTTGTGTAGACGGTACTGGAAGTCTGATCTGTCCAGACAGCTCTGAGGCCGCGAGAAGTGTTACACAGATCCGGGGAGTGAGATGTTTGTGGCAAATGCAACAGATCCTGAGCAGACCAGCGCACATCTGAACCACAATATGCCGTTCCCGATAAGTAGGTACCGGACCACTTGTAGAATAACCACATCTGCCCAAAGTTAACGTCAACGGTCGCGCCAGGAGACTTGTCAGTATTAATGTTAACTTCGGAAGAATCTGACCACTGTTCACCCGTAAAAGTAGAGTAAACGAGGTAGCCAAGTCGGGGTTCAAAAAACATATAAAGAACACCTTCAAAGGTGCACAGTGTTGTTCCGGTTGTGGAAGTCATATTCGTCGTAATTGCCCACGCTGTTTCGTCCGGGCTTTTCAGGGGCTGACGGTTTTGAGGATTGTCTTGAACGTGTTGGCGCCGGAGCTGAGACGGGCGG
>NZ_SMAR01000057.1 GCF_004342225.1 Martelella mediterranea | reverse complement strand
ATGTGGCTTGAAGCCCTGCCCCCGGCTGAATTCACGAATGACGATTTCCGCAACGCAATGAGCGAACTCGATCAGACGCTGGATGGTATGGCGCGTGCGCTTGAACTGTCACGGCGTCAGGTGGCTTACTATGCCAAAGACAGGCCGATACCGCGCCATGTCGGGCTGGCTGTGCGATACCTGCTCGAACACCGTCATTCTGCATAATGGATCGAATGATGCGCACAGCCCTGCCCCCGGTTCACCCAGGTGAAATTCTCCGCGAAGAATATCTGATCCCGCTTGGCATGAGCGCCGGAGCGCTTGCAAAGCAACTGCATGTTCCGCGTACGCGCATCGAACGCATTGCAACGGAACAAACAGCGGCTACGACTGACACGGCGCTTCGGCTGGCAAAGTTCTTCCGCACGACACCGGAGTTCTGGCTGAACATGCAGGCAAGCTACGATTTAAAGACGCAAGCAACGGCCCTGAAAGCTGAGCTGGACGCCATACCGGAGATTGAATTCACATGATTTGCGAACAGTATAACGAGGCTCCGCCGTTGGCGCATTACATCGCCGTTGTGCATCAGCAAGGCGACAGTGCTTTTGGTGTGCACTTTCCTGATGTGCCCGGCTGCTTTTCGGCAGCTGACGATAGGAATGATATTCTGACCAATGCGAGCGAAGCCCTTGCCCTTCATCTCGAAGGTGAGGCACTGCCCGAAGCCCGATCACTGGATGCTGTTCGTGCAGATGATGACGTGGCCCGCGATCTTGCCGAAGGCGCGTTTCTGATCGCCGTTCCGCTTCAGCTGCCGTAGCGCACCCAATGCGTGATCCGTTTCAGCCACGGCCCGACCGGCTCACGCCGTGACAGCCGACCGTCGAGGTGATGCAGGCAAAGACTGTCATCCAGAAGAATGCCGGAATGACACGGCACCTTCGAGACCAGCCGCATGAAGAACACATCGCCGGGGCGGGCTTCACTGGCGTCAATTGCCATAAAGCCCGCCTCCTCGAAATGAGCGGTCAGCAGATGATCGCCATCTTCCCACCAGTTTTTTGAGCGGGCAAAATCCGGTAGCCGGACACAGCGTTCCTGCCAGTACCAGCTGCGCACAAGCCCGTAACAATCAAAAATACCCGGCACGAATGACCGGCCCAGAAGCGGTGTATCGAGGCAGTGATCGCCCCACCATAAAACCGGCGTGGTCACTTCACCATCACAGCTGATAATCCCGAATGGCAGCCCGGTCGCGATCTGGGTTTCCATATCGCCCTTCGACGGCCAGTGCGGATGGATTTTTGCGTTGTGGCTGTGAATGACAGCTTGCGGCGCATAATTCAGCCAGGCATCGGCGGGCATTTCAAAGGCGTTCTCCGGATCCTCAGCAATGTTTGGCACACGGATATAACGACCACCGGAGACCACCCCGCAGGCTTCCTGCGGCCAGACGTCGAGCGCATGCGCACGGGCTTGCCGCGCAACATCATCATCAAACATGATTGTCAGCTTTCTTAAGTGTTTGCCCGCCCGACACCTGGAAACGCCCGTGTCGGCAGATCGCCATGGCCGAAACGCTTCACACAGCCGGACTGCAAAAGCTTGCTGCAACGATCTTCTGACGCGGAAACTGGATTGCCTTTCGCATCGAAACAGGCCGATCCGGCATAAGGACATGTCGCCTTCGAATAATCGAACGAACCGGTTTCCGGATCATAGCGGCGATAGGTATGCGTACAGGCGCTTTGTATCACCTGACGGCCCGGAAGCCGCCTGCCCTGCTGATCCATGGCGGCAGCCAGTGTCCACTCGATATAGACCCGGTTCTGATTGGTCTTTTGCTCAATCCGGTAAACATCGACCGGGAAATGTGCATCCTGATCGGCATCGTCCATACCATCGAGAAACCGGCGAAACGTTCGGATCCGCCGAAACGTCGCCCCGACCAGATCGCCGAATTCATTGACGACGGCTGACAACACCCCCGACACATTTGCGACCTTCAGCTTTGGTCGTGGCATGGTGCCCTGCGATGACATTTCCCAGCCATCGGTTTCAATCGGTGTCGGTTCAAAAACATTGCCACCGAACGACACCGGCGCACTTTCAAACGCCGATGATGTAAACCGATAGATCCCGCCGCCGATCACTGAGGCATCCAGCTCATAGAGATGAATGATGTCATCGGCAGCCAGTGATTGTGCGTTTTCGGATATCAGGGTCATAGGTCATAAACCCGTTCAATCGTTGCCGTGATGGTGTCGTGGCGACCGCCAACACCGTTGCGCGACCACGACTTGCAGCGATAGAGCCATGACTTGCTTTCTCTCGGCAGCGTCCATTCAAATGGCATATAGCCGCGCTGCTTCCGGAAGAAAGCCTCAATCTGATCGGCCTCAGCAACCGTCAAGCCCGGCCATGTGGCATCGAATGTGACACTCTCCGAGTTCAGACCCGCGCCAGCCCTTTGCGTATACCCATCACCAAAATCTGTTTCAAGCGTTTTGAACTCGACATTTTTTCTGCTCGAAATCACCGGGCAGGCTGGTGGTTCAAATTTGTCCGCCATCAGAACGGCCCTCCGGCCAGCATACCGCGTGCGCGGCTGTTTTCCTGAAGCCGCGCATCAATGGCGGCATCGATCTGTTTCCTGAATTCGCGACCCATCGCCGCTGCATCTTTCGGATCCGTGCCGTCTGGAACAGAAACATTGATATCGCCAACGCTCACAGTGTTAATGGTGCTGGCACCGCTGGACCTTGTCATCATCGAGCCAATACGATGGTTCGGGATCACCTCAGAACCGCGGGGAAGATTGACCAGCTCCGGCCCGCGCTCCCCGACAAGAGAGACCCCGCCCTGCGCAAAGCTGGTTCCCTTTTCATGTGCGGGAAAGCCCAGAACGGAGAGGATAGAGCCTCCGTATACCGGCAGACCACCTCTGGTCATTCCGGATCCGCCGCCACCAAGAAACCCGCCCAAAAGCCCGGCGCCGCCGCCGAAAATTCCGGCAAGCGGCCCCTGGCCGAACAATGCAGCCTGCGCAGCCGCCTCAATCAGTTTGTTGATCAGTGTGTCGAGGGCTGCATTGCCCGTCTCAATCGCCGGGATAAGCGCCATGAAACTGTCACTGGCAGTATCACGGAAAAAATCAGCCGTATCAGCGGCCTGTTCCTGCTTTTCCTTTTGATCTTCAATCGCACGTGTCAGCTCTTCAATTGAAGCCCGCTCCTCATCCGTTGCAGCAGCACCGGCACGGCGCAGGTTTTCGAAGACCTTCTTTTCCTCAGCTGTCATTTCGCTCATCTGCAGTTCGTCCTGCAGCGCCTGAATGAGCTTTTCAACGGCTTCGCGTTCCCGGTCGACCGATGCGGCACTACCGCCGCCGCCACTGCGACTGGCTTTTATTGCTTCCCGACGGCGGTTTCGGGCGTCAATCGTTTCCTGAGCTTTTTGTACCAACAGATCTTCATTGTAGTAGGCACCGTTTTTTTCATATTGATTGCGAAGCTTCGCCACTTCCCGCTCCAGCGCGACCTGATCAGCTGTCAGCGCATTCTGCCGGTCAATCTCCTCGGTCACCTCACGCGCGGCATCAAGCTTGTCGCGCAATGCGTTGTAGCTATCCTCTTTATCCTGTTCCGAGGCTCCGGGAACAACCCGACCGCCTTTCGACGCACCGTCGCCCGAGCCACTTTTTGAACCAGACGCGATCCACCCCTGTTCATCGTCCCAGACCATGTTCTGGTCCATATCAATGCCGAGACCATTTCCGATCTTAGTCCAGATCCCGGCATTGCCAGCCTTCTGCAATGTTTCGTCAAGCTGGCTGGTGAACTGGCCAAGGCTGGTAATCAGGCCGGAAACCAGATCAGCGATTTCGACCAGGCTGCCTTTGACGCGGGTTCCGATCACCAGCGCCATGGCATCCCATTCCGCGTTGACATCTTCGGCCTTGCGCAACAGCTCATCATCCATCACAGCGCCCATGTCTCGGGCTTCCTGACGGGCATCGGAAATGCTCTGACCGGCCTCATCCATGAGTGAGGTAAATTGTTCAGCCGCTGTCCCGCCGAACATCTCATCCAGAACACGGATCTGTGCCGCGCGATCAAGCTGTCTGATCTTGCCGATCAGTTTTTCAAACATGGATGCAGGATCCTCGAGCATCCGCGTCAGCTGACGGGCAGACAGGCCGAGACGCTGAAACGATTCTGCCGCTGGGCCGCCACCGGTTTTGATGAACTCATCAGCGCGAAGCTGCATCTCTTTCAGGCCGTCGGTCAGGGCATCAACTTCAACCTTGTTTTTCACGGCCGCATAGCGCAGCTCCTGAAACGCCTCAAACTCTATGCCTGCCGTTTTGGCGGCTTTGCCAAGGTTGGCAACAGAATCAACCGCCTGCTGTGTGGCAGCGACAAATGAGCCAAGCCCCAGCGAAGCAGCAAGACCGCCCGGACCACCGGCCAGCATGCCAAAGATACCATCGACACCGCCGATCTTGTTCTTGATCGACAGGAACGAACTGGCCGTATCATTTGCGGTCGTTCGCGCCTGAAGACGAATGCGGGTCATGGCACTTCTGAACTCACGGTCGTCAGCGCCAATTCTGACAGGAATATCTGGCCTGCTCATCGGTGTTCTGCCTTGTTGCGAATGGACTTCTGCGAACCGTGTTCGGCCATGATGGCCCGGATCCGGTCCCGGCTGACCGGCGAAGCAGACTTCGTTTGACCGGTGATGGCATCAATCGCCATGGAAAGCTCTAAGGCGGTTGCCGTCCAGAAGGTGGGCGGCGACCACTGAAGCCGCTCTGCTGTCACCGCGATCTGAAACAGCGTCCTGATATGGTCTGCAATCAGGACGCTGTCTGACGCTTTTTTCCGGTAACAGCCGCCTCCACCTCTTCTGAGACAGAGACGGTTTCGCGAACCGCCTGCCCCTTTTCGATATGGGCGGTCAGTGCCTGCTCGATGCCATCCCGCCAGCTCTTCTGATCAGCCGCCGAGATATTCCGTTCTGAAAGGATACGGGCTGAAAGCTCCGAACGCTGGTCATCGCTCTCAGCCACGGCAAGACAACGGATAGCGCAGGAAACGGCGAAGGGCTCAAAACCCAATAGCCGCTGATAGATCTCATCCATCGTTTTGGCCCCAATAGCCTGCGATAACCGCATCAGACCGCCAAAGGTCACTGCCAGTGTAACCGACTGCTTGCCCAGCGTCACGACAGCCTCACCACGAAGGGGATTTGCCAGACCGTCCATCAGTTTGCCGCCGCGAACACAACGCTGCCGTCAAACACACCTGCCAGATCGCAGGTCAGTTCTCCGGATTTATCCCCCTGGAAGTTTGCCGAAAGCATGGTCATCGGGCCTTCAAACGTTCCCACAGATGGTACGGTCACCTGGTATTCGCTCTTGGTCTGCCCCAGAATATCCTGCAGCACCAGCGCCTGTGTTGCACTTGAGACATAGGCCCCCGAACCGGACCAGCGCACCGACTGAACACCGCCGATTGATGAGTATTTGAGAACACCGCCGGGGTTTTCGCAATCGGGCTTGGTCGTGTCGACCTCCTCATTGTTGATGTTGAGCGAACGCTGCTCGACAACGCAGACGATGTCGAACGCCTCAGAGCTGCTTTTACGTTTGATGATCAGTTCGCGGCCAAGTGCCATCTGACTGTCCTTCCACTTATCTGAATTTAGAATGGATGTTCTTTAGTGCGCAGCGGTCGCCGGATCGGCAGCCACCGTTTTGTAATCCGCCACATAGGTGAGCGCCCCGACACCAAGCGCAATTCCGGTTGAGCGATCGATAAAGCTACGGCTTTCTGACAGTGTCAGTTCAATCACCAGACCATCGAGCATGATGGCCTGCCCGAGCGCGGTCTCGACCAGAACCGCGATCCGGTCGAACTCGATATCCGGTTCTTCCGTCTGGAAATGGGCGATGACATCGATCGGCAAACGCCGGTCATAACCATCCTCGCCATTCGGCCCCGAACACGGGCGGATATCTGCCGTTTCCTGATGCTCAGCCCAGGTCACGGTCAGCGCCGGAAGCTGGCTTTCGCGAATAGCGCTTGTGCGGGCGCGTTTGACCTTGCCAGAGCCGGAAAACTCCGGAATGGCCGCAAGGCGGGCGATGATCGCATCAAAGATTTTCGTGCGCATGTGAGCCATCAGATATCCCCGCGAAGCCAGATTTTCAGCATGGCCCGGCCATCATCGGTGATATTGCGGATATCAAAAGACGCGTCATCAATCTCGACCTGATCGCGCTCACTTTCGAGCGCTTCAAGGCCTGTCGCCGGAACGGACAGAACATGCGTGACCGCTTCAACGTCCTGACGTCCATATTCATCCGCAAACTCAAGCTCACGTTTCTGCCGCAGAATCCCGCGAGAGGTTTCAGGCTGCAGCACACCATCGATGGTGAACCGGCAATCGACATTGCTGAACGCGCCAGCAAAGGCCGGTCCCATTCCGGCAAAGACGGCTGGCCGGTTGATCCTCATGCCTTGCTGCCGTCTTTCGTGGTGACATCGTTGCCCTTTTCTTCGTTCTGAAGCGCTTTCAGTGCCTCCGACAGCGTGGCATTATCCTCCAGCGCCTGATCGCGCTCTTTGGTCAGTTCATCGCGCTCAGACGTCAAAGCCCGCACCTGTTCGGCAAGACTGTCGCGTTCGGCTTTCAGATCGGCCAGCGGCTTTGCTTCTGCCTTCAGTGCCGTGACCTGATCGGCCAGCGTGTCACGTTCTTCCGTCAAGGCCGTGATGCGTTTGTCGACAGCATCGCCCTCCGGTGCCCGCCACTTGCCGAAGATCTGATCGAGGTTGTCAGCATCCGCTTCACTCAGGCCGTTTTTCGAGATCGGAACGTCTTCACCCGGTGCATAGGTTTTGGACCCGAGCTTCACAGTCGTGTTGAACTTGCGTGTATTCGCCATTGTTTTAACTCTGCTTTTTTAAGGGAGAAAGACGGGCAGGCTTTAAGCCCGCCCGGGATCATCAGCGAACCAGCGCAAACAGGCTGGCATCAGGATCCGGCGCAATCGGCAACGGCGCGGCCTGCGTCTGCAGCACCGTGCGCGATGGATTTTTCTCCCGCCACATGTCCGGAAAACGTTCCATCGGCAGCAAAGCCTGATCATCCAGAATAGCGCCATAACCGAAGTGGCCCATAAAGCCCTGCGGGTCGATGACACCGACCCCATAAGACGGCCAGAAATTGCCTTTGACGCCACCCAGCGTGTAGCTTTGCGAATACTGAATGAACGTGACTTCGCCGATCTGCCCGAGAACAGCAGAGTATTTGCCTTCCGCCCCGGTCGAGACCGGCCCGAACTCCATGCTGCCACCAGCCTGACGGCGGTTATCAAGAATTTTCTGGAACCGTTCAGAGCGTTTGAGCAGCGTCGCAGCCCCCGGCCCCAGCACCACCTCACGACCGGTAAAGCCGGATGTCAGCGCCAGAAGCTCAATCCAGTTTTCGACATCGTCATAAGGATCGACACCGTTTTCGCCCCAGCGGGCCGCACCGGAAAGCGCGATTGTCAGCGCTGCATCACGCTGAAAGTCCACCGTTTGCGTGGGATAGTCCTCACCCTCAACAATCACCTTGCCAGTGCGGATGACTTCAGAGCACATATGCTCTTCACGCCGGGTGATGCGCATGTCCTGATCATCAATGATCTGGGCGATGTTATAGGCATGGCGCTGCTCCGGCGACATCGCCCCGCCGGGACGTTCACCCGGCATCCGGATCAGACTGCCCGATGGACGCAACGTGTTCTGCGGTTTGACATAGGCCGGTTTCAGGCTGGTGGCCTGGAAACCGCGATTGGCAGCATCCTTGCCCGGCACATCGGGATGCACGAACGGGGCAAGCTCACGATCCGGCAGGATCTTGTCAAACACGATCTCTTCCTGTTCGGAAAGAACGGTCGTGCCAAAATAGCGATTGCGCAGAAATGCTTCTGCCCGGTCGCGCGGCGGCAGAACCGTGACCAGTTCCGCCGTATTGAGAAGAAGTTCACTCATCAGATTGATATCCTGTGTATCTTTGGGAAAGTGGCGGAAGCGGCCTTAATCGAGATGGCGCACGAACAGGGCTGCACCGGCATGACGGAAGGCCTGTTCAACGCTTGCCGCATCATGCCCGGCGCCGAAGGTCAGCTTTGCGGCATCAAAAGCACCGCCAAAATAGGCCTGTGCCTCAACGTCAGCGCCGGTCGCTTCAACATCGAAGGCAAGCACACAGTCGGGGACTTCCGAGCCATCCTCCGATGCCGCCAGTGACAGTGTGTGCTTTCCGTCAGCGGCAATCTCACCAAGCACAGCACCACGATCGAGCGTCTGCCCACTGGCAATCGTGACTGTGCGGGTGACCACCTGAATGTCACTGACAATCAGGTCATTGGGGGCAAAACGTGCTGTTGCCATGAGATTATTCTCCATTGGAAGGGCGGCCATGCCGCGCATTGATGACACCGCCGACGGCTGCCAGCAGAGACTGCTTTTCGGATTGAGCGGAAGGCGCACCACCGGCGCCAAGTTTCGGGGTCTTGCCCGCCATACGTCCGGCAAGACGATTGCCACCGGTCGAAGCCGACGGGGAAGACGCATCAAGGATCGCCATCGCTTCTTTGGCCGAATAGGTGGTCTTGAACGCCAGATGCGATGCCAGCTCTGCATTGGCCCCGGCTTTGGGATGTGTCAGGACCGCCTGAATGCGGGAACGCTCATCCGCCCGGGCCGACCGGCTGGCCGAAGTATCCTGTTTGTCTTCTGGTTCAGGTTCATCACCCGGCGCCCCCTCACCTTCAGCGTCGGGGTCAGTTTCTTCGCCTTCAGCATCCGGATCGGTGGTTTCGGTTTCCAGCTCTCCTGCCGGATTGTCCTTTTCAGGATCGTCTTCCATATGTGTGTTGGCCTGCCCACCGCGCATGGCTGCGAGCACGCTGGCGGTCAGACCGCGCGTGACATTCGACATAGTCGCTTTCCTTGTTTTGAAGTTTTAAAGATCAGGCCGCCCGGCCAAGTTCAGCCCCGAAGGCGGCCAGCACCTGCGAGGGACGGACAACGGCATCGGCAAGACCTGCCTCAACCGCTTTTGCGCCGCGATAAACACCGGCTTCAGTCGCCAGTGCCGCGTCTTTTGAAAGCCGCCCGGCACGAAACCGGGCAACGGTTTCGGCAAATTCCACCCGCAGCTCTTCAAGCTCTGCCAGCTCACGCGTCAGCACATCCTGCGGGATGGCCTCATAAGGGTTCAGATCGGCCTTGTGTTCTCCTGCCTTCAGGATCGTGACATTCAGCCCTTCCTTCTTGAGCCAGCCACTGACATCGACATGAACAGAGACAACGCCGATCGATCCGCAAAGACCGGTCGAAGGCAGAACAATCTGCCGGGCCGCAGAAGCCAGAAGATAACCGGCAGAACAGGCGTGATCCGTCAAAACCGCAATCGTTGGCTTGACCTGCGAGAGTTCAAAAATCTTTTCCGCACAATCGAAAGCACCGGTGACTTCACCGCCAAAACTGTCCACTTCGATCACAACACCCTTGATGCTGTCATCAGCCCGGCAATCATCGGCCTGAATGCCGATGGCTTCATAAGAGGTCATACCGCAGGATTGGCCGATCCACCGGCCCTTGTTGACCAGCGAGCCCTCAATCTCAATCAGGCCAATGCCATCCATCGGGCGGTCAACACCGCGATAGGACTTCTCGCCCCACATGTCGGTCTCACTGCGGAGCTTTTCACCGATCAGCCCCATCTCAGAACCGTCACCATCGGGAAGCCCGAGAACACGCGGGGCAAAAGACCGTGCAATCGTGTCAGCCTTGGCAGGCTGCAGCATCAGCGCCGTGTTGAACATGCGGCTGGCGATTTCGGGATAGTTCATCGTTTCTGCCTTCCTGTCTGCGGAATGCCAAGTGGATGCCGCGATGCGCGTGCTGACCTCTCCGAACGCCCGTTCACATTGTTCTCAGGCTCTGTGTCCGGATCCGCGTCACTGTTTTGTCGTCCGCCTTTGCGAGCAGGTCGCGAACCTTCAAACGTTGAGGGATGTTTCAGGCCAAGACGCTCATAATAGCGCGCCTCCCGGGCGAGTTGATCGGCATCCATCTTCCAGTCCCGGCCCTGTTCAGCCGATTCCTGTTGCAGCGTCGTCAGTCGCCGGTCGAGCCGTTCACCGGCAGCCTGTGCCTCTTTCAGCGGATCAATCCAGCCGCGTCCCGGACCAATCCAGTCCGCATGGCACCATGCAGCCGGATTTTCCTCGAACGACACCGCCCCTTCCGGCAGTTTAATCAGTCCCTTGTCGAAGATTTCTTCCAGCCATGCCCGGTAGATCGGGGCCATGAACTGGGCCGCAAAGCTGCTTTTCTTCGTCGTAAAGCCCCGCCAGATTTCCAGAAGTGCTGCACGCGCCGAGGAATAGTTCACCTGGCTCCAGTCCATGGTCAGCTGTTCATAGGTCAGCCCCACGGCAGAGGCGACCTTGCGAAGGGCTGCATTCACAAACACCTCAAAATTCGCATTCGGATGTTCCGGCTTGGTCAGTTCCGCCTTTTCGCCGGGAAGAAGCGTGTTGACCCGGACACCGGGAAGATTGATCGGCGCAGCCCCGTAATAGGCTTTCTGCGCCTCGGAGATCTCGCCATAGATCTTCCCGATCGTGCCTTCGCCACCATCGGCATCAAGCGCATTCATCATTTCTTCCGGATCAAACGGCGTCTCGATAAACGCGGCCATGATCGCATTCAGCATCGCCGCCTGACTTTCAAAATCCTCATAATCCGTTGACTGCTTGATCGAGCGCATGATCGGCGCCCAGTCAGACGCACCGCGTGTCATGCCCGGACGTTTCGGATCAAAGGCATGAACGACAATCGGTCGGCCCCATTCGGTAGCCCGGCTGACATATTCCCATGACCACAGCTGCGTATTGCCCGCATAGACATCACCGGGATGACTTTTGCGGAAGTGATAGCCGACCGGCGCGCCATAACCATCAATGGCGACACCGTCACGCAGATATTCGCTATCAAGCGTTCCCTTCGGGTTTGAACACCGAGCCGGATCGATCATGTGCACTGCCGTCTGGAACAGCGGTGCATCGTCCTGCCAGACAATCACACCAAAGCTTTCACCCTCAGGCCCGAACCGCGTTCTGGCCGCAAGGCCGAGGATCCCGGCCATGTTCTTGGTGCGCTCAGCATCGCACCACATATCAACGTCCTGCGTATAATCCCGCCAAAGCCCCTCAATCTGTGATGCCACCTCTTCGGCCTGGTCAAAGGTGAGGTTCAGCGTCGTGTGGTTGGGCCGCGCTGCAAGCTTCCAGCCTGCCCCGATGATATTATCGACAAGTCGTGAAGTGCCTGCCGCACCCCAGCCGTCATTGCGCGCGACATCGTTCAGGCGGTCAACCAGCGTCGAGCGTGATTGCGAAAGCGCTGACTGGCCGGAATAGTTGCCTGCACGCCATCCGGCAAAACTTGGATGATCATAGGATGCACCCTGATAGGCGGCCCGGGTCACCGTCTCACCTGAGACTGTTGCTGCCATTTGCCGATTGCGTGCAGCCTGCATCCGGGCGGCCTGACGCAACCCGGAGGGAAGCGGCTGACTGTCCGGTCCATAAATTTCCACTGTCATCCGAAGATTACTCCCCGCCCGCGTGGGCGTCCTGACCGGCGAAGCCCAAGCTGTGTTTCAAGGCTGCGGATGTAAGCCCTGAGTGATGCCCGATCCGCCCCGCTATAAGTGATGCTCTCGCCATCATAGGAAAGCGTCACAGCGCTCTGGCCGGTCTCAAGTTTGTGAAGTGCAAGTTTCGCCTCGCCGAGCCGGGTTTCCAGCGTCAGCCGTTCGTCTGTCAAAGGTGCCATTCTCAGTCCTGCTGGTTTCGCTGGTGCGCACGTTCTGCCCGGCGCATGGCAGCCGCCACGCGATCTGATGGTCTGTTATCCGGCTCTGGTTTTCCCGCCTGACTGACCGCATTAACCGCTGTTGCAAGACTGCCGATCAGATCCTCAAGATCGCCCTGCGCTTCCGGCTCTTTCTTTGAAAGCGCTTCAGCCCGGGCATCCCATTCATCATCGCTCCAGTAAGGAACACCAAGCCGAATGGCTGCAGCCCGCGACTGGTTCAGCATATCCAGAACCTCGTTGCGCTGTCCGTCCGGCAGCTTCCACCGCCAGCGCGGATAACCGTTGCGATCCTTTTCCTGAATGCGCACTTCAGAAGTCGCCTGCTGGAAAAAATCATCGCCAAGGCCACTGGCAAAGCGAATGAAGCCCGGCTGGTCGGGATCATCTTTGCGAAAGTCCCGGTAAAGCCCCATCTTCATCACTGAAGCATTGAAGTTATAAAACC
>NZ_SMAR01000056.1 GCF_004342225.1 Martelella mediterranea | reverse complement strand
ACCGCCTTGATCAGATAGGTGCCGGGCCGTGTCGGGATCTGCACGCTTGTTGCATCGACATGATCAAGCTGGGCACCGGACGAGCGCCACGTCACGCCCGTCATCTCCGGCGAATAGCGGATCGCATAATGCGACAGGTTGAGGGCATCGACCGGTGACCATGTCAGTGTCGCCATATCCCCGATCACAGCAATGTTGAAGCGTTCGACATTGCCCGGTGGTGAGAGGACGCTCGACAGATAGACCGCTTCAAGCACCGTCCATTTTGATCGCTGATTGAGCGCGGTAAACACGGAACGAACCCGGAAGCTGTAAACACCGGGATCGAGATCCTGCAGATCAATCGAAACGCTTGTCGTGGAACCGACCGGGAGCCAGATCCCGCCCTGCTCCCGATATTCGACTTCATAGAGCGTCGCCCTTGTATCGTTCGGGGCAGACCAGCCGATTGTGACCGCGCCACGCACCGATACGCCACCGGCCAGATAAAGATATTCTTCCACGGTGATATGCGATGGGGCCAGAAGCGGCCCGGTCGGATAGGTGGAAAACGATGGCGGTTCGAGGATCAGCCCCTCTTCCACCCTTGCCCATTTGGTTTCGTCATAGATCAGCGCCGAGACATCGAACTGATGCTTGTCGTTTTCCGTGATCGACAACACCCGGAAGGGACGCGGCGCTGCATCCGAGCCGGTCAGGATCCACATGGCTCCTGCCACTGGCTGATCCGGCAAGGCTTCCGCCAGTGTCAGTTCATCCGTTTCACCAGCCCCGTTTGTGACGGATCGATCTGCAAGCGCACCATCCGGCATGACGGCTGTCAGCGTGTAGGTTTCACCGTCACTGAGTGTCACCGGCGCATCGACCGTGACCGCCGTAAGGTCATCGGAAACGGCCTTGATCCGCCCGCCATAACGCACACCGGCATAGGATGGATCAGCCACCAGAACCACATCACCGGGCGCAACGTCAGCATGATCGAGCCCTGCACGATAGGTCACGACTTCGGTCGAGTGCTGTTCGGTGTCAAGCAGCCATGCGCCATAGCGATGTGCCTGCCCGCGTGAGCAACAGCCGATTGCCTGGATTTCTGTCTGGCGTGATCCATACCGTGCAACCGCATCCGGATCCTCGACCACTTCAATGGCGGGTTTATAGTTGTTCTCAGGATCGAACCAGCGTACCAGCACCTGCGTATGGCGGGCCGAGAGCGCCGATCCCTGATACGAAAATGTGCCGTCAACGACATTGGCCTGAGACACCAGTTTCACGGGATCGGCAGGCTTGTCGCAGACGGCAGTGACCGCACCCGTGCCCCAGTAGACCATGCCCCGGAACACACCGGCAAAGGCCGTCAGGACATTGATCGCCTCATCGCGCGAAGTAATCGCACCATTGAAGGTGTAACGCGGCTCTTTCCCGCCAAAACCGTCATCGACCAGTGCATCGCAATACTGCGCAATCGTATAAAGCGCCCATTTCGACACCTGCCCGACATCGACATATTGCCCGAGGCCATAACGATCATTGACCACCAGATCATAAAAGATCCATGCGGGATTATCGGTGACGGCCCGCTTGAATGTGCCATCCCAGACACCGGCATAGGTCCGTGCCTCCGGATCATAGTTTGAGGGCACTTCAATCTCAATGCCGGACCAGTCAACAGAAACGGTCGGGATGGCATTGCCGCCAAACTCAGCCGCATCCAGCGTAACACCCAGAACAGCACTGTCCGGATAGGTCAGCCGGTAATCTTCAATGACCGTATAGGATGACCAATAGGTCTGGTTATTCGATGTCGTGCCATTGGCATCTTCGGAAAGCCGACGCACGCGGATATACCACGGCCCGGCCTCGGTGAGCGGGATCCGGTAGGCGCGCACATAGGGCGAGGTGCACTTACCCGAGATCGTGTCGCGGCGCACTTCGCGCCATGTACCTGCCTCTGAGCGCCGGTCGATGGCGATATCAACCGAATTTTCTTTGACATTGCCGTTTTCCGGATCGGTATAGATCAGCTGCGGCACCTGAATGGAAACGCGCACCGCCGTTGCCGCCAGATTGGTGATGGCCCGCGTGGCAGACAGATCCTGTTTGATCTCGACACCGACGCCCTGTTCATTCTCGACAGCCGGAAAGCCGGACAGGGCCGCCTGATCAGGAAAGCCGTTGCGGGTCTCAAAGGTGCCGCCCTCAAAATTGAACGAGCCGTCCGGGTTCTGCACCGGCACATCGTCAAAGAAGATCGACTTCGCGCCATCCTTCAGCCCACCGGTCACACCTTCGCTGACCAGAAACAAAAGCCGCATGGTTTGTTTTGAGCGCAGCGTGTTCGGGGCTTCGCTGTATCCACCGGAGCCACCGCTTTTGCCGCCCTTCCCGCCACCGCCGTGACCGGAAATTCGCATATGTTGCATGATGTGTTTCCGAAACTCAGATTGCGATATCTTCGGTGGAAAGGCCTGCGGCGATCAGCACCGGCGAGACCCGGAATTTGCGGCCATAGACCAGCGGCACGGGGCCGCCTTCCGTCGTCACATTGGCCCCGCCGTTAAACAGGTAAGAGGCCTGATCCTCATGGCCGCTGTCAGCGACTTTCGGGGCCGGTGAAAGCATCTGTCCGAGACCGCCCATGGCGAGCGCCATACCAAGCCCCTTCATCGCCCCGCCGACCGTCGTTCCCAGAAAGCCAGCACCGGCCAGTGAGGCAGGCATGAAGAAAGCCGCGCCGATCAGGAACACACCGGCAATGATCTTGCCCAGCCCGCGATTGCCCGCTCCGGCGACCACCGGCACGATATGCAGATCGGCATTGCCAAGCTGAAAGCCGAGATCTTCCGGCCCCAGCGCCATGCCGGTTTCCGGATCGCCGCGCAGCACGCGAAAGTTTCGTTCCGCCACATACTGCCGGAAGCCCGGCACAACAGATGCCAGCGCCTCTCCGGCCTCGCCTGCGCTCGACACATCAAGCTGATAAGTCGGTTCAAACTGGCGTGCGAGGTCGCCGTGAAGGTGGATTTTACGAAGCATGGCAATCACCGAAAGCGAAAACAATGAATTGAAATCGTGCACCATGTGCACTATATTTAAACGGTAATGCGGGGACCGGAATGCCGACCATCGTCAAAATCGGAAACATCGCCATTCAGATTTATGCCGATGATCACAATCCCCCCCACTTCCATGTCGTGACGCCGGACCATGAAGCGGCGATCCTTCTGGAAAGCCTTGAACTCATGGTTGGCAGCATGGACAGAAAGAGTCTGAGAGCTGCCCTTGAATGGGCCCGGGAAAACAGGGAGCAACTCATCAATGAGTGGAACCGCCTCAATCCGTGATGACGATGTCATTTCCGTTGGCCGCAGGCTGCCCCGGCTGGAAGCCGTCGAGCCGCGTGACGAACGTAAGCTGTTCGTCCGTTTTGATGATGGCCGGGAAAAGATCGTCGATCTGGCCCCGGCACTGGAAAGCCGCCGGTTTTATAAACCGCTTCGCGATGACGATGCACTGTTCAGATCCTTCAGGATCAATGAATATCGAAACGCCATCGAATGGAACGATGATCTGGACTTTTCCGCCATGTGGCTTGAAGCCCTGCCCCCGGCTGAATTCACGAATGACGATTTCCGCAACGCAATGAGCGAACTCGACCAGACGCTGGATGGTATGGCACGTGCGCTTGAACTGTCACGGCGTCAGGTGGCTTACTATGCCAAAGACAGGCCGATACCGCGCCATGTCGGGCTGGCTGTGCGATACCTTCTCGAACACCGTCATTCTGCGTAATGGGTCGAATGATGCGCACAGCCCTGCCACCGGTCCATCCCGGCGAAATTCTGCGCGAAGAATATCTGATCCCGCTTGGCATGAGCGCCGGAGCGCTTGCAAAGCAACTGCATGTTCCGCGCACGCGCATCGAACGCATTGCAACGGAACAAACAGCGGTTACGACTGACACGGCGCTTCGGCTGGCAAAGTTCTTCCGCACGACACCGGAGTTCTGGCTGAACATGCAGGCAAGCTATGATCTGAAGACACAAGCAGCCGCACTGAAAGCTGAGCTGGACGCCATACCGGAGATTGAATTCACATGATTTGCGAACAGTATAACGAGGCTCCGCCGTTAGCGTATTACATCGCCATTGTGCATCAGCAAGGCGACAGCGCCTTCGGTGTGCACTTTCCTGATGTGCCCGGCTGTTTTTCGGCAGCTGACGATAGGAACGATATTCTGACCAATGCGAGCGAAGCCCTTGCCCTTCATCTCGAAGGTGAGGCACTGCCCGAAGCCCGGTCAATGGATGCTGTTCGTGCAGATGATGACGTGGCCCGCGATCTGGCCGAAGGCGCGTTTTTGATCGCCATTCCGCTTCATCTGCCGTAGCGCACCCAATGCGTGATCCGTTTCAGCCACGGCCCGACCGGTTCACGCCGTGACAGCCGCCCATCGAGGTGATGCAGGCAAAGCCCCTCATCGAGCAAAATACCGGAATGACACGGTACCTTTGAGACCAGCCGCATGAAGAACACATCACCGGGGCGGGCTTCACTGGCATGAATTGCTGTAAAGCCCGCCTCTTCAAAATGATCGGTCAGCAGATGATCACCCTCTTCCCACCAGTCTTTCGAGCGGGCAAAATCCGGTAGCCGAATCCTGCGTTCCTGCCAGTACCAGCTGCGCACCAGCCCGTAGCAATCGAAGACACCGGGCACGAAGGACCGGCCCAGAAGCGGCGTATCGAGGCAGTGATCGCCCCACCATAAAACCGGCGTGGTCACTTCACCGTCGCAGCTGACAATCCCGAATGGCAGGCCAGTCGCGATCTGTGTTTCCATATCGCCCTTTGACGGCCAATGCGGATGGATTTTTGCGTTGTGGCTGTGAATGACCGCTTGCGGTGCATAATTCAGCCAGGCATCGGCAGGCATTTCAAAGGCGTTCTCCGGATCCTCAGCAATGTTCGGCACGCGGATATAACGACCATCCGAGACCACCCCGCAGGCTTCCTGCGGCCAGACGTCGAGCGCATGCGCACGGGCATCCCGTGCAACATCATCATCAAACATGTTTTTGAGCTTCCTTAAGTGTTTGCCCGCCCGACACCGGGAAACGCCCGTGTCGGCAGATCGCCATGCCCGAAACGCTTCACGCAGCCGGACTGCAAGAGCTTGCTGCAGCGATCTTCTGACGCGGAAACTGTTGTATTGCCCTTGGCATCAAAACAGGCCGAACCGGCATAGGGACACGTCGCCTTTGAATAGTCGAACGAACCGGTTTCCGGATCATAGCGGCGATAGGTATGCGTGCAGGCGCTTTGTATCACCTGCCGACCGGGCAATTTTCGCCCCTGCTGATCCATGGCCGCTGCCAGTGTCCACTCGATATAGACCCGGTTCTGGTTGGTCTTTTGCTCAATCCGGTAAACGTCAACCGGGAAATGTGCATCTTGATCGGCATCGTCCATGCCATCGAGAAACCGCCGAAACGTCCGGATCCGCCGAAACGTCGCGCCGACCAGATCGCCAAATTCATTGACGACGGCTGACAATACGCCGGACACATTGGCGACCTTTAACTTTGGCCGTGGCATTGTGCCCTGCGAGGACATTTCCCAGCCATCGGTTTCAATCGGCGTTGGCTCAAAAACATTGCCACCGAACGACACCGGCGCATCTTCAAACGCCGATGACGTAAACCGATAAATCCCGCCGCCGATCACCGAGGCGTCAAGCTCATAAAGATGGACGATATCATCAGCAGCCAGTGCCTGTGCGTTTTCGGAAATCAGGGTCATAAGTCATAAACCCGTTCAATCGTTGCTGTGATGGTGTCGTGGCGACCGCCAACACCATTGCGCGACCACGACTTGCAGCGATAGAGCCATGACTTGCTTTCTCTCGGCAGCGTCCATTCAAATGGCATATAGCCACGCTGTTTCCGGAAGAAAGCCTCAACCTGATCAGCCTCATCAATCGTCAAGCCGGGCCACGTAGCGTCGAATGTGACACTCTCCGAGTTCAGCCCTGCGCCAGCCCTTTGCGTATAGCCATCACCAAATTCTGTTTCGAGCGTTTTGAGCGTGACATTCTTCCTGCTCGAAATCACCGGGCAGGCTGGTGGTTCAAATCTGTCCGCCATCAGAACGGCCCTCCGGCCAGCATACCGCGTGCGCGGCTGTTTTCCTGAAGCCGCGCATCAATGGCGGCATCGATCTGTTTTCTGAATTCACGGCCCATGGCCGCTGCCTCTTTCGGATCCGTGCCTTCGGGAACAGAAACATTGATATCGCCAATGCTTACAGTGTTGATGGTGCTGGCACCGCTGGTTCTGGTCATCATCGAGCCGATACGATGGTTCGGGATTACCTCAGAACCACGGGGAAGGTTGACCAGTTCCGGCCCACGCTCCCCGACAAGAGAGACCCCACCCTGCGCAAAGCTGGTTCCCTTTTCATGGGCGGGAAAGCCCAGGACGGAAAGGATCGAGCCTCCGTAAACCGGCAGACCTCCCCTGGTCATGCCGGATCCGCCGCCCCCCAGAAACCCGCCCAGAATCCCGGCGCCGCCACCGAAAATTCCGGCAAGCGGCCCCTGACCGAATAATGCAGCCTGGGCAGCCGCCTCAATCAGTTTGTTGATCAGTGTGTCGAGGGCTGCATTGCCCGTCTCAATCGCCGGGATAAGCGCCATGAAACTGTCACTGGCAGTATCACGGAAAAAATCAGCCGTATCAGCGGCCTGTTCCTGCTTTTCCTTCTGGTCTTCAATCGCGCGTGTCAGCTCTTCAATCGAAGCCCGCTCCTCATCCGTTGCAGCAGCACCAGCACGGCGCAGGTTTTCGAAGACCTTCTTTTCCTCAGCCGTCATTTCGCTCATTTGCAGTTCGTCCTGCAGCGCCTGAATGAGCTCTTCAACGGCTTCGCGTTCCCGGTCGACCGATGCGGCACCACCGCCGCCGCCACTGCGACTGGCTTTTATTGCTTCCCGACGGCGGTTTCGGGCGTCAATCGTTTCCTGAGCTTTTTGTACCAACAGATCTTCATTGTAGTAGGCACCGTTTTCTTCATATTGATTGCGAAGCTTCGCCACTTCCCGCTCCAGCGCGACCTGATCAGCTGTCAGTGCATTCTGCCGGTCAATCTCCTCGGTCACCTCACGCGCGGCATCAAGCTTGTCGCGCAATGCATTATAGCTGTCTTCCTTCTCCTGCTCCGAGGCTCCGGGGACAACCCGACCGCCTTTCGACGCACCGTAGCCCGAGCCACTTTTTGAACCAGACGCGATCCACCCCTGTTCATCGTCCCAGATCATGTTCTGGTCCATATCAATGCCGAGACCATTTCCGATCTTAGTCCAGATCCCGGCATTGCCAGCCTTCTGCAATGTTTCGTCAAGCTGGCTGGTGAACTGGCCAAGGCTGGTAATCAGGCCGGAAACCAGATCAGCGATTTCGACCAGGCTGCCTTTGACGCGGGTTCCGATCACCAGCGCCATGGCATCCCATTCCGCGTTGACATCTTCGGCCTTGCGCAACAGCTCATCATCCATCACAGCGCCCATGTCGCGGGCTTCCTGACGGGCATCGGAAATGCTCTGACCGGCCTCATCCATAAGCGAGGTAAACTGTTCAGCCGCTGTCCCGCCGAACATTTCATCCAGAACACGGATCTGTGCCGCACGATCAAGCTGTCTGATCTTGCCGATCAGTTTTTCAAACATTGATGCAGGATCCTCCAGCATCCGCGTCAGCTGACGGGCAGACAGGCCGAGACGCTGAAACGATTCTGCCGCTGGGCCGCCTCCGGTTTTGATGAACTCATCAGCACGAAGCTGCATCTCTTTCAGGCCGTCGGTCAGGGCATCAACTTCAACCTTGTTCTTCACGGCCGCATAGCGCAGCTCCTGAAATGCCTCAAACTCTATGCCTGCCGTTTTGGCGGCTTTGCCAAGGTTGGCAACAGAGTCAACCGCCTGCTGTGTGGCAGCGACAAATGAGCCAAGCCCCAGCGAAGCAGCAAGACCACCCGGGCCACCGGCCAGCATGCCAAAGATACCATCGACACCGCCGATCTTGTTCTTGATCGACAGGAACGAACTGGCCGTATCATTGGCCGCCGTTCGCGCCTGAAGACGAATACGGGTCATGGCACTTCTGAACTCACGGTCGTCAGCGCCAATTCTGACAGGAATATCCGGCCTGCTCATCGGTGTTCTGCCTTGTTGCGAATGGATTTCTGCGAACCGTGTTCGGCCATGATAACTCGGATCCGGTCACGGCTGACCGGCGAAGCAGACTTCGTTTGACCAGTGATGGCATCAATCGCCATGGAAAGCTCTAAGGCCGTTGCCATCCAGAAGGTGGACGGCGACCACTGAAGCCGCTCTGCTGTCACCGCGATCTGAAACAGCGTCCTGATATGGTCTGCAATCAGGACGCTGTCTGGTGCTTTTTTCCGGTAACAGCCGCCTCCACTTCTTCTGAGACAGAGACGCTTTCGCGAACCGCCCGCCCCTTTTCGATATGGGCGGTCAGTGCCTGTTCGATACCATCCCGCCAGCTTTTCTGATCAGCCGCCGAGATATTCTGTTCTGAAAGAATACGAGTGGAAAGGTCCGAACGCTGGTCATCGCTTTCAGCCACGGCAAGACAACGGATAGCGCAGGACACAGCGAAGGGCTCAAAACCCAAAAGCCGCTGATAGATCTCATCCATCGTCTTTGCGCCAATGGCCTGCGATAACCGCATCAGACCGCCAAAGGTCACAGCCAGCGTAACCGACTGCTTGCCCAGCGTTACGACAGCCTCACCGCGAAGGGGATTTGCCAGACCGTTCATCAGCTTGCCGCCGCGAACACAACGCTGCCGTCAAACACACCTGCCAGATCGCAGGTCAGTTCTCCGGATTTATCCCCCTGGAAGTTTGCCGAAATCATCGTCATCGGGCCTTCAAACGTTCCCACAGACGGTACTGTCACCTGATATTCGCTCTTGGTCTGCCCCAGAATATCCTGCAACACCAGCGCCTGCGTTGCACTGGATACATAGGCCCCCGAACCGGACCAGCGCACCGACTGAACCCCGCCGATTGATGAGTATTTGAGAACCCCGCCGGGGTTTTCACACTCAGGCTTGGTCGTATCGACCTCCTCATTGTTGATGTTGAGCGAACGCTGCTCGACAACGCAGACGATGTCGAACGCCTCAGAGCTGCTTTTACGTTTGATGATCAGTTCGCGGCCAAGTGCCATGATCTGTTATCCCTTTTTAGTGAATGAAGGTATTTGCCTCAGCAAACGACGCCAATGTTGTCGGTTCTCAGAACCCATCAGAAGTAAAGAGAATGACAAACAATTCGATGACCGAGTGATTACTAAATGCCCGAGCGGCCACAGTTTCGATGGTGATGAGGCACACGGGTCGATATGTTTGAGAATGCAGGGTGCAGTCGATTCACCATCTATTGAATTCGCATGGTGTTAGATCGTTTTTTATAGATGACAGCTCAACTTATTTTCACATGTATCGGAGTTCATTTTGCCATGGTGCCACCAAAATACACCCCAGATAGCCTAACAACTGCGCTGCAGAGAGGCGGTGTGTCAGACTTACGTTTTGCTTGTGAAGTAGCAGAACGAATTGTCTCTGCTGTTATTAAACACAAAGACGAAGAAAATATTGGTGCTGGATTTCCAGCATTTCGCGCAAGAAAAGGCTGCATAGAGGAAGAAGTACCTGAGGCAGGAAGATTAGATTTCTATCCTTACATAAAAAGCGATATAGCGGCTCCTCCATCGGGCAACTCCAAAATCGGGCGCTTCAACGCACCCAAAAGCTCAGTGCTTTATTTAGCCACAAAGCGAGAAGTAGCGCTGGCAGAAGTACGTGCAAGTTACACTGATATCTGTACGATCGGCACCTTCACAACTTGTCGACCGCTCCGCTTAGGAACACTTCTGCGCATTAAGAAAGAGCCGTTGAGAGTTCTACTCGAAGACGATCCATCAGAAGATGATCTTGAGCTTTGGCTGCTTGCTCGAACCGCAGAGTTTGTGTCGCGTCGAGTTTCAGATGATGAACGAGAACTACACTATCGAGCTTGCAATCTCATTGCCTCCGCATTTCAACAAAACGGATTCGATGGACTGGCTTATCGCACATCATTTTGGTCTCCTGGCTGGCGTGACGATCAGCAAACTGAAGACGAAGACCATATTTACTCGTCTAACTTGGTCTTTTTTGACCCTAAAGACGCAAAACCAGTTCGTTCTGCGCTATACCACATCAATTGGAAACGTCCCTTTTCGGAAGTGGCTGGAAATGCCATTTGGAAAGCCCAACCATCGACAGAAAGTTAGCGGTAGCTAATTTGATTCAGCTGCAGCAGCCCCCATCTCCGCATCACCCGCCAGCGTCTTGTAATCCGCCACAAAGGTCAGCGCCCCGACACCAAGGGCAATGCCGGTCGAGCGATCAATAAAGCTTCGGCTTTCTGAAAGCGTCAGTTCAATCACCAGCCCATCGAGCTTGATCGCTTGTCCGAGCGTGGCCTCCACCAGCACGGCAATCCGGTCGAACTCGATATCCGGCTCTTCCGTCTGGAAGTGTGCAATGACATCAATCGGCAACCGCCGGTCGTAACCATCCTCGCCATTCGGCCAGGCGCAGGGCCGAATTTCGGCCGTTTCCTGATGCTCAGCCCACGTGACTGTCAGCGCCGGAAGCTGGCTTTCGCGAATAGCGCTTGTGCGGGCGCGTTTGACCTTGCCAGACCCAGAAAATTCCGGAATGGCTGACAGGCGGGCGATGATCGCATCAAAGATTTTCGTGCGCATATGAGCCATCAGATATCCCCGCGAAGCCAGATTTTCAGCATGGCCCGGCCATCATCTAAGACGTTGCGGACCCCATAGATTGTACCTTTGATCTCGACCTGATCGCGCTCACTCTCGAGCGCTTCAAGGCCTGTCGCCGAAACGGACAGAACATGCGTGACCGCCTCAACGTCCTGCCGCCCATATTCATCCGCAAACTCCAGCTCACGTTTCTGCCGCAGGATCCCGCGACATGTTTCAGGCTGCATCAAACCATCGATGGTGAACCGGCAATCGACATTGCCGAACGCGCCCGCAAAGGCCGGTCCCATTCCGGCAAAGACGGCTGGCCGATGGATCCTCATGCTTTACCGCCATCCTTCCCGGTATCACCGTCCTGATCCGCGTCCTGAAGTGCTTTCAGCGCTTCCGACAGCGTGGCATTATCCTCTAACGCCTGATCGCGCTCCCTGGTCAGTTCATCGCGCTCTTCCGTCAAAGCGTGAACCTGTTCGGCAAGACTGTCGCGTTCTGCCTTCAGATCGGCCAACGGCTTTGCATCCGCCTTCAGCGCAGTGATCTGATCGACCAGAACGTCCCGTTCTTCCGTCAGTGCGGTGATGCGTTTGTCGACAGCATCGCCCTCCGGTGCCCGCCACTTGCCAAAGACATGATCGAGATTGTCAGCATCCGCTTCACTCAGACCATTCTTGGAGATCGGCACATCTTCACCCGGCGCATAGATTTTGGACCCGAGCTTCACGGTCGTATTGAACTTGCGTGTATTCGCCATTGTTTTAACTCTGCTTTTTTCACGGGAGATTGGTGGGCAGGCCTCAAGCCCGCCCGGGACCATCAGCGAACCAGCGCAAACAGGCTGGCATCAGGATCCGGCGCAATCGGCAACGGCGCGGCCTGCGTCTGCAGCACCGTGCGCGAGGGGTTTTTCTCCCGCCACATGTCCGGAAAACGCTCCATCGGCAGCAAAGCCTGATCATCCAGAATAGCGCCATAACCGAAGTGGCCCATAAAGCCCTGCGGATCGATGACACCAACACCATAAGACGGCCAGAAATTGCCTTTGACGCCACCCAGCGTGTAGCTTTGCGAATACTGAATGAACGTGATCTCGCCGATCTGACCAAGCACAGCAGAGTATTTGCCTTCCGCCCCGGTCGAGACCGGCCCAAACTCCATGCTGCCACCGGCCTGGCGACGGTTATCAAGGATCTTCTGGAAGCGTTCGGAGCGTTTAAGCAGCGTCGCTGCCCCCGGCCCCAGCACAACCTCACGACCGGTAAAGCCGGACGTCAGCGCCAGAAGTTCAATCCAGTTTTCGACATCATCATAAGGATCGACACCGCTTTCACCCCAGCGGGCCGCGCCGGAAAGCGCGATTGTCAAAGCTGCATCGCGCTGGAAGTCAACGGTCTGGGTCGGGTAGTTCTCCCCTTCGACAATCACCTT
This sequence comes from Martelella mediterranea, assembly GCF_004342225.1. Lineage (GTDB taxonomy): Bacteria > Pseudomonadota > Alphaproteobacteria > Rhizobiales > Rhizobiaceae > Martelella > Martelella mediterranea_B. Next base: position 564 of record NZ_SMAR01000056.1, on the reverse strand, counting down.
GCCGGTGCGGATGACTTCCGAACACATATGCTCTTCGCGCCGGGTGATGCGCATGTCCTGATCATCAATGATCTGAGCGATATTATAGGCATGACGCTGTTCCGGTGACATCGCCCCGCCGGGACGCTCACCCGGCATTCGGATCAGGCTGCCCGATGGACGCAACGTGTTTTGCGGTTTGACATAGGCGGGCTTCAGGCTGGTGGCCTGGAAGCCGCGGTTGGCCGCATCCTTGCCCGGTACATCGGGGTGCACGAACGGGGCAAGCTCACGATCCGGCAGGATCTTGTCGAAGACGATCTCTTCCTGCTCGGAAAGCACCGTCGTGCCAAAATAGCGATTGCGCAAGAAAGCTTCAGCGCGATCACGCGGTGGCAGAACCGTGACCAGTTCCGCCGTATTGAGAAGAAGTTCACTCATCAGATTGATATCCTGTGTATCAGAGGAAGAAAGGCGGAAGCGGCCTTAGTTGCGGCACGACAATCAAGATGAGATTCCGCGACAATCTGGGTGAGACGTTGCGTCGTTCGTGTGTCGGAGGGAGGGCGTAGCCCGACTTGAGGC
>NZ_SMAR01000055.1 GCF_004342225.1 Martelella mediterranea | reverse complement strand
TCAACGCCCAGGCCTTTTTTTATCAGTTCAGTGGCCTTCTTCAAAAGATCGCGCTCAAGCTGTAATTGCCGGATGTCGCGCTGCAGAACTTCGAGTTGCCGCTCTAATTCTTCTCGCTCTGGCACAGGCGGTGAAGTGTTCTTGCGTTTCATGATTGCGGGAGCCTCGGGACCGAGTAACTGATTTTTCCAGTTATACAGTGTCGGTCTGCATACGCCGAGCTTTTCAGCCAAAGCCTGTGCACTTTCTTGCCGATTATAAAGCTCGGTAACGCCGATTTTCTTTAATGCTTCGGGATATCGTGGACGACCAACGCGCCCAACTGTAGCGGTATTGGTTTCAGGAAACGCCTCACGAACCCATGCGGTCAATGTCGCTCGACCGGGATAGCCCAGTGCTCTCATCGTCGCAGAAATGCAACGATCATGAGTGCGATAGTGCTCGACAGCAGCTTCCTTCTGAGCCTGTGTAAACTTTGGAGGTCGGGGCGAAGCGCCTGCAGGCAGATCAAGACGCTGCTCATATTCCCGGTACCACGCTTTCAGCGCATTTTTGCTTGGATAACCCAGTTGACAGATTGTCGCCCCGACACGCCTGCCGAGCTTGATGTAAAGCGACACTGCTCGCATTCTATCGTCGTATGAATACATGAACTAACTCCTCTTAGTCCAAGTTTTCGTCCGCACCCCCATGCGCTGCCGGTCGGCGTCAATCTCAATATCCAGTCTGATTTCCTGCAAGGCGGCGCGTTAACTGCACGGGCTAACGCCGCGCGCAAAAGTCTTGAAGCGGCAAAGGCGCGCCTTGAGGCGGTCATATTGGAAGAGAATATCGATGAACGTGGTTTGCTCCGCTCGATCAATGCGGGTGAAGACAAAACCGGCATGCTAAAGCAACAGATAAAGCTTCTGGCGGACACGCGCGAACTCTTCCGAAGCCAGTATTTCAACATGGGGACCCGCCGACTCTCCGAACTCCTCGATAATGAGGAGGAATACTATAGTCGCCAGGCCGAACTGGTGCAGTTGCGTTCGGAAATTGTTGCAGATCGGTTGCATTGTGCTGTTCGAAGCCGTCAACTGCGGTCGATGCTGGATTTGGAAGCGCACCAGATTTATGGTTTTCCTCTGTCGATGGACATGATCTGAAGCATTCCGCCAAGTATGAGACGGATCTTTCCTTTGCTCACAGACATCGGATTCGACGGGGGATAGCCCGCTCAGTTTCACCGCGCGACTTCAAAATCTGGCCTTTTACCCGGAACTACCCATGGTGATGTTCGGACCTTTTAACGCATCATGTGCGACGGACTTTGCCAATGGTCTCCGCGATCGTCATGCGTTGGCTTGCACTGGTTATCGTGACAGCTTTTTATCACCACCAATATTTCAAAACCATCGATCCAGTTCTGCCGCGCCGGAGGGTGCTGGTGCACTGGCATGCGAGGCATATCGTGCAGGTGAACCTGCCCCCGGAATGCGCTTTCGTCGTCACGGAGAACCATTATACCAGCCGTTCCTGTGCTTCCTCGATATACCAATTCGATCAAGATCGACGTCCGGAATGAAATTTTATTTCATATTGAGAAATAATTTTCATCATGCATACTTGTTCTCATTGGGCGCCGCGAGTTCAGCCATAACTGGAAGCGAGCCGACAAAATGAGTTCTTTAATGGGAGAGAGACATGCAAAAATTTCTTTGTGCTGGTGCGGCGATCGCGATGGGTCTTGCCGCGACAACGGTTTCAGCCAATGCCACAGTTCGCCTGAAGCTTGCCGACGCTCTGGCCGCAGATCATCCGACCAGCATCATTCTCGAGCAGTTCGCGGAAGAGGTCGAAGAAAAAACGGATGGTGAAGTCAAAATCCGTTTGTATATGAACGGCGTGCTCGGTTCTGAACGCGAAGTTCTCGAGCAAATCCAGAATGGAGCCGTCGACTTTTCTCGTGTGAGCGCGGCCAATCTTGAAAACTTCAATCCTGTGTATCAGGCTTTCACGCTTCCCTACCTGTTTGCCGATCAGGAGCATTTCTACAAGGTGATGGACGGACCGATTGTCGATCCGGTGTATGAAGCGTCGCTGGATAGCGGCTTTATGGGCCTGACTTACTTCGACAGCGGAGCGCGCTCGTTTTATACCAAATCGCAGTGCGTAGAGACGCCCGAAGACCTCGAAGGGCAAAAGCTGCGTGTGATCAATTCCCATACGTCAATCCGGATGGTGGAGCTTATGGGCGGGATCCCGACTCCATTGCCTTATGGGGAAATTTATACAGCGCTTCAGCAAGGCGTCATTGACGGCGCGGAAAACAATCCAACCGCTCTGACCCTCGGTCGGCACGGTGAAGTGGTCAAATGCTATTCTCTTGATGAGCATCTGCGTATCCCGGATTTCCTGGTAATCTCCGAAACCGCAATGGACCGGCTGACCGACGAACAGATGGCCGTCATCAAAGAAGCCGCTGTGAACGCAACACAGGCACAAAAAGAAGCCTGGAATGCCGCCGTTGACGAGGCGATGCAGCAAATCAACGAAATGGGCGTCGAAGTTGTGAACCCTGAAAAAGCGCCGTTTCAGGAAAAGGTTGCGCCTTTGATCGAAGAGTACAAGAAGAATCCGGCAATCGGCGATCTGGTCGATGCCATCCAGCAGGCTCAGTAAGTCCTCCCCACTGAGAAAATTGGCGCCCCTTCTGTCTTCAGGCATATCGGGCGCCTTTTTTCGCGGTCCGGCCTGAGCATGAGCGCATTCCGAGAAACGCTCCAATTACCGCAAAATACAACACTGATTTCAAGACATTGGAAACACACCCATGATTACCGATGAATTTAATCTCAGCGGAAAAACCGCAATTGTTACCGGCTGCGATACAGGGCTTGGCCAGGGCATGGCGGTCGCTCTGGCAGAGGCAGGTGCCGATGTTGTCGGTGTCAACATTGTGGAACCGACAGAAACGATCAAAAAGGTCGAAGCGCTCGGCCGCCGCTTTGTCTCGATTGAAGCCAATCTGATGAAGCAGGGCGATATCCCCGGGATCGTGGAAAAGGCCGTCGAAGCCTTCGGGAAAATCGATATTCTTGTCAATAATGCAGGTATTATCCGTCGGGAAGACGCCGTCGATTTCTCCGAGGCGGACTGGGACGATGTGATGAACATCAACATCAAAAGCGTGTTTTTCCTGTCTCAGGCTGTCGCGCGACAGTTCATAAAGCAGGGTCATGGCGGCAAAATTATCAACATCGCCTCAATGCTATCGTTTCAGGGCGGCATCCGCGTTCCCTCTTACACAGCTTCCAAAAGCGCCGTAATGGGCGTTACGAAGCTTCTTGCAAATGAATGGGCCGATCAGAATATCAATGTGAACGCCATTGCGCCCGGTTATATGGCCACCAATAACACGGCTGCACTGCGTGCGGATGAAGATCGAAGCAAGGCCATCCTGGACCGGATTCCGGCGGCGCGATGGGGCTTGCCCCGTGACCTCGCAGGACCCGTTGTTTTTCTGGCGTCGGAAGCCGCCTCCTATGTCAACGGTTATACGATCGCTGTCGACGGCGGCTGGCTGGCACGCTGACCGCAATCTGAATTCCGCTATCGGTCACGGATAAAAAACCAGTTCTGTTTTCAGCACCGGCCGGGTGGTTTTCGCTACCCGGGACCGGTGCTGTTTTCATTGCAGCTTGTATGGGATTTCAGATGGCATAACGTGTATGAAAATTTCTTTCATATTTCGCAATCATTTTTCATGATGCATATTATTGCCATCGCAATACTGACCGGAGGAAACCGTGCTCCCCAAAAAACAATTGAAACAGAAAATCGATTTGTTGGTCGATGGCCTGAAATCCTTGCGTGATGAGGGCAAATTCAACGAGCCCAACCTTGATGGCACGGCTGGTGACTATGTGAGCTTCAATGCCTGGGAGTGGCCGCAGGGCGTCGGACTTTATGGTCTTGCGCAAATGTGGCTCAAGACCGGAGACGCCTCGATTCAAACCCTTCTGGAAGACTGGTATGCCGCTCACCTCGACAAGGGGCTTCCCTCCCAGAATGTGAACACGACGGCGCCCATGCTCGCACTCTCGCTTTTGTGGCGCCAGACACAGGACGCGCGATGGGAGCCGGCTCTGAATAACTGGGCGGACCGCATTCTGGCAACGATGCCACGTACGCGCTGCGGCGGTTTTCAGCATAATGTGTCAGACAAGATCAATGACGATGAGCTGTGGGATGACACGCTCTTCATGGTCGCGCTGTTTCTTGCAAGTTACGGTCAGTCTTCCGGTCGCCGCGAGCTGGTCTCGGAGGCGGCATTCCAGTTCCTGATTCATACCCATTATCTGGCTGAACGCGAAACCGGTCTTTGGTTCCATGGGTGGACTTTCGATGGCAATCACAATTTCGCACGGGCACGCTGGGCACGTGGCAACTCCTGGATTTCAGCAGGCGTGCTCGACCTTCTCGAACTCGCAGATCTGGATGAGGCAACATCGCGCTATCTGACAGAGGTCGTGAAGACCCAGCTTGAAACACTCATCAGCTATCAGGCCGAAAGCGGCGCCTGGCACACGCTTCTGGACGACGCAACTTCGTATGAAGAGATATCGGCGACATCAGCAATTGGATACGCTCTTCTGAAGGGGGCGAGGCTTGGGATCGGCCCGCAAGGCTGGCGTGAAGCAGGTTTGAAGGCTCTTGGTGTCACACTGAAAAACATTCGAGATGACGGCATTGTCGAGAATGTTTCTTATGGCACCCGCATGGGCCATGATCTCCAGTTTTACAAAGATATCCCGCTGCAGCCCACCGGCTACGGGCAGTCCATGGCGTTGCTGCTGCTCGTCGAAGCGCTCAACATTGCAAGCGAAGAGGACTAATCCATGTTCAGTGAAACACGTTATTCCACCTCCCCAAAAGATATTCCGCATTTCACGAATGAGCGTTTGCGTGAAGAGTTTCTGATTGAGAGCCTGTTCATCCCAGACCAGTTGCAGATGGTCTACAGCCATATCGATCGTATGATCGTCGGCGGATATCTTGCGGTCGAGAAAACCGGCGATATTTCGGACGGTTCAGCAGTGGGTACGCCTGGTTTTTTCGATGCCAGAGAAATGGGCATTGTCAATCTTGGTGGCACCGGAACTGTCGTGGTCGACGAAAACACTTACATCGTCGAACATCGCGATGTCGTCTATGTCGGCCGTGAGACAAAATCCGTCAGAATGTCCTCTAAGGACCCGTCCAATCCTGCCGCCTTTTATATGAATTCGGTTCCGGCCGGATATCCTGTGCCTTCGGCGCTGATCCGTCAGGCTGATTCAAAGCCGGTTACGATGGGTGATGAGGAACATGCAAACAAGCGCACGCTGAGAATGTATATTCATCCTGAAGTCTCGCCGAGTTGCCTGCTTCTGATGGGCATCACCGAACCTGCGCCGGGCAGTATCTGGAATACAGAACCACCGCATGTTCATGAACGCCGCATGGAAGCATATGTGTATTTCAACATGGCCCCGGAAGACAGAGTGATGCACTTCATGGGCGAGCCCAGCCAGATCCGTAATATTGTTGTGGCAGACCGGCAGGCTGTCTTGTCTCCCGCCTGGTCTATTCATATGGGAGCAGGGACCGGCCCCTATTGCTTTGTCTGGGGAATGACTGGTGAAAACAAGGCTTACAACGATGTTCAGCCTGTCGCAGTGAAAGATCTCTTGTGATGGCACAGCTAGCAAAAGAACAAGCAACAGGCGTCATGCGGCGCCCGGTTTCCCAAGGCGGACCGATCGGCTATTGGCGTCTCTCCGCCATTGCAGAACAGGAATACAATGTGCCCGACACAACGATGTCGGGCCACATGGATGCGCAGTTCTTTCTCACAAAAGAGAAAAACTTCATTCCGCATGAATATCCATGCAGGACAAAGTTTGCTGACGAACGCCGCGACCGGCATCCGGTTCTGGTCGACAAACGAGGCCCCGAACGCATCTGGATACCGTTTGGCTCACCTCGTGTCGATCTGTCGGGCTTCTGGTTCAGGGCCACCGCGGTTTCCGCCTGGGCCGAGACGACGATAGAAACGGAGACAGCCGGGACTGCCCGGCTGAAACTCAGTTGTTGCGGCGGTGCTGTACTGTTTGTGAATGGCGAAGAAGCTGGCCATATGAGCGCATACCAGCGCAACTTCGAGACCGACAGGACCATCGACGTTAACCTGAATAAAGGTCTGAACCAGATCAGCGTTTTCTTTGACGATCTGGCAGAGCGCGATGCACGCTACTTCTTTGAACTGGACTATATTGCGGGGCCGGAGGCCCGTATCTCACTTGAAGTGCCCTGCGAAAGCAAAGTTGCTGACGAAATGGAAGAGCTGCTCAACACCATGCACTTTGAGCGGCCGTCCTACTCTTCCGGTATGGTTGCCTTCAACTGCCCTGTCCCTGTCAGTTGTGACCTCGATGTCGAAATCGTCGTGGAAGGTGACTTTCTGGCTGAAGAGCATGAGACTTTTCAAAGTGTGCTGAAGTCCGGTTCAGCTCGCCTTGAGGTTGGAACAGTTGATGATTTCCACAGCGACTTTCGCCATTTTGACGTCCGCCTGAAGGCTGGAGGTCTAACGCTTTCACGCCCCTTCACCGTCGAAATTGCCCATTGTGAAAAGCAGGGGACACCCCCAAAGCAACTTGACGCACGGATTGAAGAAGCGCTTCGGCACATCGCTGACAAAGGATACTCGGACGCAATCTCTGCTCTTGCAAGGCTTGCTCTCGGCCGTGGTGGCGAGACGGCCGAGGACATGATTTCCGTTTCTCTTCCGAAAATTGAAAACTGCCATGACTGCGCGGATTTTCATCTTGTCCCACTCCTGTTCGGACGTATCCGCTACGGCGAACTTTTAACCGAGACCATTCGGCGACGCATCGATAAGGCAACCCTTGAGTTTCGTTACTGGATGGATGAACCCGGAAATGATGTGCAGTGGTATTTCTCCGAGAACCATGCGCTTCTGTTTCACACTGCCGCCTATCTGGCCGGTCATTTTCATTCCGATCGCATATTCACCCGCGCAAATATTACGGGCACTGAACAATCGGCCCGCGGCGCTGAAAGGCTTCGCGCCTGGTTCGATCATTTTGAACAGTGTGAGATGGCAGAATTCAATTCCGTTCCCTATTTCCCGATCGATCTCAAAGGGCTTACAACGCTTTATGCTCTCGCTCACGACGAGGATATCAGGCAACGCGCGGAAAATGCCATTTTGCGTCTTGTCTCGATTGTCGCAGCCTCAGCCCATCACGGAACGCTCACAGCCGCTCAGGGACGTTCATATGAGCACACCTTGATGGCTGCACGAACCAGTGAACTTTCCGCAATTGCCAGAGTTTTATGGTCGAAGGGCTTTTATGGCCGCACGTTCCAGACGCTCCCCCAGTTCCTTCTCTGCCTCCGCGACTTTGGCCTGAAAATACCCGAGCAGGATTATGATAAAGCCTGCCTGGCCGAAGGAAAGACGCAGGAGTGGATGTTCTCACAGGGCGAGAACCGCTTTGCACATCTCTATCACTACAAGACGGCGCATACTGCCATGGGATCTCTGGCGCGTTACCGCTGGCGGGAATGGGGGTATCAGGAAACTGTGCTGCAATTGCGAATTGGCACCAATCCGGATGCCCAGATCTGGGTGAACCATCCAGGAGAAGTGATTCATAGCGGTTTCGGCAGGCCTTCATACTGGGGTGGCTGCGGTGCCCTTCCGCGCGTTCATCAATATCGCAATCTCGCAATCGTCATCTTCGAGGTTTTCGAAAACCAGCCGGATTTCAGCCATATATGGTTCCCAGAACAGGTTTTCGATGAAACCATGAAGGGGGAGAACTTCGTTTGCGCGCGCTCCGGAAAGGGCTTGGTCGAAGTGATCGGCGACCGGCAGTTCGAAACGATCACAGAAGGCCCGACCGCAGGAATGGAGGTCCGCCAGAACGGCCGCAAGACTGCATGGATTTTTCGCCTGAGCCAGACAAGCGGAACTGAAGGCACTCTGAATAGTTTCCATAACCGCTTTGGAAACCTCAGCTTCAACCTGACAGACGAAGGTGTTGTTCAGGTTGAAGACCCCGAATACGGTATGGTCACATTCGATGAAGATGGCACGATCAGCGCGGAAGGCAGAACGATGGTTCCCTCACAGTGGAGCATTCAGGGCGAAATAAATCAACTGAGCTGAAAAAGGCTGGCGCAGGGTGATTGTCAAAAGCCGTCGCCCTGCGCACCACTTTTGGGGTGAACTACTCTTTCGCTTGTGCCACCGACCCGCGTTCGATCAACTGACATGAGAGTTCGATACGCCTTGGCAACCATGTTTCGTTGCCCAGATGATCGCGCATCATATCCAGCGCAGCGGCTCCAACTTCTCGCATCGGAATATGAACCGATGTGAGTGGCGGTTCCAGAAAATCGCTTTGGGGCAGGCCGTCTATGCCGACAACAGACACATCGTCCGGCACAGATAGCCCAAGCTCCCTCAGTCCCAGGATTGCGCCGGCAGCAAGGCTGTCACCGGCAGCCAGCACGGCTGTGAACGTCTGGCCATTCTGTTCGATGTAGGCGCGCATCGCGTCGATAGCAGCGTCCGGCGTCCAGTCGGAGGCATCCACGATCAGCTTTTGCCAGGCGATATCCGGCAGCATTTCAATTTCATCACGCCAGCCTTCCAACCGGCGCAGAATCGTGCGGCGGCCCCGGCGCGCCAGGAATAATATCCGCTTGTGCCCCATCGATTTAAGGTGCCGTGTTGCCAGCGCTGCCGCAGCCCGATTGTGCGGGGCAACACTGGAAAGGCGCATCAAAGGGTCGTCGCCATTGACCAGCAGCAAAGGCTTGGTAAAGGCTCTTGCGGGCTCAAGCATGCTGTCTTCGTCAATCGTCAGCATAAGAACACCGGCAACATCGTCGCTTTCGGTGGCCTCTTGAAGCATTACCCGCTCATCATCTGTGTTGGAAACAGCACGGGTTAACAGCGTCAGTCCGAGAACCTCTGCCCGCTCTCGCATTCCCTCCAACACAAAGGCGGTGAACTGATTGCGCTGGTAGTCAATCATGGCACTCGCGCTGGCGGCAACGATGACCTTCATGCCGGCAATCGTCATCGGAACGTGATAGTTCTGGGACTTTGCGGCCTCAAGTATTTTCGCCCTCAGATCAGGTCGCACGCCCGGAGTGCCGGAAAGGGCCCTTGATGCTGTGGATGGTGACACACCACAGTATTTTGCCAAATCGGCAAGTCGTAGTCGTTTGCTGACTTTCTTCAAAGTGTCCCCCACTTCCACCGGAGTGAAATTTTCTTTCATATAGCGAAATCAGTTTTCATATTGCATATTGAATTCATAACACGGGTCCCATTCGGGAGGAAGCCTCGAAAACCGGGATCAGAATATGACGCCTGAGGTGACGACACCACTTCATATGCGGTTCACCGCGTATGTGTTCGCCCTGGCAAGGAGGAACCCATGTTGGGAAAAACAAAAAACGTGCTGGAAAGCCTGTTGGTCTACCTGACGTCTGCCATGCTGGCCGTCATGGTCTGTTTGATGCTCTGGCAGGTCTTCACCAGATATGTACTCTCTGCTCCGGCGCTGTACACGGAAGAGCTGCTGCGTTTTACCATGATCTGGATGGCTTTTCTCGGATCGGCCTATGCCTTTGGAACACGACAACATCTGGCTCTGATTTTTGTTGTTGATGCGCTTTCTGGCCGCAAACGCCTGTTGCTCATGCTTATAAACGACTCGGTTGTGCTGCTCTTCTCAGTTTTCATCCTGTTTATCGGTGGCATCAAAGCCGTTACGTCTTCAATGACGCAGCTGTCACCAATCATGCGCATCCCCATTGGCGACGTCTACATGATCATGCCGATAACGGCGGTCCTGATCTTTATTCTGCAATTGCTGAATATGGCAGAGCTTATAAAAGAATATAATAAAAACAACACAAAACCGGCTGAGGTAATCTGACAATGGACTTTATTTTTGACTACGTCGGAGAAACGGTCTTTGCCTCGGTTCTGCTCTTTGGCCTGTTCTTCTGGATGCTTGCACAAGGGATCGCAATCTCAGTTGCAATCGCCGTCTCTTCGATCATCACCGGCCTGTTTTTCCTGCCATTCGATGTTGCTTCCTTTGTCGCGACACAAAAGATGTTTGCGGGCCTGGATTCGTTTACCCTGCTTGCCATCCCCTTTTTCATTCTCGCCGGAAACATTATGAACAAAGGCGGCATCGCCATTCGGCTGGTTAACCTTGCCAAGCTGCTTGGTGGGCGCCTCCCGGGGGCATTGGCGCATACAAATGTCATTGCCAACATGCTGTTCGGCTCAATATCCGGTTCTGCCATTGCGGCCGCCGCAGCTGTGGGCGGAACGATGGCACCCCTTCAGAAGAAGGAGGGATATGACCCGACATTTTCAGCCGCGGTCAATATTGCCTCCGCTCCTTCAGGAATTCTCATTCCTCCAAGCGGTCCATTGATCCTTTTCTCTCTGGTCTCCGGTGGGACATCGATTTCTGCCCTGTTCATCGGCGGATATGTGCCGGGGATCATGATGGGACTGGCGGTCATGATTGTCGCAGGCATAATCGCAAAACGGCGTCGCTTTCCTGTTTCCGATACACCCGCTTTTCGGGAAGCGCTCAAAATTGTCTGGCAGGCACTGCCATCGCTTTTGATGGTTGTTGTTGTTATCGGCGGTATCGTTATCGGGGCTTTCACGGCCACTGAAGGGGCAGCTGTCGCCGTTTTGTACTCTTTCGTGCTTTCGCTGATCTACCGCCTGGCAACGTGGAGGGAATATTTTGAAGTTCTGAAGCATTCGATGGTTACAAGCGCGACCATCCTTTTTCTGATCGCAGCTTCGGGCATCATGTCGTATGTCATGACAATTACCGGTATTCCGGATGCCATTGCCGATGGCCTTCTCTCGTTTGACAACCCGATCGTGATCCTGCTGATCATGAACATTTGCCTGCTGATCATCGGTTTCTTTATGGATCTTACACCAGCGGTTCTTATTTTCACGCCCATTTTTCTGCCGATTGCGCGTGAAGTCGGCATGGATCCGGTTCAGTTCGGGCTGATGATGATCTTCAATCTCGGGATTGGCTCGATGACACCGCCGGTCGGCTCAGTCCTGTTTGTCGGGTGCAGCATCGGTGGTGTCAGTATCGAAAAAGTCGCGAAACCATTAATGCCATTCTTTATCACTCTGGTTGTCGCGCTCTTGATGATCACATATATCCCCGCACTGACCACCGGGCTGCCAAGACTACTGGGTTTGATGTAAAAGCCTCGACCTTTGCCTTGCGATGCGGTCGAAAAATATATCCGGCTTTGAAGGCGGGCGCCGGTCCGCCTGAAACCAGCGATCATGATGTTCAAGATCCTGGTGCTGCAGGCGCTTTATAACCTTTCCGATGACCAGGCCGAGTTTGGGATTCCGGACCGGCTTTCGTTCATGCGGTTCCTTAGCCGGTCGCTGTTTCAACCCACCACCCATCGTTGTCCTGATGAAAGCTGCCCGTGGCAATAAGGGCTTTCATGTCCCGGTCGTAGGCTTCCCATCGGCGCATCATTTCAGCGTCATCGCCGGGCCAAGGTCTTTTGTTACAAATGCCGGCCATTTCGAGGTCATAGCTGCTTCCCTTCGTTCCTACTTGCCGGACGCATTGAGATCACCGAAAGCGCTTGAGAGTCAGGAGGACGGAAGACTACGGCGATAACTGCAACACCGTTCAAGTCTCCAATAGCAAGAAAACGATCTTCTTTGGCGGGTTCAACCCATGCGGTTTCGAAGAAATCTACAGCATCGGCCCGAAAATCGGAATCGATTTTCGGGCCGATGCTGTAGATTCAACAGGTTAGAGCGCTGTGCATCCCAATGGATGCACAGCGCTCTAGGAGGTCAGGCGTCTGACGTGGCGCTCGAGTGTTCTGGCAGACACTCCGAAATGGGTTGCGAGTTCACGCGTGGTTGCCCCTTGTGTTTCGATTGCGTCTCTTGCCACGAGAATCTGTTCTTCCGAGAGGGCTTTGGGACGTCCCAGCGTGGCTCCGCGCTCTCTGGCGGCTTCCATTCCCGCGCGCGTGCGTTCACTGATAAGAGAACGCTCGAATTCGGCAAGCGCTGCCATCATATGGAACATGAGACGGCCGCCGGAGGAAGCCGTGTCGATGCTTTCTGTCAATGATCGAAAGTGAACATTGAGGTCGCCAAGCATTTCCAGAAGTTTGACCAGACCGGACAAAGAGCGGCCCAGCCGGTCCAGGCGCCATACGACCAGTGTCCCGCCTGGTTCCAGTACGCGCATCGCAGCGCTGAGCCCGCCACGGTCGAATTTGTATCCCGATTCACCGAGATCGGTAAAGATGCGCTCGCATCCACATGCTTTCAAAGCTTCTATCTGAAGGTCGAGCTTCTGCTCGTCTGTGGACACGCGCGCATAGCCAATAATCATCAATCTTACTACCTTTGGTATTCAATAACGGGCGGCGCAAGCTGCGGGACAAGAAGTGCGACCTGTGTTTTAGGCGCAACCCTGGCACGCAAGAGGTTGACAAAAAGGGTCGTTTCTGTCGGGTCTCCGCCACGGGTGATGTCCGGTTGAAATTCCTAAGCATTATCAATCCCCGCATGACCATCTTGGCACATAATTTCATCTAAATTTGCAAGTAGACGAAAACGACCGTTTTGTCGTCAATTTTATACAGCTATATCAATTACTTAAATATATTTCTTATTACACTTTCCGTAAAACCCAGTCCTGACGCTTCAGGGAAGGGGGTCCAGTGAGACCTGTCCGAATTGGTCTCTTTGCGGAGCCGGTGGCCGACCTCGAAAGTCCGGACATCAATGTGCTCTACGCCGAGTGTCTTGCACGTCTACAGACATCAGACGGAGCTGTTTTGCGGGGCGGAGCTTTCGTATCGGCGCTTGAGCAGGCAGGCGAGGTCAGCAGGCTTGATCATCAGATACTGAGTCTGGTTTTTGAAGCGCTGGCTGCGAACCCTGGTGCTCATCTGAGCTGCAACATCTCACCTTACACATTGGCCGATCCAGTCGCTTGGGATCGCATCGTTCATGCAATAGCAACGCATACGGATCTGGCGTCGCGTCTAACGCTTGAAATCACCGAAAGCGCTCCGCTCGATGAGATTTCGGCGGTGGGTGACCGGCTTCGCCAGGTGCAGACCTCTGGCTGCCGGATTGCCCTTGACGATTTCGGATCGGGTTATGCCCGGTTTCACCGCCTCTGCCATGTCGATGTGCATTGGGACGTGGTGAAAATCGACCGGAAGTACCTTACGGATCTGAGCAATACATCCTCTGGGCGAGTTAGTCTGGTGTCGATGATCTCGCTTGCTGAGTGTCTGGCTCCTCTTGTGGTCGTCGAGGGTATCGAGAACCAGCAGAACCTTGCTGTTGCACGCAGTGCCGGTGCGCAGTTCGGGCAGGGATGGCTGTTTGAAAACGGTGCGCTCGGTGGCTGGAGAGATATCGATCCGTCGCTTCGCGATCGCATTACCGCGAGCCGGGCAATGCGGGCTGCGGCCGTTGTTTGCAGCGGGTCTGCCAGTGCCATCGGGAAACGGATGGCTTTAGCGCGAAGCCAGCAATGTAGCTTATCTGCAAGGCGCCTGTTGGCGTGAAAGTGAAGGGGCAACTTAATGTTCAAACAGAAATCAGTGGTCAGAAAACCACTCAATACGGCTTTAAGTTCCGGTGTTTGTTGCAGCGTGATAGCGCTAATGCTCTCCAGTATTCCTGCAGCCGCCGAATATATTGAGACTTACCCGATCAGCACGAACCTGGGCAACTGGGTTGTTGACCGTCAGGGAACCAGCACGTTTAAGCTTCTGGACACCTATCAGGGACGGAACAATGTTCTGGCGCTCGGGACATCTCCGGACGATGCCAATCCCGACAGTTTCTATCGGTGGGAAGGGTACTCCCAGAAAACCACCGTCCCGGCCGGGAAGTCTATGATCGGCGGCGATATCTGGGTCAACAGCGACTGGCAGCAGGGCACGGACAGCGACTATATCCGCACCAGCATGTGGGGCTCCGCCATGACAGAGGCGGAAGTTGCGACCGGAAAATACAACGATAACGATGCAGTCTTCCCTATTGTTCAGTTCACCAATCAGGGCGGAACCGGACGGCTTGAAGTCTGGAATTCGAACGAAGGGGGATGGATCGATCTTCCGGAAACAGCCGGTATAATCGACTACAATGGTTGGAACTCTATTGATATGCGTCTGGTCACGGACACCAACGGCCAGGGAACGGCGATCGAGTACTATTTCAACAATCAACTCATTTACACATGGGCTGATCCTGAGTCGGTCAATGAAACATCACCTGAGCAATATTTTGCGATGTATCTGAAGAACCGGAATAACGGTGTCACCGAATACACATCCTACTGGTCACGTCTTCTGTCCGGTCTTGTCTTCGATAACGACGCGGAAATCGGAAACGTTGATGGTGATCTCGTGGCCGAAAAAGGTGCCACTATCTCAATTATTCCAGGCTCGACCATTGAGGGGCCTGTCTCTCTTGAAGGCGGTCTTTTACCTGATGAGCAGGTCTCCGCGAACTTATCGGGCGTTCGTGTCGAAGGTAGCCTTCTCGGTACCAGAAGCCGTATTATATTTGATGGCGTCAAAGCACCAGACGGTTCAGCCACAACAATCGACGGATCTCTCTCTCTTGAAAACAAGTCCGTTGGACTTGCCCTTATTTAGTGGAGAGGTTCTGTCTCAAAATTCCGGTTTATTACCTCGAACTGGATCGGTGATTTATATCCGAGAGCAGAATGT
>NZ_SMAR01000054.1 GCF_004342225.1 Martelella mediterranea | reverse complement strand
CTCGCGCAGGTACTTTCTAATGGTGTTGCGAGACAGGCCGGTGCGCCTTGAAATCTCGCGGATTGGCATTTTGTCACGTAATGCCCAGCGTCGGACAACACTCAAAAATCCCATGTCAATCACTCCATATCTCCCCGACCGAATCCGTCAGGGCAATGTGTTCACAGGGGGCAATTCTCAGTGAAAATTTAGAAGCCTACAGGGTCACCTCTCAGCAGAAATCAACACCGAAAGGCCCTTTCGAGCATTACGGTCCACCATCGTCCTTTCCTGTGACGCTGCCGGATCTTGTGGCGATCCATCATGCGACGGACGTGCCAAACATTAAAACCTTCGTCCACCTCACAGCCGGCGTGTTCCCGACCGGAGAGGTCAAGCAGAAACGCATCGACTATTGCCCTGTCATCAGCGGTGAACGCGAGGTGGAGCGGTATTTTCACCCCGTTCCGCTCGTGAATCCGCAGGCTCGGATAGCCATTCTTCCCGAAGCCGCGTCGCACACCGCCATGGACCGTGCGGGCCAGTTCGACGCCGTTGACGTAGCTGGCGGAATCGCTGGCTAGGAAAGTGGCGACCTCCGCGATTTCCCCCGGCTCGCCGATGCGGCCGATCGGGCTCTTGTTCTTGAGAAAGGCCATGCCCTCTTGCGCATGGTTTCCAAAAGCATCCCGCCGCGCTTGCGTGTTCGTGGGTCTTGTACTGACGATGCTGATACGGATCCCGGTGCCCCTGAGATCGCTGACCCAACTACGGACCAAATTGCGGACCGCCGCTCAGCCGGCCGGCTTGGTGATACCTGCGCCGCCAGGAGAAGAATGAGGCGATCCGGGAGTTGTCGAAAAATGGAGTCCCAATTCGACAGATTGTTCGACAAACCGGTCATAACCGGAAGCTTGTCCGCGACGTGTTAAGCGGCCAACGTCTCGATGCCTTCCGAACACGGCCCAGCTCACTCGATCGTTGGCCACCGTGGCTTAACAGCCGCTGGGACGAAGGGGCTCGAAACGCCTCAACGCTCTGGCGAGAGATGAAAGCGAATGGATTTCCGGGGCAGTTCACAATCACGACCTTGCGGCGGTTCCTGACGAGCCGCGCTCGATGATCTGACAGGGCACATGGATCCGCAATGGACATGAGGGGAAATCGGGATTGTTGATCCGCTGGCCAAGCAACCAGGCGGCCATTCGGCCGATTTCAATCCCCGGAACCCGGATCGTCGTCATCGTCGGTGATATTTGCTGTGCCGCGTAATAGTCACCGAAACCGATGACGGAGCAGTCGCTCGGTATCTTATATCCACGCCTCAAAAGCTCCGAAATAACCGTCAGGGCCAATCCATCGTGTGCGCAGAAGAAAGCGGTAATATTCTCATCCTGTTTCGTCAGCCTGTCGATTGCGTCGGAAAGTTCACTGCCGTTGTCGAGAACAAGATCATGCAAGATCACATCGTCCCGCGGTTCGCAAACTTCACGCAACCCGTAGAGACGTTCCATGCGACCGCGAAAACGCGGATCTCCATGAACATAGACAATATTGCGGTGACCTCTGTCGAGGAGAAAATGGGCTACGGCCGAACCAGATTCATGGTCGGTACCGCCCACCTGGTCAACCTGCTCCAGCGGTTGAAGCCAACCGCTTCTGACCACCGGCTTGCCCTGAGCATAGGCGCGCCGCATGCCGTCCTCGCTTTGCGCCCCTACGATCAACAGCCCATCGCATTCTTCCGCGAGCGCCTCGATTTCGCTCGCCTGCCGCGTCGCGCGCATCCGAAGCCCGAAACCGAGCCTCTGGGCGTCACTCTGTATGCCATTCTGGATCTGCATGTGCAGTTCGCTGTTGGCATAATCGCTGTCATCGAAAACAACACCCAGAAGCCGCACTGTCTGCCGTGGCTTGCGGTAACCGAGCCGGTCAGCGGCATCGTTGACCCTTTCGCGCGTGGCTTCGCTGACGCCGCTCTTGCCGGAAAGCGCGCGTGAAACCGCATACTTAGAAAGACCCACTTCATCGGCGATTTTCTGAATTGTTATGCGCGCCAAACTCGTCTCCGATGCGTCTTGTTATTCGCCGAAAAGGCTTATTTATACCGCGAAATCGCAGAATGATACGCAACTAGCAATACATTTTTATAAAATTTTTCATAACGCTTTACATAACAAAATTAATTTAGCAACCTCAATGTTATTCGAATTGGATAACAAATAATCCATCGAAGGAGGAGGAGATCATGAATTTAAGTCGCAGATGCTTTCTGGCGGCAGGGACGGCACTTGCCGGCTCTCTGGCGCTTCCCGCCTGGGCCCAAGATGCAATAGCGTCCAATGGCGGAGAGCTGCCGCCGCTTGCCGACCGGCTGCCGGATAATCCGCTCGTTCTGACGCCGCGCGACAGAGCCGGAAAACAGGGTGGCATATGGAACCACGCGCTCGTGGGAGGCGGGTCGCTTTCCATGCTTTTCCGCTACCAGAGCTACGAGCCGACGGTTCGTTTCACACCGGACTGGTCCGGCGTGACACCGAACGTCGCGGAAGCTTACGCGGTCAACGACGACTCCACAGTCTACACCTTCACCCTGCGCAAGGGCATGAAATGGTCAGACGGTCATCCATATACGACGGAGGACGTACAGTTCTGGTATGAGGATATCTTCCGTTCGCCGGAACTGAGCACGACCGGGCAGGCATTCTGGCTGGCTGGCGGCAAACCTGCTGAGCTCGAAGTCGTCGATGAACAGGTTTTCAAGGTCAAATTCGCCGAACCGAACGGCTTCTTTGCCCAGCAGCTTGCCTGGGCCAATCAGGACCAGATCACGCGTGCACCAAAACACTATCTGAAACAGTTCCACATTAAATATAATCCGGATGCAAACGAGCTGGCCAGAGAACGCGGCTTTGACAGCTGGATCGCGCTGTTTCAGCGTGAATGCGGTCTGCAGGAAGACAATGTGTTCTTCCAAAATTCGACCCGGCCGACACTCAACGCCTGGAAGTTCAGTATCGCCCCCGGCGAGGACACCCAGCGGGCGGTGGCGGAGCGTAACCCCTACTACTGGAAGGTCGATACCGAAGGCACACAGCTGCCCTATTTCGATACGGTCAACTATCAGATGGTCGCCGATCCCGAAGTGCTTCTCTTGAAGACGCTGCAGGGCGAAGTCGACATGATGGACCAGTATATCTGCACACCCGCGAACAAGCCGGTTCTTTTCGACGCACAGGAAAGCGGCGATTTCCACTTCTATACGCTGAAGGAAACCGCTGCGAATGTGATGGTGTTCCAGCTAAACCTGAACCACACCGATCCGGTCAAGAACGAGCTTTACAATAACCGTGATTTCCGTGCCGGCCTGTCGCATGCCATCGATCGCCAGGCGATGATCGATGCCGTGTTCGTGGGGCAGGGCGCGCCGGCGCAACCTTCAATTGTTGAAGGTGATCCGCTTTATGTGGAGCGACTGGCCAAGCAGTATACCGAATACGAGCCAGAGAAGGCGAACGCCATCCTCGACAGTGTCATCCCAGACAAGGACAGCGAAGGCTACCGCCTCGATTCATCGGGCCGGCGCGTCACCATCATCTTCGAGATCGACCAGGTACGCACCACCTTCCTCGACATGTTCCAGCTTGCCATCCCGAACTTCAGAGATGTCGGCATTGATGCGCAGATCCGCACCATGGATCGCTCGCTCTGGGAAACGCGCGTGAGAAACGGCCGTGAATTCGACGCTACCGCGCATCAGTTCGGCGCCAACAGCGGCGTCGCCGCGATGCTCGACCCGCGTTACTTCGTGCCGTTCAATTCGAACGCGCTCTATGCGCAGGGGTGGGCGCTTCACTTTACCAATCCCGACAACGACGCGGCCATAGAGCCGCCGGCGGATGTCAAGGCCCAGCAGGACCTTTACACGCAGTTGCTGGCGACTGGTGACCAGGCGAAGCAGCAGGAGATCATGCTGAAAATCCTGAACAATGCTGCCGACCAGTTCCTCGTCTTCGGCGTCAGCCTGCCGCCGGATGGCTACGGCGTCGTCAAGAACGACATGGTCAACACCATGCCGGTGATGCCGAACTCGTTTGGCTGGCCGACGCCCGGCCCCTCCGCGCCGGAGCAGTTCTTCAAGAACTGACCGGCGATTAAGCCTGTCTCTCCCGACTGACCGCAGCCGGTTCGCCACATGGCGAGCCGGCGACGGCCTCGCCATAACCATCGGAACCTGAAAAACATGAACTTTATCGATCCGAAAACCGCTTCACACCTCAGAACGCCGGAATGGTACAAGACCGCCACCCGCTGGACGCAGCTAACGCTCGTGGAGAACGATCCGGTCAACTTCGATCCCGATTTCTGGATCGACGTGTTCAAGCGCACGCGGTCAAACGCCGTCTGCCTGTCCGCAGGCGGCTATATCGGCTTCTATCCCTCGAAGGTTCCGCTTCACTATGTCAGCAAATTCCTCGGCGATAGCGATCCTTTCGGACGCCTGGTCGATGGTGCGCGTGAACTCGGTATGCATGTCATGGCCCGTGTCGATCCGCACGCCATCCATCAGGATGCCGCCGATGCCCATCCGGAATGGATCGCTGTCGACCGGGACGGCAATCCGCGCCGCCACTGGGCGATGCCGGAGCTGTGGGTCACCTGCGCCTATGGCGATTACAACAATGTTTTCATGCCGGAAATCGTCAGGGAAATCACCTGCGACTACGACATCGACGCGATCTTCGCCAATCGCTGGCAGGGCCACGGGGTTTGCTATTGCGAGAGCTGCAAGTCGCGTTTCAGGGATGCCACTGGCCTTGACCTGCCAATGACCAGCGACGTCGCCGATCCAGCCTGGCGGGCATGGTCCGGCTGGCGCCGCGATGTGCTGACGCGCATGGTCATCAACTGGGACAATGACGTCAAGGCGATCCGTCAGCATGCAAGCTTCATCCCCAATATGGGCGGTGAATCGCTGATGGAATTCGATATCGGCCTGATCGAAAAACACTGCCCCTTCCTCGTCGTCGACCATCAGGGGCGGCGTGGACTGGAGCCGGTCTGGCTGGCCGGACGCAATGCCAAGCGTATGCGGGCCACCTTCCGCGAGCGTCCCGTTGTGCTGATCACCTCGATCGGGCCGGAAGAAAAGCATCGCTGGAAAGATTCCGTCACCACCGGCGCCGAAATCGAAGGCTGGATCGCCAACGGTGTCACCCACGGCATGTTGCCCTGGTTCACCAAATTCAACGGTGTAGTGCCGGACGAGCGCTGGGTCGCGCCGGTGGCCAATGGCTTCGAGAAGCACGTAAAGCTCGAAGCCGTGTTTGAGAAAACCGTGCCCACCGCCGAAATCGCGATCATCGACCCGACGACGACGCTGAAAAACTGGGCGCGTGACGAACGCCGCGCCGCCGAGGGCGACGACCTCGGTTTTTACCATGCGCTGGTCGAGGCAAAGCTTTCCTTCGAATTTCTCTCCGACGAAGCGATGACGGCGACAAGCCTTGATCGCTTCAAAGTTGTCATTCTCGCCAATGCCTCCAATCTGTCTGATGCCCAATGCGCGCTACTCAGGGAATACGCCGCGCGCGGCGGCAGCCTTGTTGCCGCGCATGAAACGGCGATGCGCGATGAAACAGGCAAGGAGCGCGATGCGTTCGCGCTCGGCGATGTCTTCGGCGTGAAGCGGACCGCGCTTTCCCGTGGCCCGGTGAAAAACAGCTATATCGCACTTTCCGGCGAACACCCCGTCAATGCAGGTTATGAGGGCGCCGAACGTATTATCGGTGGAACGATGCTTGCCGCGGTCGAAACCCTGCCCGGAACCGAAACCCCGTTCCTGTCCATTCCGGACTTTCCGGATCTGCCGATGGAGGAGGTTTATCCGCGCGAGGAAGCGAAAGGCGCAGCCGTCGTAACCCGCGAAACGAAGGCGGGCGGGCGAACGGTTTATATCCCGTGGAACATCGGTGGCATATTCTGGGACGTTTTAACCGCCGATCACCAGCGCCTTATCGCCAACGCCGTGCACTTTGCGCTCGGTGCGCGCCCGCGAGTCGAGGTCTCCGGCCATTCGGTGCTCGATATCGCGGTTCGCGAAAGCAATGACACGCTCGCGGTGCTGCTCTTCAATCTCACCAATCCGATGATGTTCAAGGGGCCGACGCGCTCGGTTTATCCGGTCGGACGTCACACGGTGTCGGTCGCGATTCCCGAGGGCCGCTCGATCGCTGGCGCGAAACTGCTGATCGCCGGTGAGGAGGCTGAGTTCCGGGTCGCGGGCGGACGTGCAGAAGTCGAGGTTCCGGCGATAGAAACCCTGGAAACGGTTGAGCTGCGCTGGGCATGACATCAGCGCACACAAAGACATCCGGCTCCGACAGCCGGCCGAAATTCTGTTAGCGCGGTGGGAGGACGCTGATGCTCAGATATATCATCATGCGGATCATCTATATGGTTCCGACACTGTTCGGAATATCGGTGATCGCATTCGTTATTATCCAATTGCCGCCGGGCGATTACGTGACTTCATTGATCGCCTCGATGAGCGACAGCGGGCAGGCCGTCGACCCAGCGGAAATTGCACGCCTGCGGGCCGTATATGGCTTTGATGACCCGGCCTATGTCCAGTACTTCAAATGGATTTCGGGCATCCTGCTGCATGGCGATTTCGGCTATTCCTTCGAATGGGGCCGGCCGGTGAGCGAACTGATCTGGGAACGGCTTGGTTCCACGCTCGCCGTCTCCGTCGCCTCGCTGCTTTTTGTCTGGGCGGTGTCGCTGCCGATCGGCATCTATTCGGCGGTGAAGCGTCATTCGCTCGGCGATCACGTCTTCACCTTTCTGGGCTTTCTCGGCCTCGCCATACCGAATTTCATCCTGGCGCTGACGTTGATGTATTTCTCCTACAAGGTGCTGGGCCAGAGCGTCGGCGGATTGTTTTCGCCCGAATATGCCCATGCGGAATGGTCGTGGGGCAAGTTCACCGACCTGCTGGCGCATATGTGGATACCGGTAGTCGTCATCGGCACGGCCGGCACAGCATCGCTGATCCGCATCCTGCGGGCCAACCTGACGGACGAGCTAAACAAGCCCTATTACGTCACCGCCCGCGCCAAGGGCCTGCATCCAACGAAGGCACTGCTCAAATATCCTGTGCGCATCGCCCTCAACCCGTTCGTCTCGGCAATCGGCTGGGTGCTGCCGAACCTGATCTCCGGTGTCACTATCACCGCGATCGTTTTGAACCTGCCGACAGCCGGCCCGCTGCTCTTACGCGCGCTGGTTTCGCAGGACATGTATCTCGCAGGATCCTTCATTCTTCTGATGGGCGTTCTCACTCTGGTCGGCATGTTGGTTTCCGATCTTCTGCTGGCGATGCTTGACCCCCGGATAAGGTTTGACCAATGAGCGACAATCTCTTCCAGGAAACGGCACTCCACGAGCCTTTGGAGCATGAAGCGCTGGATCGCCCGGCGATCACGCCGCTGAGAAAAGGCGTGACCAGTCACACCGATACCGCAGCAGGCCAGTGGACGCTAATCTGGCACAAATTCGCCAAAGATAAGCTTGCGATCTTTGCCGGCATTGTCATCTTCAGCTTGTATCTGATCGGTATATTCGCGGAGTTTCTCGCGCCTAATCTGGCGCAGACGGCGCGTCCGCAATATTCCTACGCTCCGCCGCAAACGATCTCCTTTTTCGTCAAGGGCGAGGATGGCGAACGCAAGTTCCTGCCGCATGTGAACGGCTATAGTGTCACCGTCGACCAGGCGTCGCTACGCCGGTCCTTCGCCGTCGACGATACCAAGGTCGTGCCGATCGGCTTTTTCGTACGTGGGCCGGAATACAAGATGTGGGGGCTGTTCCCTTCCGATCTTCACCTTGTCGGACCCTTGAAGGCGAACGATCCGTTCTACCTGCTCGGCGCCGACAAGCTCGGCCGCGACCTATTCAGTCGGGTGATCTACGGCACACGGGTGTCGATGTCGATTGGTCTGATCGGCGTCTCGGTCAGCCTCGTTCTTGGCGTCGTCATGGGCGCGCTCTCGGGCTATTACGGTGGCTGGGTGGACCTTGTGATCCAGCGCATCATCGAGATCATCTCGGCGATGCCGACCATCCCGCTCTGGCTCGGCCTTGCCGCCGCCATTCCGGTCTCGCTTGCGCCGCTGAAGGTCTATTTTCTGATCACGCTGATCGTCTCACTGCTCGGCTGGACATCGCTTGCCCGCGAGGTGCGCGGCCGGTTCTTCGCGCTGCGAGGCGACGATTTCGTTACCGCTGCCAGGCTCGACGGCTCGAACGAGCGACGGATCATCTTCCGCCATATCCTGCCGTCGCTGACAAGCCATATTCTTGCTGTCGTGACACTCGCATTGCCGACGATGATCGTCGCGGAAACGGCGCTTTCCTTCCTCGGCGTCGGGCTGAAGCCGCCGGTGGTCTCCTGGGGCGTGCTGCTGCAGGACGCGCAGAACATCCGCACCATCTCGACGGCTCCGTGGCTCTTGATCTGGCCCGCCGGAGCGGTCGTGATCGCGGTGCTTTCCTTCAACTTCCTCGGCGACGGTCTCCGCGATGCCGCCGACCCCTATGACAGCTGACGGGAGGCTATGATGACACCCCAAACCATCGTTCATGATCATGAAAGCTTCGGTGACGCGGTGCTGCAGGTCAAGAACCTGTCCATCGACTTCCACCTGCGTCAGCACATCCTGCACGCCGTGCGCGACGTCACCTTCGATCTCCATCGCGGCAAGACGCTGGCGCTGGTCGGCGAGAGCGGCTCCGGCAAGTCGGTGACGGCGCGGGCGCTGCTGAAGATCGTCGACAGGGCGGCAAGGATTACCAGCGGCACGATCGTGCTCGATACCGATGGCAAGCCGGTCGATATTCACGCGCTGCCGGATGAGGGTAAGGAAATCCGCGCGATCCGGGGCGGCCGCATCTCGCTGATCTTCCAGGAGCCGATGAGTTCGCTCTCGCCGGTTCATACCATCGGCGATCAGATCATCGAGGCGTTGCGCCTCCATCGCAACATGAACAAGGCGGAGGCGCGGGCGGAGACGATCAGCCTGCTGTCGCAGGTGGAAATTCCCAACCCCGAGGCGATGATCGACCGCTACACCTTCGAGTTTTCCGGCGGCATGCGGCAAAGGGCGATGATCGCCATGTCGCTCGCCTGCGATCCCGATATCCTGATCGCCGACGAGCCGACCACCGCGCTCGACGTCACCACCCAGGCCGAAATCCTCGACCTGATCAAGCGCCTGCAGGTGGAACGCGGCATGGCCATGCTGCTGATCACCCACGATCTCGGCGTCGTCGCCGAAGTCGCCGACGAGGTGGCGGTGATGCGCTTCGGCGTGATCGTCGAGCGCGGGCCGGTGGATGAAATTTTCTACAACGCCCGCCACCCCTACACCCGTGAACTTCTTTCATCGACCGTGCGGCTGGAAAATCCGCGCGCGAGTGCAAAGACTTGGGAGACGGCGCGGGATGATGCTGTGCTGTCGGTTCGTAATCTCACCAAGGTTTTCGGGGCGGGCGCGGGTAAGAAGGGTTTCATCCTCAAGGCCGTGGACGATGTTTCCTTCGACCTCAAACGCGGTGAAAATCTGGGCATCGTCGGAGAAAGCGGCTCGGGCAAGACCACGCTCGGCCGGCTGATCCTCAGGGTGCTGGAGCCGACCTCTGGCTCGGTCGTCTATCGTCCCGGCGACGGGTCAGAAACGGAGGTGACGACGTTGGACAAGCAGGGCCTGCGCCAGTTCCACAGTCAGGTGCGGCTCGTCTTTCAGGACCCGTTCGCCTCGCTCAATCCACGCATGACGGTCAAGCAGGTGATTGCCGACCCGCTGGTGGTGGAAGGCAGGCTCTCGGGCCGCGAGATCGAGGAGAAGGTTGGCTCGCTGCTCGAACTCGTCGGCCTCGACCGGTCCACCATGGAGCGCTATCCGCATGCCTTTTCCGGCGGCCAGCGCCAGCGCATCGGCATTGCCCGCGCGCTGGCACTCGACCCGAAGGTGATCATCGCCGATGAGGCCACTTCCGCTCTCGACGTCTCGATCAGGGCGCAGATTCTCGACCTGCTGCTCGACCTGCAGAAGCGTCTCGATCTTTCATACGTCTTCATCGCCCATGACATTTCGGTGGTCCGCTATTTCTGCGACCGGGTGGCGGTGATGCACCGGGGGCGGCTGATGGAACTCGGTAGCGCCGAGCAGATCTGCACCGCGCCCGGGGAAGATTACACCCGGAGCCTGATTTCCGCCGTGCCGAACCCGGACCCGCGCAACAAACGCATGTTGCACAGAACCAAGTACGTTGCCTGAGGAGTTTTCGATGCCGAAATTTGCCGCCAATCTCTCGTTTCTTTACGCCGACCTGCCGTTTCTGGAGCGCATCGCCGCCGCCGGGAAGGACGGGTTTCCGGCGGTGGAATATGTCGGGCCTTATGATTTTCCCAAGAAAGAGGTCGCCGCCGCGCTGAAGGCCGCGAATGTTCGCCAAGCGCTGTTCAACCTTCCGGCCGGCGACTGGGCTGGCGGCGAACGCGGCATCGGCTGCCTGCCGGACCGGGTTGAAGAGTTCAGGAAGGGCGTGGATACGGCAATATCCTATGCCAAGGCGCTCGACTGCCCGAAGGTCAATTGCCTCGCCGGCATCGCGCCGAAGGGTATCGCTGCCGAAAAGCTTGAGGAAACGCTGATCGAAAACCTGAAATACGCCGCGCCGCGCATGGCGGAAGCCGGCGTCAAGCTGCTGCTCGAGCCGATCAACCTGCGCGACATTCCGGGTTTCTTCGTCTCGACCACCGACCATGCCGAACGCATTCTCGATGCCGTCGGTTCGGAAAATCTGTTCATCCAGTACGACATTTACCACGCCCAGATCATGCAGGGGGACCTTGCCGAAACCTATCGGCGGCTCAAGGCAAAGATCGCCCATGTGCAGCTCGCCGACAATCCCGGTCGCCATGAGCCGGGCACCGGCGAGATCAATTATCCCTTTCTTTTCAAAATGCTGGACGCGGAAGGTTATGACGGCTTCATCGGCTGCGAATACAAGCCTTCGGCCGGCACAACCGAAAGTCTCGGCTGGATGAAGCCCTGGCTTTAAGGAGGATCACATGAAAATCGGATTTATCGGCCTCGGCCTGATGGGACGCCCGATGGCGGCGCACCTGATCGATGCCGGCCACGAGCTCTACATCAACCGGGTCAAACCGGTCTCGCAATTCCTGGTGGAGAAGGGGGCCACGGCCTGCGACACGCCGAAGGCGGTGGCGGAAGCCGCCGAGATCATTATCACCATCGTGCCGGACACGCCGGATGTCGAGGCTGTGCTGTTCGGCGAGAACGGTGTCGTCGAGGGCCTTTCCGAAGGAAAGATGGTCATCGACATGAGCTCGATCTCTCCGGTCGAGACCAAGACCTTTGCGAACAAGATCGCGGCAAAGGGCGGCTTCTATCTCGATGCGCCGGTCTCCGGCGGTGAGGTCGGGGCGAAGAACGCGGCGCTGACGATCATGGTCGGCGGCTCGGACAAGGATTTCGAGCGCGGCAAGCCGCTGTTTGAAGCGATGGGTAAGACCATCACCCATGTCGGCCCGGTCGGCGACGGCCAGACCGCCAAGGTCGCCAACCAGATCATCGTCGGGCTGACCATCGAGGCTGTGGCCGAGGGCCTGCTGTTTGCAAAAAAGGCGGGCGCCGATCCGGCCAAGGTGCGCGAGGCGCTGATGGGCGGTTTCGCCGGCTCGACGATCATGAAGGTCCATGGCGAGCGGATGATCGCGCGGACTTTCGATCCCGGCTTTCGCATTCGCCTGCACCGCAAGGACATGGCGCTCGCTGTCAACGCCGCCCGCGATATCGGCCTCGCTTTGCCGAATACGGCCGCGACCGAGCAGTTGATGAACGCCGCCATCGCCCGCGGCGACGGCGATGAGGATCACTCCGCTCTGATCAAGACGTTGGAAGCGCTGGCGGGGCTTTAGCAAATCAATCTCCTCCCAAGGGTGGAGATTGAAATCGTCTGGCCGCGTTTTGCCAAATGTGTGAGGACATGATGACGAAAATACCGATGCAGACGCCGTTCGGGGCTGTCTATTTCCGCAAGTCCAACCCGCCGCGCGAGGACTGGGAACGTGATTATGGCGTCGCCGCCGAGGATGGGCTGAACGTGTTCCGCCACTGGTTCATGTGGAGCGCGATCGAGCGCCGGCCCGGCTTCTACGACTGGGAAGAATATGACCGGCAGATGGACCTCGCCGCCGAAAATGGCATCAAGACCATCATCGCCGAACTGACCCACACCGTGCCGGACTGGGCCTGGCGCAAGTTCGCCCATGCCCGGCAGATGCGCGCCGATGGCAGCGAGCTTCCGGCGATCATGGGCGTTTCTGCGGCGACCGGCGGTTTCGCGCCGAACGGCGGCGGCGCCGGTTCGCTGACGATGAACTGCCCGGAGGTGAAAGAGGCGGCGGGCGCCTTCCTGACGGCATTGTCGGAGCGCTACAAGGGCCATCCGGGGCTTTTGGGTTATGACGTCTGGAACGAGTGCAATTATGCGCCCTCCGTCGACTACAACCCGCATACCAAGGCCGCCTTCCGTGTCTGGCTTCAGGAGAAGTATGGCGATCTCGATACGCTGGCAAAGGCCTGGTATCGCTATTCCTATGCCGAATGGGACGATATCGAACCGCCGCGCCAGATCGCCCCCTATCCTGAATGCCTCGACTGGCTCGATTTCAAGCGCGAGAATTACTACGGCCAGATGCAGTTCCGCATCGATACGATCCGCGCCGTCGACAGCGATTGCCTGATCGCCGCCCATGGCGTCGCCGGCGCGATTCCCGATATGGCCGCGCGCGGCTCGGATGACTGGCTCGCCGCCTCCAAGGTCGAGGTCTACGGCTATACCTTCGTCCATGCGCGCAAGGGCAACCAGTCCTGGCGCAGCTTCTATGCCGCCGACCTCAACCGCGCCGCCGCGCGCGGCAAGCCGTTCTGGCATGCCGAGCGGCAGGGCGGGCCGCTGTGGATGCAGCCGCAGGTGGTCGGGCGCGACAAGGAGGACGGCCGCGTCGCCGAGCCCGAGGATATCCGGGTGTGGTCGCTGACCTCGTTCGCCGGCGGCGCGCGCGGCATGCTGAACCTGCGCTACCGGCCTTTGCTCGACGGCCCGCTGTTCGGCGCCTTCGGCTCCTATGGCATGGATGGTTCGCGCACGCCGCGCTCCGACATGGCCTCGACGATCGCGAAGTGGACCAATGCGCCGGAGCAGAAGCCGCTGCTGGCGGCGAAGCCGGTGCAGGGCGAAATCGGCATTCTTGTCGCCCCGGAGGCCCAGGCCTGGGATTACCTCCTGAGCCGGGAGGGCAATTACGAGACCTATAGGGAGGCCATGTGGGGTGCTTATCGCGGTTTCTTCGACAATGGCATCCAGGTCGACTGGGTGCATATCGAGGATATCGACGCCTATGACGCGCTCTACTTCCCCTATCCGATCATGCTGACCAGCGGGAATGCGGAAAAACTCGCGGACTGGGTGAAGGCTGGTGGCACGCTGGTTTCGGAAGCCTGCCCGGGCTATTTCGGCGATCGCGGCAAGGTCGGCACGGTGCAGCCGAACAACGGGCTCGATGCCGTCTTTGGCGTACGAGAGGACGAGGTCGAATTCATGCCGGATATCGGCGACCGTATCCGCTTCTCGCTCGACGGCGTTTCGACCACGGGCGGCGGTTTCCTGCAATCTTATGAGGTAACGACGGGCCGGGAACTGGCGCGGTTCGCCGATGGCCGGATCGCCATCGTTGAAAACACGTTCGGCAAGGGGCGCACGCTCCTGGTCGGGACCCATCCCTCGGTCGGATATTACCGTGACCAATCGGAGGCGGGAAAGCGCTATTTCGCCCGCTGTTTCGCCTTCACCGGCAAGACGCCGCATACCGTCAGCTCCAATCCGGCAGTACAGGTTCGCCTGCACGAGGGCGAGGGCGGGCGCTACCTCTGGCTTGTCAATTCCACGCGGCAAATTCAGACGGGGACGCTCACCGATGGCAAAAGCAGTGCGCTGAATGCCAGCGAAACCTTCTGGCCGCGTGAGGGAGGAGCCCGCCTGATTAACGGCAGTTTCAGTGTCCCCGCCCGTGATGCCCTCATTGTCCGTCTGGCACCTTGAGATGGAAACCCGCGACTGTTTAGTCCCGGCATTTGGTGGATTGGATCGAGCTTGAATCTTTCCGGCTCCTTTGTCCAGACATTACGGAGGCATTCCATATCCTTTCAAAAATTACTTGCCTTACGAG
The DNA here is from genome assembly GCF_004342225.1 of Martelella mediterranea. Lineage (GTDB taxonomy): Bacteria > Pseudomonadota > Alphaproteobacteria > Rhizobiales > Rhizobiaceae > Martelella > Martelella mediterranea_B. The sequence goes on along the minus strand of NZ_SMAR01000054.1, from coordinate 600 downwards.
GCCATATTGAAACGGATTGTGAAAGGATTTTCGGCTTGCTTTATCAGTGTAGCCAGAGTGCTTGCGCAAACGACCGTTTGCAACATGTATGCGTTGAACTCTACTTTGAGCGCCGGTCTTTCTGCAGTTTTTCAAAGGCGGCAAGCACGTCATGGAGTGTTGTCTTGACATGCTGCTCGGCGACCTGGCGTGCTGTAGCCGCGTCCCGTTTGTGGAAGGCATCGATCATCATGTGATGTTCAGACGTTACCCGTTCGGCAAATCTTGCGTCTCGTCCGCTTTGATTCATCAGGCCGAGACTCAGCCAGTAATAGCGGCGCAAAAGCTGAGCGGCTTCAATATTGCCGCCATAGAAATTGATGAGGTTGTGAAACTTCGTATTGGCGTCGTCCATCGCCGGCCAGTCCTGCTTTTCAGCCGCACTGTCGGTCCTGAGGCCCCTGCAATCATGAAACGCAAGAACACTTCACCGCCTGTGCCAGAGCGAGAAGAATTAGAGCGGCAGCTCGAAGTTCTGCAGCGCGACATCCGGCAATTACAGCTTGAGCGCGATCTTTTGAAGAAGGCCACTGAACTGATAAAAAAAGGCCTGGGCGTTGA
>NZ_SMAR01000053.1 GCF_004342225.1 Martelella mediterranea | reverse complement strand
ATCAGTTCGTCCTTCGAAAGCCGCTGCAAATCATTTCGATCCATGGCTGTATGGATTCAGAAATCCGTGCCCGTGACAAGGGGGTGGGTAAATACCTTCCTAGCATTGCTAACATTTTACACTCCTTCCTTTTTTTTATGCTTGTTTTGGCAAAATTTACGCTAGACTATAGAACGCAAATAGTAACTTTATTTTTTAAAATAGTTATGTTTAATAAATCACTGTTATAATTATAATATATTTATTTATACATTTTTCGTTACTCAACACAGCATCAAAAAAACAGGATCACAGGCAGAGCCTTTTGATTTCGGACGCGGGAGCACCCGCAGAGACTTTGTCGATGTTGGAAACTTCGCGCTCTGACTGCGTTTTGAATGTGAAAACGCTCAATACCTACGAATTGATGAGCAACGCGGCGATGAACGACGCAATCGAATCCTGCCATCAGGCCTTTCTGAACTGACGCATGCGCTCGCTTAAAGACCGTGCATCGACCATTCGTGCCATTGGCGCGGAGCTGCGCAATCAAAAGGATGCATTTGCCGGGCTGATGACGAAGATGCGATGCGGCGGGCCAATGACAGTCGCTATGGTCTTGGCGGCGGCATCTTCTCACGGGATACAGCAAAGGCCCGAAGGCTTGCAGTCAAGGAATTCGACACAGACACGGATCCGCACGGAAGGCGGCTGGAAGATCGCCACCGCACACGTTTCGCTGATGGGCAACACCTACCGACCTGCAGCACCTGAGGCCAGGGGCTTGCCTTTTGCCCTGTGCATCGTTGATAGTCCGGGCATAAATCAAAAGGCGCTTCGGGCGCTCGTTCTTCTGGAAAGCTGCTTAGCCTATGGCAAATCTCACTGGTCCTTTTGTTGCGCGTTTTCAGCCGCCGATCACCCTTTCTGAACCCGCTTTCAGTAAGCTGGACGGTCTGACGGTCGCCGTCAAAGACAACTTTGATGTTGCCGGCAGCGTTACCGGGGCCGGCAATCCGGAATGGGCTGATGATCAGGCCCCGGCTCAAAAACATGCATCCGTTGTTGAGACCCTGCTGGACCATGGTGCCGCACTTTCCGGCAAAGCGCATATGGATGAGCTGGCCTATAGCCTGATGGGCATCAATGCCCGATACGGAACGCCGGAAAACCCGGCAGCGCCCTCGCGCGTTCCCGGTGGATCGTCTTCCGGTTCGGCTGCCGCTGTTGCGGCAAAGCTTGCCGATATCGGTCTTGGGTCGGATACTGGCGGCTCCGTCCGTTTGCCATCATCCTTTTGCGGACTTTTCGGCTGGCGCCCGACGCATGGCCTGATTTCCGCCGACGGGCTTTTGCCGCTGGCAAAAAGCTATGATGTTCCGGGTTTCATGACCCGTGATCTTGCAACACTGGATGTGCTCGGTTCGATTTTTGCAGCGGATCAGTCGGCAGAAAGCGACATCAAGCTGGTTTATCCGTCCGATATCTGGCGGCTTTGCGAGGAGGAAACGGCTGCCGCGCTGAAAGCAGCCCTGCCGAAAGGCGACCGTAATGACAGCCCGCTTTTGCCGGGCGACGATATTCGCACGCTTCTGCCGGTTTTCCGCATTCATCAGGGCTATGAAATCTGGCAGCAGTTCGGCAACTGGGTGGAAAAGCGTGAACCCGCTTTCGGCCCCGGTATTCGCGATCGTTTTGCCATGGCTTCAAAGATCGCTCCGGATGATTTTGCCGCGGCGCAAGAAAAGCGCAAGGCCTTCCGGGCGCATCTTGGCAAGGTGCTTCGACCGGGAACCATCATGGTTTATCCGACCACCCCCGGTCCGGCGCCGTTGCTGACGGCAGACAATGCCGAGGTTGAGGATTTCCGCAATCGGGCTCTTTCCATGCTGGCCGTCGCCGGGCATGGCGGCCTGCCGCAGATTTCGATCCCGCTTGCTGCGGTCAAAGGTTCGCCGGTGGGTCTGTCGCTCGTCGCCGCACCCGGCAGTGACCGCCTTCTGATCGAAACCGCAAAACACTTCCTTTAAGAGATAATATTCCCATGCTTCATTCCGCGATTGGCTTTGAAGGCGCTTTTTCGGCGCCGCACCGCGCCGCCAGTCTGGCCGGGCGCGATATCCTGAAGGCCGGTGGCACGGCGATGGAAGCCATGGTTGCCGCTGCAGCAACAATCGCCGTCACCTATCCGCATATGAACGGCATTGGCGGCGATGGCTTCTGGCTTATTCACCGCCCGAATGAAGGCATAACCGGCATTTCCGCCTGCGGGCAGGCCGCCGGTCTGGCCACGCCGCAATGGTATGAAAATGCAGGCTTTACCGAGGGTATGCCGACGCGCGGCGGGCTTGCCGCACTGACAGTGCCGGGCACAATCGGCGGCTGGCAAAAGGCGCTGGCGCTGGTGCCGGATGAAAAGCGCCTGCCGCTGGAAAACCTTCTGGCTGCTGCGATAGACTATGCAGAAAACGGCATTGCCGTGACCGGCAACCAGTCGCAATGTACCACTGACAAGCTCGCCGGCCTCAAAGACGTTCCGGGCTTTGCAGAAACCTTTCTGGTTGGCGGCAAGCCGCCGGAAACGGGCGCACGGCTTTATCAGAAGCCGCTGGCAGAGACGCTACGCACGCTGGCGCGTGAAGGACTATCCTCCTATTATTCCGGCAGACTTGCGCGCGACCATGCGGCTTTTCTGGAGGAAAATGGATCGCCGCTCCGCCTCGATGATTTCAATGCCTATGAAGCCCGCTTCGTCGATCCGCTATGTGTCGACACCACCCATGGCCGGTTGATGAACATGACGCCGCCGACGCAGGGCATTGCATCGCTGATGATCCTTGCCCTTTTCGACCGGCTTGGTGTGAGCGAAGCAGAGGGCTTTGCGCATTTCCATGGCCTGATCGAGGCCACAAAGCAGGCCTTTATCCAGCGCAATGCCGGTCTTGGTGATCCCGATTTCATGGCTGAACCGGCCCAGAACTGGCTGGCAAGCGACCGTTTGGATGCTCTTGTTGCGAAAATCGACCCGCAAAAAGCGCTCCCATGGCCCTATGATCCGGCTGAGGGTGACACAATCTGGATGGGTGCAGCCGACCGCTATGGCAATGTCGTCTCCTTTATCCAGAGTGTTTACTGGGAATTCGGCTCCGGGCTGACCTGCCCGCAAACAGGTGTGCTCTTTCAAAACCGTGGTGCCGGTTTTTCATTAAAACCCGGACCGAACCAGCTTGCACCGGGAAAGCGCCCGTTCCACACGCTGAACCCGGCCATGGCGAAACTGAAAGACGGGCGTATTATCGCCTATGGCACGATGGGCGGGGAGGGCCAGCCGCAAACCCAGGCGGCAGTTTTCTCGCGCTATGCACAGTTCGGGCAGGATCTGCAGGCAGCAATTACCGCCCCGCGCTGGCTTCTGGGCCGAACCTGGGGCGAGGAAACAACGACGCTCAAGCTGGAGGACCGGTTTGATCCTGAGCTCGTCGCGCAGCTGAAAGCCGCCGGACATGAGGTTGAAATGCTGCCAGCCTATTCAGATGCAGCCGGTCATGCCGGTGCAGTTGTTCTGCATGAGAACGGCTTGATGGAAGCGGCCAGCGATCCGCGCGCCGATGGTCTGGCGCTCACAGATTGATGTGACGGAGATAGCTATCGACAAAGACCATATGGCCTTTACTTTCAGATCATTTGAACTATATTGAAGTCAAGTGGAGTGAAGGTCATGAATGTTACAGCACCTGAAAAAGAAACGGCAGACGTTAATGCCATTGCGCTGAAGGCCTATGCCCGGATTGCTGAACGCTGGGGGCTTTCGGTGCGCGATGCCGCATTGCTTGCTGACATGTCCGAGAGTACGTGGAAGCGGGCACGAAAGCCCGGCTTTTCCGGTGAACTGACCAGAGATCAGCTTTTACGTCTTTCCGCTATGATCGGCATCTATAAATCGCTGGACCTTTATTTTTCAGAGCCGCTTTCCAGAGAGTGGATGACCCGGACAAATTCCGGCCCGCTTTTTGGCGGCGTACGACCGGTTGATTCTGCCATCGAAGGCGGGCTTCCGCAGATATTAAACATCCGCACCTATCTCGATGCGTTGAGAGGTGGTGCATGAGGCAGGTCAGCCTATCTGATCGCGGCCTGATCCGTCTTCTTCCTGCCACCTATCACAAGCCACCGGTTTTGCGCGGGCTGGTGGACAGTGATGCGGAAGCTGAGATTCTCGCAGAAATCGAAGGCATGACCAGTGCCCGTCTGGTCGCGGAGCGGGGCAAGAACCCGCATCTGGACCCGCGCGAGCTGGCATGGCGGCGACGCAAGGCGGATTTGCGCGTTTACGGCAACACCCATGTGAATGCAGCCTTTACCTATACCCGTACAGGCGGCAATCGCTTTAACAGCGAAACGCGCGGAGCATGGTATTGCGCGTGGGATGTCATGGTCAGCGTCTCGGAAGTCGCCTATCATCGCACGCGGGAGCTGGAATATACCGGCAGCTTTTACGATCAGGCGCGTTATGTCGAACTGCACGCCGATTTCATCGGCACCTTCGACGATATGACCGATGAACCAGGCCATCCGTCGCTCCATCCGGACCCGGAGATCGGCTATCCGGAAGGCCAGCGCCTTGCCGATCAGCTGAGACGAAACGAATCCCGCGGGCTGATCTATCCGTCAGTCCGCGCGCCGGAAGGCAACTGCCTCGTCTGCTTTGACCCGCAGGCGATCCAGAATGTACGCCCCGGCGCTTCCTGGGATATGGTCTGGGATGGCACACCGGACTACACGCTTGCGCAGGTTGCGTGAGGCTGTATCGCGAAACGAACCGGTTGTGGCGACGATAATAGCCTTGTTCCTCAAAACGAAAGCGCGTCTTTCAGCGTCAGACCTTCGCGCGGGCGAAGGTCCAGATCGCGCTCCATCAGATCCAGATGATGCAGCATGGACCGTGTTGCCCATTCGCAATCTCTGGCCGAAAGTGCTGCAAGAATGTCCTCATGCTCTGCATGACCGCAGCTGGAAACGCCCGAGCGGCCATAAAGCGCAATCACGAGAGACGAGCGCACAACCAGCTCGTTCATGAACTTTTCCAGAACCGTATTGCCGGACACGGATGCAATCATCAGATGGAAATCTCCGGACGCTTTGATTTCAAGCCGTCTGGCTTCCACGCTTCGCTCACTCTTGTGATGGTCTTCCTCGGCAAGCTGCTTTCTGAAACGTACGATATCCGCATCTGTCATCCGCTCTATGGCAGCCGATAGCAGGTTCGGTTCGATCAGACGCCGCGCGGCAAAAACCTGCCGGGCCTCATCCGGCGTAGGATTGGATACACATGCGCCCCGGTTTCGCTCAGTCTGCACGACACCCTCGAAGGTCAGCATCTGAAGCGCATGGCGGGCGACGGTGCGGCTGACATTGAACAGGCTACCCACTTCTGCTTCGGGCAGCCGGGTGCCCGGCGCCAGCCGCCGATCGACGATTGCAGCCCGCAAAGCATCGCGAATGCCCAAGGCCCGGTCATTGCGGGTTGAAGGTGAAAGCTGCGAGATCTCAGAAATGTCGAGTGCCTGTTTCATAGTCCCGTTGTAACGCGGCAAAGCGGTTTTGCAACCACGAATGCAATAGGAACGAAGAATTGCATACAATTGCTCATTTATATTGCACTCCATGACTAGTTATTACGCATGCAAAAAATGAGAGCAAACCAACCGGACACGACCGCCCATATAAATCCAAGCAGATTCAAGGCGATAAAGGTTACATCTAAAACTGGCATGTTTCATGCATCGCTAATTCACAGTGAAACGGGGAACTGTGATGACAAAAGCTGCCGCGATCGAGATCGCTTCTGTATCGAAAATTTACGGCCATACGACAGCAGTTGATGCCATTAACCTTAAAATTCCGGCAGGCACCTATTGCTGCCTGCTCGGCCCTTCCGGCTGCGGCAAGACCTCAACTTTGCGGATGATGGCGGGCCATGAGACGATTTCCCGCGGCGATGTGCTTATGGGCGACAAGAATGTCACCGATTTACCGCCCGCGCGGCGCGGAACGGCGATGATGTTTCAGTCCTACGCCTTGTTTCCGCACCTGAACCTCATTGAAAATGTTGCATTCAGCATGAAGATGAAAGGTGTCGCCAGGCAGGAGCGCGACGCCAAGGCATACGACATGCTGAAGCTCATGCAGCTTGAACCCTATGCAGAGCGCCGTCCGGCACAGCTTTCCGGCGGGCAGCAGCAGCGCGTGGCGCTGGCCCGTGCGCTGATCACGGATCCCGAGGCGTTGCTTCTGGATGAGCCGCTTTCCGCGCTCGATCCGTTTTTGAAAGTGCAGATGCGTGCGGAACTGAAAAAGTTGCAGACATCGCTCGGCATCACTTTTGTACACGTCACGCACAGCCAGGAAGAAGCCATGGCGCTTGCCGATCTGATCGTGGTGATGAATGACGGCAGGATCGAACAGGCGGCGACACCGCGTGAAGTGTTTGAGAAGCCTGCGACGGCTTTCGTTGCCCGCTTCATGGGCGATCACAACGTCATCTCGGGGCGTGTCGAGAAAAAAACCGGCTCAGGCATCATGCTCAAGGTTGCCGAAGGCGGGCATTTTGCGGCGATCGGCCGTGCGCCGGAGGTCGGCGAAAAGGCCGATATCGCGGTGCGTAACGATCACATCCGCATTGGCAAAAGTGACGATCCCGGTCTCGGTTTTACCGGCATTGTTGCAACCGTGGAATATCTCGGTTCAACCGTCAAACTGATCATGAATGGCGCTGGCGTGGAAAACTTCACCGTCATTCTTTCCGATACCCGCTTTTTCGAAAACCCCGTTCGCGTGGGTGAGGCCGTATCCGTTCACTGGAACGCCTATGACGCGATTATCCTCGGACAAAAATCATAAACAACCGGGCATTCTCAATCCTTCCAATGGAGAACAGCAACGTGACTGACAAAACTGAAAAGAAATCAAAGGGTCTGACAAGGCGGAAGCTTTTGAAAACCACCGCTGCGGCAACCGGTGCGGCCATCGGCTCCGGCACGATCACCGGTTTTCCGATGATCTGGGCGCAGAACCCGATCACGCTGCGCCAGTTCGGTACGGGTGTTTCAAACATCAACGCCGTTGCGCAGAAGTGTAAGGAAGATCTCGGCATTACGCTGGAAATGACGGCGATGGATTCCGATGCCGCCGCCCAGCGTGCCGCGACGCAGCCGAACTCCTATGACATTGCCGACGTGGAATACTGGATCCTGAAAAAGGTTTGGCCGACCGGCGTCATTCAGCCGATGGACGTTTCGCGGCTGACTTATTACGATGATATCGTTCCGCTGTTTACAACCGGCAAGCTGACACCGGACAGCGAAATAGCACAGGGCACAGCCCCGCACACGGTCGGCTTTGTCGAAGCCCCCGGCGACAAGACATTCGCATCCGCACCGACAGGCTGGATGACGATGGTCCCGACCATCTACAATGCTGACACGCTCGGCATTCGCCCCGACCTCGTCGGTCGCCCGATCAATTCCTGGGCCGACATTCTCGATCCCGCCTTCAAGGGCAAGACCTCGATTCTGAACATCCCGTCCATTGGCATCATGGATGCCGCGATGATCATGGAGGCCGATGGCAAGATCAAATATGGCGACAAGGGCAATATGACCAAGGAAGAGATCGACAAGACGATCGAATTCCTGATGGCGACCAAGAAAGAAGGCCAGTTCCGTGCCTTCTGGAAAACCTTCGATGAAAGCGTGAACCTGATGTCTTCCGGCGAGGTCGTGATCCAGTCGATGTGGTCGCCCGCTGTCGCGGCGGTCCGTGCCAAGGGCATTCCATGCAGGTATCAGCCGCTCAAGGAAGGTTATCGCGCATGGGGTGGCGGCCTTGGCCTTGCCTCGCATCTGAAGGGGGCGCAGCTGGATGCCGCTTATGAATACATCAACTGGTATCTCTCCGGCTGGGTCGGGGCCTACCTCAACCGTCAGGGCTACTACTCCGCCTGCATGAACACCGCCAAGGAATATATGACCCCGAACGAGTGGGGCTACTGGATCGAAGGCAAGCCCGCGACCGAGGATATTCTTTCGCCGGAAGGCAAGGTGATGGAAAAGGCTGGCGCCGTGCGTGACGGTGGCTCGTTCGACGAACGCATGGGCCATGTTGCCTGCTGGAACTCGGTGATGGACGAAGACCGCTACATGGTCCGCCGCTGGAACGAGTTTATCGCTTCGTAATGACGGAAGGGGAGGGGCGGCGGTTTCCGCTCCTTCCCGTTCTTACAGTGCAAAGAGAATAATGCTGCACCGGCAGATGCCCTTTTCAAAGCCATCGCGAAACGCCCGGATTTTGGAAAAGACATGGCGCCCAACGGAACGGAAACCTCTATGACCTCAACCGCGAATGCCGAACCGCAAAAGCCGAAAGGCAAAGGCTTCAAGGCCCCCGCCGGGCTGATCTCATGGCTGCAAGCATTGCCGCTTGCCATCATTCTGGGTGTCTTCCTCGTTATTCCACTGATCCTGATCGTCGTCGTCAGCTTCTGGGATTACGATTTTGCGATGATGTATCCGGGCTTTTTCACCTTCAATTATGCCGAAACCTTCGGCTCATGGGTGACATGGAAGACCTATCTCAACACGCTGAAATATGCCGCAATGGTCTGGGCGATCACGCTCGTCATCGGCTTCTGGGTGGCGTATTTTCTCGCGTTTCACATTCGCACTGCCGCCATGCAGACAATTCTGTTTCTCATCTGCACAGTTCCGTTTCTGACCTCGAATATCATCCGCATGATTTCGTGGATCCCGGTGCTCGGGCGGCATGGCATTGTCAACTCGGCCCTTGTGGGCGCTGGCATTGTCGATCAGCCGGTCGAATGGCTGCTTTATTCCGATTTCGCCGTCGTTTTAGCCATGGTGCATCTTTATACGCTGTTTATGGTCGTGCCGATCTTCAACTCGCTGATCCGCATCGATGGCGCTTTGATTGAAGCCGCACGCGATGCCGGTGCATCCGGCTTTCAGATTCTGACCAACGTCATCATCCCGCTGGCGAAGCCCGGTATGGCCATCGGCACGATCTTTGTCGTCACGCTGGTCATGGCTGACTTCATCACCGTGCTGGTCATGTCCGGCGGGCAAAGTGCTTCTGTGGCGCTGATGATGAAAAATCAGATGTCGCTGCTGCAATATCCGGGCGCGGCGGCAAACGCCGTCGTGCTGCTGGTCGTTGTGCTGATGATGGTGGCTGCCATCCTGCGCGTCGTCGATATCCGCAAGGAGCTTTAAGATATGAATGGCGAAAAACGGTCCCGCGAGTTCTATATTCTGGCAGGCTTCTTCACGCTCTTTGTCCTGTTTCTTTATGGCCCGCTCTCCGCAATTCTGATCCTGTCGTTTCAGGGGCCGAATGGTGGTCTGACCTTCCCGCTGAACGGCGTTTCGGTGCATTGGTTCTTCAACCTTTTCGAAACACAGGCCGTGGGCGATTTCGGCGGCAGCTTCAAGCGCTCGCTGACACTGGGTCTGATGGTGATGATTGTGACCGTGATGGCCTCACTTCTGGCGGGCCTTGCCTTTCGCCGCAAATTCATCGGCGCAACGGTGCTGTTTTACCTCGCAATCGCGAGTCTTGTCGTACCCTCGATCATTGTGTCGCTTGGCATCGGTGTCATGTTTCAGCAGTCCGGTGTCGCGCCCGCCTGGTATTCTTCAGCATTCGGCGCACAGCTGACATGGACGCTTCCCTTCGGCGTTCTGATCATGTTTGCCGTCTTCAACCGGTTTTCGCCGTCTTATGAAGAGGCCGCACGCGATCTCGGCGCATCGTCGTGGCAGGCCTTCCGCTATGTGGTTTTGCCGATGATTGCGCCAAGCCTGATCGGCGTTGCGCTGTTTGGTTTCACACTTTCATACGACGAATTTGCGCGGACGCTTTTAACGTCTGGCACCTATAACACGCTGCCACTCGAAATCATGGCAATGACAACCAATGTCACAACACCCGTTCTTTACGCGCTGGGAACAGTGACGACGGTCTTCTCCTTTATCGTGATCGGCATTGCGCTGGCTCTGATCCGCTTTTTGAACCGAAGCCGCGCCAAGGGCTGACGCAGATGAAGATTCTGGTCGTCAATCCCAACACCACCGCGTCGATGACGAAGACAATCGGCGCGGCCGCCCGGCAGGCCGCAAGCCCGACAACGATAATCGAGGCGGTGACCTCATCCATGGGCCCGGTCTCGATTGAAGGCTTTTATGACGAAGCCTTTGCTGTTCCCGGCCTTTTGATGGAAATTGCCAGGGCACAAAAATCCGGCGCAAACGCCGCCGTGATTGCCTGTTTTGACGATACCGGGCTGGATGCCGCACGCGCATTTGCTGAAATCCCAGTTGTCGGCATCTGCGAAGCGGCCGTGAAGATGGCCAGTTATATTGCCCGCCGCTTTACCATCGTCACGACGATGGAGCGTTCCCGCATCCCGATTGAAGATCTCGTCCGGCGCTATGGAGCGGGCGAATACGCCCGTGTGCGTGCCGCCGACATTCCGGTTCTCTCACTGGAATATCCGCAATCCAATGCCCGCGACCGTTTGCGTTCTGAAATTGCAACAGCCATGCGGGAAGATGACACCGAGGCGATTATTCTTGGCTGTGCAGGCATGGCCGATCTGGCGCTGGATCTGACACACGAATTCGGGTTGCCTGTCATCGATGGTGTTTCTGCCGCCGTAAAACAGGCCGAGGCCCTTGTCGGGCTTGGGCTTTCCACGGCAAAACGTGGCCCGTATGCTAAGCCAGTCCCGAAACCCTATGCCGGTCTGCTGACGGATTTTGCACCGCAGACCCTCAATGGAAAAGCATGACCCTGCAAGAACCGCTTCAACGTCTATCACCCTCAGATCTGGAAACCCTGATGGACTGGGCCGCACTTGAAGGCTGGAACCCCGGCCTCAACGATGCCGCAGCTTTTCAGGTTGCAGATCCGGAAGGCTTCATCGGCTATTATGAAAATGGCGAACTTGTTTCAGCCATTGCAGCAGTGGCCTATGACCCGGCTTTCGGCTTCATCGGCCTCTACATCACCCGCACCGATAAACGTCGGCTTGGCTACGGTCGCCGCGTCTGGGATGCCGGGATAGCACGGCTTGAAAACCGCACCATCGGGCTGGATGGCGTGCCCGCGCAACAGGCAAAATACGGTAGTATGGGCTTTGAGAAAGCTTATGGGACCGCCCGTTGGAGTGGTGTTCTAAAGCCGGAAATGCTGGCAATGAAGACCCTCGCGGATGCGGATGTTGCCGCCGTTGACGCGCATAATGCCGATGCGGTTGCAGCCTTTGACCGGCGGCTCTTTCCAGCCCCACGCGGGCAATTTCTCAAGAGCTGGTTTGGTGCGGCCCGATCCACTGCCGTCGTGAGCAACGGTAATATTGTACTTGGCTACGGGGCCATCCGCGCCTGTCGGGATGGCTATAAAATCGGTCCGCTTTTTGCCGAAACAACCCGGATCGCCATGACAATCATTGATCATCTGATCCAGCAAACCGGCCCGGTGCGTGTCGATATCGACATACCGGCGATGCAGACAACGCTGATAGAGGAACTCGAAGCGCTCGGCCTGACAAAGGGGTTTGAAACCGCCCGGATGTATCGCGGCCCGGCGCCCACGCTGCACATGCCGGGCGTGTTTGCCATCACCAGCCTTGAACTCGGCTGATCAGATCGCCGGGTTTTATAACCTCACCGTCTAAAAGGGCCTATCGGCTGAAGGCCTGAGCCGTTACAAGCCTTCTGGCGCTACGACCCGAAAGCCGGTATCCGTTTACCGCCGGGTCCTGGTGCATAACCCATGGGGCAGGGCCTTCGGGCGCAAAATGGTAACGGCAAAACGATGCGTGACACGTCAGACACGGTGAAAAAGTTCGTTCTTTTCGGTGGCGGCTCAGCGCTCGGCGCCGTGATCGACTATGTCCTGACGCTGGTTTTCCACGATGTGTTGGGGTTGGCGCCCTGGCTGGGGCTGGCACTTTCCATGTGTGTCAGCAGCACCGTTGTTTTTGTCTATCATGAGCATATCACCTTCAAAACGCATGGCAGCCACTGGCAGTCGCGTTATGGAAAGTTCATCGCGCTCACACTGATCATTCTCGGGCTACGCATTCTCGCGCTTGATTTGCTTCTGGCTTGCGGATTATCTGTTTATTTAGCGGTTGCTATTGCGCTTGCCCTGATTTCCATTCTTAACTTCGCCGCCTCATCGACATTCGTCTTTATCAGAAACCACATAAACTGATCATGAAGCTTTCCATTATCATCCCGATTTACAATGAAGCTGAAAGCCTACCAAAGCTGGCGGAGCGTCTGCGCCACGTGGCTGCACGCATTCAAAGCGAGAAAGGCTTTTCGGTCGACTTCATCTTCATCGATGACGGTAGCTCGGATGACAGCGCTGCCTGTCTGAAAACGCTTGATTTCGCCGGACACTCTGCGCGGCTGCTTTCGTTTTCACGCAATTTCGGCAAAGAAGCAGCCCTTTCGGCCGGGATTGATGCGGCGAAGGATGCAGACATCATGATCATGATGGATGCCGACCTTCAGCACCCGCCGGAACTGGTGATCGATCTTCTCGATAAGTGGGAAGAGGAAAATGTCGATTGTGTCTATTTCTACAAAGAACGCCGTCACGAGGCTGAGGGTTTTCTCAAGACCGCCTTTGCCAAGGGCTTCTACTGGGTGATAAACCGGCGCGCCCGTTTCCGTATCACCGAAAATGCGGGTGATTATCGCCTCATCACGCGCCGCTTTGCCGATGCGCTGATCAGTTTGCCGGAAACCGAACGTTTCATGAAAGGCCTTTATGGCTGGGTCGGGTTCGAGCAGTGCGGCATTCCGCTGACGCCGCCACCGCGCGAACATGGCCGTACGAATTTCAATTTTGTGCAGCTGCTGATGATGTCATTCGATGCCATTACCAGTTTCACGACGACACCGCTGCGGCTGATGGCGCTGTTCGGCATGGCCATTGCAGGCCTCAGCACGCTTTATGGTGTATACATCATTCTTGAACGGCTCTTTGTCGGTCAGGAGGAATCCGGGCTGGCCTCGACACTGACTCTGATTGCCTTTTTCGGCGGTCTGCAGATGATCTATCTGGGCCTTGTCGGTGAATATATCGGCAAGGCGGTGCTCGAAGCAAAACGCAGGCCTGGCTATATTCTGGCGGAAAACCGGATCCTTCAGCCGGAAGCCGATTATACCTCTTCCCATCAGACCAAGGACGCACCTGCTTCTCATGATGAAACCTGAAACCCTGTCTCCTGTCCGGTTCACGCTCATTCATTGCGTCTTCTGGTGGATCATGATCGTTGTTGCCAAGGGCGGAGCGCCCTTTCATGGCGATATGGCCGAGGTCTATGCCTGGTCCCAGCACTGGCTGATGGGTTCTGACAAGCATCCGCAGTTTTTGCCATGGATGGCCAAACTCTGGTTTATGGTCGCGCCAAAAACCATCGCTTCATTCTATCTCTTGTCCGCCGTCAATCTGGCGGTTGGAATGCTCGGCATTGTGGCGCTTGGCAAAGCACTGAAATTCGAGCGTTTCCCGCTTCTGGTCGCCATGGCACTTTGTGCGCTGGCCTTTCCCTATCTGACACTTGCCGACAAGCTGAACATGAACACGATCTGCCTTTCGACATGGCCGTGGCTGGCCTGGGCCTTCGTGAAAACGGCGGATCGCACGGTGAAGCACCGCCTGCTTTACGCAGTTTTGTTCGGTGTGTTCGCCACGGCCGCAATGCTGAGCAAGTATTACACGATTGTGCTTCTGGCGCCGCTTCTGGCGCTCAGCCTGACACGGGAAAACCGCTGGTTGTGGGCAACACCTGCGCCTTACGTGGCATTTGCAGTCTTTGTCATCACACTGGCACCGCATGCGCTGTGGCTTATCGATCATTCCGGCGCGGTTAAATATGCAGAAGATCAGCGCGCAACCAGCGATCTCGGCAGCAAGATCAGCCATCTGGTTCAGTTTGCCATTGTGCCACTGTCCTACTGGCCGGTTCCGATCATTCTGGCGGCGATCCTGTTTGTTTCCGGCGGCCCGGCAAAGCGCATCGTACAGGTTTTCCGGTTCCCGGTCTCCGGCAAGGCGCTAGTCTTCATGTCTGTCGGTCCGCTGCTGCTCACGCTGATTATCGGTGCAACCGGCTTTGCTGAACTTGGCGTGCCATGGGCGATCCCGATCGGCTTTGCATTCACGCTTTATCTGGTTGCCAATGCCGATCGTCAGTTGCTTGAGACGAACGGGCCGAAGTTTATAAATGCCTTTCGCTTCATCTGGCCGATCATGATTATCGGCGCACTTTTATTCCGTGTTGCCAATGTTCTTGTCGGCGATATGGATCTGCCCGCAGAGCCGTTCCCGCAGGCCGCAAATGCCGTTGTCCAGAACTGGGAGCGGGAACACGACAGCCCGCTTCGCTGGATATCGAAGGGTAATCATGCCGGTCAGATCGCCTTCTTTGCACCCGAACCGATTGAGGCACTGCCGGAAACACCGGACCGGCTTCCATCCTATTATCCCGCGCTTGAAGACTGGCGAAACGTCAACGGTGTCATTTTCTGCTCGCTTTCACAGCAGGGGCAGATAGATCAGGCCTGCATGGATGAAGCTGTCGCATGGGCGAAGTCCGTAGACATGCAGGCCATTCCCGAAACGTTCAGCGTTCAGGCAGACACAATGTTCGGGAAAGCCGCTCCTTTCGACTTTTCAGTCGTCTATGTGGCGCCGCGATGAAAACAGGCCCGTTCCTGATTGCTGATGATTTCGGCCTGGGGGCAGGACATAACGCTGTGATCCTTGATCTTCTGGAACAGGAAAAGATTGGCGGCACTTCGGTGATGATCGACGGCGAAGTTGATCCGGCCTCAGTTGAAAGCCTGACTACCTGCCGCAGGAATGGCGCCCAGATCGGCCTGCATCTGAACCTGACACACAGCTTTGGTGATAAAAACGTTTCCGCCCCTGTTGGAATCCTGATGCGCCAGAGCCTGACGGGAACGCTGCCGTCTGATCTCGATGCTGAATTTTCCCGGCAGGCCGGACTGTTTAAGGCCTGTTTCGGTTTTTGGCCGGATTATTATGACGGCCATCAGCATTGCCACTGCCTGCCCGGCCTTGCCCGGCTGGCCGCGCGCCTGCCACGCGATCCTGAGACATGGATGAGAGTTCCTCTGCCGTCCAGCATGTCCGGCCTTTCTCGCAATATCAGGGCAGGCGGCCTGAAAACCGGGATCATTGCCGCTCTGGCATACAATGCGCGCCGACATTTCATAAAAGCGGGCTGGCCAGTCAATGCCGATTTTTCCGGTTTCCTGAGGCTGGATGATCCGCCACAAGCCGCGCATTGGCTGCCGCGTCTTATCAGCGCCGCCAGCGATGAATGCGTGGTTATGGTCCATCCCGGCTCAGCGACAGACCCGGCTCAGTGCCCCGGTCATGCGCCTGAAACGCGGGCGGTGGAGCAAAAGATCCTGCTTGGCAGGTAATCCACGCCGCAAAGCCTGACACGTGCCGCCGCCTGGAAAAATTCATGCCCGCCATTGCCAGAACTTGCGCGAAAAACCCACCGGCTCATGATCGCATAGATGTAAAAAACAAAAATAATCTCATTTATGTTTTAATTTCTTGTAATATTTACAGATTTTATATCTGTATTATACATATTTATATTTCAATGACGTAAAAATTTTCAATATTTATTTTTGAAACCATCATCAAGAAAACTGCCGTAGCAGGCATGGGAGCCCTCGAAACACATGCCCGCAGGTTCGCGCCACAAACAGCCTTTGCTTCACCACCAGCACCGGTTCGCGCGCAAGGCGGTCACAAGGCTTTTGCTGGCCGGATTGCTTCTGCCGTTCTCCGGATGCTTTCAGGGCGGACTTTTGAACCGAAGCGACGAGGAACAGCCCGGCCCGATCCTCGAGAAAATTGAGGATGTCGGACGCATTCTGCGCCACACCAACGAACAGGCGACCTATCATATGCTCTTCTGGGACGGAGGTGCAGACGAGCCCGTAAAGGGAAAAATCATCGGCGGTTCCGGAACATGGAACGCTGATGGCAAAAACTGGACCAATGATGACGCCACTGAGACACTCGCCTGGTCACAGGCCAGTGGTGGCATCGCTGTCTTTGGTGGATCGGGAAGTGGCACAGTGCAGATCGGCGCTCCGCAACAGGCAAGCTGGGTCAGCTTCCGCACCGCCGGATATCGTCTTGAGGGAGCGCCGCTCATTGACCTGCCCCCCGCATGGTCCCGCGTTTTGATGTAGAGTTTGCTCATTTATATGGAGCAGATTTATGCGAAAGAGCCGTTTTACCGAGGCGCAG
>NZ_SMAR01000052.1 GCF_004342225.1 Martelella mediterranea | reverse complement strand
GATCAGGAGATCGCCCGGCTCATCAAGAAGACCGTGCTTGCCGCCGGCATTCGCGGCGATATGCCCGAGGCCGAACGGGTCAAACTGTTTTCCGGTCACTCCTTGAGAGCAGGCCTCGCCTCCTCGGCCGAGGTCGACGAGCGCTATGTCCAGAAACAGCTCGGCCATGCCTCTGCCGAAATGACACGGCGCTATCAAAGACGGCGCGACCGGTTCCGGGTTAATCTCACCAGGGCCGCGGGGCTATAGAACACCTCCGGGCAAAGTGGAGACCGGTTCACCGTCCATGAACCCCGGAAACGCGCCAGACACCTCCCCTGCCCTGGCGCCGCTTGCCGAAATCCGTCGTGGTGTCGCGCTCATGGACAGCGGGCGAAAGCGCGATGCGTAGCTTCAATAGGTCAGAGCGTCCTTTGTGCATCCGAATGGATGCACGGCGCTCTAAAGTCCTGTAGGTTTCGCAAAAAACATCCCAAGAGGCAAATATGATCGTTCAAGCCTGTATCAACGGCGCGCGGCCCTCGGATTTTCATCCGGCATTACCACTGACGATCAGAGCGATGGTCCGTGACAGCGTGCAATGTGTCGAAGCGGGCGCTTCAGAACTCCATATCCATCCGCGCAATGCCGATGGCGTTGAAAGCCTCAATGCGACAGACGAACTCATATCTTCCTTGCGCCGCGCGTGCCCCGGCACGCTTGTCGGGGTTTCAACCGGAGACTGGATCGAGGGGGATGCGGCGGCAACGCGCAATGCCATCACAAACTGGAAGATGCCGCCCGATTACGCTTCGGTCAATCTCTCGGAGGACAATGCGCCCGCGATCATGGCCTTGCTTGAACAAATGGGGGTTGGAGTCGAGGCTGGCCTTGCAACAGCCGACGATGCCAAACGCTTCATCACCCTCCCCGAAAGCAGGCGCGTGTTTCGCATTCTGGTTGAATTGGACGAACAGCAGCCGGACGAAGCTGATCATATTGCTGATGACATCGCAAAGCTGCTGGCTGATGCAGGTCTTGCGCGACCGATACTTCTTCACGGCTGTGATGCCACGGTCTGGCATTTCGTGCGACGCGCAAGGCAAAACCTCTGGTCAACGCGCGTCGGTCTGGAAGACGGATGTTTTCTGGAAAGCGGCGAAGTCGCAGAAAGCAACGCCGCTCTTGTTGAAGAGGCCGTGAAAATCTTTCGTCAAAGGTGAAATCGATTTTCGGGCCGATACTGTAGCAAAAGCAAATCAACCCGGCAGCGATTGAAACGGGTCGTGAACCGGAACGCCAAGCGGCACGAAATGGCGGAGATTGCGGGTCAGGATCGTCAGCCCGTGGGCCTTGGCGGTCGCAGCGATGGCGATATCGGCAAAGCCCGGCTGATGGGCGCGGGCGGCATCAAGGATCTCGCCTGCTGCATGGGCACAACGAAGATCGAAGGGCAGAATCTTCTGTCCATAGAGATATTCGATGCTCTGCCACCAGGTCTGCAAACGCTCGGCCTTCGTCTTCGCCTGCTCCCGTTCGGCCTTGGCAATTCCGGCATGCACCTCGGCCGCCGTCACCGTCGATAAGAAAAGATCGTCGCTTGCCCGGTCAAGCCACGCGATCAGCGCCGCCTCACGTCCGCGTTTCGATGGCGCGAGTGCTGAAATGACATTGGTATCGACAAGATACATCACAATGCGACGTCGCGACCGGGTTTGTCACTGCGCTCGGTAATCGTGTCCTCATCGCCGGGATAAGCGGCCAGAAGCTGGCCGAAACTGGGCACATGAGCGAGTTTTTCATAGTCCTCATAGGACAGAACCACCGCTTCCTTTCGCCCATGTCGGGTAATGATCGACGGTGTACCGCTGACGGCCTGATCGACAACCGCTGAAAACGTCGCCTTGGCATCTCTGAGCTGAATTTCTTTCATCATCGCCATCCTACTTTGTGACCACTGTAGTCATATATAGACTTTCAAAGGCCGATGGACAAGATTAGTAATCAACGGATCGCCTCACCTGTCATCGCTTTTTCATGCGCTCAGCCAGTGCCGACGAGATCAGCATGCCCGAATTGTCTTCAGAGGGCACATGACCGGATGTTAAAGCGGTTTCATGCGGCCTTTCCGGCGTTTTGGTCTGATCGAGCCGGGCGCGCAGCAGCGCCATCACCATCGGCCAGACAGAAAACTGCCCCTCTCCTGCCCTTTCGGTCAGGCTGCGCAGATATCCGCCCGGATTGTTGATCTGATCGGCCCGCTGGTAGATCGCGGCGAGGGTGATGGCCGCCTGCTTGTCGCCCAAAACCACACAGGCTGCACGCCAGGCGCTCGGGCTGATGCCCAGCATCGGCCGGGCTGTTTCGCTAACATGCAGAAATTCGCGCCAGTGGCGGATTTCCCCGCCTTCGGCCAGATCTTTCCAGTTGCTGCAGGCATCCAGCACGAGTTTTAGCGGCAATTCCCGTTTCGGCAGGCTGTGCAGGTTGTCGGTTTCATCGGCACTGCCGCTCGCTTCTTGATTTTTTCCAAAGCCGTATTCAGATTCAATATGAGATTCTGGATTTGAATTCTGTATGTGGCGCTCATTATGAGACTCATTGCCGCTCGTTTCTTGTGAATTTATGTGCAAATTCAATGCGTCATGGATTTCCAGTCGCAACAGCTCAAGATCTTCGCCAATCACATCGAGGATGGATTTTGTCGGCGTTCTTGGAAGCCTGACAATAATATCCTGATAAAGCCCTTCAATGGCCGCCCAGTTCCCAGGTACCCCCTCAAGCAGAGCGGTCTCGATGAGCTTCACAATATCACGACGCAACAGCGTAACGCGCTCTTTGGCCCGCTTGAACGCCCGCTTCTCGGCTTCAACAGTCTCTGCAAGCGCTTCAAACTCCTCTGCCCGCGCAACGACCGGCGACAAATCGAACCCATAGGCCTGCTCAACCTGCCCGCCCCTGCCCTTTCGCGCAAAACGCTTGCCATTGGGACTGTCACGGCGGATCACAAGGCCACATTCCACCAAAACGGCGATATGCCGCCGGAGTGTGGCCGGCGAAATACCGTTGGCGCGTGCCATCAACTGTTCATTCGATGGCCAGACAACCAGGCCATCTTCGGCACAAAGCTCGTTTTCCGGATAAAAGGATAAAAGCGCGTTCAGGATCGCCAGCGCCCGGTCACTGGTGCCAAGCAGCGCGCGTGCCGTGCGGATATTGTGAAAGACCTTCCATTTATGCACACGCGCCCCTTCGGGGATCGCGCTTGCACGGGTCTGACTTGCCATCATGGCGAGCGACATCGGCCGCTGCCCGAAGGGCGTCGTTACACTCGCATATTCCATTGTTTCACCTTCAAAAAGGCAAAAGAAACCACCCGCCCGAATAACAAAAATTACTCAGGATACTTGACTGTGATTCGGAGACATGCGACTCAAGAAGTGCTAACAACCTTGAGGCTCTCCGTGATCAATTGATCGGGGGGCCTTTTCTTTTGTCCGTTTCGCTCCTTTTCAACTCTTTCTCACCTTGCGAATCGTTATCTCTCCGCCGCTTAATTCTTATCCCGGCTTTTTCCGGCGGGGATGGAGAAATATTCTTCAGCCAAGGTATCAAGCCGGTCTTCAAGCCAGTCGGCGAACCCGTTATCCCTGTCTGAAATCGTAATCGTGGTGCTGGAGCGCGTACGCGACACGCGGCCTAACACCTTGCCATCAATAGATAAATCGCGCGTATTGCGGCTATCCTTGCGCTCGGACGTCCCCTGAGCGGCCTTGATCGCCATATCAATACGGCGTGCCGCTTCTGCGTTTTTGAAGGCGGCATTTTCCATAACCGAGCGGATACGGGCGAAGGATTTTTCCCCGCCCGCCCCACAGGCATCCGTCAAAGCCATCCATTTGGGACGGCCCACGCCTTTTGCCCGGCCAATCGCCAGGACGATATCTTCCGGTAAAGTGTTGGCAACTTTCAGCATCAGGGAAATGGGCGTTTTTGAAAGGCCGAGAACCGGCTCGATGGCAACACTTGAAAAACCGGCCTGCCGCAACTGCGCTGCCCACAAAGCCTGCTCAATCCAGGTCAGATTTTCGCGAACACCGTTTTCCAGCGACTGCTCGACGAGAAGATCTTTATCGGAGAGATGACGGACATAGGCACGAACGGTGATTTCGCCGGGCTTATCGCTTTCTGCAGCCAGAAGCTTGATCGCAGAAAGACGGCGGTGACCATAGGCCAGTTGATAACGGCCTTCGTCTGTCGGGTGCGGGCGCACCAGAACTGGAATTTTCTGCCCTTCAGAGCGGATTGATCCGGCGAGGCTTTCAATCTCTTCGCTGACTTCCACATCGCTTTCAAAGCGGTCATGATATGGTGACGGGTCGATCTTTGCAGGATCCAAAACCACAATGCTGCTCTCGGAGAGCGTATTGAGTGCCTTTCCGACACTGTTGACCACCGGCGAACCACGTCTCGTCCGTGACAAAGGGAATACGGGCTGCTCCGGAGTATCTTTGGTTTCCGAGTCCGGATTGGCTTCCGCCATCATTTTCAGAATGTTCTTTTTCATGATCTGCCCCAGACTGTCTTGAGAAGATCGTGGATCTCGCCATTCACATGATCGGCACTCTCAAGCGCACGTTTCAGCGTTTCGCGGCCAACTTCGCCGCTTTCCAGCTCGTAAAGCGATTTCTTTGCCACCCCTGCCCCGGCAATGGCGGTCGACTCAACCGCTTCATAGACAAGCACATCGGATTCAAACAACCGACGCATCACACTGCCCATATATTTTTGCGGGCCGTCATTGGGATTAACCCGTGTCAGAAGAAACTTCATGAAGTCATGGTCAAACTCAGCGCCAAACTGCGCCAGCGTGTCGGCAAGGTCTGAAATCATGATCAGAAACTGATTGCATGATGCGACATCGAGCATGGACGGATGAACCGTGACAACGAGGCCTGTCGCTGCATAAAGTGCAGCAAGCGTCGAATATCCGAGAGAAGGTGGCGTATCCAGCACGACAAAATCATAATGCTGTTCAACCGACTGGATGGCGTTACGCAGCCGCTCAAAAAACAGACCGAGCTCATCCCGCTCGCGCTGGGCAAGATAAGCCGGCGTGTCGAACTCGAAATCCATAAGCTCAAGATTGCCCGGTATGAGGTGAATGCCCGGGAAATAGGTTTCGCGGATGGTTTCGGCCAAGGGGCGACGTTCGGTATCGTAGCGCAGCGCGGCGTAAACCGTCTCATTCTCTGCCACATCGAATTCAGGCTGCAGACCGAAGATGGACGTCATCGAGGCCTGCGGGTCAAGATCGATACACAAAACCCGGTAGCCCTGCAGGGCGAGATAATGCGACAGGTGGATGGACGTTGTCGTTTTCGAGCTGCCACCCTTGAAATTGGCCGTGGCAATGACCTGCAGCTTTTCACCTTCGCGCCGTCGCGGCCAGAGCCTGAGGGCATCATCCGGACGCCGCTCGGCCAGAAACGCACGCAGCTCCGTCAACTGTGTGACAGAATACATCCGCCTGTTATTGTCAGCACGATGCGGCTGGGGCCCCTTCCCTTCAATCGTCATCGCCCGTAAAGTACTTTCCGGAACATCCAGCATCTTCACCAGATCCAGTGTTGAGAAAGTGCGGGTAAACGCTTTGCGGGCTTCCGGCGGATAGATACGATGCCGCATGACCTGCAGCTCAGCAGAGAGCTTTTCGGTATAATCTGCGATCTTCTGCGCCGTACCGCTTGAAAGGCCGTATGTGTCCGCTTCGTTCATTTGACGGTTTCCGGTTCGATATTCGTTTAATACCGCTAAAAGCTGCATGAGTCGTCCCGATTCTGCAAGATCTTTTTCGTTAATGAAAGGTTAACGTGGTGATCAACCTGTTTCTGCTGCGTCAAAACAGTCAACCGACATGCAAAATGGCGGAAGATCAGGGCGGTAATCCCGCGAAGCTTGAGCCATAGCTGAACCGAGAAAGCTTGATTGCGGCAAGCGCGTTATCGGCACAACTGCCTTAAGGCATCGCAAAGCCACGCGCATCTTTAATTCGATTAAAGCAGCGGTCGGTGAGATTTCGGCAGGGATCGTTAACCAGCCGAAGGCAAGGGTCTCTTTTCAGCTTTGTTTTGCCGCACTATTGACGAACCCTTGACCTGACCTACTCCGCCGCGAGTGGCCTCGGCACCATAGCCACGGAAGGCCAAGAGCGTCTTTCCGGCAAGGTGACAGGTAAACAGGCCTCGCATATAGCGAAAGCCAGCATGCTGTTTTTTGGAAAGGCCACGATCAACCGGCTGCCCATCAGCATCAACGAGATCTATGGATATTCAATGTCAGGCCGCTTCTGGTGCGTCCCATGCTTCGATTGACGCCTTTTTTTGCCCACGGCACCATAGTGATGCGCACGGTCACACGGCGATTGTTCTTGGATAAATGCAGGTCCGCTCAAAGCGCCTTCAAAATCCGTCGGCTCAAAACGTTGACGCAACAACAGTCTCCTTTCCAAAGGCCATAGAATCAATTCGCCACCGCGCATGAGCACCTCGTTTCCGGGTTTATGGCCAGGCCGGATAAAAGCGCATCCTCTTGACATAAAGACTACACGATGCCGATCAAAGGAAGCCGATATATGGGACTTAGAACCATCGGCCTTCTTCGCGCCTGGACAGCAAACGCCCGCGCCCTTCATTAGCATTTTTCGATGTACCAGACGCTGTGTGCAGTAAAGGGCTATGATTCACCCGCAGACCTTACACGTGAAATCTGATCTTTTGTTCACGGCGGCCAAGTGATCGTGGTGGCGCGCGCATAGCGTAAGTTTCGACATAGTGTCACCGCGAAGACTTCCGCTATCAACTTCAGTAGAATTCAGGCGAGCCCTGCCCTCGCCAGCGCGTTCGCTCTGAGCCAAGCCGAACCTCCTTGCGTGAGAGAAATCTATTGCGACGGCGTGAACTTCCTGGATACGTCACAGCGCTTGCTCTGTTATACGAAACGAGGGAGCTATGTATAATGCGGGTGGCCGATCGCGCCTGATCCGCTGAAAAGTTTTCAATTGAAAACATAGCGGCTTGAAAAGAGCGGAAAGCCATACCGAAGATACAGGTACCAAGCCACGGATTTTCTGCACATCGACCAACCACGGCATCAGGAAAACCATGCCGGCCTGCAGAGTGGTCAAAGGCTTGCGATTACCCTGAACACATTTTTGGTAGCTTGGCAAACACGGCCCCACTGCCTGAACGATTGGTGTTGTGCCGCATCCCTCACATTTGCTCCTGCCTTGTGCATGTGCCGCTCAAAATAGAATCGCGACGCTTAAGTCTTGCCGGTACCTCTCTTCCAGTTTCAGTCAGAACTGGTCCGCTGATCTTTTCGCCCGTTCCCGGTTACGGTCAAACCAATGAGGCCGCACTACCACAGCAAGATGCACGTCAAAAACATGCGCACGTCGTGAGCGCCTTGAAGGCGGATAGCGAATGTCGTGATTCGCTTTTCCGTCAGTGGTGCGGCCATCCGGAATAAAGGACTGCCCTCCTATGCGTGGCCGGACAAGGGTTAGACGGGTGCTAACAGAACGCCATAGGCAGGTGCAGCGAAACCCTATGTCATGTCCGAAGAATGGGGCAGGGTAGGGCCGTTGGATAAGATGTGAATTGCCGAAACCTCAAACGCGACTGCGCGGACGATTGTATCGCCCGGCCAGCCGCCCAGAGAAAAAGAAAGGCCGACAGGCGCGCAAGCATACGTCATTTCAGGAACCACGTCGAAGCGAACACGCTGTCGTCTCGGATTGCGGCCAAACCATCTCGAGGAATATCCAATTCCCGATGGAGGGGAAAAGAAGAGCAGAGAATATCCGGAGCTGTTCCATCTTTCAGGCATGGGTTACATCACCTTAACCTGCAAACGAGTGTTGAAGCGCTACAGCATCGGGCCGAAAATCGGATCGATTTTCGGGAAGCACAAAGGACGCTTTAATGGGGCGTCTGAACATATTCCTACCGCCCGGGTCTGAACGATATACGCGAGCGCAGTCTTTTGGGAAGGCTCGGTGCATGCCAGGGGAGGGGAGGGGAGGGGAGGGGAGGAAGGTGTCCCGATCAGAGAAGAACCGGAAATGGCGCGGCGGCATGCCCCATGATTTCTATCACCGTTTCGTTTCGCAGGCCGAGCAACAGGAAACAAACATTCTAAATAAAAATCTATATTTTAGACATCATTACTATACCGATATCTAATATATAAAACAAATTCAATTGTTTTTGATATTTATATTTAATTAACCATAGTTTCTATTATATTGATTCAGAGGCCGATTTAAAAGTTATTGAGTGATATCAGAAGGATGTGATTCAACCACCTCTGCCAAGAACGTGGAGGATCGCATGCCCTGGACTGATATCACCCGCCTGCAGCATAACCGTGATCGCCTTCGCTATCCAACCGATTTGACGGATCGTGAGTGGGCTGTGCTTGCTCCGCTGATACCGCCGGCCAAGCCCGGCGGGCGGCCGCGGAAAACGAATATGAGGGAGGTGGTGAACGCGATCCTTTATATTGCGGGCAGCGGCAGTCAATGGAGGGCTCTGCCGAAGGACTTTCCTCCGGTCTCCACGGTGCGAGGCTATTTCTACGGCTGGCGCGACATCGGCCTTTGGCAGACCATCAACCATCTGCTTGTCTGCGCTACGCGCGAACTGGAGGGGCGTGAGGCCTCGCCCACGGCCGGTGTCATCGACAGCCAGAGCGTCAAGACCACCGAAAGTGGCGGGGTTTCGGGCTACGACGCCGGCAAGAAGATCAAGGGCCGCAAGCGCCACATCATCACTGATACGCTCGGTCTGATGCTGTTCGCGCATGTCCATGAAGCCGATATCCAGGACCGCGACGGCGCACCCGATGTCCTGAAAGCCATCCGCTACCGTTTCCCCTGGTTGCGCCATGTCTTCGCAGATGGCGGCTATGCCGGGCAGAAGTTGCGAAAAGCGCTGCGCGGATGCGGCCAATGGAACCTTGAGATCATCAAGCGCTTCGACACAGCGAATGGCTTTGAGGTTCTGCCCCGACGATGGGTGGTCGAGCGCACCTTCGGCTGGTTCGGTCGATGCCGTCGACTCGCCAAAGATTGGGAGAAGTCCATCGCAAGCGCCACAGCATGGGTCAACATCGCAAGCATCAGGGTGATGACAAGGCGGCTCGCACGATATTGTTTCCCGTCATGAACTTTTGAATCCGGCTCTCAGGCATTCTGGCTGCCCTGGGTAATGATTCGCGCCTGAAGAAGTTCCGGTGCAAACACAGAGGAGGGGGCCGGAAACACGAACTGTGTTCAAGCCGATGGTGAAAATTAATGCTAAAGAGGGACAGACACGAGGCCAGAGGCAACCTCGCGCTAAAGCTCAGGACATCGGCTGTCGTAATCGGCGTCGCCTTTCTGATATCCGGATGCGTTACAAGCAACAGTTCGAGCTCGAGCGTGCAGGCACAGATCGCTGTCGCAGAGAGCAATCTGCAATCCGGGGATTATGAGAAGGGGTACCGTATCCTTAATCAGGTTGCCGCCACAAATCCGGGCTCCAGCAAAACCATGCTTGCCCTCGGTAATGCCTATTTTGCCGACGGCGCCTATCTGAAAGCGCGCAGCTTCTATCAAAAGGCGCTTGCCCTCGGTGAACACAGGCAAGGCACGCTCGGCATCGCGCGCGTTCAGATCGCCGAACGCGATTTTCAGGGTGCAAACAGCACGCTCTCTCCACTGCTGAAAAGGCATTCGACCGATTACGAAGCCTTGAATATGAAGGGCGTCATCTACGATGCGCAAGGTCAGCACGATCAAGCACAGGCAATTTATCGCCAAATCTTGCTGCAAAAGCCTGACGACGCGAAGGCGATGAATAACCTGGCCCTGTCCCTGATGCTTTCCGGGCAATTCGAAGCGGCCGAAGTGGTGGAGACCGAACTTTACCACTCGAACAAAGATGATCCGCGTGTCAGGCAGAACCTGGCTTTGATCATGCATTTACGGGGCAATGAAAAGCAGGCCTCAGCCTTAACCGAAGGCTACCTCACGACAAGCCAGAAAAAACATAATTTCAATAGCTTATCCATCCTGAAGTGATCCAAACAACTTCACTCGAAGCGATATTCCGGATCAACGGTGAAATCCGCTTGCGATGTCCAGATGTTGCGTGGGTTCGTCTCACTCGGCTGCACTTTGCTCGTCCGGAGCAACAACGCCGACCGGGTAAACGACCGTCGCCGGCATGATCTCCGAATACGCCAGAACAGGAACGTAAATGCCTTGCTCAAAAAGCAGTGTAAAAAGCGGAAAGCGCGTATCTTGCTGGGTCAGCAGCACCGGATGTTTGCCGCGCTGATATTCCCCTCCAAGAAGCGCGCGCACCTGTGAGGCAATATGGGCTGAAAGGGTCGGCTCAAGCAGCAGGAAGCTTCCTTCATTGGTGGCACGTATACCTTCGCGGATGAGGGATTCGATCGTTGGCGCAATCACGATCACCTGCAAAAAACCATCGGGCGCAAACCGGCGGGTAATAAATTCGCTCAGTTCGTTGCGCACTTTTTGCAGGACGGCGGTGCCTTCGAGCCCTTTTTCCGACCAGCGCAGAATAGCCTCAGTGATCCGGGTTCTGCTTGTTATGGGAATTCGCTCGTCAAGCAGCATCTGAAAGATCTTGCTGACGTGGCTATTGGGCACAGCATCACGCAAGGCAGAGACCAGAACCGGATGTTCAAGTGCCACAACGTTAAGGATCTGATGCGTTCCCTGCGTGTCGACGAAATCAGACGCATGCTCGACGACGCAACGGCGCAAATGCATGATCATACTGTCCAGTGCACTCCAGTATCTGATACCCTGTTCGACCAGGATATTAATCGCTTCGACCGGCACAAGCGTGCCCTCGCGGCGACCGTATGTGACCAGGCATTCAACGCCCAGAGGCTTGAGGTAGCTGGGATGCGCCTTGACAAACACGCTATCCTTCCTGAATTCACCGCTGGCAACCTCTTCATCCCCGATAAATATTTGATATTTCGTCTCTTCCTGCCAATTGATATCAAACTCCCAGTCAGTCCGCGGCAGTCCCAGCTCGCCTGACATGTGGTCACATGTCCCATCAAAAAGAAGGCAGAAGCGTTCCACATCAACCAGACAGATGGTTTTCGGAAGGACTACGCTCACAATATCCGTCCGAATACCACGCCGCCGCCGCTCGCGGATTGTCGCTTGTCTGGAAGCAATGCGTGCTTTCCAGTCAAAATTCATAAGACTGGTTGATTTCTTTTTACGCTGCAGCATCAACAGAACCGAGCCCATCATGCCACTGCCAACGGCGAAGAAAACCAGCTTTGGGAAGCCGGGAACAAAGCCGAACAGTATGATCAAAGCGCCAGCCGTGACAATCGTGCGGCTATTGGCAATAAACTGCTGCACGATTTCAAAGCCGAGATTGAGCCCGGCACGGCTGGTCACGCGGGTTACCATCGTGCCCGCAGCGATGGAGATCATCAAGGCCGGGATTTGCGCCACCAGCCCGTCACCCACGGTCAGCAGCGAATAAACCTGCGCGGCCTGGCCGAAGGACTGACCGTGCTGCAGCATTCCGATTGTGATGCCGCCAAGCAGGTTGATGACAGTGATGATCAGGCCTGCAATGGCATCGCCTTTAACGAATTTCATGGCGCCATCCATCGCGCCAAAGAGTTTGGCCTCCTGCTCAAGCGCCCGCCTGGCATCGGTCGCGTCCTGATGATCCATATTGCCGGCACGCACATCCGCATCGACGCTCATCTGTTTGCCGGGCATGCCGTCAAGCGTGAAACGGGCACCAACCTCGGCAACACGATCGGCGCCCTTGGTAATCACCAGAAACTGGACCACCGAAATGATCAGAAAGATAACCAGGCCGACAACCAAATTTCCGCCGACGACGACCTTGCCGAAGGTTTGAATCACCTGACCTGCGTCGCCCGTCAGCAAAATCAGCCGGGTTGTCGAAATAGAAATTGAAAGCCGAAACAGCGTGGTCACGAGCAATATGCTCGGGAAGGTTGAAAATTGCAGTGGCGATACCGTTTGCACTGACATCAAAAGGATAACAACCGCCGCGCTGATGTTCAGCACGATCATCACATCCATGAGACCGGGCGGCAGCGGAAGCACCATCATAAGGACGACGAGCGCGAAAATCAGGACAACGAAGATGTCCCTCTGCTCGCTGAGCATTTCACCCAGTCTGTTCATTCTCATGGGTTAAAACTCCGACTCGAAGTCAGAGGAATCTCCTTCAATAACAGGCGCTGAGTTGACGTTTACACCTGAGATCGGGCTATTCTCGTTGCGTGTCACTTCCCCTGCGGTCATCAGATCACGTCCGGAACCGGAGCCACGCAGCAATGCCGTCTCGGTCCGCTTGGCAGCTTCTGCCGCTTTCACGGTGTCTTCAACCTGGCCCACATAAGCGGGCGGCCCGGCGACCATTAAAACACGGTTTTGCGTGTCATACCGGAACATGAATTTTGGCTGGAATATCGACAGATTACGCAAAACCTTGACGATTTCTTCGCCGTCCGTCTTCTGTAATCCGATGACCTTCTGTTGCAGTTGATTTTCGGTATCGATGAAAAGCGTGGCGCCATCGAAAAACCAGACCAGATGATATTTCTCCGTCAGATAATCGAGATAGCCCTGATAGGTCAGATCATCGGGAACCTGCACGAGATCAGTATCGGGAACCTGATCGGAAATGGTGATCGCAATACCTGCGTTCACGGCGAAAAAACGCAATGCGGCCTTCAGCTTTTCATCCCGCGTCATAAATCGATAGTGTTCGTTCGCATTGGGGATTTGCGGCGGCATATAAAACACCTGTTCAACGGTGAGATGCCGGGCCGGCTCAAACGCCTGCGCCGACCCGCAGAAAAGTGACAAAGGCAGGAGCAGGAAAATTCCCAACCCTTTCAGCACAGATTTTTGCATCAGCCACATCATCAATAAGAAAATCCGACATTGCCATAAAGGGTGACAGGCGCCTTGTCGGCCCGGCGCTGCGAGAGAATGGATTCCAGAACCGTCGTGGGTTTGCCGATCGGATCCGTCTGCAAAGGCTGTCTGGCATCACCAAAATAGGGGGTGACGACGATCAGAAAGTCATCGTTGCGCGAGGTGATGCTTTCATGCCCGAAAATGTTCTGTATCAACCTCGAGAAAGCATTCGGATCACGTGGCGTCTGAAGGTCGCTGTTCGTCTGGAAATTGGTAAAGCCGCTCAGAATGAAATTTTCTGCCGGCACCAGTTGAACGCTCGTTTTGTAGCTGCGTGAGTTGATATTCGGGAATGTGTTGCCATTCACCGAACTTGAGGAACCACCCGGAACGGAGATTTCAGAATCAACATCGAGGGAAAGGCGATCTCCGGGAAGCAGCGTGGGCCTGAACCTGATGGAAAGGCCAATCGGCTTAAAGTCAACGCCGGACTGCGTAACGCCATCTGCTGTGCTGGTCTGCGGAATGGCAATCTGTTCGCCGGCCGAGAAGGTCGCCTCCTTGCCGTTGACCGTGGTCAGGGTCGTTTCATTAACGACAGTCGCGACGCCATCATGCAGCAACAGCTGCAAAAACGGCTCCGTATCCAGAAGTGAAAGCCAGTTCACGCCATAAGCGTCAAGCCGTGTCCGCGACACTTCGATGACACGCACAGACAAGCGGATAACCCCGCTTTTGGTCTCCACCAGCTCATCGACGATCTGAGAGGGCGCCAGAATTGGCCGGATACTGTCCAGGATCGCAAGGTGAATTCTGTTATCAGGCACCGTTCCAGTCAGCATCACACTGCCGCGCGAGGCCTTGAGCGATACATGGGCATCGGGAAAGCGTTGAGACAAGGTGTGCCGGACCTCATCCAGATTCTGAATTACGGTTACATTGACCCTGAACAACTGCTGCCCCTCAAAGTCAGAACCAATCAGCGTGGTCTGTCCGGCTGCTTTGCCGTAAATGAAATAGCCGTTTTCCTGCGAGCCTTCGATATCGGCGATATCGGGATCGGCAACAAACAATCCGGCGGCCCCCTTCGTTCCCTGAAGCAGTTCGCCCTTGCCAATCTCGATTGTAAGTGCAGGAAGCGTTTCCGGTGGACGACTGGCTGCATGCGCAGATGAAACGCCCACCAGAAACAAAAACAGGAGCAACCAGCTTCCATGGGAAGAACGCTCGGAAAAAGCAATCAAAACGCGCATATAACTCGCTCCTCAGTTCTGAAGGTGCTCGCCTTCAACTGCGCTTTTCCACCCATCAACTGGTCGACAGCGTTCGTGCCCAGTAATAACAATTCTTGAAAACGCCGGACATCTTGTTGAACGGTCCATAGAGCAAATGGCTGCCAACCTCCGGTATCTCCATCTTCGTGGAGGCGAACATGAGGTTTTCATGCGCCTCAACCATGCTCTTTGGCGCCCGGGGAGGGGCGGCACCATATGCACTGGCACGACCGACCTGGGTTTTCTTGTGTTGGCGCACGCCATTCAGGACTGAATCATCCTCAGCGGGGATCTTGATGACCCTTTGAGGAGACTGCCGCTTGCGCGCTTCCTCAGCCTCCATTTCTTCGCTACGGCTTTCCCCTGCCTCCCGGTGCGCGACGCCGTGTGCCTGATGCACCGTCTGTTCAGCCGTGTCCCCATCTGTCTGCTCTGTGAGCATGGCGGAAAAGGAGCCTGCAGCCACGTCTCTGGCATCCCGCTCAACAGGTCGCTGCTGAAGCGTCTTCTTCGGCGCCTCAGGGGCAAAAGCAGCGCGGTTATCGCCCTGGACCCTACCGACTTCAGCATCTTCAACTTTGACCGCCATGTCGAGCACTCCTTGTTTACTGTTCCGCCCTCAGATAGTCGCGTAATCGCTCCGATACTTCGGGGGCAGTCTTCTCGCTTGCCAATTGCAGACGCGCTTCCAGATAAGCCTGATTGCGTGACGTTTTGCTCATGCCATCAAGAGCGTCCCTGCAGCGCTCATTCTCACCCAGAAGAAGCAAACCATATGCTGCCATCTCTCTGAAACGCTCATCAGAAGGAAACAGAACCATACCGATGCGCGTGTAGACGACAGCTTTACGGAGAAAACCGCAACGCAGGCTGCAAACGGATAGCATCAAAAGCATCTTCAGCGGCACAGAATGATCCATTACAATTCCTTTCTAGATGAAATATTTCAATAAAAATCGCAACACTTTATTTAATTTCTAACGATATTTAATTTAAAATAATTTAGTTTACTCTAATTTATACTACTGGCAATTTTTGAAATAAGCTGAAATTTTGATGAGAGATTACTGATAGCCTGCTTGCTTTCAATATTATATATGCCTCGCTCAATATTTGAATTCATATTGCCTATTTCATGTTTAATCTGATCCCGTTTCAGCCCTTCCGTTGCTCGCGCAAACATGCTCAGATTAGCATCTCTGGCTTGGATCATCGCTTCACGTGATGCCAAACTTTGATCGCCCATATCACTACGATGCGGACCTTGCGCAACAAATGACGAAGTCAGCATTTTCGCCTCCGTGTTTTGTAAAATACAGGCCCGCGTCCTTGATCTCAACGACGCGGGCCCATATGCAATCTAAAGCCTTACCGACCGTCGTTAAGCCGAGGCGCTCTGAGACATCGTCTGGGCCGTGTCTTTATTCAGAGCCAGGCCGTCGGAAGCCATGGCCGCCAGCGCCTTGGCCTGAATATTGAGCTGGTTCCGAGAGGTCTCGTCGTGACCGTTTCTGATCTGATTACGCATCGCCCGATTTTGGTCCTCAATCGCTGCGTTCGTTGTCCGCTGCAGATTGTCGCAATAAGCATCGGCTTTCCGCTGATCAGCTTTTTTGTCCGCCGCATCCATTTGGTCAGAAGGTGACGATGCAAAAATCGAGCCAATAGCATTACCAAGAATACCAAACATGTTTCATCTCCTTTGTTAAACTTTACTACTTTTGATACTTCACGCGAACCGAAGGCCACCAAGCAACTGATTCACCAGCTGGCCTACGGGAGTTTTGTTAAATCCCAACAGGCCGAGAGGCCCCTGCGACGAAAGGTGCAGATGACCGGAAACCTGCCCAAAGGGACCGAACGATGGACCAGAGAAATTGATATCCATCGAGTTCCCCAAATTGGGCGACCAGGGCCTGTAACTGCCGCCACCGCTCATATGAGGTCGAGCGTATGATTGCATTTGGTTCATGAACCGGTCGTTCAAACGGAAATCCTGCAGCGAAAGCATCGGCAATTTCAGCTGCACCTGGGCGCTCGATTTTTTATGACCACCGAAGATACCGGAGATCAAACTCGAAACGCCGCTAGCAAGGACACTTCCTAGGTAATTGCCCACGCTGTTTCGTCCGGGCTTTTCAGGGGCTGACGGTTTTGAGGATTGTCTTGAACGTGTTGGCGCCGGAGCTGAGACGGGCGGTA
>NZ_SMAR01000051.1 GCF_004342225.1 Martelella mediterranea | reverse complement strand
TGCCAGCGGCAATCAGGATGATAACATCACAAATGACGCGACATAGAATCTCAGACAGATTGTCGCCGGCGTCTCAGACAGATTGTCGCGCTATACTTAGTCGAGGTGGCGCGCGAACAGGGCTGCACCGGCATGACGGAAGGCCTGTTCAACGCTTGTCGCATCATGGCCCGCACCGAAGCTGAGCTTTTCTGCATCGAAGGCACCACCAAAATAGGCCTGTGCCTCAACATCAGCCCCGGTCGCTTCAACATCGAAGGCAAGCACACAATCAGGGACTTCCGAGCCATCCTCAGAGGCAGCCAGTGACAGTGTGTGCTTTCCGTCAGCGGCAATCTCGCCAAGCACAGCGCCACGATCGAGCGTCTGACCACTGGCAATCGTAACTGTGCGGGTGACGACCTGAACGTCACTGACAATCAGGTCATTGGGGGCAAAACGTGCTGTCGCCATAAGATTATTCTCCGTTGGAAGGGCGGCCATGCCGCGCATTGATGACACCGCCGACGGCTGCCAGCAGAGACTGCTTTTCGGATTGAGCGGAAGGCGCGCCACCGGCGCCAAGTTTCGGGGTCTTGCCCGCCAT
The DNA here is from genome assembly GCF_004342225.1 of Martelella mediterranea. Classification (GTDB taxonomy): domain Bacteria; phylum Pseudomonadota; class Alphaproteobacteria; order Rhizobiales; family Rhizobiaceae; genus Martelella; species Martelella mediterranea_B. The sequence goes on along the minus strand of NZ_SMAR01000051.1, from coordinate 16,831 downwards.
ACGTCCGGCAAGACGATTGCCCCCGGTCGAAGCCGAAGCAGATGGGGAAGACGCATCAAGGATCGCCATCGCTTCTTTGGCCGAATAGGCGGTCTTAAACGCCAGATGCGATGCCAGTTCCGCATTGGCCCCGGCTTTGGGATGTGTCAGGATCGCCTGAATGCGGGAACGCTCATCCGCCCGGGCCGACCGGCTGGCCGAAGTATCCTGCTTGTCCTCATCTTCAGTTTCATCGCCTGGTGCCCCCTCGCCTTCAGCGTCGGGGTCAGTTTCTTCGCCTTCAGCATCCGGATCGGTGGTTTCGGTTTCCAGCTCTTCTTCCGGATTGTCCTTTTCCGGATCGTCTTCCATATGTGTATTGGCCCGCCCGCCGCGCATGGCTGCGAGCACGCTGGCGGTCAGACCGCGCGTGACATTCGACATAGTCGCTTTCCTTGTTTTGAAGTTTTAAAGATCAGGCCGCCCGGCCAAGTTCAGCCCCGAAGGCGGCCAGCACCTGCGAGGGACGGACAACGGCATCGGCAAGACCTGCCTCAACCGCTTTTACGCCACGATAAACACCGGCCTCAGTCGCCAGTGCCGCGTCTTTTGAAAGCCGCCCGGCACGGAACCGGGCAACGGTTTCCGCAAATTCCACCCGCAGCTCTTCAAGCTCTGCCAGCTCACGCGTCAGCACATCCTGCGGGATGGCCTCATAAGGGTTCAGATCCGCCTTGTGTTCTCCGGCTTTCAGGATCGTGACATTCAGCCCTTCCTTCTTAAGCCAGCCACTGACATCGACATGAACAGAGACAACGCCGATTGACCCGCAAAGACCGGTCGAAGGCAGAACGATCTGCCGGGCCGCAGAAGCCAGAAGATATCCGGCAGAACAGGCATTATCCGTCAAAACCGCAATCGTTGGCTTCACCTGCGAGAGCTCAAAGATCTTTTCCGCACAATCAAACGCACCGGTGACTTCACCGCCAAAACTGTCCACTTCGATGACAACACCCTTGATGCTGTCATCAGCCCGGCAGTCATCGGCCTGAATGCCGATGGCTTCATAAGAGGTCATGCCGCAGGATTGACCGATCCATCGGCCCTTGTTGACCAGAGATCCTTCGATCTCGATGAGGCCGATGCCATCCATCGGGCGGTCAACACCGCGATAGACCTTCTCACCCCACATGTCCGTCGCATGCCGGAGCTTTTCGCCGACCAGCCCCATCTCAGCACCGTCACCATCGGGAAGCCCGAGGACACGCGGGGCAAAAGAGCGGGCAATCGTGTCGGCCTTGGCGGGCTGCAGCATCAGCGGCGTGTTGAACATGCGGCTGGCGATTTCGGGATAGTTCATCGTTTCTGCCTTCCTGTCTGCGGAATGCCAAGTGGATGCCGCGATGCGTGCGCTGACTTCTCCGAACGCCCGTTCACACGTTCCTCAGTCTCTGTGTCCGGATCCGCTTCACTGTTTTGTTGTCCGCCCTTGCGAGCCGGTCGCGAACCTTCAAACGTTGAGGGATGTTTCAGGCCAAGGCGCTCATAGTAGCGCGCTTCCCGCGCCAGTTGATCCGCGTCCATCTTCCAGTCCCGGCCCTGTTCAGCCGATTCCTGTTGCAGCGTTGTCAGACGCCGGTCGAGCCGTTCACCGGCAGCCTGCGCCTCTTTCAGCGGGTCAATCCAGCCGCGTCCCGGCCCGATCCAGTCCGCATGACACCATGCAGCCGGGTTTTCCTCGAACGAGACAGCCCCTTCAGGCAGTTCAATCAGACCCTTGTCGAAGATTTCTTCCAGCCATGCCCGGTAGATCGGCGCCATGAACTGAGCTGCAAAGCTGCTTTTCTTCGCCGTAAAGCCCCGCCAGATCTCCAGTAGCGCTGCACGGGCGGACGAATAGTTCACCTGGCTCCAGTCCATGGTCAGCTGCTCGTAGGTCAGTCCCACGGCAGAGGCGACCTTGCGAAGTGCCGCATTCACAAACACCTCAAAATTTGCATTCGGATGTTCCGGCTTGGTCAGTTCTGCCTTTTCACCGGGAAGAAGCGTATTGACCCGGACACCGGGAAGATTGATCGGCGCAGCCCCGTAATAGGCTTTCTGCGCCTCGGAGATCTCGCCATAGATCTTCCCGATCGTGCCTTCACCACCATCGGCATCAAGCGCATTCATCATTTCTTCCGGATCGAACGGCGTCTCGATAAACGCGGCCATGATCGCATTCAGCATCGCCGCCTGACTTTCAAAATCCTCATAATCCGTGGACTGCTTGATCGAGCGCATGATCGGCGCCCAGTCAGACGCACCGCGTGTCATGCCCGGACGTTTCGGATCAAAGGCATGAACAACAATCGGTCGGCCCCATTCGGTAGCCCGGCTGACATATTCCCATGACCAGAGCTGCGTATTGCCCGCATAGACATCACCGGGATGACTTTTGCGGAAGTGATAGCCGACAGGAGCGCCATAACCATCAATGGCAACACCATCACGCAGATATTCGCTATCAAGCGTACCCTTCGGGTTGGAACAGCGGGCCGGGTCAATCATATGCACTGCCGTCTGGAACAGCGGGGCATCGTCCTGCCAGACGATCACGCCAAAGCTTTCACCCTCAGGCCCGAACCGGGTTCTGGCCGCAAGGCCGAGGATCCCGGCCATGTTCTTGGTGCGCTCGGCATCGCACCACATGTCGACGTCCTGCGTATAATCCCGCCAAAGCCCCTCAATCTGTGATGCCACCTCTTCGGCCTGATCGAAGGTGAGGTTCAGCGATGTATGGTTCGGTCGCGCTGCAAGCTTCCAGCCTGCACCGATGATGTTATCGACAAGGCGCGATGTGCCTGCCGCACCCCAGCCGTCATTGCGCGCGACATCGTTCAGCCGGTCAACCAGCGTCGAACGCGATTGCGAAAGCGCTGACTGGCCGGAATAATTACCCGCACGCCATCCGGCAAAACTTGGGTGATCATAGGATGCCCCCTGATAGGCGGCCCGGGTCACCGTCTCACCTGAGACTGTTGCTGCCATTTGCCGATTGCGTGCAGCCTGCATCCGGGCGGCCTGACGCAACCCTGAGGGAAGCGGCTGACTGTCCGGTCCATAAATTTCCACTGTCATCCGAAGATTACTCCCCGCCCGCGTGGACGTGCCGACCCGCGAAGCCCGAGCTGTGTTTCAAGGCCACGGATATAAGCCCTGAGTGATGCCCGGTCCGCCCCGCTATAGGTGATGCTCTCGCCATCATAGGAAAGCGTCACAGCGCTCTGACCGATCTCTAGTTTGTGAAGCGCAAGCTTCGCCTCGCCGAGCCGGGTTTCCAGCGTCAGCCGTTCGTCTGTCAAAGGTGCCATTTTCAGTCCTGCTGGTTTCGCTGGTGGGCGCGTTCTGCCCGGCGCATGGCAGCCACCACACGGTCTGACGGCCTGGTATCCGGTTCTGGTTTTCCCGCCTGACTGACCGCATTAACCGCTGTTGCAAGACTGCCGATCAGATCCTCAAGATCGCCCTGTGCTTCCGGCTCTTTCTTTGAAAGCGCTTCCGCCCGGGCATCCCATTCATCATCGCTCCAGTAAGGAACGCCAAGCCGGATAGCTGCAGCCCGCGATTGGTTCAGCATATCCAGCACCTCATTGCGCTGTCCGTCTGGCAGCTTCCACCGCCAGCGCGGATAACCGTTGCGATCCTTTTCCTGAATGCGCACTTCCGAAGTCGCCTGCTGGAAAAAATCATCGCCAAGGCCACAGGCAAAGCGAATGAAGCCCGGCTGGTCGGGATCATCTTTGCGAAAGTCCCGGTAAAGCCCCATCTTCATCACTGAAGCATTGAAGTTATAAAACCGGCTCGACCACTTCTGTTTTTTTCGTCTGCCGCGCTTGTCATACTCGCTCACATGGCTGAGCATCGGCGCTGCATCACGGTTATCGCCGCGAACCATGATCACTTTCGAACGCGGATGACGCCGCGCCCAGAACCAGACATCCTCGGTATAAGCGTTGCCATCGATCCCGATCCGGTCAACGCTTCGCAGTTTGCCGTTCTCATCCGGCCATTGTTTTTCGATCAGACGGTCAAGCGCGGCCATCACCGCCGCCTCGCCGATATGGCCTGAATGCTCACGATAGCCGGGAAGATGACTGCCCGACCGGCTGTCGATCACACCGTAATCAATCACCGCGCTCATCTTGTTGCGGCCCCAGCCGCGCAAAAGCCATTCAACACGGTCGCCCTGAACATCAATGCCAATCGTCAGAGCCAGCATGTCTCCCGGTACAACACCGCGCTTGAAGCCGGTTTCTTCAGCCCGGTCGCGCAGGTCTTCCCAGTCAATCGCTTTATTGTCCGCTTCAAAGGCCAGACCCAGCGTATCGTTGAAGAACACCTGCTCAGCACCGGCACCCTTTTCCTTATCGTCAGCACCACCGGCCTGAACGGTCAGCCATGCCCGCGCAATCGACTCCCAGCTTTCAAGCGGCGAATACGGCACCCAGATATGAAACGAGCGATGATAGCGCGCCCGCTCCGGATATCTGGCAATCCACTTTGCACCATTGGCCGGATCGACCATCCATGCACGGTGATGTTCATGGATCTCGCAGCCGCAATGAACACAGCAGAAGTGCGCCTTCTCCGGGTGTTGCGGATCAATATGATCGCGCATGTTTTCCCATTCCAGCACCTGAAGCTCACCGCAATGCGGACACGGCACATGATAGCGCTCCTGCGTCCCGGCCAGATAGTTGGCCGTAATCCGGCAGCCCGGCGCAATCAGCGGGGTCGATATCTTAAAAACCTTGCGGTTGAAGAATGCCTTCGACCGGCTGTCTGCCTGTGCCTCCGGGTCACCGGCATCATTCTTGTTCCATTTGGCCAGATCGTCCTGTACCTGTGCCCGTGGCGAGATCATCGAAAGCCCGGCCGGAGAATTGGCTCCGGCGGCCTGAATGGCGCCACGACCATCAACCCGTTCTTTGTAAAGGATCGAGTTGCCGCCATCACGCCCGGCTTCGGGAAAGAGTGCACGGACAGACGTGGTTTCCCGCAACAACGGCATCAGCTTTGTCTTCGACCAGCGCGACGCATTCTCTTCTGTCGGATGGACATAGAGAAAATCGCACGGGTCGAGGTCCAGCGTCCCCAGCAGAAAGATATTCGCCAGAACGGTTCCGCCCACCTGCGCCGATTTGGCAAGCGATATGATCGAGCACGGATCATCCGGTGACAGCGCCCGCAGGATCTCCGAGAAGAACGGAAACATGTCCTCACGGTATGGCCCCGGAAATGCAGAGATACGTTCGGAGAAAACGATATTGTCTTTCGCCCAGGCCAGATAATCGACCGGCGGCGGCGGTTCGCAGGCATCGGCCAGCGCCTCATACATCAGCCGTTCGGGATTGAAGAGCATCGTCATGTTGTTTCATACGCCTCTTCGTCTTCAACCATTTCCGGTGTTTCATCCCGGATATCCCTGAAACCGGAAGCCGCCTTTGATCGGATACCGCGCCAGCGGCGCGCCAGTGCCTTTTGCAGATCCCGCTGCGGCAAACCAAACTCTTCAGCCAGTGCTGTCGCAAGATCAGGGATCCCCTGCTCCATCACCTTGAACGCTTCCGAGATACCGCGTCCCATATCGCGCCGGGCATCTTCGCTGCGTGTATAGATCCCGGCCTCTTCCAGCTCCTGGCGTTCCATCTGGCCGGTTTTGATCTGTTGCTGGCGAAGCCGTTCACGCGCCAGCTGTTCGGCCATTTCGTCCTGCGTTCCAGAGGGTTTCAGTGGCAGTTCCGTTGCGGGCACGCGCGGCGATGCGGTCTCAGCAATTTGCGGTGCTTTCGCAGGCGCACCGGTGAGGATGGCCTTGCCATTGGCGCCAAAACCCTGCGCCGGATCAATGGAAAGCCCAAGCTGGGAAATTGCTTTGTCAGGCCGGATCCGCGCGCGCCGACCGTCGCCCTCAATTGCATCACCATAAATCTGACCACTGCTCAGATATTGCGACACCCGCCCGGGTGACACAGCAATCATCGCTGCAAACTCACCCTTGGTCACGCTGTTCTGCATCGCTTCCATCGTCGCTAAACTACTTCCAACTTTAATTTAGGCTTGAACTTTAGGCTTCAAAATCCGGCTCAGACTGACGATACCGCGCGGTGCCAAATACCCGCATGGCAAAGGGCCCCAGGAAGGACCCGTCGCGGCATCAAGTTCGATTGATCAAGCTTTCGGAAAGAATCTGATTGAGAGCGCAATAGAAATCATGTTGGCACCAGCGTGATACCAGATACACCATCGTGGATGGCATCCCTCGATGGCGATCAACCTCTCCCAAGGTTTCGTATTTCATCATTTCCGGCAAAGTTCCCAAATGCTACTTTACGAATCAGAGCATCGAACGACTAGATTTTGGGCAACAAATTGGTAGACAGATTCAGAGATATCTTCATCGAAGAAAAGGAAAATAGAGATGAATTCGCAAAATACGCTTCTCGCCTTTTCGGAATATTTTCTGAGAAAATCATTTCCATATGGGCAGAAGACCCCCGTTCCACTTATATAGATTTAGGAAGGCCAACATTAAGGGAGCACCCCGGAGATCGAGGATACACACTAGATTTCACACTACAAAACAAACTGAGCAAAAAAATATATGTAGCAGAAATGAAGTGCGAAATAGAATATCAGAATTTTAGATATTTTGTCCTCAAAGAATCCAGTCAAATAGACCATCACAAAAAGCCAGCCTTTGATATATTTCTAAAATCGGCAAAAAAACCTGAAGACATACATGTTAGTTTAAAACGAAAGCCAATTGAGGCGCATGGAGCAATTTTAGTTTGGGGTGCTGTTGACCGCTCTGCGACGAGCGCGATTGCCGAGGAAAAAGGTTTCCATGAAATCCTGTCCGTTGAAGAGATTTGCGATAACTTAAGCGAATGGGAAAACGAGGCCTATATTGAGCTAATAAAAACTCGGCAGACATGGTCCAATGCCCTATTCGATGGACTGCTTTCACTTTAGCTCAAAGCGGAGACAGCCTGTTCGCCAATAAACGCAGGCTCTACCTGATATCCCTCAGTCAAAAACCTTCCGGAATGCCCGCTTAAACGTCCGGTCTTTCTTGCTGCGCACAAGCTCAGTCACAATCTTCTGCAGCTTCAGCCGCTCACGATAGGACGTCGCCTTCACAAACAGGATCACCGGATAGAATTCTCTGCCGCCCTCACCGCGTCCGGAAAACCATATCCCCTTGATCAGATCCGGCCTGCCCTGCGGCACAAAATACTGGTTGGGTTTGGCCTTGCGTTTGCGCCGCGAACTGTTCTTAGGCACCCGCGTTGCACCTGTCCCGCGATAATCAATCCGCAGATCCCGCATCACACGGTTCAAAAAGCCCTTCGTCATGTTGCCGTAGCGATCAAGCGGCGCCATCCGCGCTGGCACAGCCACCTCATTGCGCGCCATCATTCCGCGTCCGATCAGCTGCTCCTCGAAGGCCTTGTGCCGACGCATCCCGCCATGGATTTCCGGGCCAAGAAAGGCCGTGGCCGGAAGCCCGCCCTTAGTCCGGTCCCCGGTGGCAACAACAGATGCCGTCCGGTCAGCAAGACTGGCCTTGTCATAGATGATCCCGCGCATCGCGTAAGGCGTTGGCCGATCAAACACGACCTTCATCTTTGACCGGACAGCCTTCATCCCGTCATAGGCCAGCCAGTTCAGCGCCAGCATCTCCGCCTTTGGCAGCTCACGGCGCTGGGCAGATGTCAGCTTTGCTTCAAAGCGCGTCAGATCAATGTCGATGTGTGTGGAAATCATGAACAGAAAAACCTCTCTGCCCTCATACGAAAAAAGCGGACCGCATACGCGATCCGCTTCTCAGCACAACAAATTCAACGGCGCACCCGTCAGAACGTTGCCAAATCAAATTAAAGCAATTCAGGGAATAAAGACATAGCTTACGCACTGACCCTTAGTCGCATTGCCGATCGGCTATCGTAAGGGCAGGGTTTCGGGCGTGAGAGCAAGCTCCACTAAGAACCGAAGCGTCCTGCTCCAAAGCATTCACAATTTTTCGATCATTGCAAGAGGTAAAATTGCAGGTGTTTTCTGACCGAACATTTCCACCTCAACCACCACATCACCCTTGCCCGTGCCATTGGACGTCACAACCTCACCTGTAAGGCCCGAGAATATCCCGCACGCAATCCTGACAATCTCACCAGCCTTCACCGAGATATCAACAGGTCGCTCATAATTGAAATCACCAGAACCGGCCTTACACCTGATCTTACTAACTTTTTCAGAATTGACCGCAAATGGCTTTTCCCAGTCCCCCAGGATGCCCGCAACATGCTCAAAGCTCATCAGCGCGTTCATCGTTTCGTTAGAGCAAACGCACCGGATCAGCACATATCCAACCATCAAAACCTCATCTTTTGGCGGCAGCCATCGCCCGCGCCGCTTACGTGCCTTACCCTTGCGCATCGGCACAAACACGTCGACACCAGCCTCACTCAAAGCGGCTTCAACGCATTTTTCACAGCCAGTTCTCACGCAGAGCACGAACCACGGCGCATCAGCAGCAACCGGCTGTTTGAGGCGGGAACGATACTGCCTGCGAATGCGCCGCATCCGGTCTTCGAACTTCTCCGGAACGGCCTCAAAGGCGTTTGCTGCAATCTCACCATAAGTCGTCATTCAGCTGCCTCCCTGCCCTGCATGTGCTCAAGCTTTTCGAAGAATGCCGACAAGGCGTCAGAAGGCTTGCCACCATCAAGGCGCGGGAAATAGACCCACTCATGCCGACCGGTGTCAGGCAGCCACGGCCAGCCGCGTTCAGCGTGTTCGTGCTTCCAAGATTCCCATTCGTCGCTGCCGACACGCACCGCCTCGAACCGTCCGCCAAGGCTCGCGATTTCCGGCGAAACAACATCGCCCTTGCGGGGATCGCGTTCGGCTTGCTCATGCATCATGTTCACCTTGGGCCAGCCCTGCTTCTGTTGCTTCTCCCGGATCAGATCATCCCGGCTCTGCTGGCCTGATGCGATCAGACGTTCCTGAAATGCGGTGAGCGGCGATAGCCTCGCGGAAGGTTCTGAAAGCAGTGCGAGACGCGCAGCCATCCATGCCTTGCCAAAGGTCGGGGCGCGTGTCGGGCCGCTGTCTGCCTTCACCGGGGGTGGCAACTTCTGCCAGCGTTTTTCAGAAAGATAGGTGCTGAAGCGGCAAAACCGCTGCCGACCAAGGGATTTCACCGCAGCGACGTAATCACCCATCCGCTCTGCCGCCTCTTCCCGCTCACCGTCACTCAGCGCAAACCAAGCTTTGCGAACCTCAGCATCGGAATCATCGACATAGGTCGGCCAGTCCGGGTGCACCCGCTTCAGGTCTTTCTCAATCGCCTTTTTGCTTTTCTGCTCATTCGGCGTTTGCGAACTGGTTTCCTCAGATCGGATTTCATCAGCGCGTTCGCGCGCATCTCTCTCTGTTAACGGTTCTATTGGTGGTTCTATTACGGTTAGGGTGTCATGGTGACACCCGTGGACGCACTCAGCGTCACCCGTGGTGTCGTCAATGTCACCCGTGCCAACGGGTGACACCGTGTCACCCCCGACATGGTGACACCCGTCAGAATCCCCTTTTTGCGCCCCCAGATCGTGCAGAACTTTCATGTCGAAATCGTATCGCGTGCCCTCTCCGCGCCGCCCGGTATTCTCCCGAACGACCACAAGAAGACCTTCACTGACGAATTCACGAAGCAGTCTTTGCACCGTCCGCTCGGAAAGGTCCGTCTCGCGTGAAAGGCGCGCTACCGTGGGCCAGATGCCCCGGCCTTCATCGTCGGCAAAGTCCGCAAGCCGCACCGCCAGCATCTTTCGACTTGATGTGCCGAAAGGTGTGCGGAAAATCCGACTCATAATTCCAATGCTCATCCCTCTGCCTCCCGGTGGCGCCGCCATGGCGGAACCTCCTGCAAAAGCTCATAAATCCGTTCTGCAATCGCCGCGCATTTCCGTTTGTTCGGCCATGACAATTCGCCCGCGCCATTGGCATCGGACATCCGGCGCTGTGCGATGGCGTAAGCCCGCGCATCCGCTGCCGAAATCCGTTCATTGCCGCAGCACACCGGGCAGCGGTGGCGACCGGCGCTCAGGTAGCCCTGCCCCGCACAATGCGGGCAGCAAACTCTGGTAATCCGCAAACCGCTCATAGCTTGCCCTCCCGCACGATCCGGTTCTGCTGCGCGCGGATATCATCGGCCCGGCGTTGCAGATCCAGAGAAGTGTTTCGAAGCTGTTTGCCCTGTTCCGTATGCGCGGTAAGATCAGCGCGGAACTTTTCATAGTCGGCAGACCACGCTGAAAACTGACGGGCATTTTCCGCCAGCACCGGGTTTTCATTGGCCGGGCCGAACATGAAATCGCGAACCTCCGCGACCCATGCGCAAGGCACACCAAGATCACGCGCCACCAGATCGTCCGTCCACGGCGCGATATAGGCGTGATCGTCATAGACATCCGCAATCTTCTCCGCGACAATCCGCCGATCCTCACGCTGCATTTCACGTGGGCTTTCGGCCTGTTTCGTTGCGACCGGAGACGCAGATTTAAGCTTTCGTGACGCCATGGCGCGGAAACCTTTCATCAGTATTCTGAAAACTGGAACCGCAGGTAAACGGGCGGTCGTCATAGTCATTGCCGTGACAGGTCAGGCAAAAGGTAAAGCCGCAGCTGGAAATGATCCGGCAGCGGCTGGAAGCGGTCTGGGGCTTTGTGTCGTTCGGCTTCATCACACCTCGCCCCCATCGTCGCAGTCATGGGCCTTGCACTCGACGACATGCGCGACCCGAAGAAACTTCGCAAAATGTTCGAGAATGTCGGCAGCTTCACGCGCATCAACTTTGCCATCGGCTGCCGCATCCATCATCGATTGCGACAGGGCATGAAAAGCCGCCTGAAACGTACCGATATCAGCAATGCCAAGGCCGCCTTTGCCCGATTCTTCAAAGTCATCACGCTCAAGCCGGTAGCCTTCCAGCCGCGCCATTTCTCCAAGAATGACCGGCGCGCCTGCCTCCATGTCCGCTTCAACAGCGACATCGATTGCCATCACTTGCTGGGACTTCCGGCTGGGGTCATGGACATGGGTCCAACATTTAGAAAGCTGGCTTTGATTAAGCCGCGTGGAATGCTGGAATTTCTCTGGTCCGCCGCCCTGAACGACGGCGCGCCGAGAGGTTTCACGCAGGCCGTCAACGGCCTTTTGTGTAAGCAAACGAGCCATTAAGGCACCTCACTATGGGAATGATTTTGGAGAAGGCATTCACTGCGACTGGCTGAATGCGACGCTATGAATTCGAAGTGCGCCAGAAAGCGAAGGCCGGAAAGGCACGGGTTCAAACAAGCCGATGACAAATGCTGACTGTAACGGAAAAATAGAGGCTTCATTCTTGGCACGCCCTCGTATTCGAAAAGCTGACTGCCCATTCCCGCTCGAGTGCTTTTCGAGTCATGCCACGTGACGGAATTCCGCTATTTTCCCATCGACAAATCGTGGACACGTCGACACCAAAGTAGGACGCCATGTCAGAGCGGCTCCAGCCGCGCTCCGCTCTAAGTTCTTTCAAGTCAATTTGATTGTTCATGAGGTTATGGTGTGCATATCGCACTCCAGAAAGTCAAGTCGAAACGCACACCGATGCCGTGCAATATGCACATCATGGTGTTTGATGACAGACCAGATGAAGCGAAGCGGCTTGAGCAAGCCCGGATCGCTCGAGGCTTCTCCGACGCAAAGTCGGCAGCGAAGTTCTTTGGCTGGAACTATTACACCTATGTACAGCATGAAAACGGGACGCGAGGGATATCCCGCGCTGCCGAGAAATACGCATCAGCATTTCGTGTCAGCCCTGGCTGGCTTCTCACCGGAGAAGGCAGCAGCCCTAGGCGAGGCGTCCCTCTGAAAGGAAAAGTGGGAGCTGGGGCAGAGGTGGAGGCGATTGATAATGGCGATGTCGAAATTGTTGAAGCACCGAGCAGAGCGCCGCTTGAGACGGTAGCCGTCCGGGTTACAGGCGATTCCATGTTCCCCGCTTATGAAGATGGTACCCTGCTGTACTATTCCCGTCAGATGCCACCAGACGCCATGATCAACAAGAGGTGCATCACCGAACTCGATGACGGGCGCATTTTCGTAAAAGTCCTCAGACAAGGAAGCGAGCCCAACACTTGGACGCTTCAGAGCCTGAATCCTCACATCGCCGATATCCCAAACCAGTTTGTGCGTTGGGCCGCACCAATTGACTGGATAAAACCCGTCTAAGCAGCTCCCCAAAGATTCGTTGAACCGCGAGACCTTGTTTGGCTTTGTGCTCATCGACTATGTGCAATATGCACATTATAACTTGACCTGTTGGTGTGCGTAATGCACATATAGTCCTCAAGATGAAAAGCCTCGCCTCAACGAACGCACCAGCAGTCGTGGCTTGAAACTGTTTGTGAGGACAAATGACCGATCATAATCTCATTTTTCGACCAACCCGCCCACTGACCGTGTCGGACTGCAAGTTCCTTAAAAGAGCAAGCTCGTTCGCCATTCTGTGCGGCGCACCCCTACTCATTTTCACGCTGGTGCAGCAATTGATGAAATATGAAGCCGCTCTCGCGGCCTCGGTGAACGTTTGAATGAACAGGCCGCAAACTTCTGCCAGAGAACGGCTGGAGCGGATACGTTCGCTTGTCGTCAGCGCCGCGCCGGTCAAAGAAATTTCGTCGGATACGGCAGGCCTTCACCTCGAAACAGACGGCATGGAACCGGCTGAAGCCGAGGTCATGGCATCCGTGCCGCACACATGCCCGACAGCGAACCGGGAGTTGCTCCTGAAGCACGCAGACATCCCCGCGCAGCTCATCCGCATGGTGGATGCACTCAAGCAGCTGACGGAGCGCCAGAACGCCGACCTGAATGCATTGCGCCTCAAGCTTGAAGAAAAAGGCGGCAGACCGGCGAAGGATTACGCGGCTGAATGCGCGATGAAGTGTTCAGAACCGGCATTCAAAGCTTTCATGGAAGCCCGCCATGGCATCGCAAGACCGCTGACAGACGAACGCGTGACGGATGCAGTGCGCAAAGCGCTGATGATCGCCAGCCGCGCCGACCTGAACAAAGACCGCCAAGCCGCCGCCCGCTGGCGCACGATGGTCACCGATTTCGAAAACTGGAGGAAGCAGCGATGATCCCGGACAACACCTCTCCTCGCCCAAAAACCATTTTCTTCCTTATGGCTCAGTATGATGGTCGGGCACTTATTCCCGTCGAGGAGATTTGCAAAGACTATTTTTCACATCTGACACCGGCGAAGTTCCTTCGCAAAGTCGCCCTAGGCGACCTTGAAATTCCGGTAACGCAGGTCGAACCCTCGCAGAAATCCCGTAAAGGCGTCCACATCAACGACCTTGCCGACTACATTGACCGGCAGCACGACATGGCGCTTCACGATTTCAACAAGCTTCACAGAAAATAAAGCGCATTATCCAATAAATGTTTCCATCATGTTCTTGCTTGTGTGTCGATTTACAACATAATGTCAAAAATATTCCCAGTGCATGACCGATTCCCCGGTCACCGGAGAGCCGCATGGAAACTGAATTCGAAACTCTGTTGCGACAGACTGGCTACACAGTATCAGAAGCGGCAATCAAGCTTGGATACTCAGAAGGTCATATTTACCGGTGGAAACGTGGCGACGAGAAGCCACGAAGTGCCGTTATGACTGCGCTTCGCGCTGAGGCAAAAATGCGAGCCAGGTCTCAGCCGGATGGCGCATTCACCTTCATTGATCTGTTCGCCGGTATTGGTGGATTGAGGCGCGCAATGGAGAGCGTCGGCGGGCGTTGCGTTTTCACTTCCGAATGGGACAAATACGCACAGAAGACCTATCAGGAGAATTTCCGGGACAACCGTCCGATCGAGGGAGATATTCGAGAGGTTCAGGCAGATGAGATACTGCCTCATGATGTTCTCGTCGCAGGTTTCCCCTGCCAGCCATTTTCAATCGCTGGCGTTTCTAAAAAGAATGCGCTTGGTCGCCTGCATGGTTTTCTGGATGAAACGCAGGGCACGCTGTTTTTCGATGTTCTGAGGATTCTCAGCTATCACCGCCCGGCAGCTTTTCTGCTCGAAAACGTGAAAAACCTGAAGAGCCACGACAAAGGCAAGACATTTGACGTCATTCAGCGAAAACTGACCGAAGAACTCGGATATACACTTCACACCCGGATCATTGATGCCGGCCACTTTGTTCCTCAACACCGCGAACGTATCGTGATGGTCGGTTTCCGGGAAAAAGTGCCCTTCTCATTTGATAACCTGCAACTGCCCGCATACGGTGGCAAACGGTTGAAAGCCATCCTTCATCCGGAGGATGGATCTGAGGAACCGGAGACACATTTCACAACAGGCCCTCTCGCTGCTGTCAGCGAGAAATATACTCTGACTGATAAGCTCTGGCAGTACCTGCAGGATTATGCTGCAAAACATAAAGCCAAAGGCAACGGTTTCGGCTTCGGGCTTTCAGGCCCGGATGATATCGCCCGCACACTTTCGGCACGTTATTACAAGGACGGATCCGAAATTCTGATTAAGCGTGGCAAAGGCGAAAACCCGCGACGGCTGACGCCGCGCGAATGCGCGAGACTGATGGGCTATGGCGATGATTTCGTGATCCCTGTTTCAGACACGCAGGCCTATAAACAGTTCGGAAACTCTGTTGCAGTACCGGTTTTTGCGGAAGTCGCCCGAATTATGCGCCCACACATTCTCAGCCTCATTGCGAAGCAGGAAGATACACCGGCACAGGCAGAAGTTGGCTGACGTCCATGACAGAAAAACGCGCAGCCGCAACATGGCTGCGGTACGCGGCAAAGACACAAAGCCGGAACTGATCATCCGGAAAGGTCTTCACGCACGCGGTTTCCGTTATCGCCTTTATGATCGCGCACTGCCCGGCCGGCCGGATCTGGTTCTTCCAAAACACCATGCGATCATCTTCATCAACGGATGCTTCTGGCATGGCCATGATTGCAACCTTTTCAGATGGCCAGCCACACGAGAGGACTTCTGGCATCATAAGATCAGTAGTAACAAAGAACGAGACGCCCGAAATCTCAGGGCTCTGCAGGCGTTAGGCTGGAGAACAGCAATTGTTTGGGAGTGCGCCCTTAAGGGTAAGCAAAAGCTTCCAACAGACAAAGTTATTGACACCTTACACGTGTGGCTTTCTTCTGATGACAGCAATACAGAGATTCGGGGGGCACCGGAATGACAGCCATCGAGGAACTTACCGAGCAGCTCCGCAAGACCAGTAAACCTGTATTCATAAAAGTGCTCGCCCGGAATGATCATATCTGGGCAGACCGTCTCCCCGGGGAAAAAGGAAAAGGCAAACAGAACGGCTTCTATGTTCCGACAGAGATTCGTGAAAGCGGTTTCTTTCCCGAACAGTATCAGCGTCAGGACATCGAACATATCTTCGATACGAGGGTTCCAACACTCTGGCCACAGGAAGATGCTCCCGAAATTCATTCTTCGAACTATGTCCACTATTCGAATAAGGGCAGCGAATGCCATTTCACAGGCATTCCAAAAGAGCTGTTTTCCGGTCTGGGGCCATCATCACTGCTGGTAATGATACAACCAGATGACCGATCAGCCGCTGACGCCGTCTGGACTGGCCTGCGGATCCCTTCTGGCACTCCTGACTATGATGAAGCCTATGATCTTTTCGAGCTCCCACCAGGCTTCGTCTGCGGAATCCTCGAGCCGCCGCAACAAAATCCGAACGAAGAATTGGCGGAAGCAATTTTAAAGGCACTGGTCGATGGAACACTGGAGCAGTTTGTCTCAAACGCCGCTCTCGCCAACGGCAAAAGTTTCGCAGTTTCTACCCAGAATGCATTCCTGCTGGAAACAGGACTGCAGTCGTTCAATGCACTCTCCGAGCTGAAGAAACCGGGCGACACCATTCTCCGGCTGTGCGACATGCAATATGCCGGATATCAAAAGCTGGAGCTACGACTCCGCACTGCGGAGCTTGTACAGCTCCTCAACAAATCCAGACCAGGCATTCTAAATGCCAGAGATGCCATACATGCGATCGTATCGACCTTCCCTGAGATCCTTGAGCTATTTAAAAGCCTGAGGGGAGCACGCGCTTCTAGGATGGGAACTGCATTCGAACTCCATATCGAAAGAGTACTGGGCGATACAAAGGTCCCGTTTATTGCCCAACCTAAGATAGGAAACCGAAAACCAGACTTTCTGCTTCCCTCACTGATGAAATATAATGATGATCCAGCCTCTGCCATAGTACTTACAGCAAAATCGACTTTGCGCGAACGCTGGCAACAAATTCTGAACGAAGGCGTAGGCGCTCAGCTATATCTCGCCACGCTCGATCGCAGCATCACAGATCAGACACTGGGCGATATGGAAGCATCAGGCATAAAAATCGTTGTTCCTGAGCAATTTGTGAGCAGAGCCCACAAGGGCGTTCCGGCAGGCGTCTATCAAGGCAAACCCAGCGTAATCTCGTTCAAAACTTTCTTTGAGAGCCTTTAACTTGGTCCCTTGTTGCCGCCAGATTCTCAGACAAACCTAGCCACTTCAGTCATCTCGGTCTATTTTTACGTGACAGCGACGCGACTTCTAGGTCTTATCGCCACCCGAGCCAACACTTCGTCGTAAATTGTGGTCTTGTCATTCTGAAGTGGCTCGGTTTGTTTGAACAGGCTGCTGGTCGTTCTTAAGTGGTTTTCGGCCTTGTTTATGCTGCCTCTGATATCGCGGGCAGCGCGTT
>NZ_SMAR01000050.1 GCF_004342225.1 Martelella mediterranea | reverse complement strand
AGGCCGCTAAGAAAAAGAGAAAGGAGACGACTGCATTGACCAAAACATAACCGCTGAGACATAACCAAAGGTGGGTCAAACCTCGGTGAAAATACAGGGTCACCTCTCAGCAGAAATCAACATTCTCGAAGCTCACAAAATGCTTCCATCCATGAGCGGAAAAGGAAATTGTTACGATAATTCGATGGTGGAAACCGTCTTCAAGACGATCAAGTCGGAACTGATATGGCGAACTGTGTTCTACACACGTAAGGATGCGATCAAAGCCATTGGCGAATACATTGACGGTTTCTATAATCCTGTGCGCAGACATTCTGCTCTCGGATATAGATCACCGATCCAGTTCGAGATAATAAACCGGAATTTTGAGACAGAACCTCTCCACTAAATCGGGGTAAGTCCAAGTTTCATCCTACCGAAACCGAGCGCGATCGTCGTCACCATGATCGAGCGGTTTCCGGCACTGTGGCCCAATCTATGGCAAACGATCGTGACGACCACGATCGGCTTCGCACTCAGCATCATCATCGGCATCTTCTTCGGTGCGCTGATCGGCATGTCCCGGCTTGCCTATGACGCGCTCTATCCGATCCTCGTCGGCATCTCCTCGATCCCCAAGGTGGCGCTGATCCCGATCTTCGTGGTCTGGCTCGGCGCGGGAACGGGGCCTGCCATCCTCACGGCCTGCGTCATCTCGTTCTTCCCGATCGTCGTCAACGTCGCGACGGGACTTGCCACCGCCGAGCCGGAGCTTGAGGACATCCTGCAGGCGCTGAACGCTTCGAAGCTCGACATCTTCTGGAATGTCGGCCTGCCGCGCACCATGCCCTATCTCTTCGCGGCGATGAAGGTCGCGATCTCCATCGCCTTCATCGGCTCGATCACCTCCGAAACGATCGCCTCCAACCGCGGCATCGGCAACGCCATGCTGATCGCGACCACCAATTTCGACATGCCGCTCGCCTTTGCAGCGCTGATGCTGATCTCGATCACGGGCGTCGTGTTCTATTTCCTCTTTGTCCTCCTCGAAAACCGCATGACCGGTTGGGCGCAGCGCAACAAGAAGACTCGATAAACGCGTCCTGAAACCTCAAAAACAGAAAGGGAACTAACGATGAAATTGCTGATCAAATCCCTGGCACTAGCGGCCTCACTGAGCTTCGCCGCGGGCACTGCCTTCGCCGACAACCTGCCGATCAAGTTCACCCTGGACTGGAAGGCCCAGGGACCCCATTCCTGGTTCTATCTCGCCAAGGAGAAGGGTTATTTCGCCGACGAGGGTCTGGACGTGACGATCGACCAGGGCGAAGGCTCGTCCGCCGCCGTCACGAGGGTGATGTCGGGCACATATGATGCCGGTTTCGGCGACATCAACGCCCTGATCCGGGCCGCCGCCAAGGCCCCGGACGAGGCGCCGGTCATGGTCTACCTCGTCTATAACGGCGCGCCTTTCGCCATCATTTCAAAAAAGGATGGCGACGTCCAGTCTCTGAAGGACCTCGAGGGCAAGACCGTTGCCGCCCCGACCGGATCGGCGACGTTCCAGCTTTTTCCGGCCCTGGCCGAGGCCAACGGTTTCGACGCCGGCAAGGTCGAGCTTCTGAACGCCTCGCAGAACCTGATCGAACAGATGCTGGTCCGCGGCCAGGCGGACGCCATCGCCCAGTTCGGCCAGACCAGCTACATGAACTTCATCGCCATGGACCTCGACCCGAACGAGGATTTCAACTGGTTCTACTATTCCGATAACGGCCTCGATCTCTATTCCAACGGCATTATCGTTTCGAAGAAGCTCATCGAAGACCATCCAGAAGCGGTCGAGGGGCTGGTCGCGGCGATCAACAGGGCGATCATGGATGTCGTGGCTGATCCTGAGGTCGGCATCGACGCGCTGGTTGCGATCGAGCCGCTGACCGACACCGGGCTCGAGGCCGAGCGCCTGCAATATACCATCGACAACCAGCTGGAGACTGCCGAAACGGCCGAAATCGGGCTTGGCGACCTCGACACGCAGCGTCTGGGAAACTCCATCCAGATGAATGCCGACCTAGAGTCCTTCGATAGGCTGCCCGAAGCGAGTGCCATCTTCGACGGAAGCTTTCTGCCCGAGAAGTCGGAGCGCATGCTCCCGGCAGCCAACTGATCACCTGAAAAGACAAGAAAGGGGAGCCGGCAGTTGCCGGTGTCCCCGGAGAAAAGGTATGAAAAACGAACACGACAAATTCATGTGCATTGCCATCGAGGAGGCCAAAAAGGGCCGGGCGATGGGCGAGCAGCCTTTTGGCGCCGCAGTCGTCATCGATGGCGAGGTGGTGGTCAGCACGCCGTCGCTCAAGGTCAGCCGCTGCGACTGCACGGCGCATTCCGAAACCCTGGCCGTCGGCATGGCAACCCAGAAGCTCGGCCGTCGGCATATCCCGGAAGCCATCTTCTACGCCACCTGCGAACCCTGCCCGATGTGCCTCGGCGCCATTCTTAATTCCGGCATCAAGACGCTGGTGCTCGGCGCGCGCAACGAGGACATCAAGCAGCTCGCGACCCTCGCCTTCAATTTCGGAGGCTACAGCGCTGAAAATTTCGCGAAGATGGTCGGCTGGGACCTGACGGTGGTGACCGGCGTCATGCACGACGAATGCGTCGATCTCTATCGCACGGCTGCGGTCGAACTCACCCGCTGACCATGAGGCCGCCCGGTGCTCCGCCTTGAACGGCAAGGCGAAGACCTGCTTGCATCGGATTCACCAGAGAGGTTGATCACATGAAATCCACGGCTGTCGATGCCGTCATCCGGGGCCTGAAGGCCGCCGGCGTGAGCGTTGTCTGCTATCTTCCAGACTCGCTGTTCAAGGAGCTCTATCCGGCGCTGGACAATGATCCGGACATTCGGACCATCAGGGTCACCAACGAGGGCGAAGGGGCGGCGATCTGCGGCGGCCTGTTCCTCTCGGGCAAGCGCGCGGCGCTGATCATGGAGAATTCCGGACTTCGAGCTTCTGTCGAGCCGCTCGCCCGCATGGGTCTCGGCGCCGGCATTCCCGTCGTCATGATTATGAGCTATCGCGGCGATATCGGCGAGAACAACTGGTGGGCCGTCCCCCATGGCATCACCATGGAGCCGGTGCTCCAGGCGCTCAGGATTCCCTACAGCGTCCAGCGCCGCGAGGAAGATATCGAGCGCGCAATCACCGACGCCTATGAACTGGCCTATTCCAGCTACTATCACACCGCCGTGGCGCTATCGGGGAGCATCGTCCGATGAACCGTTATGACTGCATGAAGACGCTCGCAGATAAGCTCAGCGACGAACTCGTCATCCTCTCGCTCGGTGCCTCGGTCGACGAATGGTATAATGCGGCCCCACATATGCGCGAAGCGAGCCTGTTCCAGCAGCAGCTCGGTTGTGTGACGCCCGAAGCCTTCGGGCTTGCCGTCGGTCTGCCCCACCGCCGCATCGTCTCGCTGGACACCGATGGCGGCATGGTGTTCAATCTCGGCATCCTGGCGACGCTTGGCAATGAGAAGCCGGAGAACCTGCTGGTGATCGTCTGGGACAATGAATGCTACCAGTCGATCGGCGGCCCGCCGACCCACACTGCCTCGCGCACGGTCGATCTCGCCGCCATCGCCCGCGGCTCCGGCATCAGCCAGTCGCATACCGCGCGCGATCTCGAAAGTTTCGACCGCCTCTGCACCGAGGGCCTTGCCGCAAACGAACCGTTCGTCATCATCGCCAAGGTCTCCGGCGACGTCGCTCCGGATATTCGCCGCAAGCACTCGGACGGACGCGAGGACAAATATATCTTCGTACGCCACGTGGAGAAGACCGAGAACATCGTCATCATGGGGCCGAGCGAACACAACTGACAACGAAATAGGCGTGGCCGGCTCACGCTCATCGTCTTAGCGCGTGCGCTCGCAACGCTTGTCTGGTATTCCAGCCCCGCCAACGCATCTTACTCAAACGCAAAAGGGTGATGTCACGTAGTCGATGGCCTAAAAACTGGTGGGAGTTGGACGAGATGAGCTCCCGATGGTCTGCAGAGCGATGCACTTTGGCGGCCGTGCTGTCGATCGCCGGGGATTCGCTTTCATCCATCGCAGTTAAGGCTTCCAGAACTCGGTGCCAGGTATGTCGGGCGGACCACGAGTGAAAGCGATTGTAGATCGTCGTTGGCGGCCCCGTAATGTAATGAACAATCCTGCTACTGGCAGCCTGACTGAAGGACATGGACAATGCCGCTGAGTGTGCGTTCGCAGCCTGACCAGCCGTTCATATGACCGGCGTCAGCAAAGTGGCGCCGTCGAAATGTGCTTCCAGGTTATCGGTCATCAGCTTGCCCATGGCTTCTCGGGTTTCGACCGTCCCGGTCGCAAGATGAGGCTGAAGCAGTACGTTCCTGCGTGCGAGAAAACGCGGATCGAAATTTGGCTCGTTTTCGAAAACGTCGAGCGCTGCACCGCCGAGCTTGCCGTTCTCAAGGACCTCGAGGACTTTACGGCCGACGGAGTGGTGAATCGCCTTCGAGGCGGCAAGCGTCACGAACAGGAAATCCGAGCGGGCGGCGAGTTCTGCCGGGTCTCTTATGAACTGCCAGCCGCGCGCATAGTCTTTCGGGTCGATATCGCTAGGCGGTCTCCATATCGAAGCCTGAAAGCCGACGGGCGACCTCGAAGCCGATGCGACCGAGGCCCTGTATCCCTGCCCGCCTGCCGAACACCCGAAGCTGCGCCGGGTACCCCATCCTCTGAGCGGGGCCATATTGGTCTTGATCCAGGTTTCATCGATGAACACCAGCCTGCCGGGATCGAGGCCAGCCTGCAAAGACTGCCAGCGTTGACGTCGCCTGGCGATGTCGGCACGTGCCTGCTCAAGGGCGAACAGTGCTTTTTTTGAAGCTGAGCCCCTCGCGGCGCAGGAACTTCCAGATCGTATCGTGCGAGACCTTTACGCCTCACGTGGCCAGTTCTGCCTTTAGCCCGTGCAGCGTCAGATGCGACGTCTGGTTGATGCGCTCGATGATGAAGGCCCGGTGCGGTTCCAGGATGCGCTTGCGATACCCGCCCATCTTGTCTGGAGAGACCGAACCGGTGGCACGGTAACGCTGCGACCACTTCACCACGGACGACACGGCAACCTCAAACCGGCTCGCAACACAACGAACGCTTTCGCCATTCTGAACGGCAGCAACAACGCGCTCACGAAGATCATTCGAAATCGGTGCGGTCATACGATGCTGGCCTCCTGTCCAGCCAGCATCAATGAATCAGAACAAAACCGATTTGGGAATCCAAACTGATTCAGAAAAGCACAGAAACGCTCTAGTCCTCGAAAAGTCGTCGGATTTCCGGTTTGCGACGCCCCTCGAACGTCGCCACATCGACGACCGGATCGCCGTTGCGCATGACCAGCGGATCAGGCCAGGCAACCGGCGAGGACGATGACATCAGCGTATCCGCCAATCTGGATGGTTGCGGGGTCTCAGCCGATTGAGCGACGGCAATGCTGTAACCGCCAGCAGCAACGGAAAACGCGAAAATGGCGACGGAAGCCCGACGGCCTCCATGTGAAAAAATACGAAAACTGAACACGTTAAATCCTCCACCTCGAGAACGTGACAAGGATGTTTCGAACATTAACACATATTTCGTTTTTTTCGTAAACATAGAAATCTAGAGAAATTTTCTTGATTGAGCCGGCTTTTGGCAGAATGCCAAAGGCCCCGGATTGTTCCGGGGATTCTGGTTGCGAGCCGGAAATGCAGCGCGATCAGTTCTGCTTCGTGTCGATGCTGGTGACGACCGAAAGGCCGGGTTCGAGCTTGACGGCATCGTTCTGTCCGGGGTCGATGGCGATCCTCACAGGCACGCGCTGTGCCACCTTGGTGAAGTTGCCGGTCGCGTTGTCAGGTGTGATCACGGAGAACTGCGAGCCGGAGGCGGGGGAGAAATTTTCGATCTTGCCGGTGAATTCCTCGCCGTTGAGTGCGTCGACGGTGAACGTCACCTTCTGTCCGACTTTCATGCCCGGCAACTGCGTTTCCTTGTAGTTGGCGATGACCCAGACGGTGTCCGGCACCAGGGCGACGAGTTGGGAGCCTGCCGAGACGTACTGCCCGACATGCGCCTTGACCTGGCCGAGCTTGCCGTCGCGCGGAGCGGTGACAGCGGTATTGTCCAGGTTGATCTGCGCCAGTTCGCGGGCCGCCTGCGCAGCGGTGACCTTGGCCTCCAGCGAGCGGCGGTCGACCAGCGTCGTCTTCAAAGCTTGCTTGGTGACCTCGACGGATGCCTGTGCCTGGGCGACGGACGCCTTTGCCTGGTCGAACGCCGCCCTGGCCTTGTCCAGATCACTCTGGCTCGCGATGCTCTTCTCGTTCAGGGACTGCATACGTTTCCATTGCGCCATCGCGTTTGCGAGGCTTGCGTCCGCGCTGGAAACGCCGGCTTCGGCGGAGGCGATCTGCGCTTTTGCCGTCTCCTGCGACTGGGCATTGGTGTCAAGCGCGGCGTTCGCGGCATCGACATTGGCTTCGGCCTGGGACAATTGCTGGAGATAAATGCGGTCATCGAGCTGGACGATCAGGTCGCCGGCCTTGACGGTCTGGAAATCCCTGACGGGTACGTCGGCGACGAGGCCCGAAAGCTGGGGAGAGAGCAATGTGACCTGCCCCTGGATATAGGCGTTGTCCGTGCGCGTTTCGGAACCGTTAAAGGGGGGAAAGCTCCACGCAAACAGCAGGGCAACGATGCCGGCGATGCCAACTGCAAGGGCAAAATAGGAGGCGAGAGAACGGATTATGCGGGTCATTTTTACTGGACGTCCTGAATATCGTTAAGCTGGGAGGCCCTCGGCTTGGGCGCGCTTGTGTTCCCATTTCTCAAAAGCGACATCGATGATGAGAATGATCAGCGCGACGAAGGCGAGGAGCGAAAGAAAGCGGAATGCATCGTTGTAGGCCAGCACATAGGCCTGCTGTGTTGCCTGCTGGGCGAGAAGAACGGCGCCTTCCGCCTGGCGTATGGTGGCGTCCGCTATGCTGGAGCCATAGGCGCCGGCAAGCTGGGAGAGCCGCTGGCTCACCAGCGGATTTCCGGCGGTCAGGTCCTGTGCAAGCGCCGCCGAGTGCACCTGTTCGCGCCAGGTGACGAAGCTGCCGAACATTGCCCCACCCAACATGCCGCCAATGCGCTGGGTGGTGAGGAACACGATGATAAAGCTCAAAATGTAGTTCGGCCCACGCTTAAATGCCGCCATGATCCCGACCAGCATCCCGGGGGGCAGGTACAGACCGGATGCAAAGGCGATCAGCATCTGGCTGAAATACATCTGCTCCGGCCGCGTCTGGCTGGTCGAGTGGCTGTCGAGCCACGTGCCGATGATCAGCAAGACCAGCGCGAACCCGTGCAGCAGCGCAACGCGGCCCGGCTTCAGCACCACCGCGCAAAGCGCCCCGGCTGCAATCGTCGACACCAGGATCACGATATAAAGGCCGCGAAGCTGCTCGTTCGCCAGACCCAGCATGATGAAGAATGAGCGCACGCCACTCGTCTGCTCGGACAGGATGATTCGGAAAATCATCAACGCACCGGTGAAATGGATGATCTCGGCCGATGTCAGCCAGCGGAAATCAAGTAGCGGGTTCTCTCGCTGCAATTCGATGAGGGCGACGACCGTGAGGCAGGCAACGCCGATAATCAGAAGCTCGCCGGTCCATCTGACCTCGTTCCACCAGTAAACCCGGCCAACCGTCAGGACGACCGTGACCAGCCCCATGCCGACAGCCAGAAAGCAGAACGAGATCAGGTCGGTCTTGCCGATGACCTTGACACGCTCACCCGAGACAAGCGGCAGTTTGAAGATCAGCGCCAGCGACACCATGGCCAGGCCGAGCTCAAAGATGTAGAGCATTTTCCAGCCGCCATTATCGAGCAGAAAAGGCGCCAGAAGTGCCGCCACGGGCGTAGCGATACCAAATACAGTGATTGCGGCGCTTACTCCGAGGTTCATCTTCTTTTGCATCGGCAGACCTTCCAGCATGTAGAGGAAGGCAATCGAGGACATCGGAGCGGCGGCGACACCGGCAAAGAAACGGACGACCAGCGCGGTTTCGAAGCTATTGACCCAAAGATGGCCGAGCGTGATCAGCACATAGATGACAATCGAGATCTCTGCAAAACGGCGAATGCCGAATTGCTGGCGCATCTTGAACAGCAGCAATGTCAGGCAGGCATTTGGCGCCAGATAGGCGGCCATCAGCCAGCTGGCTTCCGAGGTCGTGGCTTTCAGTGGCCCGGCGATCTGCTGGATCGTCACCGAAACAAACGACATGCCGAGCCCTTGCGTGAGCCCGACTACAACGGCTGCGAACATATATAGAAGCAATTGCGGTAGCGGCTTTGGCGGTTGCGGCGGCGGTGCGCCGGGATAGGCCGGGCCGCGCGGTGCAGGTGCAGGGGCCGCTTGCGGTTCGCTCGCCGTTGCATGCGGCGCGGACTGTGCTTCGGCGGCGGGCGCAACGCTGCTCGTCTCTGCCTTTTCGTCGGCGATCCTCGGTTGCTCAGCGCCGTTTTGGGGGACTTTGGCGGACATGTTACTTTCCCGCATGTGTCTGCTCTTGTGCATCGGTCCGCGCAATGAGGGTCTGAAACAGTGCGGTGGCGCTGATCAGCGCCTCTTCGTCTTCAGGACGAAACAGTGAATCAACCACATCTCGACGCACATCCAGAAGCGTTCTGGCCATCGCCTCGCCATGCGGACGCAGCCGGATCAGGTTGATGCGGCGGTCATTCGGATCGGGAACCCGTTCGATCAGATCGATGGCCGCCATGCGATCCAGCATCCGCACCACTGTTGGCTTCTCCAGTTCGAGTTCGCAGGCGAGCGCGCTTTGGTTGCAAGTCTCGTGACGGATGAGCAGGAGAAGAACACGGGCGCGCGCAAAAGTGAGGCCGTGCTCGGAAACGCGGGCGTTGAAAGCGGTTCGCATCTTTCGGCTGGCAACAGCCAGCGCCTCCATGAAGGCCACCCGTTCGTCGGTCTGATCAAAGTTCATCATTATAGCCTGCTATTTTATAGGACACTAAAAGCTAGTAGGCTAACTAACAAAAGGAAAAACCCCTGGCAAGGCCGAAAATTACAGAATAGGTCGATCGGCAGGACACGATGCAAAAACTGGCGAGCACGTTCAGATCATGCCCGAAACTGTCCTTACGGGGCTTTCTCACCCGCAGCGACAGGCGGGGCATCCAGAGCGGCGGCATGGCGGATGAGCTGGGCAAGCGCGCGTTCAAGCCATTCGTCATCCAGCGTGGTGACCGATTCCGCACCGATCACCGAGCGCATGATATCGAACCCGGCTAGCAGCGCGGTGATCAGGACGGCGCGGGCGCGGTCGGAATGGCCGAGCTGTTCGGTCAGCGGCAGCAGAAAACCGTCTTCGACGAATTCGAGCACCGTTGCCCGTGCTTCGATACTGGATGAGGATTGCATTGCCACTTCGAAAGCGCCCATTTCGCCGGCACCGCGCGCATGTGCGTGGCGAACGACGCGCCTGGCAAGGCGCTCCGGCAATTGGTCGCCGGGTGCCGAAAACACTGCCTTGATCCCGTCCGGAGAGACGACGGACTGCAACACCTGCCGGAACAGACCGGCCTTCGAGCCGAAGGCGCGATGGACATAAGCCACATCCACATGCGCGTCCGCCGCAATGTCGCGTAGCCCGGTATTGTCGTAGGACTGGCTTGAAAAACGGCGGGCCGCCGCTTCCAGAATCCGCTCCTTCGCGGGGCGGCTTAGGTCGATTTCGGCGCTCACCTTCATCGGTCGGCAATCCCTTTCCAATCGGCATTGAAATCAATTCATCAACAGGTGTTGACATCGGATCAATGGATGGCGTTCTATCAGCATTGTTGGCGGCTGTCGCGCCGCCGTCCCGATTTTCGCGACAAGAGGCGAGCCTCAGGCTGAGCGGGGAGACTTGAAACCATGGCGAAGCGAAACGGCAAGAGGTGGATCGGCCTTGCAGTGATTGTGGTGGCGGTTGCGGGCGCCTATTTCGGCTGGACCCACCTGAATGCAGATGGCCTGCCGGAGGGCATCGCCTCGGGCAATGGCCGCATTGAGGCAACGGAAGTGGATATCGCCGCGCTGATGGCCGGCCGGATATCAAAAATCCTGGTGGCCGAGGGGGATTTCGTCGAGGCCGGCCAGACCCTTGTCGAGATGGATACGGTTCAGTTGACGGCGCAAAAGCGGCAGGCCGAGGCTGAATTGCAGCGCGCCCGGATCGGCATTGATACCGCAGAAGCGCTCGTCCGCCAGGCGGAAGCGGAACGCAAGTCGGCGCTGGCGGTCGTGAATCAGCGCGAGGCGGCCCAGGACGCTGCGGACCAGCGGCTGGCGCGTTCCGAAGGGCTCACCAAACGCGCAGTCGTTTCGCAGCAGGTTCTGGAGGACGACAAGGCGGCGGCGCTTCAGGCCGCAGCGGCGTTGAGTGCCGCCGAAGCCTCCGTTGCCGCCGCCGATGCCGGTGTCAGCGCCGCCGAGGCGCAGGTTGTTGATGCCAAGGCTGCCGTTGTCGCCGCCGCCGCCGCCATCGATTCCATTGCCGCCTCGATCGACGACAGCACGCTGACATCGCCGCGCACCGGCCGAGTGCAGTATCTGGTGGCCCAGCAAGGCGAGATCGTATCTGCCGGCGGGCGCGTGCTGAACCTTGTCGACCTCGGCGATGTCTACATGACCTTCTTCCTGCCGACCGCGGCGGCAGGCCGGGTGTCGATCGGCTCCGAGGTGCGGCTGGTGCTCGACGCCGCCCCGCAATATGTCATTCCCGCCTCGGTCAGCTATGTCGCTGATGTCGCGCAGTTCACCCCCAAAACCGTCGAGACCGCCGAGGAGCGCGAGAAGCTGATGTTCCGCGTCCGTGCGCGCGTCGACCCTGAATTGCTGCAGAAATATATTGAGATCGTCAAGACCGGCCTTCCGGGCATGGCCTATGTCCGCATCGACCCGGATGCGGTCTGGCCGGACAATCTCGGAACGGTCGTGCAATGATCAGCCGCGACGCGCCCGTCGCCCGGCTTGACGGCGTCTCGCTGTTCTATGGCAAGACGCTCGCCGTCAACGATGTCACGCTGGAGATACCGGGCGGACATATGATCGGCATGATCGGCCCGGACGGCGTCGGAAAATCCAGTCTATTGTCGCTGGTCGCCGGTGCGCGCGCCGTGCAGACCGGCACAGTCGCGGTGCTGGATGGCGACATGCGCGACAAGAGCCATCGCGACCGCATCTGCCCCCGCATCGCCTATATGCCGCAGGGGCTCGGCAAGAACCTCTATCCGACGCTCTCGGTATTCGAGAATGTCGATTTCTTCGCCCGGCTGTTCGGCCACGACAGGGCGGAACGGCTGCGCCGCATTGACGAATTGCTGAAAAGCACCGGCATGGCCGACTTCAGGGATCGTCCGGCGGGAAAGCTGTCGGGCGGGATGAAGCAGAAGCTCAGCCTCTGCTGCGCGCTGATCCATGATCCGGATCTGCTGATCCTCGATGAACCGACAACTGGCGTCGATCCGTTGTCGCGCCGTCAGTTCTGGGATCTGATCAGCGGCATTCGCGCCACCCGACCGCAGATGAGCGTGATCGTCGCCACCGCCTATATGGAAGAGGCTGCGCGCTTCGACTGGCTGATCGCCATGAATGCCGGCAAGGTGCTGGCGACCGGCACGACGCGCGAACTGCTGGAACGCACGGGCACCCAGACGCTGGACGCGGCCTTCATCGCATTGCTGCCGGTCGAAGACCGTCGCGATTACCGCCAGGTCGTCATCCCGCCGCGCAAAAGCTCTGAAGACGAGGAAATCGCCATCGAAGCCGAAGACCTGACGATGCGGTTCGGCGATTTCACCGCCGTCGACCATGTCAGTTTTCGCATTCCCAAGGGCGAGATTTTCGGCTTTCTCGGGTCCAACGGCTGCGGCAAGACCACAACGATGAAAATGCTGACCGGTCTTCTGGAAGCCAGCGAAGGCAGCGCGAAGCTGTTCGGCGCAGAGATCGATGCTCGCGACATGAAGGTGCGCCACCGGGTCGGCTACATGTCGCAGGCTTTCTCGCTCTACACCGAGCTGACCGTGCGGCAAAACCTTGAGCTTCATGCCAAACTGTTTGCCATGCCAAAGGATCGGATTGCGCCCCGCATTGCGGAAATGGCGGAACGGTTCGATCTTGCCGATGTGATGGATGAGCTTCCCGAAGGCCTGCCCCTTGGTCTCCGCCAGCGCCTTTCGCTGGCCGTCGCGATGATCCATGCTCCGGAAATCCTGATCCTCGACGAGCCGACCTCGGGCGTGGACCCGGTTGCGCGCGACAATTTCTGGCAGATCCTGTCCGATCTTTCGCGCAACGACGGTGTGACGATCTTCGTCTCGACCCATTTCATGAACGAGGCCGAGCTTTGCGACCGCATATCGCTGATGCATGCGGGCAAGGTGCTTGTTTCAGATACCGCAAAAAACATCATTGCCCGGCACGGCGTCGAAACGCTTGAAGACGCCTTCATCGCCTATCTGGAACAGGCAAACGGCGCGACGGTCAAAGAAGCTGAAGAGGAGCCGGTGCCCGCAGGCGAGGTGCGGCAAGCGCAGCTGGCCGCCAACCGCTATTTCAGCCCGCGCCGGATGCTCAGCTATTCGCATCGCGAAGCGCTGGAGCTCAAGCGCGACCCGATCCGCGCATCGCTGGCGTTGATCGGATCTCTGGTGCTGATGTTCGTCATCGGTTACGGCATCAACATGGATGTCGAGAACCTGACATTCGCGGTTCTCGACCGTGACGACACCACGATCAGCCGCGACTACATAGATGCGATCGCAGGCTCGCGCTATTTCACCGGAAAAGCGCCGCTTTCCAGCTATACCGATCTGGATCGCCGGATGGAAAGCGGCGAAATCAGCCTCGCCATCGAAATCCCGCCGGGCTTTGCCCGCGATCTGGCGCGCGGGAAAGTGCCGGAGATCGGCGCCTGGATCGACGGCGCGATGCCAAGCCGGGCCGAAACCGTCAAGGGCTATGTGCAGGGCATGCATGCCGCCTGGCTGACCGCCAGGGCACGCGAGGCTTACGGCGATGCGGCGGTGGCCGGCGACTACACGCTTTCGGTGCGCTATCGCTACAACCCCGATGTCAAGAGCATTGTCGCGATCGTGCCGGCGGTCATCCCGATCCTGCTGCTGATCATTCCGGCCATGCTGACGGCTCTGTCGGTGGTCCGCGAAAAGGAACTGGGATCGATCGTCAATCTTTACGTGACGCCGACGACCCCGCTGGAATTCCTGCTTGGCAAGCAACTGCCCTATATCGTTCTGGGCATGCTGAATTTCGTGATCCTGACGGTCTTCTCGATCTTCATCTTTCAGGTGCCGTTTACCGGCAGCCTGATCGCCTTCACGCTGGCAACCTTCATCTATGTGATGGCGACAACGGCGATGGGATTGCTGATCTCGACCTTCATTTCCAGCCAAATTGCCGCAATCTTCGGCACGGCGCTGCTGACGCTGATACCCGGCGCGCAATATTCCGGCCTGATCGATCCGGTCAGTTCGCTGCAGGGCGTGGGTGCGTTCATCGGCAATATCTACCCCACCACCTATTTCGTCACCATCTCGCGCGGCACCTTTTCCAAGGCGCTGGATCTTGTCGATCTGCAGGGCGCGTTCTGGCCCCTGATCGCGGCGGTTCCGGTGATTATCGGCCTCGGCGCGGCGCTGACCCGCACGCAGGCGAGGTAGCCCGATGAATATCGCCAACGTCTTCAATCTGGGCGTCAAGGAACTGCGCGGGCTGTTGCGCGACCCGATCATGGTGGTGCTGATCGCCTATGCATTCTCGCTGTCGATCTACACCGCCTCGACGGCAATGCCGGAGACCCTGTCCAAGGCCACGATCGCCATTGTCGATGAAGACCGATCGCCACTGTCGACAAGGATATCCGGGGCCTTCTACCCGCCCTATTTCTCCCCGCCGCACGATATCTCCCTTCACGAGATGGACGCGCGCATGGATGCCGGGCTCGACACCTTCGCCCTCGATATTCCGCCCGACTTCCAGCGCGATCTGCTGGCCGGCAAAGGACCGACGGTACAGCTGAACGTCGATGCCACGCGCATGAGCCAGGCATTTTCCGGCGCCGGATACATTCAGCAGATCGTGGCCGCCGAGATCTCCGAATATGCAGACAGCTATCGCTCCGAGGCCCGCACCGGAGTCGATCTGGCGCTGCGCGCCCGGTTCAACCCGGAACTCAGCACCCGCTGGTTCGGCGCGATCGACAATGTCATAACCTCGATCACCATGCTGTCGATCATCCTGACAGGCGCGGCGTTGATCCGCGAGAAGGAGCACGGCACGGTCGAGCATCTGCTGGTCATGCCGGTCTCGGCACTTGAAATCATGCTGTCCAAGGTCTGGTCGATGGGGCTTGTGGTGCTGATCGCCTCCGCCTTCGCCATCACCGTCGTAGTTCAGGGCGTGCTTGCCGTGCCGATCCAGGGCTCGATCCTGCTGTTCCTGCTCGCCACCCTGCTGATGCTGTTTGCGACAACATCGATGGGCGTGTTTCTGGCCACGATGGCAGGCACGATGCCGCAATTCGGGCTTCTCCTAATGTTGATCCTGTTGCCGCTTCAGGTGCTGTCAGGCGGCATGACGCCGAGGGAAAGCATGCCGGAGATCATCCAGGACATCATGCTGATTGCCCCCAACACCCATTTCACCATCATTTCGCAGGCCGTGCTATTCCGCGGCGCCGGGCTTGCGGTCGTCTGGCCGCAGCTGCTGGCGCTTCTGCTGATCGGCGGTGGGTTGTTCTTCCTGGCACTGCGCCGTTTCCGGGCCTTCCTCAGGTTGTAATTCGGCGGAGCATCAGGACCCCACACGCTTTAAATCTTTCAAAGACTTATTGTGCCGATCGGCGTCGAACCCCTATGCCGATTTACAGTCAAGGATGATGGGCAAGCCTTCTGCGATGAAATCTAAGCGTTGCTGCTGGGGTAACTGACAGAGCCGTTTGGCTTGATGCAATCCAATGTCGGGACCCTTTGCTTTTTTGTTGCTCAAGACGCTGTCCAATCCTCGAAAGCCGTAAGGGATAATCTCCAACTCAGTTTAATCGGCCATATACGCCCGATAACGATTGCTTTTAATCATAAACGGCCTTATACGACCGATTGACGGATTTCTATCGGTGCATAGCAAGCGGCCATATGTGGCCTGCAAATACCCGGAAATCGGAGTATGAGATCATATATGGCCGATAATAGACACATGACTATAAAAACACCAGAAACAATCTCGCGGGACATCGGCGAAAAGCTCGAGCGGCTGCGTCTCTCCCGAAACATCACACAGGCCGAGCTCGCCCAGGACGCAGGCATTTCCGAACGCACACTGAGACGCCTCGAATCCGGAGATAATCCCACACTCGACTCGCTCATCCGTGTCCTGATTTCGCTGAAAATCCAGCAAAACGTCGACCTCCTCGTTCCCGATCCGCGTGTCAGGCCAATAGAACGGGTGCGGACAAAGGGAGGCGAGCGTCAACGATCGAGTTCGACCGAGCCAACAAAAAAGACAAAGCAATGGGAATGGGGCGCAAAGAAGTAGACCATGGCTGAACCCTCAACCGATGCATCAATCAATCTTCCGCATGAGCATTGCTCGTTGCGACCTCTTTTGCCGACCCGCGAACTGACCTGATCTAGTTGTGAGCTTTCAGGAGGTTGTCCATTCGGAGCAGACCGAGGAGACTGGAGTTACCACGCTTCAGCACTCACCGGAGGCTCCGAATGAACATTCACAAGAATGCCCGACTGACCCCGCTGCGTCGAGAGGAGATGGCTGTTGCCGTTCTGTCTGGCGCGCTCACGAAAGCGCAGGCGGCTTTAGTCTACGCCGTTTCCCACAAGATCGTGTCTCGTTGGGTCGAGCGTTTCAGAAAGGGTGGACGCGCTGCCATGGCTGACCGGTCGTCGCGGCCCAAAAGCAGTCCCCGGCAGACCGATGCCATCTTGTGCGAGCGCATTGCCGCGCTTCGCCGCCAGCGCCTGACCGGCAAGCACATCGCCATGGAGACAGGCGTGTCGCCCGCCACTGTCAGCCGTGTTCTCAAGCGGGCCGGTCTGTCGCGGATGAAGGACATTGCGCCAGCAGAACCGGTTGTGCGTTACGAATACAAGGAGCCGGGTGGCCTGATCCATCTCGATATCAAGCGCCTTGGCCGCTTTAAGCGTGTCGGCCACCGCATCACAGGCGACAGGACCGGCCAGAGCAATTCACGCGGCATCGGCTGGGAATATGTGCATGTGTGTATCGACGATGCCTCCCGGATCGCTTTCACCGACATCTTCGCAAATGAGAAGGCCGAGAGCGCCGTCGCCTTCCTCAAGGCGGCGGTGGTCTATTATCAAAGCCTCGGCATTAAGGTGAAACGGGTCATGACCGACAATGGCTCCTGCTACAAGGCAAAGGACTTTGCCAAAGCTTGCAAGGCGCTCGGCCTGAAGCATATCCGCACCAAACCCTACACGCCGAAAACAAACGGCAAAGCCGAACGGTTCATTCAGACTGCTTTGCGGGAATGGGCCTATGCGCGCGCCTATCCATCCTCAGAGCAACGAAAACGGCATCTGCCGAACTGGAACCACATGTATAATTGGCATCGCCCGCATGGCGGGATAAATTCAAAAACACCAATCAGTGGACTCGGCATTAACCGGGACAACCTCTTGAGGTTCCACAGGCCGGCAATCTTAAGTTCCTGTCCCTGCGTGTCTCGAAAGACAAAGTCGCTCGGACGCTGCAACGCGCCTGCGCACAGAAGCGCTTGATCATAGGCGTTCGCAACGGCCTTTTTAAAATCGTCTTTGAGCGCCAAGTCGTTTCCTTTGCGCGCATTCAGAGTAAGGCGTTTCGATTTCGCTTGAACAACAATCGCCTGTTTCCCGAAAAGGACGAGCGCATCGGCCTCCGCATACCGATTCTTCCCGCTGTAGATGTCAATATTCGTTAGGACACGGGAGGGACCAAACACCGAGCGAAGGCGCTCACTCGAATAGGATTCTGTGAAAATGCCCCGGTTGGTGGTAGTGACCTATACCCCGTGCGTCCCTCGTTCAATTTGAGAGTCTGCGGGTTAGTGCAGTGCGCCATCTATGGCCGGTAATGCCCGGCCGACCCGGACAACAGGCAGTTCGGCTTTCACACTGCGTTCAAGCCTTCCTCGAGGAACGCATTGACGGCCGTCCGGTCTGGCGGACGGCAGCCTACGCTCTGGCAGTTGAGCCAGGCAGCCGCTGCGGCGCGCTCGACCAGGGACCTCAAGCTTTCTCCCTTCAGAGAAGACAAGGCAGCGTGCGACGTGCGCTGATTCAGCACGAGTTCTGCCATAAGCACGCCCATAACGGTGTCCCCGGCGCCAACGGTATCGCCAACCAGGTTGCGGTTCGCCGGAACATGGACGGATCCCTCGCGCGTTTCGGCGATCATGCCGTCTTGACCGAGTGTGACGACCACCAGAGCAGCGCCTCCGTCCAGACAGGTTCGCGCAAACGCCTTCGGGCTGACATCAGGTGCAATATACTGCAAGTCATCATCAGACAGCTTCAGCAGTGCGCTTCGCGCCAAAAGCATTTCAAACCGGCGCAACCAATCCTCACGGTCGCTTATGATGCTTTCACGTACATTCGGATCGAACGAGACCAGCACGTTGGGGTCTTGCGCCAGCGCGAACTTGGCAATGCTATCCGTAATTGCCCACGCTGTTTCGTCCGGGCTTTTCAGGGGCTGACGGTTTTGAGGATTGTCTTGAACGTGTTGGCGCCGGAGCTGAGACGGGCGG
>NZ_SMAR01000049.1 GCF_004342225.1 Martelella mediterranea | reverse complement strand
GAAGCTCGATTGGTTCACCTCGGCCGGACAGGCCCATGACGCACTCGCCATTCTGGAGCAAAGCAAGCGCAAGCGCGGCTACCGCGACTGACGCGAGGTTGACGCACGGCGGTCACGCCATCAACAGGCATCAAACAGCCCTCCGCGCAGCAAAAGTCGGCAGCAATACACTTAGGAAGCGGCTCGATGTTCTGAAGCGCTCGAAGCTGCTTCTGCAGACAAGGCTGGAACAACCTGAATTTTAAGATCGAGCGCTTTGGCCACTTTCATCAAGGTTGCCATTGTCGGGTTCCCGTTGCCGGAAAGCGCGCGTGAAAGACCTTCCCGAGAAAGCCCGGTGTCACGCGCCAACTGGCTCATATTGCGCGCCCGCGCAATGGTTCCAAGAACGACAGCGATATATTCAGGATCGTCTCCGCCTTCTTCCATCGCAGCCTCCAGGAAGGCAGAAATGTCTTCATTGGTTTTCAGGTAATCGGCCGCATCGAAACGGCTAAAAACTTCCTTTGCCATAGTTTCAATCCTTCCACTCGTCGGCCAGCATTTTTGCGGCCTTGATGTCCTTTTTCTGCGTCGACTTGTCGCCACCGCAAAGCAAAACGATAATCAACTCGCCGCGCCTCATATAATAAACTCGATATCCCTTGCCGTAGTGAATTCGGAGCTCGGAAATCCCCGACCCCACGGGCTCCACATCACCGGGATTGCCCATTGAAAGTCGCACGAGGCGGGCGGCGACCTTTGCGGCCACAGTTCGGTCTTTCAGGCTCGAAAGCCAGCGATCAAATGTTGCCGTTTTGATTAACTCGACCATATGCCTACGATAGGTCACACCGAGCCAAATTGCAAACTATAAGTCACAGGCTGCTCATGTTGCGTGTTCATGCAGCATTGCACGATCTGTCGGTTCGATAGTTTTCCTGGCTTCAAGCTTTCTATTTTGAACTGGCGCACGGAATAGCAGCTTCAGCGCTCAAAATATTCGGCTTTTCGGGTGTCGGCCAGAGAACAGGAAGGCTGAAAGCCTTCCTGAAACTGACCTCATTCCAGGTCAGCGCTCCAGAATGCTATGTCTTGCTCAAACCGAAGCTCCTCTGCCACTGCCTGCGCCTCCAGCTTTTCAAGTTCAGCTTCAGCATCCCGCCGTTCGACCTTCAAGAAGTCGCAGTTCATAAGCTCGGCGCGAAGTTCATTGATCTGATCGATGGTCGTCATGTTTCCGTCTCCTTTTGTTGACGGAAACCGGGCACGGGTGAACGCAGGGCAGTGTCAATGATCGCGAAGCGACCGGCAGCGCCGGCGAATGGGGGAGCCGATTTAGTTGCTGCCCGCAGGGCTGCGGCAAAATTGGGGGCACCGTTCGTCATTGACGCTGACCAAGAAGCCGTACGCTATCCCGGCAGAAAAAGAAGAGAACCGCGGCCCTAAGGGCCGCGACCGAATCCGGCGTCCAGCCGGCAATCTACACCGCGAAATCACAAGGATGGGATTTTAGCCGAGACCGTGCCCACAGTCGTCGTCACGCCCCCTACCCTTCCAGGCGTTTGCGCGGGTCTTCTCTGGCGTTTCGAACACGACATGCTGCCCTTGCTCGGGCAACGGCCGTGGCAGGTCCTTTGTCTTACCGACGAGGATACTCTGCTTGTCATGCATCATGAAATCCGACCCGCCGACCCCGACCAAGACGCCATCATAGCGACGGCTAGGCTCGGTCGTTGCCATATAGCGATCTTGCCAATCAAAACCTTGCGAGGTCAGGAACTTCTGCGCCTTATCCAGCGTCTGCACACGTTCCGGATCAGAAATCTCGCGGAACATTCGCTTGAAGGCATCGACATCGCCCCGTTCATGACCGGCAATGCTGGCCTGCGCCATACGCTCGGCCGACACGACATCGAAGCTCAGTTCGTGACCGGCGTTCTTCGCCAGCGCGATCATAAACTCCCTCTGCGTCCGGCCATTTCCTTCGCGAAACGGATGAATCGAGTTGAGCCGATTGAAGTAAACTGCCGCCTGGTCGGCAAACGTCTCTCGGTCCAGACCGCGCAGGAAGTTCTGACCGCGCAGGTCGTCGGCAAATCGGTGCAGTCCGCTGGAAATGGCCGGGCCGATCGCGAATTGCTCGCCGTCGATTTTCTGCATGGTCGGCATGGTCGCGACAGTGCCATCAGAAAGCTGTACCCGCTCGTCTCGGGTACGCCCGGCCCATTCATAGACGTCCTGAAAAAGATGATGGTGAAGCGCTTTCAGATGCCGGGTATCAAAGGTCGGCTGCGGCCCGCCCCCAAGACGCAGTTCGATGAGCCGGCCCGCAACCCGTTCCGCCTCAACGGCAGAGAGCTTGGCGGGATCGGTCAAGCCATCGATGTTCTTGAGGTTACGGTTTTCGTAAGCGTAGTTCGTCATCCGTTGGCGGCGCGGAACTCTTTGAGCATCGGAACGATGTCGGTGGCCTCGATCTCGCCGCGAATGAAAGCCTCGAAAATGTGGTCGGTGGCAGGATCGCGCTTCAGGCCTTCCATGGCATTGGAATGATCGGCGCTGTTGACCAGCCGGCGTCGCTGTTCCATTTCGGCATCGGAGATGCGCGTCTTTTCAAGGGTGCTCGCCATGGTCTTTTCCTTCTTCAGATCGGTGAGGTTTTGCAGTCAGGCCGGTCTTCCTGGAATCTCTCAACCCTTGAACCGGCACGGTCCTGCTATCCACTCTCGCTCTTGGTCGACAAATCCAGCGTAGGTCTATTGACCACGCCAACTTTACCAGAACCAGAAGAATAATTCTCTTGTTTTTTATATGTTTGACCCGGTTCTCGGGTGCCTCAATCGTCTTTGCGGAGCCGTTTCGCTGGCAATGGAACGAACAGGTCATGAAACACGACCAACGCCGTATCAGGCTCGACAGCGTAGCGGCCGTTCTTCGTGACCTTATAGAACAGCCCCATTTCCTCAAGCACGACACAGTTGCGCGGGATCGTAAACCGGCTGACACCAAGACGGTCGGCAAGCATTTGGAGGGGCAGGATGCCGCCATCGAGCTGCGGATCATAGATCAGCCCGATCAGGCTCATTCGCAACATGGGCAACAGATTCACATACCGGCTTGGCCGGTTCTCGATGACACTCGCAATCTTGATTGAGTTCACGCCCACTGTACCAGGCGGAATCTGCTCCAGTACCGGTGGTCCGTCGAACCACACAAACGGGTCATGCGGTTGCGCGCC
Organism: Martelella mediterranea; assembly: GCF_004342225.1. Taxonomy (GTDB): domain Bacteria; phylum Pseudomonadota; class Alphaproteobacteria; order Rhizobiales; family Rhizobiaceae; genus Martelella; species Martelella mediterranea_B. The sequence goes on along the minus strand of NZ_SMAR01000049.1, from coordinate 15,717 downwards.
CAATCCTTTGATGATTTCGTCTCTGGTCATTCTCTCGCGACAGCTGTTCAGCGCCACATGGTGTTTTTTTGTATGTACTTCAATGCCTGTTAACCACTGTGATGCGGTGATTTGCCACCATAAGAGCAACGCGCGATCAGGCTCTATTATTAGAACACAATACTTAACTTGAGTACACGATCGAAACAAGTATGGACTATTAGGGCCATATTGCGCTGTCGAGAACCGGCGCGGCGGTATCCGCCGCGCCGAGGGGCTTAGCTCCAGGGAATGACGGTCATCAGGTCACCGTCGTCCTGGCCGGGAAATTTGCCGAGGTTTGCACGGAACGCTCGGCTCGGGGTCGCAGCAGTCAGCTGCAGATACTCTTCGCCGTTCTGGTTCGTCTGACGCCAGATGCCGCCAACCTCGATCTTTCGACCTCGCGGGGACACGCCATACAGGCGGTAGACAGGCGCTTTCGGGTTCGTGCTGTTGAGCTCTTCACCGGTGATGTCGAAGTCGAAGTCCAGTGCGGCGATGTTGCCTTCCAGAGTGCCGTTGTCGTTGAAGCGGATGAAGTTGATCAGGTCTGCCATTGGTATGTCTCCGTTGTTTGATCGAATTGACAGGGACGCCGGGAAAGACCGGAAAAGGATGACTGCACCCTTCAGGGCCGCAGCGAAGCGAAGGGCGGCGGAGAACACAAAAAGACGGAGGGTTTGCCGAAGGCGGAAACCGTCTTTTTTGGGTGGAGACGTTGCTGACAGACTCCGGGCCTTACAGTCCCATCGTCAATTGATCCCAACAACAACGGCAAGACATTCCTCCGGCATGGCAGTTTGCATCAGCTTTGCGCAAAAAATCGCCGAAACCGGAAAGAAAACAGTCCGGATGGACGACGAAGCACGGGGCGTGTCTATCAAAGCACAATCGAAAGCACTCTCTCGATGTGGGGTTCGCAGCGATCATCGAAAGTCGCGCGGCTTCACCTTGATCTCATCAATATGCCCATACGGGTCGAACAGATCGCGCGGCTTCGGCATCCCGCGCGGATCAGGCGCCGGCGATCCATGATGAAACTCGTCGCCCCGGCCGTGTGGAAGCGGAAAGGCTGTATACCGGCTGCCGACGCTTGCGAGCTCCGCCGACAGATCGACAAGCTCACGCGCCACGATATGGACAACCTCGCCCTCTCGCTGGACTCGCCTCGCCCTTTGACGCCGAGCATGCCTGCCCCGGAGGCAGAGACGATTTTCTCGGCATGTGACGGGAATTGCACACGGTCATGGCCGGGTACAGGCAGACTGCTTCACGGACAATGTCAGCGATCAAGTGCGGCAATGATGCCACGCAGTTCGGCAAGCCCCTTGAGGCGGCCGATCGCCGGATAACCGGGCTGAGCCTGCCGCGACTGGTCATCGAGGATATCGAGACCGTGATCCGGCCGGAAGGGTATACTCCAGTCAGAACGGCCTGTGCCTTTGCGCCGTTTTTCCTCATTCAAAGCCGCTGCAACAAGTGCGACCATATCGGTATCACCGGCAAGATGAGCGGATTCATAAAACGAGCCACGGATATCACCTGTCTCGCGTTTCACATTGCGCAGATGCAGAAAATGCACCCGATCCCCAAGCCGTTCCATCATGCCTGGTAGATCATTGTCCGGCCGCGCACCCAACGATCCCGAACATAGTGTTATCCCGTTTGCTGGGGTAGCAACAGCGTCCATGATTGCCCTGTAATCGGCTTCCGTCGACATGACCCGCGGCAGGCCGAGAAGGCCAAACGGCGGATCATCCGGATGGCAGCACAACCTGAGCCCCAGCGTTTCAGCCACCGGTGCGATCTCTTCGAGAAATGCAATGAAGTTCGCCCGCAAGCCATCGGCGGAAATGATCGCATACTCCGACAGGTGATGGCGGACATCATCCAGTGTAAAGCTTTCGGCCGCACCCGGCAGACCAAAAACAATGTTTTTGGTCAATTCACTCTGGCTGTTCTCGTCCATTCCGGCATACCGCTTCAGGGCTTCTTCCCGTATGCCTTCCGGAAAGTCTTCCGCCGCTCCCCGGCGCTTCAGAATGTGAATATCGAAAGCGGCAAAGTCAGCATAATCGAAGCGCATACAGGTGGCTCCGGATGACAGTCGATACTTAAGATCAGTGCGTGTCCAATCGAGAACCGGCATGAAATTATAGCAGATTACCGAAATTCCGGCTTCAGCAAGGTTTTTCATGCTTATCTTGTAATTTTCGATGTGAGCGCGCCAGTCTCCCTTCTGCTTTTTGATGTCCTCGGAAACCGGCAGGCTTTCGACAACCTCCCATTTCAGGTTTGAGGGCGTTCCATCGCTTTTTACAGACAGTTCACACACGCGTCTGGCAATTTCGTCGGGCGTCCAGACAGCACCGGTTGGCAGATGATGGAGTGCTGTGACCACCCCTTCAACATCCGCCTGAAGCATGTCGTCGACCGACACGCGGTCCAAAGGTCCAAACCAACGCCAGGTTTGCCGCATTTTCCTCTCCCTAAAGCTATGCATCTGATTTCCGGACAACAATACCGGTGCCTGCACAGCCGACAATCATCCTGGGATCGAGTAATAGCATCGAAGTTTAATGTTGACTAGTATGGAAGTATGGTTCATCGTGTTTTCTATTGGGAGGTCACATCATGCTGCCAGAAACACTGGAGGCCACTATTCAGCCAGATGCACCGGTAGGGGCACAGCTGCATGCCATTCTGCGAGACTTGGTTCTCCACAACAGGATGTCGCCGGGTACGCGCCTCTCAGAATCGGAAATCGCTGCGCGGTTTTCGGTCAGCCGCCAGCCGGTGCGCGAGGCTTTCATCAAGCTTTCCGAAGAAGGACTTCTGGAAATTCGCCCGCAGCGTGGCACCTTTGTTCGCAGGATTTCTCAGGCCGCCGTTATGGATGCCCGGTTCGTCCGTGAGGCCATCGAAGCCGATATCGTGAAGCTTCTGGCACGCAAGCCCGATCCCGGTCTCATCACCGAGCTGCGGATGCAGCTGGACGAGCAGTTTGAGGCTGCCCGTATTGATGCCAGTCGCTTTATCAAGCTCGACGAATTGTTTCACAAAACGCTCGCCGATGCCGCGGGCAAAGGCAGAGCCTGGGCTCTCATCGAGGACCTGAAGCTTCAGATGGACCGTGTCCGCTATCTCAGCCTTCTGCGGTTTCCGATGATCAAGCTCACAGCTCAGCATGAAGCAATCGTCGATGCGATTGCGGCAGGAGATCAACAAACAGCCGAGCAGGCTGCCCGCGGGCATTTGCGCGAAATTTTGAGCGATTTGCCCGCAATCTTTGAAGAGAAACCGGAGTTTTTCGAAACCCCCTGAAACTCAAGCTTATGATCGTGTTCAAAGTCTAAATGGGAGGACAAGATGAACCACTTTACGAAGCTTTCAGCTTTGGTCGCAGCCGGTGTCGCTGCCAGCCTGATGGCAAGCTCTGCCTTTGCGGCCGATTACACGCTGAACGTCAATACGGCGCTTGCGACCAATGATCCGCTTTACAAAGGACTCGAAGCCTTTCGCGACAACGTCGCCAAATCATCGGATGGTCAGCTTGAAGTCCGTCTTTTCCCGAATTCACAGCTTGGCCCGGATGAAGATGTGCTGGAACAGGCTCGTGCAGGTGCACCGGTTGCCGTCGTTGTAGACGGCGGGCGACTGGCTGTCTTTGTCGATGAATTCGGTGTTCTCGGTGCACCCTATCTCGCCAACGGTTATGAGGGTATTCGCAAGGTGGTAACCTCTGATCTGTTCGATGAATGGGCGGAAAAGCTGCATGATGAAGCCGGGCTCGATGTTCTGAGTTTCAATTGGTGGCAGGGTGAGCGTCATCTCCTGACCAACAAGGAAATCAATGGGCCTGAAGATCTCTCCGGCATTCGGATGCGCACACCGGGCGCGCCGGTCTGGACCGGAACGATTGAGGCAATGGGTGCCACACCAACCCCCTTGCCATGGGGTGAAGTCTATTCAGGCCTTTCCTCAAAGGTGATTGATGGTGCAGAAGCCCAGCTTCCCGCTGTTGTCGGCGCTAAACTTGATGAGGTGATCACCTACGTCACCAAAACCGGTCATATCAACCTGATCACTGGTCTGATCACCTCGGCCGCCTGGGTTGATTCCCTGCCGGAAGACCTGCAGACGATTCTGCATGAAGAGGCTCTGAAAGCCGGCGATATTGCTTCCTACGGCACTCGGGATGCGCTGGAAAGCCTTGAGGTTCAGTTGGAAGAAAACGGTGTAATGGTCGAAGAGATCGATATCACACCGTTCAAGAAAGCCACTGCCGTCGTTTATGACGAGCTTGGCTACGGTGATCTGCGCGACAAGCTTCAGGCCATTGCCAACGATTAAGGCATCGCGACCACTGGGCAGGTCGCGTGACAGTCGCGGCCTGCTTGTTTTCAACACATTCGGAGGGGCGCCAATGCCCGGTTTCCTCGCCAGGATTGAGTTCGTCGCGGGTGCCATCCTGCTCGCAGTGATCACATGTCTCGTTTTCATCGCGGCCACGATGCGCTTCTTTGGCTACCCGCTTATATGGTCGGTCGATCTCGCACAGCTTCTGTTTATCTGGCTTTGCTTCATCGGCGCTTCCCGCGCCATGCGCGAGCGTGGCCATTTGGGCGTCGATTTTCTGGTGCGCAGTATGCCGCACCGCTATCGCTTGACGCTGGAAACAGCGCTCGCGGCGATCTTCGTTACCTTCCTGATGCTACTGGCGGTCGAAGGCTATGATCTGACAATGATGAATCGCGAACGTCAGTTCGGCGATTCCGGCCTTTCCTACGCCTATGTGACAATTGCCGTTCCGGTCGGCTGCATCATGTTATCGATTGCTATTCTCGGAAATCTTTATCAGTCATGGCGGCATGTGCGCGAGGAGCGTTACCTCGTCTTCGTGCGCAAGGATCAGCCAGAACTTTCAGCCGGAGAAACCGGCGAGCCGGAGCAGATATAATGGCGCTGATCGGTATCATTTTCTTTGCGCTGATGCTGGTCGGCGCACCGATTGCATTTGCAATCGGGATTTCAGGCTTCACCTTTTTTCTCACATCGGATGTCATGCCGGTCTCTATCGGCGTTCAGAAAATCGCGACCGTTTCGCAGAGTTTTCCGCTTCTGGCCGTGCCCTTTTTCGTGCTCGCCGGCCACCTGATGAATGAAAGCGGCATCACAGATCGTCTTTTCACATTCTCGAAAGTTGCTGTCGGCTGGATGGCGGGTGGTCTTGCTCAGGTTTCAATCATTCTTTCAACGCTGATGGGCGGTGTATCCGGTTCCGCCGTAGCCGATGCCGCCATGGAAGCAAGAGTGCTTGGCCCACAGATGATCTCCAATGGCTATTCCAAGGGGTACTCGGCCGCCGTCATCGCACTTTCATCATTGATAACATCGACCATTCCGCCGTCAATCGGCCTTATCCTTTATGGGTATGTCGGACAGGTTTCCATCGGGCGACTGTTCATGGCCGGTATCATACCCGGTATGCTCATGATGCTTTTTCTGATGGTGGCTGCATGGCTGATCGCTCGCAAACGCGGCTACGTCATGACCGATATGCGCAAGCCAACCGCCGCCGAGTTCGGACGTGCTGCCTGGGGTGCGAAATGGGCTTTGCTGTTTCCGGTGCTTCTGATCGGCACGATACGCGGTGGTCTGTTTACACCGTCGGAAGTCGGTGCTTTTGCGGTCGTCTATGCCATTGTCATCGGCAAGGTCGCACATGGCGACATGACATTTGAGGCGATCAAACGCGCCTTCGCACATGCACTTTCGGACATTGGCTTGATCATGCTGATCATTTTGATGTCAGGCATGATCGGCTTTGCCATCATTTTCCTGCAGGTGCCGCAGGACGTGGCCCACTTTATGCTGCAAAGCCTTTCCAATCCGATCCTGATTGTCGCAGTGATCCTGGTCAGCCTTTTTATTGCCGGCCTGTTTTTCGAAAGCACTATTCTGGTTCTGCTGCTGACACCTATTCTGGTGCCTGTTGTTACAAAGGCTGGTGTCGATCCTGTGCATTTCGGTATTCTGATGATGACCATCGTGACCTTCGGCTCGATGACACCACCTGTCGGCGTGGCTATGTTTACGGTCTGCAGTCTGCTTGATACCAAGGTCGAGGAATATGTGAAAGAAGCCTTGCCATTCATTGGAGCCATCCTCGCCTTGATCGCATTGCTGCTGTTCGTGCCGGAGATTGTCCTTTTCCTGCCAAATTTGACTTATGGTGGGTAAAACGCTGTCATAGGGGTGACCGCAATCCCGGTCGAAGGTGGAGCCAGAACAATCGGAAGCCCGCACTGGTTTTCAGCGCGGGCTTCCCCGTGTCGGCTTGTTAGGCACTGTAAAGTTAACCGGCGGTCCATCGAAATGTGGGGTCTGACGGTATGACCAGCTCTGTCCGTGATCCCGTCTGTCGTCGCCACCGATTTCCAGATGAGGTGATTGCTCACGCCGTCTGGCTGTACTTCCGGTTTCCGCTCAGTCTACGCATGGTTGAAGTTCTGCTGGCGGCGCGTGGGATGATCGTCTCGCATCAAACAGTGCGCCTTTGGGCGGCGAAATTCGGTCGACACTTTGCCAATGAAATCCGGCGACGCTCAGCCGGGAAGCTCGGCGTCAAAATCCTCGCGCGATGCTCAAGCATCGCGTCTCACGGTACTTTCCTACTCGGACGACCATTCCAGCGCGCATCATATGAGTTCTAATCATTGACTCTTGGTATGACGCCTTCCACAAACGGGATGCCGCCACAGCGCGTCGGGTCGCGGAACAACATGTCAAGGCAACGCTTCATGACGTGCTTTCCGCCTTTGAAAAGCTTCAGAAAGACCGCCAACGAAAGTGAGATTCCGCTAGCCCAGCAGCCACACGAGATTGTATGGGCCTTGGCCGGGACTGATCTACACTCACAACCCAAGGCATTTGCGCACAGAGATTAGCTGGCAGGCACGACGGTCGCAGCTGAGTTGCCACCACCGGCCGACGGATCTGTGTCCAGCTGAAGAATGACCGCTCTGCCCTTGTCATCGAAGAGATGCAAGCGGTCCCGATCGAAGCTGAAAAGCTCATCCTTACCGCGCTGAATCCGCATGTCGCCATCGCCTTCGACAATTAGCTGGCATCCGTCATATTCACCATAGACATAGGTGGTACCGCCGAGTTCCTCCACGACATCGCAATGCAGAATAACCTCGAAATCGCCACCCTTTCCAACGATGAAATGCTCAGGGCGAATGCCAAGCTCCAGCATTTCGCCGCTTGCGGGCAGCCGGCCGAGGGCGGAGAGCGATATGTCCTGACCATCCGGCAACGTGATTGTGAAGTTGCCACTTGCGACCGACTTTACACGCACAGGCAGGAAATTCATCTTTGGCGAGCCGATGAAGCCGGCAACAAAACGGTTTTCCGGCCGGTGATAAAGCGTAAGCGGGGTGCCAACTTGCTCGACCGCGCCATCACGCAGGACAACGATCGTGTCGGCCATGGTCATGGCTTCGACCTGATCGTGGGTGACATAGATCATCGTGTTGCCGAGCCGTTCATGCAGCCTGGTGATCTCGATGCGCATCTGTACCCGCAACTCGGCATCGAGATTGGAAAGCGGTTCGTCAAACAGGAACACCTTGGGCTGGCGCACAATGGTGCGGCCGATGGCAACACGCTGGCGCTGGCCGCCGGAAAGCTGGCGCGGTTTGCGGTCCAGCAGCTCGCCGAGCTTGAGGATTTCAGCCGCTTCGCTGACGCGCGCCGCAATCACCTCCTTCGGTTCGCCGGCAACCTCCAGGCCGAAACTCATGTTTTCCCGCACCGTCATATGCGGATAAAGCGCGTAGGACTGGAACACCATGCCAATTCCACGCGCACTCGCTTTCGCTTCTGTCACGCATTTGCCGCCAATGTAGACATCACCTTCGGTGACCTCCTCCAGCCCGGCAATCATTCGCAAGAGCGTCGATTTCCCGCAGCCGGAGGGGCCGACAAAAACGACGAAGGAACCGCTTTCAATATCGAGATCAACACCGTGGATGGTTTCCAGTTCCCCGAAGCGCTTGACCACGCGATCGAGTTTCACATCGGCCATGATTTTCCTCCCGGTTCTGCCTTTCAGGCGTAGCTTTCAATTTCGCGGATCAGCGTCTTCAATTCGCCGACATAGCTCTCAAGGGCGCTGTCTTCGACAGCGATATCGGTAAAAGCAATGCCGGCTTTTGCGCCGCCAACCGAAAAGGTGGCGGCGATATTGTTGATGCGGCCAGCCGCATCGCGCTGACAGGCATAGCCGTTGCGCCTTATGGCGGCGATAGTGTCGGCAAGGCCCGCTCTTGCGTCCTCCGACCAGTCGGCGGTGCAGAGCGCCAGCGCGTCGTCATCCATCTCGGCCAGAAGCGCCTTGCCGATCGAAGATTGCGAGGCGTGGTAGAGATGATAGCCACCAAGGCCTTCGGCCGGGTTCTGATGGGCAAGTGCGTGATACATATAGACCACCGCGTCCTTCCACAGAATGCCGATCGCCAGCGTCCGGTCATCGTATGCATGGCCGATCGCCACATGGGTCGCAGCGCGAAACAACGCGGAGGAATGAAAGCTCTGCGCCGCCAGAACATGCACCACGGGGCCTGGCAGATATTTCTTCTGCTGGTTCTGCTCGGCCATGCCGATGGCTTTCAGCGTCCTGAGCAGCCGGTTCACCTTGATCATGTTGATGCCCAGCCGCTCGGCAAGTTCCTTGGTGCCAAGCGGATGATCGCTGGTCGTCAGTTCCTGAAAACAGCGGATACCATCGACGAGGCTCTGGTTGGGCTGGGATGTCTGGGGTTTGTCGCTCATTTCACCGCTCCCGAGGTCACGCCGCCAATGAATTGCTTCTGCAGCATGGAAAAGACAAGGATAACCGGCGCGGCGACGATAAATGAGGCCGCCATGGCCCCGCCCCAATCGGCATTGTTTTCGTTGATATAGCGTAACAGAAGGCCGGGACCGACGGTGCGCTTGTCATCAGAGGTGATCAGCGTCATCGAATAGAGCAGATCATTCCACGACCACATGAAAGCATAGAGCGCAACGGTGATGAAGGCCGGCAGCGAGATCGGCATGACGATGCGCCGGAAGATTTTCATATTGCTAGCGCCATCCACTTTGGCCGCCTCAATCAGCTCGTTCGGCACCTGCTTGAAATAGCTGTACATCATATAGGTCGAGACCGGCAGCGCGAAGACGATATAGGAAACCGTCAGTCCGATACGGGTGTCGAGCAGGCCAACCGATTGCAACATCGGGTAGATGCTGATCAGCAGAACGCCAAAGGGAAACATCTGCGCCGACAGGATGAGCAGCATCAGTGGACGTTTCACCGGATAGTCGAATTTGGCGAAGCTGTAGCCGGCCAGCGCTGCCAGAACCGCGTTCAAAAGCGCCGAAGCGGTAGACGTGACAAGGCTATTGCCAAGCTGCAGGATCAACGGACCCTGCGTGATGGCATTGATGAAATGGCCGAGATAAGGCCGGTGTGGCACGAAGGTCGGATCTGAAAGATAGAGCTCGGCGTTAGCCTTGAAGGCGCTCGACAGCGCCCAGTAAACAGGGAAGAATAGAAAGAAGGCGATGATGGCGAGAAGGACGATAAAGCCGGTCTTTTCCCGCCAGGTGCGCAGTTCAAGCATGGCTCAATCCTCCCTGAACAGGCTTCTGAGATAGAAGATGACGATCGGCATCAGCGTGAAGACCCAAAGCACGCCGATGGCAGACGCCATGCCGAGATTCCAGTTCTGGAAGGCCTGTTTGTAGACTTCGATCGACAAAACCGAGGTTGCCCGCACCGGTCCGCCGCCGGTCAGCGCAAAAATGATGTCGAACTGCTGCAGATTGCCGATCATGCCCAGCGCACCGGTGACGAGGAAGACGGGTTTGAGATGTGGCAGGATCAGGCGCCGCACAATCTTCAGATTGCCGGCGCCATCGATGCGCGCCGCCTCGATCTGCTGGAAATCCATGCTTTGTAGTCCTGCAAGGAAGAAAGACATGAACAGCGGGATGGAAATCCAGGTCCGTGTCAGAATGACGGCCATCATCGCCCCGACATCGTTGGAGAGAAACTGTACTGGCGCGTTGACCACCCCGATATCCATCAACAGCACATTGACGATGCCGTAGCGTCCGTTCAGCATCCAGGCCCAGATAAAGGCGCTGACCGTTGATGGCAGAATCCACGGCAGCAGCGTCATAGTGCGGAAGACGGCGCGGCCGCGGAAATCCTGATACATGAGCAACGCCCAGGAGAGACCGAGAAACATGGTCAGAAGCGTTGTGCCGGCAACAAAGATGGCCGTCGTCACCCATGACCCGAGCACGTAAGGATCGGTCAGGATGGTCCTGAAGTTCTCGAAGCCGATGAAGATCGGCTCCGTGTCGTAGATCGTGTATTGGTAGAAGGCCATGGACATGGCATCCACGAAGGGCCAAGCCACCATGACCAGAAACGCAATCATCGCCGGGGCGAGGATCAGATAGGCGAAACGCCTGTCTGAACGTTTCAGATAGCCGGGCTTGCGCCGGGCCGGGTTTTTCGTCCCCAGCTGGTGCGTGGTCGCCATGTCCATGTCACCGTCCTCAGTTCATCAATTTTTCGATACGGCTCTGCATATCGGCCGCAGCCGCTGCCGCCTCTTTCTTGCCCAGCACGGCGGATTGAACCTCCTCCGAAACAATGGCGACATAGTTGGCGCTGTCCTTGAGAGAAGCGAGTTCGTTGAGCTTCGGCATGCCAAGCGAGGCATTCCAGTCGACGATATACTGGTCGGAGGTGACGATGTCGCTCGCCCGTGCCGACTTGGTGACCGGGATTGCGCCCAGTTTCTGGAAGTATTCCAGCTGAATCTCATCATTCATTGTCAGGCCCGAAATCAGCTTTGCAGAGGGGCTCTCGGCGGAAAGGGTGCCGTCCACCAAGCCCTCATCCGTCTTGCGCATCACCAGAAGGTGCCCCCATTCCATGGAGTGCGGGGTCATGCCAGCCTCGGCCACCGGCATGGGGATCGGATAGACATATTCTACGAAGGATTCGCCCTCGCCGGAAAAGTCTTCGGCAAAACCCTTGGCGACCGGCGCATCGAAATAATAGGCACTCTCGCCTTGTCCGAACATGCGCCGTGCAGCCCCGCGATCAACATCAAGAGCGGAAAGTCCGCGATCGACCAGATCCTTCATGAAGTCCAGGGTCTGGACCGTGGCTTCAGAATTGACGACCGGCTGGCCGTTTTCGTCGAAGATCGAGCCGCCAAAGGCCCAGAGCCAAAGCTGGAAATCGCTTGACACCAGATCGTCACCCTTGGTCATCATCGCATAAGGTGTGCTGTTCGGGTGGGCCTCCTTGACCTTTTCAAGATCGGCGACGAAGTCGTCGATCGTCGCCGGCGGCTCGTTAACCCCGGCCGACTCCAGCACCTTTCGGTTGGAGACGAGGCTGATCGAGCCGATATTCCAAGGCATACCAACCTGCTTGCCTTTGACCTGACCCGCGGCCAGCACTTCCGGCGGGAACATTGCCGCAAGTTTCTCCTCGCCGTAGAGTTCGTTGAAATCGACCACGTCGGGCATCTGGGCAAAGGTCGGCAGCCAGCGTTCCTGTGCCTGGTAGACATCAAGCGGCTGGCCGGTCCGGATCCTCAAGAAGACCGTCTTCTGCATATCCCCCCAGGCGCTCGACAGCACATCAACCGGTACGCCGGTTTCTTCGATCAGCTGGGTCATGACCGGCGCATTGCTGGGCTCGGCCGTGATCCAGTTCAGGAATGTCACCTTGCCATCGGCGGCATGAGCGCCAAACGCACTCACCGACAGCGCCAGCGCTGCAACGCCCGCTTTGAAAACCATCATCGTTTCTCCTCCAGTTATCGGTTTATTCTACACGCAGTCCAAGCAGTGACACGGCGTGGCCCTGTCTGTTGGCCAGCCGCAGGCTCAGGCTGTCGATCTGTCTTTCCTCCGAAAGATCGACAGCAAGGACGGGATTGCGATTGTCTCGGATCTCGGCCACGACGCGGCCATTGACGCTGATCGTGGCGTCATGGACAAGAAGCGGCATAACGCGGTCATGGTGGCGGTATTGCACGCTTTCCAGCGGATGATCGTAATCGCAATCAAGATAGAGAATGAGTTTTCGGGCGAGGATCGGCGTCTCGAAGCCGAGTTTCACTTCGGGCGCCGTGTCCGCACGATCGGCCATCCAGGCATTGGGGGCGGAGGTCGGTCTGAGTGGCCCGGATGTCAGATTGGCCGCATCGAAGACATGCAGGGGATGATCCGCGTCAAAGGCGATATTAGCGCCCCCGGGCCGGCGCTCGGGCACCCAGAAATCGAAGCTGTCGACGCCAAGTTCGCTTGGCGCTTCCTGTCGAGCCGTGGTCGAAACCTTGTCGAGGCCGCCTTTCTTGACCGCGACAAGACCGGTGATGCACTCACTCGAAAGCCCGATCTCGACATCCGGGTTTTCCATAAAGCAGACAAATACATATTGTGCCTGTGCAAGTTTCGGTAGCGGGATCGCGACGGTCTGTTCGCCAGCATCAAGCGGCAGCGAAACCGCGCTGACCAGTGTCTCCGGCGTATGGTTTTCAGGCTTCTCGGCAATCTTCAGTTCAACGTTGAGCTCCGTCGACCGCGCTGCGCGCACCGGTACATGGATCACATTGTCAATGTCGGTGCGTCCCGGCAAAAGCTCGGCATAACTGGCCGTCAGTTGTTTGTAGCCACGATCATGGGCGAGACCGGAGAGTGCGAGGCTCGAGGACACGGTGATTTTGGCGGCATGCGCCAGATTACCGTCCACCAAGGCATCGTAACGGGGCACGTAGTGACCGGCCCGTGACAAACTGAGTTTCAAGGTGGGAAGATATTCCGGCTTCGCCACATCGCGCGGCAAAACGCCAGCCTTGACGCAAAGGGCTGCAGCCGTGCCGATCGCCTGGCCAACGGTCGACGACGTCGCCATCACCCGCGACGAGCCGAAGGCGACATGAGAGGCGGACAGGAGCCTGCCATTGGTAAAGAGATTTTCGATATTGCGGCTGTACATGCAGCGGAAGGGAATGCCGTAGACACCCTTGGCATGAAACTGATTGCAACCATCGGCGTCGCCATAGACGCCGTCGGCAGGATGCAGGTCGATCGACCAGCCGCCATGGCAGACATCGTCTTCATGGACGATCTGTCGGACAATATCCTGTTGCCTGAGAATATAGTCGCCTTCTGCGCGCCGGCTTTCGCGCTTGCCGGGAATGGTGCCGATCCATTCGAGCGCCAGATTAGCGGCTTCGGGAAATTCGCCGGAATTCTTGATGTAATTCCAGACGCCATAGACGATCTTCTGCAGCTCGACCTTGATCTCTTCCGACTGATGGATCGTGTCCAGTCTGCCGCCCCATTCGATCCACCACAGCGAACACCCCTGCTCGGTGGTGCGGAACCGGCGGTAGCGCGGAATGAGACTTGGCACGTCCTTCAGCGCAAAATCGGGCGCGACATAATCGACGGGATGGCCAACATCCTTGGTGTAGAAATACATCGAATGACCGAGCAACTCGCCGTAATTATTGCCCGGCGCCATGGGCTCATCGAACTCCTCGGCCTTTTCCGCGCCCATGCGATAGGCAGCACCCGACATGTGAACGAGAATGCCGTCCCCGCTGGAATCAGCGAAAAAGGCGCCTGAAAGCCTGTACATGGTGCTGTTCTGTGAGTTGAAGGCATGGATCTCGCGGACACGATTATCCGTTGTTACCGCATGAAAGACCTGGGTATTGACCAGGACGGTCAGGTTCTGCTCCCGGCTCACCCAATCCTGCACGATGCTGTCGAAGATGACGGGATTGCCGCCCGGATTGCGGAACTGGTTTTCCAGCAGCAGCTCATTGATGATTCCGCCTTCACGGGCAAAGCGATTGTTGTTGCCGCCATGGGAGGTGGCGCCCAGGATCCAGAGACGAACCTCGCTTGAGGCGTTGCCGCCCAGAACCGGCCGGTCCTGCACCAATGCGACCTTCAAGCCCTCCCGCGCCGCCGCGATTGCGGCACACACACCGGAAAGACCGCCTCCCACAACGACCAGATCCGCCTCGATTTCAACGGTCTTCAGGTCACGCGGAGCGCTGGCACCCTCAACAATCATGCATTCCTCCAATTTCAATAATAGAAATATCTATAATTGAAATGATGATGTCAAGTCTGAATCAATGTATGCTACGGATGCCGCCGTGCAGCCCTTGCTTATATCCGAGCTGTCCCGCTGCTGCTCTGCTGCTCTGCCCCCTGAAAACTGGACCGTTTGATGATGGAGTTTTCCGCGGTATTTTCCCGGCTGGGAGAAGGAGTGGAAGAGATGAAGGCATCGAAGTTTTCGGACGCCCAGAAGGCGTTTATTCTGAAGCAGGGCGATGACGGTGTGCCTGTGGCGGAGATCTGCCGCAAGGCGGGGATCAGCCAGGCAACCTATTTCAACTGGAAGAAAAAATACGCAGGTCTTCTGCCTGACGAGATGCGCCGACTGAAGGCTTTGGAAGATGAGAATGCGAAACTGAAACGGATCGTGGCGGATCTGACGCTGGACCGCGAGATGCTTCAGGACGTCATCCGCCGAAAGCTCTGAGGCCTGCCCGAACGCGCAAGCTTGTGGATGGGATGCTGGTGGACTGGGGGGTGTCGATCAGGCGGGCCTGCAAGGTTCTGACGTTCGATACCTCGACCTACCATTACAAGTCCCGCCGCATCGGTCAGGCCGCTCTTGAAAGACGGATCAAGGAGATATGCGAGACACGCGTGCGGTTTGGCTATCGCCGTGTTCACGTGCTCCTTCGACGAGAAGGCTGGATGGTCAATATCAAGAAGACCCGCAGGATTTACAAGGCGTTAGGGCTGCAGCTCAGGAACAAGCACCCGAAACGCCGGGTGAAGGCAAAGCTGCGGGAGGATCGTCAGGAAGCCATTGGGCCGAATGATATCTGGGCTATGGACTTTGTTCACGACCAACTCGCGGCAGGCAAGAAGCTGCGGATCCTGACCATTGTGGATATCCATTCGCGCTTCAGCCCGGCAACTGACCCGCGCTTTAGCTATCGCGGTGAGGATGTCGTGCAAACGCTGGAACGGATTTGCAGGAAAGGCGGCTATCCGAAGACGATACGGGTCGACAATGGCAGCGAATTTATCTCCCGCGATCTCGATCTCTGGGCCTATGTGAACAAGGTTACGCTGGACTTCTCGCGGCCTGGTAAGCCGACCGATAATGGCTTTATCGAAGCCTTTAACAGCAAGCTGCGTTCGGAATGCCTGAACGCGAACTGGTTCATGACCCTTGCGGATGCGTGCGAAAAGTTGGAGGATTGGCGTAGATACTACAATGAGGATCGTCCTCATTCAGCGATCGGATACAATGTCCCGATCGCGTTGCATAATCCCGGTGGCGCTGCCAGCCCGCCACCGTGATCAGAGCCGGAAAAATCCAACATCCGGCGGTCCAACAAATGGGCGCACTGCACAAACCCGCAGACTCTCGAATTGAACGAGGGACGCAAGGGGTGCAGGTCAATGCCAGTCCGTTTATAGCGCGACAATCTGTCTGAGACGCCGGCGACAATCTGTCTGAGATTCTATGTCGCGTCATTTGTGATGTTATCATCCTGATTGCCGCTGGCA
>NZ_SMAR01000048.1 GCF_004342225.1 Martelella mediterranea | reverse complement strand
GTGTTCCTGATCGGCGCGGCCTTCTTCATGCCTGCCTCACTGGCCGGTGCTGGCTTTCTGGGAACGACGGTCGGCGGTGCGATGAAGGGGCTTGGTATGGCGCTTGCCATGGGCGGGCTCGGACAGATGCTTTCACCGGCCCCGAAAGTCGCTGACAGCTCCAATGAAGATCAGGCCTCCTATCTGTTTAACGGCGGGGCCAATGTGACGACGGAAGGCGGCCCCGTGCCGCTGGTCTATGGGAAGAAATTCCGGGTCTCGCCGGTGCTGATCGCCGCGGGCCTTTCCACCGAAGATATCGCAATCTGAATTTCGGAAACACATCATGCAACATATGCGAATTTCCGGCCATGGCGGTGGCGGGAAGGGCGGCAAAAGCGGTGGCTCCGGCGGATACAACGAAGCCCCGAACACGCTGCGCTCAAAACAAACCATGCGGCTTTTGTTTCTGGTCAGCGAAGGCGTGACCGGTGGGCTGAAGGATGGGGCGAAGTCGATCTTCTTTGACGATGTGCCGGTCCAGAACCCGGACGGCTCGTTCAACTTTGAAGGCGGCACTTTTGAGACCCGCAACGGCTTTCCTGATCAGGCCGCCTTGTCCGGGTTTCCGGCTGTCGAGAATGAACAGGGCGTTGGTGTTGAGATCAAACAGGATCTGTCGGCCACGCGGGCCATCACCAATCTGGCGGCAACGGCAGTGCGTGTCTCTATTCAGGTGCCGCAGCTGATCTATACCGATCCCGATAATGGCAATGTCAAAGAGAATTCGGTTGATATCGCCATTGACCGGCGCTCAGAGGCAGGCACATGGCGCGAAGTGCGCCGGGACACGATCTCGGGCAAATGCACCTCGCCTTATGTCCGGGCCTACCGGATCCCGCTGGAGGAGGCCGGGCCGTGGTATATCCGGGTTCGTCGTCTTTCCGAGGATGCCAATGGCACAACGTCCAATAACCAGACCTACTGGTCATCCTATACGGTGATTGAAGATTACCGGCTGACCTACCCCGACAGTGCTGTTCTGGGTGTCACGCTGGATGCGGCCGAGTTTGGCGGCAATGCCATCCCGACCGTGTCTGTTGACTGGGCCGGTATCGAGATTGAAGTGCCCTCAAATTATGATCCGGAGGCGCGGGCCTATGCCGGTGTCTGGGATGGCACATTCAAACGGGCGGTCACCGATAATCCGGCATGGATCTTTTATGATCTGGTGGTCAATGACCGCTATGGCCTCGGCCAGTATGTCGATGTCGGGCAGGTGTCGAAATGGGCGCTTTACGAGATCGCGCAATATTGCGATGCACTGGTCGATGATGGCTTTGGCGGGAAAGAGCCGCGTTACACCTTCAACGGCGCGATTACCTCACGCGATGAGGCGATCAATGTCCTGACAGCCTTTGCCGGTGTGTTCCGGGGTATGGTCTACTGGGGGACGGGTGCGGTCACGGCGGTTTGTGACAAGCCTGCCGATCCCGTGAAACTGGTGTCTCAGGCCAATGTGGTTGACGGCACATTTTCCTATCAGGGATCGGCGCTCTCGGCCCGCCACACGCAGGTGCTGGTACGCTGGTTCGATCCTGAGAACAACTATAAACCCGCCATTGAAGTGGTCGAAGATCCGGATGCCGTTGCGCGGTATGGATCACGCCAGACAGAGATCCAGGCGATTGGCTGTTGCTCACGCGGGCAGGCGCATCGTTACGGCGCATGGCTGCTTGATACCGAACAGCACTCAACTGAAGTCGTGACCTATCGTGCGGGGCTGGATCATGCTGACGTTGCGCCGGGTGATGTGGTTCTGGTGGCTGATCCATCCTATGCGGGCGTGCGTTATGGCGGGCGGATCAAGGCCGTTTCGGACGATCTGACCATGGTCACGGTCGATGCACCGGTGACGCTCAATGACGGCGAGACCTATACACTGACGGCTGTGATGCCGGATGGTGCACTGGCGGATCGCTCGGTGGTGAATGGGGCAGGGAAAACAGAAACAACGGAACTAACGGAACTAACGGAAAATACAGAAAATACAGAAACAATAGAACAAACAGAACATACAGAAATAACAGAAACACTTGTTCTGTCATCGGCGCTTCCGGACAAGCCGGTCGCCGGTGCAATGTGGATCCTGACAGGCTCGGATGCCGCACCGCGTCCCTTCCGGGTTTTATCGATCACGGAAAACGACAAGCATCAGTTCGATGTCTCGGCGCTGATCTATGACGAAACCAAATGGGATCGCGTCGAGAAAGGTCTGATCCTCGAACCGCCATCGTTTTCCACCTATCCGACCGGGCCGCTTCTGGCACCATCGCATATCACGGTGGAAGAATATCTCTATCTGGCCGGTGGCGTGTCGGTGCGCGGTGCGGTCACAATCGGCTGGTCTGCCCCGAATGATACACGGGCGACCCTTTACGAGGTGGAGTATCGCGAGCAGGGCGGGATCTGGCTGCCGGTCGGTTCCACGACAAGCGTTTCGATTGATCTGCAGGATCTCGATCCCGGTGTTTACAGCTTCCGGGTTCGTTCCGTCTTTACCGCGCTCAATCAGCGGTCAAAATGGACGCAGCTTGAAGCAGTTTATCTGTCGAGTGTCCTGTCACCACCGGGCAATGTCGAACGCTTCAACATTGCAGTGATCGGCGATATGGCGACGCTGACATGGTCGCCGGTCGATGCACTGAACCTGTCGCATTATGTGATCCGCTATTCGCCGGAGATGACGGGCGTGACATGGCGTTCTTCCGGTGCACAGCTCGGCCATGTCGATGCAACAAGCGTGCAGATCCCGACACGACCGGGAACCTACCTGATCAAGGCGGTAACGCGGCAGGGCGTTGAAAGTCCCTCTGCCACCCTCATTCAGACCACGGTCGGGGCAACGCCGACGAATGCAATCGAGCGCTTTGTCGAGCAACCGGCATGGTCCGGGACACTGGACAATTGCTTTGCCGGTGAACCGGGCCTGCGGCTGGCCAATGCCGGAGACGATATCTACACCGTGGTTGAGGCCGGAACCTATGTCTCGGCCCGCACCATCGATCTTGGCTCGGTCTTCACTTCAAGGATCACGCCGGTTCTGTCTGTTTACGGGCAGGAACTGGATGAGACGATGGATAAATGGCCGCTGCTGATCGACCTCGATGGCATGGTCGGGGCGGATCCGTCGAAGTGGAATGTGGTGATGGAAATCCGCACCACGGATGGGGATCCGGGTGCATCTGATACCGTCTGGACAGACTGGCATGAGGCGGCGACCGGCGATGTGGCGGCACGGGCCTATCGGATGCGGCTTCGGCTTTCGTCAGAAGATGAGAACATCACGCCGATTGTCGCACGGGCTGAGCTGACGGTCGATATGCCCGACCGGATTTTAAGCGGCAACAATATCGTCGTGCCGGTTGCCGGAAAGCGGATCGGCTTTGACCCGCCTTATTATGGGCTGACAGGTGTTTCGATATCGGCGCAGGGCCTTCGCTTCGGCGACTTTTACGAAATCGCAAACAAGGATGAGAGCGGCTTTGGCATCGTGTTCAAAGATCAGTCCGGCACGCCGGTTGAGCGCTCGTTTGACTATGTGGCCGTTGGCTACGGAAAGGTGCATGCATGACGCAATATGAGAATGTGACGATTGATCCGACCGTCACCAATGGCTCGCAGCTTGCGGCCAATATCAACAGCTGGCGCAAGGCCGCACTGACACTGCACAGCGGTGTTGAGCGGCCATCCTATGCCAGTGCGGGCACGATGTGGATCAACACGGCGTCCAGCCCATGGAAGCTTTGCGTCTATGATGGCGCGGATGATGTCGTGATCGGCGAACTCAAACCGGACAGCCATGATTTTGTCAGCGCCGGTGGCACGGATTACACCAATGATCTGATGAGCGCAGACAATGCCGCAGAGGCGCGGGACAAGCTGGAGGCTGTTTCGAAGTCAGGCGATACGATGGGGCCGCTGGTCACAAACGGTTGGGGGCTCGTACAGCACGCCCCGGATGCAAACTCAGGAACAACCGGTGCTGACAATTACTCTACTCTGAGACTCCGCATTCCTCGTGGTGCCACCAGCGACGGTGATGTTAATGGAGCATTTGCAGATTTCACTATGTATGAGCTTGTGGGCAGCTATCATGCTGCTCGGATAACGGTGAAGGGGTTTGGTAACGCGGACTGGCCGCATTGGGAGTTCCGGCAGGACGGTGGGTTTTACTCATGGGGACCTAACGCCTTCGAGGCACCGGCACAGGGCCAACCTAACCTGAAACTCACTGGACAAGCCCGATCTTACGGGACACGGCTCCACCTAGAGGAGCGCGGCACAAGCGATGGTCCGCGCATTTTGTTCTCTAAACCAAACGCCGGTAACTGGGCCGCTGGCATTAAGTATGGCACCGACGGCGAGAGGTCTAACTTTACGCTTTACTGGGGAGCCACCCCGAATGATCTTGGCTCACAAAGGTTCATGATAGCGCCCAGCGGCGACACGTGGACTAACTCATATGGGTGGCTCCACGACAGGTTTGCTCAGGCTGGCGCGCGCGTCCAGCATGACTCCGGCGTGTACGAGATCGGCACGGTTAAGACGACAGGCAACAACGTTGATTGTCCGGCAGGTATGTTTGTCACCGGCCTGCGCGTCCAGAACTATGACTGGGCTGTTCGTGAAATTTATGTTCGTGCGAAATATGCGAGGAACCGGTAATGGCGACTGAAATCTCCCCCGACAGCGCCAATGCGCTCAATCCTGACCTTGATCACAATACGCTTGGTTATCTGTTGTCGCTGGCCTTTCCTGACGCGACTGCCGATCAGGATTTTAAAACCGGTCATCTGATTGATGAGGAGACCGATCAGCGTCTCGGCTCAGCAGTGATCCTCGAATGGAACGTTGAAGCGGATTTCCCATCGCCGGATGATCTGCATGCCTTACTCGATCAGCATCGGGACGCTGTCGCGGCGTTTGTTGAAGGCCGCGAAAACCGGATGTTGCGCAACGCCGTGGATGCCGAACGCGACCGGCGCATTGCCGACGGCTTTCTGTTCGCAGGTGTTAAGTATCAGTCCCGCCCCGGCGATATCGACAAGATCTCGCGCTGGGCAGCATCTGCCCGATCTGCAATCGAGGCGGGGACGGTTGCCGGTGACTATCGCTGGCACGGTCAGAACTATGACTTTGCATGGATTGCGGCAGACAATACCACGCACAAACTCGATGCACAGGCCATGGTCGCACTCGGTGAGGCCGTTCTGGCGCATGAGCAGGCGCATATTATGGCAGCCCGAACGATCAAGGATATGGATCCGATCCCTGCCGATTACGCCAATGACAGCTACTGGCCGGACTGACCGGCATGCCATCACCGATGATTGGGCTGAGATTCTCGGAAATCAGTTGACGGCGCTGTCTATGGCGGGATCGTCTGAGCATCCACGGGTGGGACGACGACGGCGGATATATGGTCATCCAACCAGTTGACGGTTTTCATATCAACGTGCGAATTCGCGAACCTGGCACGATACCAGACACTTTGAAGACGTTTGAAGTGGCTCTCCATGCTGTTACACCTGCGGAGACCTGCGCATGAAAGCTTACGAAATACTGCCGGATGGAGAACACTTCCGGCGTACGTCAACCTTTGTCTGGCAGCTTGGAACTGGCCACACCGTGACGATCCCAAACGGCTATGTCTTTAATATCTCGTCGCCATTTTGTAGGCGATGGATCACGTCACATGTGGCTCGGTGGGACTGGTGCTGGCTTGTTTGGGCTTCGTGCATTCATGACTACTTGATTGTCATGCTAGGATGGTCCCGTTTTCGGGCCGGAACAGAATTCTATCGTGCGATGTGCCATGGCGGCGGCTTGTTGCGGGCAATCGCTGTTTTACCCTTGGGTGTTGCTGTGACGCTCTGGCGTTGCTGGGTGCCAAATCGGCGCTCGACCGAGCTTCAGTAGGCTCTGCAGTTCGTGTAAATGCTTGCGCTGATGCAGCGTACCTGTGGCTTTTGATAGGCCCAAGAACCGAGCTGATAAGACGGCATATTGTTCGAGATCGACTGATATACGTTTGCGGTATATTGCTGCGACGCCATTTGGTTTTGAGCGATTTGCTGCTGCAACATCATACTCTGATATTGAGCCTGCTGTTGTTGTTGCATCTGTCGCATTTGATAATACTGCAATTCTTGCGAGGTCAGCGCTCTACGGTTTCCGGCAGGCCTTCCTTCAGAGTTGAAACACTGAATGACGCCCGAAGAAATTGGGCGATAGCGGGCACACTCTTTGTCACCAGCCAAAAATATCTGGCCATTAACTGGTTCCAGTACCTGATTGTAGGTGCTGCAGCCCGCAAGCATCGCCACAGACAATAACAACGCAAACAACTTCATTTCATGCTTCCCCCTAATGGCAAAGCAACGAATGAAATTACGATCAGGAATTGAGCCTATTCGTCGGTGCAATGCATACGATTTGCATATTCCGTTCGTCGAAACTTAGTCAAGTCGAAGTTGATACTCACTTACAGTAACTGACCAACCAGACCCCAGTATTAAGGAAAATCGATCATGCCAATCACCACGGTATCCAGCCGGGGGCGTGCCTTTGTGCGCCTGCATGAAGGCAATCCGCTGACAGCCTATCGCGATCCCACCGGCACGCCGACTATCGGCACGGGCTTCACGATGAAGTCGCCATACTGCCGGGCGGAATTCGCCAGGCTCAGCATCAAGAAGCTGATCCCCGGCAAAACGAAGATCACAGCAGAACAATCCGACCGGATCCTTCGCACAGTGATCGATAACGGCTACGGCAAAGAGGTTGTTGCACATTCGCCGGATAACCGGACGCAGTATCAGCTCGATGCTGGAACCAGTGCCGCTTATAACCTCGGTGGGCGTGTGGTCAGCAAATGGCGCTTTGGCAAGCTCTGGCGGGCAGGGCGGCTGAAACAGGCTGCTGACTATCTGGCTTCACATTACAACACCTCGAAAGGCCGCAAGCTTCCGGGCCTCGTCCGTCGCCGACAGGAAGAAAGCCTTCTTTTTGAAAAGGGCATCTATACTGGTGTCGATACGGTTACGGGTGCGCCTGAAGGTGTGCCGCGCGCCGAAACGGACGAAAAGCCCGCAACCGGTGATCCGGTTGTTGCCGATGTTCAGACCATGCTGAAAAAGCGTGGATTTGATCCCGGTGCAATCGACGGCTGGTTCGGCAAGAATACCCGCAAGGCTGTGCTGGCCTATCAGATGGCGCATCCGCATCTGGTCAATGACGGCATCATCGGCCCGGCCACCATTGCCCAGCTGCGGCGCGACATGAAGGCATTCAAGGACGCAGCGGCAAAGTCCGGCGCGTCGGCGGCTGCCTCCGGCGCTGCCGCATGGATGGCTGGTCTGCCTGTTGGCTGGATTGTTGCCGGTGTCATCGTCTTTGCCGCTCTCTGGTTTGCATGGCGTTATCGCGATGTGATCGCGCGCCGGATCAACACCATCACTGGGCATGAGGTCGAAGTATGATCGGCACACTCTTCACATGGCTGGTGCGGCTTGGCGCAGGCGGCATTGTCGACCGCGCCATTAAGCTCATTGAAAAGCGGGCCGAACAGGAAACAGACCGGGAGAAGATCAAAGCGGATCTGACGGCGGAATATTACCGGCAGGTGGTCGAAGAAACCCGGATCATGGCCGATTACAACAAGGCCAAACTGTCGTTTCCGTGGTTCTGGCTGTTTGCCAGCCTGTTCCTGTTACCGCTGGCGCTTTGGTGGACCGCTGTCATCCTCGATAGCGTCTTTCACTTTCCGTGGACGATTGCAGACCTGCCAACGCCTCAGATGCAGGCATGGGCGGGGAATATGATCCAGTGGGTGTTTTATGTCGGCTCCGGCGTGGCGGGGCTGAAGACCGTTTTGAAGGCAGGGAAATGACCGTTGAAATCGCACGTCAGCTCGGAGAGGTTCAGGGCAAGCTTGATGCCCTGATCCGCAAGGTGGATGATAACCGCTCCAGCCATGAAGAGATCCATGAACGCCTGAACACGGTCGAGCATCAGAATGAAAAGCTGATCAGCGAAAACAAAGCGCTTTCCGAACGCCTGACAGAAACCGAAACCTTTGTTGCCGATGTTCAGAAGATCAAGCAGATCGGCCGCGGCTATATCCTCGGCGCAGCTATGGCAGGTACCGGCTTCGGTGTGTGGCTCTCAGATGGAATCTTGCAGTTGATCAGGGCAGTGAAGGGTGGGTGATGAAGGTGAATGTTCGGCTATGATGACTAATAGTTGTGTAATTTTCTGAATTTCAATCACTATTAAAGTATTCGCATATATAGCGGACTTTCAAGACGATTTTTATTGCCTGATATTTTGAAAACGTTCATTGCTTTTATCTTTTCGCTATTTCTATTTTTCAGGGGAGAGAGAAGAAGGTGGAGAAAAACGGAGCGCTTGGTAGTCCGGGCATTAAGAGGCGTCGCTCAGACAATAATGAACATTGGTTGAGCCTTGCTCTCCAGGCTGGTCGTATGGTCGCGTGGGAACAAGACTTGAAAACCGATTATGTTACGCGCTCCCAAAACTCAGAGGATCTTATCGGGATTGGGTCCGGGCCGCTTTGCGATGTTCTTGAGCGGATCCATCCTGATGATCGAAATATTCGCGCTGAGCTTGGCCGAAATGCCGAACTGGAAGAGGTCACGTTTCGCTGTCTGGGGCCTGATGGAGACGTTATTTGGTTAGCTACACGTGTCCAGAGAATTTCTCCCGGCAGATTAATTGGTATCAGTTTCGATATCACTGAGCTGAAGTCCGCCCGAGATCAAATTGACGCCATCGCTAACACAGACGAACTGACCGGACTGCCCAATCGACTGTATTTTCGAAAAAGTCTGGAGGATGCGATTTCCCGTGCTCTGGAAGAGAAATACGATGTCAGCTTGTTCACGCTGGATTTTGATTATTTCAAGGATATCAACGATACGTTTGGGCATGACGCCGGTGACGCATTTTTAAAAGGCGTGGCAGAGAGCCTTAAACCGTTGATCGCGCCAGGTGTGCTGGTCGCACGACTCAGCGGCGATGAGTTCGGAGTAATCGCTGAAAATCTGGATGAGACGTCTGCCACCATGCTGGCACGAAAAATAGCGCGGCAGGCTGGAAAACAAGTTCGTTATAAGGACCATGCTCTGTGGGCTAAAGTGAGTGTCGGTATGGCGCGGTGTCCGGAGCATGCCAGTTCTCCTGAAGGGCTGATCAAGGCTGCTGATATAGCCTTGTTCGAGGCGAAGAATAGCGGACGGAACCAGGTGCAGCCCTATACGGAGAAAATGGGAGCGGCTGTTATTGAGCGCGCCAGAATCGTTGAGGAAGTGTCACTCGGGCTGCCGCGTGGTGAATTAGTTCCGTTCTATCAGCCCCAAATTGATCTGAATACGGGGGAAATCACTGGGTTTGAGATGTTGGCGCGGTGGCATCATCCCTCGCGGGGGCTTCTGTCCCCACATGCATTCTGGTCTGCCTTTGAAGATCATCGCCTTAGTTTGAGACTGACAGCTTATTTGTTTGATAAAGTGATGCAGGATTTGCGCAGGTTGTCCGGCGAAGGGCTCGATGCGGGGTGTATTGCCTTCAATGTTTCCAATATCGCTTTCGGTCACCCAAAAATCGTCCCTGCGATTCTGTCAGCGCTCAGATCTTTCAGATATCCGGTAAAAAAGTTTGAGATCGAAGTAACCGAAGACGTACTGTTTGGACGAAATGAACAGCCGGCTATTGAGAAGCTAACGTCATTGCGTAACGGCGGGGTCAGTGTCGCGTTGGATGATTTTGGAACAGGCAACGCATCTTTGTCGCATCTCCGAAGGTTTAAGGTTGATAAACTCAAAATCGACAAAAGCTTTGTCGATGATTTCAACGCAGGTAAGGGTGATCGAGCAATAATCGAAGGAATCATTGGGATATCAAAAGGATTCGGCATGTCTGTTACCGCCGAGGGCGTTGAGAAACTCGATCAGGCAATCGCTTTAAAACAGATGGGATGCGACACGGCGCAGGGGTATTTTTTTGAAAAGCCAATGTCGTATGAGGGTATGATCGATTTATTGCGAAGCGGAAAAAAATATCCCTTATGATAGCTAGGTTTAATGGGACCACGCTGTTCTGGATCCTGCAGCGGCACTATCCGCAGTTTCTGGATGTGATTAAGTTCCAGCTGTCATCGCGTCGTGAATTTGAAAGGTTAGCAGCAACAGATCAGTCAACGCTGCCGGATCTGTTGCTGCCCGCTTTCTCTATCTTCAGCGCTTAGCCTTCGGCGGCAACGTTGCCCACCGGAGTTTCGATGTTGAACGTCTTCATTCGCCAACGAGGGCGAGACGACCATGCTCCAGCTTTCACAGCGGTTGAGTTGCCTTTCACTAAGCGGCATTATCCGTGTCGGGCACAACAAGATAAATCAGAACCGCAATAATCGTGATGAAAAAGCGGAACGCACTTTCTATGCCGTTCCATTGTTCTGACATCCACATGCCGAACCATTCACCGCCAATCGACATGAACCCTACCTGCCATGTCAGAAAACCCAGAGTTAAACCTGCAACCGCCCATTTCTTGCGAGCATTAAACTCTCTCGGCGAACCGCTAGTGGCTGCAAGCAGCTTGAAGCCGCCAACCCAGCATAGGATCGCGGTGAGCGTTTCCAGTGCAATAATGAAAATGTAGCCTGCATGGTGAAGGGTTTCAGATTCAATCGCCCGGTATTTGATTGATGAATCCGGAAAGATCGTGTCCATTAAGAAGACATGGTGAACGAAGGCATAGTTTGAACCGTAGTCCGTGATATTCCCAAATGCGACGAGCGTGGCAAAAAAGGCAATGGCAAGTACCATCAAGGATTTTGAAAGCCTGATAGTCATGTAGAGTTGGCTCCTGGATGTTCTGTGTTTTTAGTAACTTAGCAGAAAGCGTAGTGCGGATCTTCTGGCAACTTTGACAGTTGTCAGCATGCAAAATTTCTCATCCTTATGATCAAGACACGAATACGCTTCTGATCGGCTTTTCTGCTGCCCGGCATCGGGCGGCCTGCAGCCCGCCAAGGCTGCAAACAACGGGCCAGTCGCCAAACATAGTCCCGTCCGGTAAGCATAGAGAATCCTCACCGCACCCGACCGCCTGCGCAGGCGAAGCGGTGTGTGGCAGATTCGGACATATCCCACAATGCAAGGAATGATATCGGTGCGGCCCGTTTCGCCGCCTGCCGCCTATCTTGGTGGCAAAAAACGTCTCGCCAGGCGCGTTTCCTCCATCATCGAACAGACCCCGCATGACCTTTATGCAGAACCATTCGTCGGCATGGGCGGGGTTTTCTTCCGCCGCACGCTGGCGGCCCGCTGCGAGGTGGTCAATGACTATTCCGGTGACGTGACCACGCTCTTCCGGATCCTTCAGCGGCACTATCCGCAGTTTCTGGATGTGATCAAATTCCAGCTGTCGTCACGCCGGGAGTTTGAGCGGCTGGCCGCAACAGATCCGAAAACGCTAACGGACCTCGAACGCGCAGCCCGCTTTCTCTATCTCCAGCGGCTGGCCTTCGGTGGAAAGGTCTCCGGGCGAAATTTTGGTGTCGAGCGCCACGGACCGGCCCGCTTCGATCTGAACCGCCTTGGCCCCATTCTGGAAGAGGTGCATGAGCGCCTGTCTGGTGTCGTCATCGAGAACCTCGACTGGCGGGATTTCATCGCGCGTTACGACCGGGAGGGGGCCTTGTTCTATCTCGATCCGCCATATTACGGCTCAGAGAAAGACTATGGCAAAGACTGCTTCAGGCGCGACGACTTTGCTGAAATGGCTGAATTGCTGTCCGGCATCAAGGGCCGCTTCATCGTCTCGTTGAATGATTGTCCGGAAGTGCGGGGCATCTTCGCAGCCTTCCAATTCGCTGATGTGAAACTTGGACTTCCCCTTCAAAAGTGGAGGGCTTCTGTTAGATAAAACTGACAGGAGACTTGGAATTGAAGCAGCGAGAATTTACAGAAGAGTTCAAACGCGAAGCCGTTCGGATTTTGACGACGAGTGGTCGAAGCATTTCGTCGGTCGCAGAGGACCTTGGCATTGGCAAGTCAACACTTGACCGTTGGCGGCGTAATATTGCTGAGAAAGATTTGCTTTCTGGTCCGCATGAGGACATGCATCAGGAGCTTGCCCGTCTTCGAAAAGAAAATGAGCTTCTACGACAGGAACGAGATTTATTAAAAAAAGCGACGGCCTTCTTCGCTCGGGAGACAAGTCGATGAAGTTTGCATTCATCGACACGGAGAAGGCCCACATGTCTCTGTCACGGCTGTGTGCTCTCGCAGGTGTCAGTATCAGCGGCTATTATGCATGGAAGCATCGTTTGCCCAGTCGTCGCCAGCTTGATGACATGATTATTCTGGCGCACATTCGCAATCAGTTTGCGCTGTCGCGCGAAACCTATGGCAGCCCTCGCATGCATGTTGAGCTGAACGAAGAAGGCATTCGGGCAGGTCGTCACCGCACGGCGCGACTGATGCGCGAAAACGGCCTTAAAGCCCGGCAGAAAACACGCTTCAAACGCACGACCGACAGCAATCATGGCGAGCCTGTCGCTCCCAATCTTCTGGATCAGGACTTCACTTGTGATGGGCCAGATCAGAAATGGGGTGTCGATATCAGTTACATATGGACCGCAGAAGGTTGGCTGTATCTGGCAATTGTTGTCGATCTTTTCTCTCGTCGTATTATCGGCTGGGAAGCACGGGATAGGATGAAAAAGGATCTCGCGATCTGTGCTTTGAAGAAGGCCATTGCAATCCGACAACCAGAGCCGGGGTTGATCCAGCACTCGGACAGGGGAAGCCAATATGCCAGTTATGAGTATCGCAGAATTCTCGAAGCGCACAAAATGCTTCCATCCATGAGCGGAAAAGGAAATTGTTACGATAATTCGATGGTGGAAACCGTCTTCAAGACGATCAAGTCGGAACTGATATGGCGAACTGTGTTCTACACACGTAAGGATGCGATCAAAGCCATTGGCGAATACATTGACGGTTTCTATAATCCTGTGCGCAGACATTCTGCTCTCGGATATAAATCACCGATCCAGTTCGAGGTAATAAACCGGAATTTTGAGACAGAACCTCTCCACTAAATCGGGGTAAGTCCAACTGGACTACACGGTTGGCAGTGGTGCAGCAAAGCCAGTGGGCGAGGTGATTATCCTGGATGGTAAAAGTGTGACCGAAGCAAGGAACCTTCCCCTATTCTAGGGGAAGGCGGCTATTGCTATATGGGCGAGCGGTTCTACGTCCGAAATGCGCCTTCACTTCGGTCGTACGAGGTGTCGAATCCGGTTCTCGAATGCAGACGCTTCGGCCGGGTGACTGCAAGTCTATTGAGGGCGGATTTCGTAACTTCGGGGTGCGAAGCAGCGGTCATTCGTCTAGCGGAACAGATGCTCCTGGATGTCCACAAAGGCCTTCCTGATTTCCGAAACCGGCCCTAGGGCTGCTTTCGCATCGTTCGTTCCCCCATAACGGATACGTAGGAAGTCCCGAATCTTGCCCAGAGATAGTTCCTCGATACCTCGGGCCTCGTAGGCTGTTAGGACATAGTCGAGAAACTGGCGCATCTCAGATTCGTAGCCACCGAGGCCAGCCGACCGGGCGGCTTCGGCCCGCTCGGCCCGTGCGAGAGGCGCGAGGGTAAAGCGGACATAGGCCAGCACGTCGAAGACATCGCTGTTCGGCGCGTCGATAAGGCGGCGCATGTCTTCCATGCGATCGGCGTCGTAGCCGAGTTCCGTGAGCCGCTGGATGAAGCCTTCGCGCCGTTCCGGATCGCTCCAGACGGCGCGCAGCTCTTCCTCGGAGGCGACGAGATTGCCGAGATCACCGAAAAGCTGCTCCATGAACTCCTGCGCGGTGATCGGCCGGCCGTCATGAGACCAGTAGGTCGTCGCGGCGATGTAGCGGATCTGCCGTTCCTTGCCGTCGCCGAGCTTCACCACGACCTTCTCGCCACCCGGCGGATCGTCGGGGCCAGGCTCGGGTGTCTCGGGCTGGGGGGGCGGTGTCGGGCTGGGGCCGGGCGACGGGGTATCGGGCGGAAGCGGTTCGCCGTCCCATTCCGGGTCGTTGAAGTGCTCGTAGGCCTTCACGAAGTCGAAGACGGTGAAGAAGTCTTTCCCGTCGAAGGTCCGCGTGCCGCGACCGATGATCTGTTTGAATTCGATCATCGACTTGATCGGGCGCATCAGGACGATGTTGCGGATGTTCCGGGCATCCACGCCGGTCGAAAGCTTGTGGGAGGTCGTCAGTATGGTTGGCAGGGACTTCTCATTGTCCTGGAACTCGCGCAGATACTGCTCGCCCAGTTTGCCATCGTCGGCGGTCACGCGCTGGCAGTAATGCGGGTCGGGATTGTCCTTCACCTGGTTGATGTAGTCCCGGACGCGCGCCGCGTGGTCCTGCGTGGCGCAGAAAACCAGCGTCTTCTGGCGCTGGTCGATCTGGTCTATGAACTCCTCGACGCGGCTTTTTTCTCGCTCGGGGATCACGAGCGTCGTATTGAAGTCGCCCTCGCGGTAGGTTTTCTCCGGATCGATCTCGCCCGAAATCAACTCGTCCTCGTCGCTCCAGGTATACTCATCTATGGTGCTGGCCATCTGGCGCACCTTGAACGGCGTCAGAAAGCCGTCGCCGATCCCCTCCCTCAGGGCATAGGTGTAGACCGGGTCGCCGAAATAGCCGTAGGTGTCGGCGTTCACGTCGCGCTTGGGCGTCGCAGTCAGGCCGAGCTGAACGGCGGGCGAGAAGTATTCGAGGATGCCGCGCCAGGTGCTTTCGTCCTTGGCGCCACCGCGGTGGCATTCGTCGATCACGATGAAATCGAAGAAATCCGGCGGGTAGCCATGATAGGTGAACTCGCCCGATCCGGTCATGAAGGTCTGGAAGATCGTGAAGAAGACGTTCGCGTTCTTCGGGATCTTGCCCTGCTTGCGGATCTCGTCGGGGCTGATACGGCAGAGCGCGTCGGGCGGGAAGGCGCTGAACGAATTGTAAGCCTGGTCGGCCAGGATGTTGCGGTCGGCGAGGAACAGGATGCGCGGGCGGCGCACCGGGTCGCGGGAGAGGTTCCATGAGGCGTGGTAGAGCTTCCACGCGATCTGGAAGGCGATGGAGGTCTTGCCGGTCCCCGTCGCCAGCGTCAGCAGGATGCGCTGGTCACCGCGGGCGATGGCGTCGAGCACGGCGGTAATGGCGTTGTGCTGGTAATAGCGCGGCTCCCATTTGCCGCCCTCCGTCTCGAAAGGCACTTCGCCGAAGCGCTCGCGCCAGTCGTTGCCCTCGGGAAAGCACAGGTCCCAAAGCTCCTGCGGCGAGGGGAATGGCAGCGCATGGTCGCCCTCTTTCCCCGTGGCCATGTCGATGCCGTACCAGCCGATCCCGTTGGTCGAATAGGCGAGGCGGGCCTTCAGGCGGGTGGCGTAGTCCTTGGCCTGTCCGACACCGTCGGTATAGCCGAGGCCCGCGCGCTTGGCCTCGATCACGGCAAGCTTGCGGTCGCGGTAGCTGAGCACGTAATCGGCCGAGAGCGGGTTGATCCGGCCCGCCCCGGTAATCCGGCCCGGGCAGATCATCTCGCGCCGGATCTTCGAGCCTTCCACCACGCCCCACCCGGCCTCGCGCAGGACGGGATCAATGCGATTGGCGCGGGTGTCGGCTTCGGTCTCTGTCATGCGGTCAGTTGGCCGGAGAAGGCCTTTTGCAACAGGGATTGGCGGAGGTCGGTTATGTCGTCAAGTTTCACGCTATAGCTTGCTGCAGCCGCACGACATTTGGCTTCGGACAGTTGTAGCTTCTTGACAAATTCCTGCTGAGTTCCGGTGTCGGAAGGATAACGCACTGAGAGCGATTGCAATTGTGTCTTCGTGATAGCTTGTCTGGTCGCACCTCCCTCCGCTCCCGTTTCAAGAAGTCGTTTCTTTTGCTCAGAGGCAGTCATAAACAAAGTCAAAAATTCCGGGAGCAGTTGTGTATCGTTAGGCCGCAATATTGCAACGTGCTGATTGACCCGAGCCGGAAGGACTGCGCTGTCCACCATGCAGCATCGCGCAATCGATGCTCCTGTGATGTTAAATAGTACATCCCGCTCCTCAACGATCACATTCGACAGTTTCTTCCCCTGATCGTCATCAATATAAGCCAGCTTTGCTTTTCGAAAGTCGCGATCATGGACATTCAGACTACGAATTAGAGATATGCCCTCGGCCTTGTAAGATTCTGCTCCGCCACGGGGCGTCGCCCCGCTTCCGATCTTTGAGCAAATCTCCCCCAGTATTCCCTCCTTCCAGTCGGTCGGCGGTTGGTTGAAGACTTCGTTCAACGCGGCGTCAAACAACGCCTCCGCATCCGCCAGATTGGCCTCGGCATGGGCGCGGGCGCGGTCGAGGGCGGCGAAGGCCTGATCGAGCACCGCAACGATCCGCTTCTGCTCCTCCAGCGGCGGGAGGTGAACCTTGATCGAGTTGAAGCGCGACTTGTTGACGATTGAGACTGTCGTGCCGGAAGACAGTGCAAACAGTTGCTTCTGAAACTGAGGGGATAGCGTCAGGTAAAATACAAATTTGGCAAGTGCAATATTTGGGTTCGGAAGCATTGCGTTGATTTGCTGGTTGAATGCTACGTCTACCGCAGTGAGGCCAATCTTTCCAAGATTCCCAATGCAGGAGACGAGCGTGCTGCCTTCCGGTGCGACTCGCGCCAGCGCACGACCTTTCTCAGTCAGGCCATCTTTGGCGGTTGTGACTTCCGAATTTGCCAATTCTGGCGGCTTCACGAACGGGATCGCGGTTCCATACAAGTCCGATTTTGATTTCGGGGGAGTGCTTCCTGTGACAGTCTGGAAAGCTTCACCAACGGTGGTCTGAACCCAATCTGACGCCGGTAGATCCTTCACAGCATCCCCCGGATGTCTTCAAGAATCTGCGCCGTCTCCGCGTCCCGCGCCAGCATGGTGTCGATGATCTCGGCGGGCGCGCGCAGGGGCGCCGCCTCGGGCGCGTTGGAGTTCTTGACCGACAGGTCCCATGTCTCGGCATCCATATCGGCAACGTCCACCGACCAGCTTTGCGCGCTGTCCTCGCGACCCGGCTGAAGCGCCACGAACTCCGCAAGGTCGGCGTCGTTCAGCGGGTTGGTCTTGCCCAGCGACCGGCCCGGATCGAGCTGGTAGTACCAGACCGAGCGTGTCTTCGACCCCTTCTCGAAGAACAGCACCACCGTCTTGACGCCCGCGCCCTGGAAGGTGCCGCCGGGACAGTCGAGCACGGTGTGCAGGTTGCAGCTTTCAAGCAGTTCTTTGCGCAGCGCGACGCTGGCCCCGTCGGTGTTACTGAGGAAGGTGTTCTTGATGACCACCGCGCCGCGCCCGCCCGCGCGAAGCTTACGCATGAAGTGCTGGAGGAAGAGGTAGGCGGTCTCGCCCGATTTGATGGGGAAGTTCTGCTGCACCTCCTTGCGCTCGCCGCCGCCGAAGGGCGGGTTGGCG
The DNA here is from genome assembly GCF_004342225.1 of Martelella mediterranea. GTDB lineage: Bacteria > Pseudomonadota > Alphaproteobacteria > Rhizobiales > Rhizobiaceae > Martelella > Martelella mediterranea_B. The sequence continues at coordinate 3,028 of NZ_SMAR01000048.1, read as the reverse complement.
AGGACGATATCGTGGCGGTCCCGCTCCTGAATATCCATCACGTTCTCGGTGAGCGTGTTGGTGTGGCGGATGCTGGGCGCCTCGATCCCGTGGAGGATCATGTTCATGACGCCGAGGACGTAGGCGAGCGATTTCTTCTCCTGCCCGTAGAAGGTCCGCCGCTGGAGCGTGGCCCAGTCCGACGCCGACAGGTCATCGCGGCGCAGGTATTGCCACGCCTCGCACAGGAAGCCCGCCGAGCCGCAGGCGCCGTCGTAGATGGTCTCGCCGATCTTCGGGTCGGTGACCTTGATCATGGCGCGGATCAGGGGGCGGGGCGTGTAGTATTCCCCGCCGTTCCGTCCCGCATTGCCCATGCGCTTGATGCGGGTCTCGTAAAGGTCGGACAGCTCGTGCTTGGCCTTCTGGCTGCCGAAGTCGAGCTGATCGACGATCTCGAGCGCGTCGCGGAGGGAGTAGCCGGAGCGAAACTTGTTGCCGATCTCGGAGAAGATCTCGCCGATCTTGTAGTCGAGGCTGTCGGGGTTGTCGGTGCTCTCGCGGAATTTCTTGAGATAGGGGAAGAGCTTGCCGTTGACGAAGTCGATCAGGTCGGCCCCGGTCAGCGCGGCATTGTGGTCGAGCTTGCCGTCCGCCGTCTTTGGCGCGGCCCAGGTCTTCCAGCTGTAGGCGGGAGAGACGATGGGGCTGTAGTCCTTGCCCTCGAGCTCTGCCTCGTCCCGGCGCTCGGTCTCGAGGTCGTCGAGATACTTGAGAAAGAGCAGCCATGACGTCTGCTCGGCGTAGTCCAGCTCGGACCCGAGACCCTCGTCGTTTCGTAATGCCCTGTCTATGTTATTGAATGCGTTTTCAAACATGCCTGCCTCTTGATTCCGGGCACCTTACCGCGCCGTAGGAATACAGGCAATTGCAGGCGTCTGCATGTGTTCTGGGTTTCTGAATTAGCGCAGCGGTGCAAGTTGTCCTAAACGCATACTTCGCCAAATGTGTGCGTTCGTTTGCGCTTCCACGCCAGCGAGGCCCGGCGTGGAAGGTCGGCATCTATGGCCTGCTGCTGCGGTTCACCGTGCCTTGGTACGAATGACCGCTCCGGGGGAAAGCGCTCATCCGCCGCCCCTGACACGAATGTGCGCCCAGAGCCGAAAGTGACGCCGCTCCTGTCAACGCTGAACGTCTGCTGCCCCGACTTCATTCCGACCTTTACAAATTGAATGAGCCGGTGAAGTTTCGTCCTTCACCGGCTTTCAGGGTGCGTCAAGCAGGCGGCGTTTCCACCACTGTTGGTGCTCTTCATGATTTCTCGGTTTTGATGAAGGGCGAGCTGGCAATTGAACGGGGTGCCATCCCGAACGAGTGATTGTCCACAGGTGACGATTTCTGTGGACGTTGGGGTTAGTCAGTAGGTGCTTTTGCATGGTACACACTGGCGATAACATACTGTTTTCTTATATCCGCCGTTTGGCTGTTGTGGTCCACATATGATGCTGTTTTTATTGTTTTTTATGGGACTCTAAAAGTCTTCTCGACCGCACCAAAATCTTCTTTCTGTAGAAGGTTTAACTATTTGATTTTCCAATAGTTTCTTTTTTCTTTTCCGTGCTGTTTTGTGAAAAGCGCACTTTTCGTGTAACAAATCCTGTATCAAAACGTGTTACAGGGCGCGAAAATGTCTTTATCCCGGCAGGGCAACCCAGATCGTTATCTGCACCAGCGCGACGGCATTTATGTCTATGTGCGCAGGGTGCCAAAGCGCCTTTCCTCTCTCGATGAAAGGGCGGGTATGGATCTCGCTTTTCATGGTTTTTGAGTCGCTGGAATCGAGTTCAGCAGTTGAGGATAAAGCAGATTCTTTGGCGGCGGCGAGACCAGCCGACGAGATTTTGCCTCTAGTGCAGCGTCAGGCATAATACCTTATCATTGTTTTGATGCATGAGTCGGACCACTTCCTGTGAAGTGGTTTAGATTCTGGCCGTAAGGCCATTGCGAAGAGAGAGTTGCCAAAAGTTGCGGGCCTGGATTCTGACAGATGGAAAAATCGGAGATCGTGTCCAGTGCCTCGGCGTTGCGAGGCGTTTGCAGGCCGATATTGAAGAGCGTGTGCTCGCCCCCGGCAAGCCCTGGACGTGGCTGATGCCGCGCGGTCCGGTGCCTTTCAGGGACCGTCACACGCGTCATGATAGTCCGATTGCTCCACCATTTCCTGACATTGCGATTGCCTCCGGCCGGCGGGCTGTCCCTTATCTCCGGTCTCTCCGCAAGGTCTCAAATGGCCGTACATTTACAGTTTTTCTGAAGGATCCGCGCATCGCGCCTGATTTTGCGGATTTGGTCTGGGTTCCGCGCCATGACCGTTTGCGCGGGCCAAATGTCCTGGTCAGCGATACTGCGCCGCATAATCTGCAGCTGCATGAAATTAAAGCTGCTACGGAAAACCGCCCAAGGGTCTGGGATAGTCTGCCGGGGCCGCGGCTCGGTATGATGATCGGTAATCCGCTTTCGGGCGCGCGTAATGCGCAAGACGCGCTCAATGTGTTCCTGCGCCAGGTTGACCGTGCGTTGGACCAGGTCGGCAGTATCATTATCACACCATCGCGGCGTAGTCCCGCCAGTTTGATGGCGGCACTTAAGGAACGCCTCAATGGCTTTCCGCACTGGATCTGGGATGGGACTGGCGATAATCCGTATCAGGCGATTCTCGGGTTTGCCGATATGCTGGCCGTTACAGCGGACTCGCACAATATGGTGAGTGAAGCGCTTTTTACCGGCAAGCCGGTTTTCCCGGTCATGACAGGGACTCTTAATCCGAAGCTCGCACGGTTTCTGGCCCATATAAGGGACGATGGGTTTGTCCGCCCGTTTGAAGGGACGCTGGAGCCTTACGACTATCAGCCAGTCGATACGACTGCCGTGATCGCGGATGCGATTCTGGAAAAATTAGAGCATCGGGCGATTAGTCTGCAACGCATGCTGTTGATTTGAAGTAGTTCCAGCATTCCTGTGGTGAGAACAGTGCGCACACGTGGCCTAC
>NZ_SMAR01000047.1 GCF_004342225.1 Martelella mediterranea | reverse complement strand
TCAGTTCGTCCTTCGAAAGCCGCTGCAAATCATTTCGATCCATGGCTGTATGGATTCAGAAATCCGTGCCCGTGACAAGGGGGTGGGTAAATACTGCTATCCGCCCCCGGGTTCTCGACGAGGGATATCGACCCGAGGTGAAGGATATCCCCCGACCGGATTTCGCATGAGAGCTGGGACATATCGGTCATCTGCGTTGCAGACTGGCGGTTGAAGAATGCATAGCGCGGTTCGGGGCCTTCATAGGACACGAAGGCCAGCGTACTGGGGGCATCGGAGCGCGGTGCCATGGAGACATCAACACCATCGGCGGACAGGTCGGCGGCGAGCTGATCGCCAAACATGTCCGTCGATATGGCGCCGATGAATGACACCGGAGCGCCCTGAAGGGCAGCCGCCTTGGCCGCATTGAATGTCGAGCCGCCGCAGCAGGGCACAAATGCCTGTCGGCCCGCTATTTCACCCGGAATGAAGTCGATGAGGGCTTCGCCCGTTACCCAGATGCGTTTCATATTCCTCCCCATTTTCAACTTCCGAGGTGAAACAGCCGGGAAAATCGCTCCTCCGCGACCCGGCCAGATCACCTTTTGACCACTACCGGGCCAAAGCCTCCACAAACGCCGCAATTGAGGCGTTCACCTGTCTGGCCTTTTCGATATGGGGCAAATGTCCTGCCCCTTCGACGACCTCGACCGAAACATGTGGCTCCGCCGCAGCAAGCTGATCGAAACGGTGAATGGCATCCTGATCCCCCCATATCGCCTTCACCGGCACCTCGGGCAAGGGTGAGATGCGCTCCTGCGCGGCAAGCGCGTTGGCAATGACAGCAAGCGCGTCCCGGCGCCCGGGCTGATCCAGAAAGCCAAGGACATACAGCACCATCTGGGCGTTGATAAGCCGCGGATTTGACGCCAGCATTTCCAGGGTCGGCTGGGCCTCTTCGCGCGCTTCAAGCCCTGGAAACGCGCGAATGAACTGGCTGTTGGTTTCCACGCCGAAACCAGCAGGCGCGATTAAAAAGAGACCTGAAACCATATCCGGATGCGTTTTGGCGAGTTCAACCGCCACGGCGCCGCCGAGCGAGTGCGCGACGACCGGAACCGGAAACTGCAATCGCCCCTCGATGCTTGTTGCCACAGCCTCGGCCATGGAGCCTGCACTTCCCTCTCCGGCGTCGATCGGAGCTGCCGTGTGGCCCGGAAGCTCAACAGCCCAAACCGAGTGGGTGTTGAAAAAGGCCGGGGCGTTTGCAGCCCAGGCGAATCGGTCCGAGCCAAAGCCATGGATAAACAGAAGGTCCGGCGCTCCGCTCGTGCCACCGAGCGAATGGAGTTCGGCCCTTCCGGTATTGCCTTTCACCGCCGCCGAAATGCTCATTCAATCACCGCCAACTTGGTTCCGACTTCTGCAAGCTCACCCTCTTCGATCAGCACCTCTTTCAATATGCCGGCGGCCGGAGCCTCGATCTCGAGGCTCATCTTGGTGGTCGTGATGACCAGAATCAGATCTCCCTGCTCGACCGTATCACCCTGCTGCTTGACCCATTCGGTGATTTCAGCCTCGAAAATCTCGTTGCCGAGCTGGGGCATCAATATATCGGTTGCCATCTTCCAATTCCTTCCGTTCAAAGAGAAAGCTTCGCGAGCTGACGATCGTCCCAGGTGCGGACACCACGGCGGTTGGTCTTTTTCTCCGGATAGAAATCAGAGGTCACAACGTCAATTATGTCGCCCGCCTGCGGGAAATAGGTGCTCTCCATTTCCGCACCCGGCACAATCCAGTTGGGCGAGCCAAGAACGCGCGGGGCTGCCTTCAGATGTTCGTAGGCAAAGCGGGTCATGTTGCTCGACAACGTCATTGCAAAGCTGCCGCGCTCGGAGGCTTCCGAGACCACCAGCAAGTGACCGGTTTTCTTTACCGACTCAATGACCTTGTCGTAATTGAACGGGACCAGTGACCGTGCATCGATGATCTCGGCCGAGAGACCGTGGAGTTGATGAAGCTCGTCAGCCGCGGCAAGTGCGGGATAGAGCGACGGGCCGATCGTCAATATCGTAACATGCTCTCCGGTGCGCTTGATATCGGGTTCCCCCATCGGAATACGATAGTAGTCTTGGGGAACGCCATCGCTTCTGAACTGTTCAACAGTGTCATAGAGGCGCTGGCTTTCGAAGAAGACAACAGGATCATCGCTGGAAAGCGCCGAGGCCAGAAGCCCTTTCGCATCGTAAGGCGTCGCCGGATAGATAACCTTCAGCCCTGGAATGTGGGCGGTGAGCGCGGTCCAGTCCTGCGAATGCTGAGCGCCGTATTTGCTGCCGACAGAGCAACGCAGCACCACCGGCACCTTGAGAACACCGTTGGACATCGACCGCCATTTGGCCATCTGGTTGAAGATTTCGTCGCCGGCCCGGCCGATGAAATCGCCATACATCAGCTCCACAAGCGAACGGCCGCCTTCGAGCGCATAGCCAACGGCGGTCGCAACGATCGCCGCTTCCGAGATCGGTGAATTGAAAAGCCGGCTGTAGGGAAGGATATCGGCGAGCCCGCGGTAGACACCGAACGCTCCGCCCCATTCACGGCACTCTTCACCATAGGCAATCAGGGATTCGTCATTGGTCATATGATGAAGGACGGCTTCGGTCAGCCCGTCACGCAGCGTAACCGCCCGCATGGGTGAAAGCGCTTTGCCCTCTGCATCCAGACCGAAACGGGCCTTTCGCGAAAGCTGGCGAAAGGCCGCCGACTTTTCCTTTTCCTGCAGAAGCGGTGCAGGATCTGCCGGCACATCGATTTCCTCATTGGAAAACATCAGATTTCCGATCAGCGTCGGATCGGACCTGATGTCGACCAGTGGCGCAGCCTCGGGGTCAACCGCAGCGCGGGTAACGGCCTCGATCTGGGCTGCCGTTTGCTCGCGCATGGTCTCGACTTCAGCAGCGACCATCACGCCGTTTTCAATCAGACGCGCCGAGAACAGCACGATCGGATCCCGCTTTTCCCAGATCTTCAGTTCATCCCGGGTTCTGTATACATTCGCATCTGTGGTCGAGTGCCCGACGAAACGATAGGTCTCAACATCAAGCAGAGCAGGCCCCTGCCCTTCAAGCAGAAGCGCGCGTTTGCGGTGCACGGCATCGGCGACGGCAAGCGGATTGGAGCCGTCCACCGTTTCCGCATGCATCGAATTCGCATTGATCGCCGCGCCGATGCGGGAAAGACGGTCCCAGCCCATCGTCTCGCCGATCGTCTGTCCGCCCATGGCGTAAAAGTTGTTGTTGAAAAAGAACAGGACGGGCAAGCCGCCTTTCCGCTCATCCTCCCAGAGGGTCTGGTACTGGGCCATCGAGGCGAAGTTCATCGCTTCCCACACAGGGCCGCACCCGGTCGAACCGTCGCCCGCATTGGCGACACAGATGCCCGCTTCGCCCTTGAGTTTTTTCCGCAGGGCCGCCCCCGTGGCAATGCCTGCGGATCCGCCGACGATCGCATTGTTGGGATAGGCGCCGAATGGCGAGAAGAACGCATGCATGCTGCCGCCCATTCCACCATTGAACCCGTTGGCGCGCATGAAGATTTCAGCAAGAAGGCCGAACAGCAAAAAGTTCTCGGCACGCGCCTTCCCATCACCGCCGATATGCTGATCCACACTCGCTTTCAGCACACCGTCCTTGTGGCCGCTCATGATGGCGTCGAGCGAACCGAGATCGAGCATCTCGATGGCCGCGAGCCCTTTGGCGATGAATTCGCCATGGCTCCGGTGCGAACCGAAGATGTGATCGTCAGGCTTCAGTGCAAGCGCGGCGCCAACGGCGGCAGCCTCCTGTCCAACGGAAAGGTGGGCCGGCCCCTTGTAAACGAAGGGGATTTCCCGATAGGCGCCCGTCGCCTTGAACGATCCGAGCATCGTCTCGAATTCACGGATGATCATCATGTGCCGAAGCACTGTCTTGAGCCGGTCAGGGCCAAATGCCGCCAGTTCGTCGCCAAAGGGCGTGTCGTAGCTATGCAGCTTGATCGAGGCGAATTTCAGCTCGCCCTTCTGAAACAGCGTTTCCGGGTCAACCAGGATTTCCTTGGGCATGTTTCCTCCGCCTCAAAAAAAGATTCTGACTTTTAAACTGTCGTGAAATGAAACTTATGTCAATCGCAATACGCAAAAGACTAGAAAATACCAAGGCAGGCCTTCCCCCTTGGGGCCGCATGGCAGACGCCTACGCCATCAGAACAGGCGTATCGTGCGAATTCCCACCTATGATCAAAAGTTTATTTAAATAGTCAAATGTGTTGACATTTATCGAAACTGCAGCGACCCTTAAGACATCCAGCATCCCCCGAAGCGCCTTTGAGTGAGGAAGAAGGCGCCAAGAAACGGGACATGCATGGGAGCTTGCGGTGCCTGCTCATGCCGCGAGGGAGGAGGAAACATGAAACAACTTTTGCGGATGGAAAGCATCGACAAGAGCTTTCCAGGGGTTCACGCGCTGAAGGGTGTGAACTTTGATCTCTTTGCCGGCGAAGTTCACGCTTTGATGGGCGAGAATGGCGCTGGCAAGTCGACGCTGATGAAGGTGTTGTCGGGCGTTTACCAGCCGGATGGCGGCCGCATTCTGATCGACGGCAAGGACGTTCGGTTTCCCACCCCCAGTGCGGCTCAGGACCTTGGCATCAGCATCATCCACCAGGAACTGGCGCTGATGCGCGACCTGAACGTCGCGCAGAATGTCTGGATTGGACGTGAACCGCGCCTTTCCTTCGGACGGATTGACGAAGCGAAGCTCAATGCCGACACCGTCTCGCTCTTCAAGAGCATGAATGTGGCGATGAACCCTGCCACGCCGGTCGACCGGCTGACGATCGCGCGTCAGCAGATGGTGGAAATCGCAAAATCGCTCAGCTTCAGCTCTCGCGTCCTGATCATGGACGAGCCGACGGCGGCGCTGAATGACGCGGAAACGGCAGAACTCTTCGCAATTATCGAGCGCCTCAAGAGCGAGGGTGTCGGCATCGTCTACATCAGCCATCGCATGGACGAGATCAAACGCATCTCGGATCGCGTGACCGTCATGCGCGACGGCGCCTATATCGACACCGTCGATGCCAAGAAGACATCAATCGGCACCATCATCTCGATGATGGTGGGGCGTGAACTCGAAGACGATCACCGCGCCATTCCAGATCTGTCGGATGCGGAAGTCGCGCTGGAGGTTCGCAATATCAACCGGGCGAACGAGCTGAAGGACATCAGCCTGTCTGTCAAGAAGGGCGAGATACTGGGCCTTTCCGGTCTGATGGGCGCCGGCAGAACCGAGCTTGCAAGAGCCATTTTCGGGGCCGAGCCGATCGACAGCGGTGAAATCCTTGTCCACGGCAAGCCGGTTTCCATAAAAAGCCCACAGGATGCGGTTCGTGCCGGAATTGGCTATCTCTCCGAAGACCGGAAGCATTTCGGTCTGGCGCTGGGCATGGATGTTCGCGCCAATATCGCTCTGGCCAGCCTGCCGCGCTATTGCAAGCCCGGCGCCCGTGTCGATGAAGCGGCGCTTGCGAAAATAGCCAAGGAATACATCGACAAACTGGGCATTCGCACGCCGGGCGACCTGCAGGAAGTCCGCCTGCTCTCCGGTGGCAACCAGCAGAAAGTCGTCATAGCCAAATGGCTGCTGCGTGATTGTGACATCCTGATCTTCGATGAGCCGACGCGCGGGATCGACGTCGGCGCCAAGGCTGAAATCTATCGCCTGCTGAACGACCTCGCCGCCGGCGGCAAAGCGATCATCGTCATCTCGAGCGAATTGCCCGAGGTGCTGCGACTTTCGCATCGCATTGCAGTCATGTGTGAAGGACGCCTCACGGGCATTCTTCCGGGCGATGCCGATCAGGAACAGGTCATGGCATTGGCAACAGACCGTGACGAGCCGGCAGCGGCCTGAAAGGGAAGACACAATGAAAACAAAAAAACTCGGAAACAGCAGCGCGCAGCAGAAGCTTCTGGCCTTCGCCAGTCTTGTGGTCCTTCTGATTGCTTTCTCTCTGGCAAGCCCGAACTTTTTCCAGATATCCAATATCATGGCAATCCTGCAGGCCACGTCGGTCAACGGCGTGCTTGCCGTCGGCGTGACATTGATCATCATCACCGGCGGCATCGACCTTTCGATCGGCGTGTTGATGACATTCTGTGCCGTAATGACCGGCGTTGTGCTGACATGGCTAGGAATGCCCCTGCCCCTGGGGATCGTCGCTGCCATCGGAACCGGCGCCTTCTGTGGCTTCATATCCGGCAATCTCGTCGCCCGGATGAAAATCCCGCCCTTTATCGCAACCCTCGGCATGATGCTGATCCTCAAGGGGCTGTCGTTGATCGTGACCGGAACAAAACCGATCTATTTCAACGATACGCCAGGCTTCAGCCAGATCGCACGCGGATCGCTCGTCGGCAGCGTCTTCCCATCCGTGCCGGTGCCAAACGGCGTACTGATACTCTTTGCCGTAGCTGCTATAACAGCCTGGATTCTCAGCCGCACCATTCTTGGCCGCTACACCTTCGCACTCGGTTCGAATGAGGAAGCCGTGCGGCTTTCGGGAATCAATACCAAGTTCTGGAAAATTGCTGTCTACACGCTTTCCGGCGGAATCTGCGGGATCGCTGGCCTGCTGATCGCCAGCCGCCTCAATTCCGCCCAGCCAGCGCTCGGCCTCGGCTATGAGCTGGAAGCCATCGCCGCGGTCGTGATCGGCGGCACCAGCCTCTCAGGCGGACGCGGAACAATTCTCGGCACATTGATCGGTGCATTGATCATGTCAGTCCTGACCAACGGACTTCGCGTCATGTCGGTTGCCCCCGAATGGCAGACCGTCGTGACAGGCACGATCATCATTGTCGCGGTCTACGCCGACCAGATGCGCGGTGCAGCGCATAAATAGGAGCATGGTCTTCCGGGCAATCGGAAGCTCGACCTGCAGAAAACGTAAACGACGAAGAGGAGGAGAAGTTATGTTTACCAGACGCAAAATTATGGGCGCTGCCGCAGCGCTTGCATTCATGGCGGGAACGAGCGCCGCCATGGCTCAGGACACCATTTATGTCCCGCTGATTTCCAAGGGGTTCCAGCACCAGTTCTGGCAGGCTGTGAAAACAGGAGCGGACAAGGCAGGAGATGAACTCGGTGTCGAGGTTACCTTCGAAGGCCCCGACAATGAAAGCCAGGTCGACAAGCAGATCGACATGCTTGCTGCAGCGCTTGCCAAGAACCCCTCGGCGATCGGCTTTGCAGCACTTGACAGCCAGGCGGCAATTCCGCTTCTCAAACAGGCACAGAAGGCCGGCATCCCGGTGGTTGCCTTTGACTCCGGCGTAGACAGCGACATTCCGGTCGCAACGGCATCTACCAACAATATCGAAGCAGCGGCGCTCGCAGCAGACAAGATGGCCGAACTGATCGGTGGCAAGGGCAAGGTTGCCGTCGTGGCCCATGACCAGACATCACGCACCGGCGTCGACCGCCGCGACGGTTTTGTTGACCGGATAAAGAGTACCTATCCGGATATCGAAGTCGTGGCGATCGAATATGGCGGCGGCGATCATCTCAAATCGACCGAAATCACAAAAACGCTGCTTATCGCTCACCCTGATCTCGATGGCATCTTCGGCACCAACGAAGGCTCGGCGATCGGCGTCGTCAATGGTGTGCGTGAATCCAACTCGGATATTGTCGTGGTCGGCTATGACTCCGGCAAGGCCCAGAAGGACGCGATCCGCGACGGAACGATGGCTGGTGCCATCACCCAGAACCCGATCGGCATCGGCTATGAGACGGTCAAGGCGGCCGTAGCCGCTGCGAAGGGCGAACCGGTGGAGAAAAACATCGATACCGGTTTCTTCTGGTATGACAAGACCAATATCGACGATCCCGAAATCTCGGCCGTTCTTTACGACTGAGCCAAAACAAACTTCTGTTGTTCGCAACTACGGATGACAGGCGCAGAAAGAAATCGTCAAGGCGTGCGGTGACGTATCACCGCACGCCTTGATCATTCAACCCCCCGGCCGGCGTAAAAACAAACATGCGCACTTCAACCGAGCGCCAAACCGGCATAGAGAAACCAATACGGACTGGCGGGACGCTTTTGCCAGAGCCTCTTTGTTGAAGTTGGAGCATGTGTTGGCAAAGCTGAACAGAAATACCCCCGTACTCGTCGACACAAAATCGCTGCGTCTGAGAGCGGCATGGCTCTATTACAATCGACGACTGACACAAAAGGAAATCGCTGAACAGTTGGGGGTGAGCCGCTCGACAGTGATCCGTGCTCTCGAGGAAGCGCAGAAGCGCGGCGAAGTGCAGATTTCCATTACACAGACGCCGGATGAATGCACCGATCTCGAAATGCACCTGGAAGAGCGTTTCGGGCTCGACGAGGCCATCGTCGTACCCGGATCTGGGACCACTGACGAAACGGCAAATGATGTCGGCTCGGCACTCGGTGTTTTCCTGTCTGACGTTATCTCAGACGATTCCGTCATCGGTGTCGGCTGGGGCCGGACACTGAATGCATCACTACGTACATTCCGCCCTACAGTTCGCCAGAATGTGCAGGTCGTCTCCTTGCTCGGTGGGCTTCTGGAGGCAAAAGCCGTCAATCCTATCGAATACTCCTGGCGTATCGCCAGCCTCATAAACGCAGAATGCCTTTTGTTTCTTGCCCCTCTGGTTGTCGATTCCGCCGACACCAAGCGGCGTCTGGTTGAAAAATGCGGTTTGAACGTCGTATTCGAAGCCGCCGAGAAACTCGACATAGCCGTTATAAGTTGTGGCGATTTCGGCGCTGAAAGCACATCTCTGTCGCGGACCTTTTTATCCAGCGAAGACCAACAGTCGCTGATTGCTGCCGGTGCTGTATGCGATACATTGTGCCAGTTCCTCAACTCAGACGGCAAAACGGTCTTCCATCCTATCCATGACAGGGTCATGTCCGTTGATCTGGATGCCGTCTCGAAAGCCTCTCACATCATTCTGGCATCGGGCGGAAAAGCACGCGCACCCGCCATCAGGGCAACGATCTCACGAACACGCTGCCACACCCTGATTACCGACGAAGCTGCAGCCCGCGAGCTTCTCAAAGACTCATGATCCAGTAATTGGCTTTCTTGCGACACGTTTAAAGCTACGCCAGCAGGCTGAGTAAAAGCGACCTATGAAGTGGCTTGGTCTTTTTAAACAGGATGAATAGCGACTAAATTTGGCAGTGCTCGAACGAGTTCATAGGACTCCCCAGGCCCCCCCTCCCGGTCATCTCCCGCAGCCCAAGCTCCAAAACAATCCGCCGCGCCGCCTGCGGCGTCACCTCGAGCGCCTTCGCGACCATCCCGGCCGACACGAGCGGTTTCACCATGACGAGCTCGACCAGTTCCGGCAGTTTTGAAGACGTCCGGCGCCCGTCCAGCTTTCGGTCCATCATTGTCTTCGCCAGCGTCAGCCGGTCATGCTCCTTGAGCCCGATCTCCGCGGCCGCAATCAGGCCGTTAGTGATGGCGAGCAACCGGGTCTCCCGATCACGATGCCGGCGCCGATCGACCGGAATGGTCTTCAGGCCGAGATTGATGGCTGCGAGATGGGTACCTGACGTGATGCCGGCCTGGCGCAGGATGGAGGCGCACAACAGCCGGCCAAGCCAGGGCGCGTGCTGAAGGACGGAAAGCTCGTTCCAGACATCGAGGACGACGATGGCCCGCAGCATCACCGGCAAATTTTCGAATTGCCGCAGCACGCCGCGCCATTCTGCAAGCCGCGTATCCTCGTCCCAGTCGAGATCGTAGATCATCGGATCTTTGTCCTGGCCGCCGCCTCGTCCGGGCCGTTTTGCGGTCGCCATTGCCGCTTCCGACCCGACCAGCATCGCATCGATAGCGGCGTAGTCGACACCCGGGAGGTTCACGACGTCGTCGATATCTTCCCCCTCCCGCGGGTCTAATGCCGGCGTCCAAAGTGGCCGACTTTTGCTCCGCCCCGTGCCCGGTTTTTACGCCGCCGTTGACAGCTATTCAACGATGAGATCGCGCGTCAGCAGTTCAGTCTCCTTGAAAAGCAGCTTGCGTAGGTTAATCGACACATAGGCTGCTTGTTTAGGCCTCAGCGCGAAATACCGTGCTGGAATCCCACATCATCGGCTCAGGATTGCATATCGTATGGCCCCTACCGTCTTTCGAAAGCTCGACCGTAATCAGCTTGTCACCCGGCGACGCTGGGCTCAGTTCGAGGGAAAGATACTCAAAGAGGGGACGTTCATGTACAGCAATGATGACCTGGCGTCCCCGTTGCTTAGAGAGTGTCCTGAGAAGCGCTGCGAATTGTGCAATGTGGATCTCATCCATGCTTTGGACCGGATCGTCAATCACTAGCCAAGGCAAGAGCGGCTTTACAGATAAGTGAAGCGAAAGAAACAAAGTCAGCGCGGCTGTGTTAAGGTTCCCCGCGCTCAGCATGGCCTTGGGATTGCCCCCGCGGTCATCGCCACGATAGCGGGTAATGAGCTTGGCTTCGACAGGTCCCTTCCCCTTATCCGGCAATTCGAAAGCCGGCAAGAACGGCTCTTCAGGCGCCAGACGGACAAAAAGATTGCTCCATACTTTGTTGAGGGACTCATTGAAGACGTCTCGCACCACAGAGGTCCGCGCCTCTACCGCACGGTCCGATAGCTTGCGAATTTCAGCTCGTACATCATCCGCTGACTTGACAGCATCTTTAACGCGTTTCTGATCAGCTCGCGCCGACTTGAGGTCGCTTTCCAGAACTCCCAATCGTGCGAGAGAAATGGAATGCTGTTCTAACGCCTCCTCGGCCTTCCTGCGGTCCTGTTCCCGGCGGGTGGCCGTCTCCAATGACTGATCGGCCGCCGCAAGGTACGCTTCCAAGACAACGCCGAGATCATCACTTTCCGCGGGTGGCTTAAGGCCAAGCTGCGCGGCGAACCCGGCAACAGACCTCCCGACACCGATCAAGGATTCCTCATCGCTGCGCAATTTTGCCAGACGTTCGGAAGCTGCGGCAACAGCAGCTGCGAGAGCGTCACCCTCATTCGCCGCACCTTCCGTCTCTTTTAGTTGGCGAACGGTGTCACTGAGAGATGCCCGTCGGTTCCGTAGCGACGTCAATTCATCATCCACGAGCACGGTTTCTTGTAAGCGGTTGAGCGACTGTTCGTGCTTGGTTATCTCATTTCGCACTGTCTGGCGTTCGTCGGCGACTGAGCGCAGCTTGCTGGCGGACTGCGATAATGACGCAATATGTGTAGCCAGATGCGCTCGTAACGATGTGGGACCGGTTTCGGAAAAATCCCTCTGGCACACAGGGCAGATCTCGCTATCCACCAGTGGTGCCAGCTCAGATAGCGCCTGAGCGAGGTCTCCGCTGTTCGCAGCCAAAGCGCCAAGGCTCTCATCCAGCCGCGCCTCGCGGGCTCTCGCCTTCGTCAAGGTTTCACGGAGGTCAGTAAGCTCCTTACGTGCACTCTCGTCACGGGCGAGGCGTGCTTCCGTCTTAGACAGCAACTCAGACAGCTCGCGGAACGCTTCTGCATGCGATGTGCTCCACCCTACAGACCGGGCTGGAGACAGGTCCGCATAGAGCGATGCTGCCGCCGCAAGTGCTGCCTCCAGCGCAGCGCGCTTGCTCGTTGCCCACGCATTCAGTTCGGCTTGATGAGCGCGGAGTTCAGATTCGGCTGTTGACCGGGCCTCTGCCCCAGGTTGCTGTTCAAGCCGCCCCCACAACGACAGAGCTGCCTCTATTTCACGCCTAAGCGCGTTTGTCTCAACTGAGCGACGGCGCTCCGCCTCTGCATCACCGAGGCCGGAACGATCTTCGCCGACCTGGTCCACGGACTTGAGGCCGAACGGCTCAAGCGCTTGCTCAAGCGCTGCTTGGCTCTCCGTCAGACGCTCTTTCGAAGTCGTCACGGCCTCTTCGAGTCGGTTCACCTTCTCGTCGTGATCGGCTAGTTCATCGCTGACCTCGCCATAAAGCGGCAAGCTCTTCACCAGGCGGCGCTTGTCCCCAGATGCGTGTAGGCCATCCACAAGAGCATCGAGTTGATCGAGCCCCAAGAGGTCGTTCACAAATCGTGTGAGAGGGCTTGTCGATTTACGGGCATCGCTTTCTTCATAGATTTCCAACAACCGGCCTAACGTTGCCTGGGCAAGTAGCGATCGTTCGGAAAAGAACCGGCTTTGTAGCTCGGATAGGAGCGGCATCCCTCGGATTTTTCCATTCTCGACGACAAGTTCACTTGGCTTCGTCGGAATCTCATCGTGTTCAGCACTAACGATGACCGATGCTTTCCCCGATTGGGCGTCCAGATGGACGAGGTTTTCAGCATAGGCAGCGTCATACCGCTGCAAAGAAGAGACCGCCCCTGTTAGCCCGAGTTCGATGGCAGACAGAAGGCTGGTCTTGCCGCTTCCGTTCGGGCCGTGAACCAACACCACAGGCGCATCGAGGGGCACGGTGA
This sequence comes from Martelella mediterranea, assembly GCF_004342225.1. Lineage (GTDB taxonomy): Bacteria > Pseudomonadota > Alphaproteobacteria > Rhizobiales > Rhizobiaceae > Martelella > Martelella mediterranea_B. Next base: position 9,654 of record NZ_SMAR01000047.1, on the reverse strand, counting down.
TTTTGCCTCGAATGCTGCGAAAATCTGAGATTTGCACCTGAGTGAGGCGAGCGCTCATACCTCATCCTCCCAGGCGGCGGTCAGATGTTCTGACAGCAACTCGTTGACGTCGGCCTCGACGGCTTCCGCACCGTTAGGCATGTGGTCGCACAGCGCCTTCACCTCTGGGCTCAAATCGTCGATGAGCGTCTCAAGAGCTGACATAGGATCGGCGACCACACCGTCGGTGTCGATTTGGTCGAGCGGCGTGAGGACCGCGAGCCAATTCGAAAGATGAGCTCTTGTCTCGTCTGGGAAAACGGGAACCGTACCCACAGAGAGAACGCGACAAACCTGCATTACCTTGCTCAGGTGATCGGGATGCAACCGCGGACCTACCAGAACCGCGGTCAACGGATTGCGCGAACGCGCAATATCCAGCGCTCGTGCAACACCATGTATTCGGCGAACGATTTCGGCGTCCTTCGCATCTACTGTGTCGCAAACGAGAACGATTTCGCTTGCATTCCCAGGTCCCATCATGACCGCAGGAAATTCGAAGGTTGTCTGACTGATGACCAAAGGGGCCGGCAGGAGCCGGAAATCTGCATCCTCCAAGAAGGCAACCACCCGGTCGACTGGAGCACTCGTGTTCATAGGCTTGCCTCCAGCTTAAGTCGATCCATCAGTTCGCCTGGAGTGCCGCCCATTGCAATCAGGCTTGCCATGCTTAGGCGTCGGGGGCCGGGAGACCTTGCCGTCCGCCCGGGCGCACGGCTCGGTGAACGGGGCAGTCTCTCATGGATCGGTCCCGCGTGGATAAGAATTACGTCTTCGTCCTCTTCAAGAACCGCCTCGCTGTCGAATAGCGCAAGTTCGGCCTCAGGCCTCCCAAGCACGAATACCCGGTCGGTACGAGTACCCTTGGTGACCTCGACAGTACCATTCGTGGTGTCGGGTGCTTGAGGTGATTCTAGCGACCAGTTTCCGGCTTCAGCACCTTGGGCTAGGGCCGCAATAATCAAGGCGCCTTCCGGCAACCCGTTCGTCTCCGACTCAAGGTCCTGGTTCATCTGATTCAGAGGGATAGGCGTCAGAGGCTCATATCGAGTGGCACCAATCTCGCTTTTCCCAGAAAGGAATATGCGCTTACTGCGAGACAGGCCGGAAACGAGCGACAGCACAAACCCAAGATGATCGCCATCGTCGGTAGCGGCGATTCGATTGCGGAACGACTGGATGCCGTCGTCGACCCAGGTCGCCATCTCTTCTGAAAGACCGAATGAGCCAAGTCGAGCAAGGCGCCGGAGTTTCGCTGCTAAGGCCCACAAAAGCAGAGCGGGCAAGAGCGGTTTGGCGAATGCTTGGAGATGGGCACTACTCTTGATCGCCGCTCTATCGTCCCCTGCAAACTGATCGCGATAGACGTTTCCAAGAAGCGCGGTCTGCGCTTCGCCGATCGAATCTTCCGCCATCACGTAGGCCGGCAATTCGCCCGGCCATGCCCAGTTTTGTGTGGCCGCCGCGAGGCCAAAGACTTTGCGGATGTTGGCGTCTTGAGCGGAAAAGCCGAGCATCAACGTGGGCTTGGTAATCGCCACGCTTATGAGGTACTGAGCCAAGCCCTGGGTCCTGGGATTGGTCTCCCAGCCGTCGATCTGCCGTTGGGCACCCACGAGATAAGGGCGGTAGGTGGCTTCATCTTCGCTCGCTCTTATGGCGCAGCCATGGAACTTGATGAGAGTTGCCTTCTGGTCGGGCGCTTGCAGATCCTCGGACCTCACACACACCTTCAGCCCGTTGGGCTCTCCTGTCAGCTCCCCCATCGCCTTTTCGATAAGCCCGTCCCAATTGGCCGAAGGAAGCTCTGTGACCAGCCCTTCCCTAACGAGAGCAGCAATTGCGTAGTGCTCAGCATCTGGCAACACCGTCGAATCAGCATAGGTCGCGGCTACGTCGACCGCTTCCCAAACCATAAGATCGAGCGGTTCGCCGTCGATATCAATATTGAGAAAAGCAGCGTACTGACCACTGAGCCGATCTCGAAGGAGGTCCACGACCGGCCAGTCCTCGACTGGGGCAGAAAGGTCGATGGATGCGCGCTCACCAGCACTCAAATTGGCGATACCAAAGGCTCGCACCAGGCCGGCGTGGAAGGGGCAGGTGTCGGGAACTGAGCCTACCCGCGTTCGAAGAAACTCGAGCGCTTTCACCACGATCTGCTTCAAGCCCGGAAAACGAGAAAAGGAAATGCCGGACCCCAACCAGAAGGCATAGCGAGCATCTGCAACCCCGTTTGCAAAGGCGGCGAAATCTCTGTCTAGGAGCGCAAGAGTTTCTGTAAGTGAGATTGTTGCAGCTTTTGGCGCGGTGCTCACTATTCCCCCCTATAGTCACGCGCCAATGGTCTGGATGCCAAACTTCCCGCGTTCATCTGAGCCTCGCGAACAGTATACATAGAGGGCCGTCACCTGCAATCGGGTTGTCATCAGCTAAGTATCCGAAGACGGCTATAATATCCCCCATGCCCTGTACCGCCCCCTCCCCGTCATCTCGCGCACACCGAGCTCTCCCACAAGGTTCAGGCCCCCCGCGGCGTGATCTTCGCAGCCTTCGCGATCATGTGTGCGGACACGATCGGCCGCGACATCAGCAGATCAACTGCGACAGGAAGGCTACTCGTCGTCCGCCTGCCTGCTGCTTTCCGCTCAAGCTGCCGCTTCGCGAGCGTCAGTCGGTCGATGTCCTTGCACCCCATGCCGGCCGCCGCACTCATCGCATCGAGATATGCGACAAGCCGTGTAGTCCGATCGCGCGCGCCTCCGCTCACCTGCTTCCACCTTTCCTTGACGGACATCGGCGTCGGCCTTGCTGAAGCGCTCTTGTCCCAGATTCCGAAATTCGCCGACGCTTACCCAAAAGGCATCGTGCGAAAACGTGCGCCGGTTACTTTGGTCACAGGCAAAAGCGATGCGTGCGAGCCGTGATTGACACTCTATTGTCCGGCGCCCCGCAATCCTCGGATCCTTGCTCCTTAGAGCTACAGTGCTGAATCACGCATGATTCCAGCAAGATTGCGAAGAGCGTGGCAGAGCGTTGTCTGTTGTAGAAATGTAGGGACCTGGGAGACATCCTTGTTATTGTGTTATTCCTCCTCGCCCTTGACTACGGCCCCCATTGCCTCCTCCTGCACGGCTGCCCTGCTGAGCAATCCGGCATCCTCCAGCGCCTCGATATCCGGCAGATCGCGCAGCGTCTCCATCCCGAATGCGGAAAGGAAATGCTTCGTCGTCACATAGGTATAGGGCGCGCCGGGTGTTGGGCTGCGGGGGCCGGAGGCGATGAAGGCGGCGTTGCGCAGCGACGCGATTGTGTCGCGGCTGACCTCCTTGCCGAAGATCTTGCTGAGTTCGGCGCGGGTGATGGGCTGGAAATAGCCGATGGCCATCAGCACCATGGATTCGAATTCGGAGAGTGCTGACACCCCGCCCCGCGTTGGCGTCGCGGCGGCTCGGATCGCGTCTGCGTAAGCCGAACGGCTTCGGTGCTGCCAGCCGCCGGCGACCGAAACCAGCTCATAAGGCCGGCCGGTGAGTTCTTCGCGAAGATCGTCGATCAGCAAATCAATGCTGCAGGCCTTGCCGACGACGCGGGAAAGCGTCTCGCGGGTGACCGGCTCGGCGGCCGCGAAGATTACGGCCTCGACGCGGAGCATCCATTCACGCCAGCGCAGATCGGCCGGCAAGGACTCAAGCTCACGATCAAACAGATGGTCATCTGCGGCGTTCGCCCCCGCCTTTTTGTCTGCGGCTTTTGCTTTCTTGCGGCGGGACGGCCTGTTATCTGCTGCTGCGGCCATCGTCACAATCCAAAAATCCGGAACGACGACCGGCCCGACAATTCGCGCACGGCGCCAAAACCTTCGAGCCGTTCGAACAGGCGCGTTGCCGCCCAGCGGGAGAGATGGCTGCCGGGCGCGGTTGCTTGCACGGCGTCCGCGTCCATCAGTGCCTGAATGACAGGGCCGGCGCCCCTGGTCCGCACCTTCGGCGCCACACGCGAAAGCGTCTCGGCGCAGCGCGCGATCGTGTCTGCTGCCCGCAATGCGGCCCCGGCCCCGTCGGCCAGCGCCAAACAAAGCGCCCCCGCGAATGCGGGTTCGCCCGGGCGCACACGCCCCCGGCCCCCGATGGTCCGAAACGCCGGGCCGTAACGTTCCGCCATCAGCAGCGGCACGGGCCGCTCCCATCTGAGCAGGGCGGCGATCATCATGTCGACCATGGCCCAGGCCAGCGGTTCGGCATCCGGGCGGACGGCGAGGATTGCGGTCACAAGATCGGCCAAAACGAAGGGAACGGCGCGCCCGGACTGGCGCGCTGTTTCCGCCAGTGCCGGAATGGCGGCGAGTTGGTCGTCAAAGGCAAGCCCCATGCGGTCGGCAAGATTTTCGACCTGTTTTACGGAAAAACCGGGTTTTCGGGCGGCGAGCCTTTTATAGGCCCAAACCATCTTGCCCGCCGGCCCCGGATCGTCACCGGCGGCGGTGAGCAGAACGGCATCGCGCAACGCGTGTTCGTCCTCGTTGCGACCGGTCAGACGCACGGCGGCGGCGGCGCATTTCAGGGCCTGCCGTTCGCGCCAGCAGCCGGCCCAGGCCGGTTCGGAGCGGACAAGATCATCGAGCGATTTCAGGGTGATACCGGCGGCAAAGGCGGCATCGGCTTCGCTCACGTCGGGCCCGCGCGGACGGGTCCAGCCCGGCAGGGGGGCGGCGGGCGTGTGGGGTTTGGCGGCGGTGGGCACTGGCGAATCCATAGCGCGGAGACTATACGAGACGTGCAGTTTATACCAGTCAAATCGAACAAAACCGCACGGCTTGTCTTTTCCATACAATGAATGATAATTTTGCTATATCAACCACCTATCCCTTCAATGAAGTCTTACTACGGTGCGGCGAAGCCACTCAACAGTGTCGGCGGCCCTGATCTATGAAACAATGTCTGACATCCACCATCGCATGGACGTTCAGAACCGCTTAAGGCGCGCGTTCTCCGATCGAACTCCGAGATGGAGCCGTCGTCCGCAAAAGCCTCCACACCTCAGTGTCCAGCACGGCAGCCAGCCGATCCGCGACATCTATGCTTACGGCGTACCGACATCGCTCAAGGGCTCCGACATAGGTTCGGTCTATGCCCGCCCGATGCGCAAGCTCCTCTTGGGAGAGACCTTTGGCCTTACGGGCTGCTTTTAGATTTTGCGCGAAGACTTCCCGGATTTCCATGATCCGGATCATCGATGGGTTGATGAGTATGTAGCCACGGAGTATACTCATCTTTATGTAATTTGATCCCATATAGCAGAGCATCCTGACATGAGCCATTCCATGCGACTTCCATCCCTCATTATCGCCGGCATGCTGGCGTTTCTGTCTTTGCCGGCGCAGGCAGAAACCATCGAATTCCCCGAAGATGACTTCTGGCGGGCGCTGACACAGTCGCTTGCCGGTGACGGGCCGGATTTCGAGGCGCTGGCGAAGCGGACGCCGGAATACAGGGCGGCGGATGAGTTCTCCCGGAATGCGGTGCTGGCCGAGCAGGTGGCGCGGCTTGAGGCGCGGCATTCGCGGATCGGACCCGAGACGGACGTGCTGATCCGGGCATCCGTCAGGCTAGGAGATTATGACGCGGCGCGCGGCGGATTTCCGGTAAGCCTGTTTGCGCCGGGCACCTATCTGCGGGTCGGGGGCGGGCTGCGGTTTTCCAACGGCAGCGACTATGCGATCCTGCCGGCGACGCCGGAGGAAGGACGTGCTATTCGGGAACGAGAGAGGTCATCTTCCCTGAACTCGGCGATCCTGCGCGCAGGCGACTTCCGTCGCGATCCGGGACATGCCAACGGGCTGCTCGCCACGCTCTACCAGTTCGACTATGTCGACGGCGATGGCGGCATCATTGCCAGTATGGCCCATGCCCCGCAAACGCCGGCGCTCGATGACGAGGCGGTTGAGGCGCTGGTTCAGGCAACACAGGCAGACATTCTTGCCGCAGCATCCCTGCCACCGATCGGATCGGACTGGAGCTCTGTCCGGGATGCATTGACGACCGGTTACGGTTTCGCGGTGAGTGAGAATGACGCCTATGACGATGGCCGGTTCCGGATGACCGGTGGCCGGATCGAAGAGGAGGATCTGGACGAAGCTGCTGAATTCCGGGTCGGCTTCGGCAATGATGGCGATATGGTCGCGGGGATCTTCGCAAACCAGGATTTCATGGCGCGGGCGCGCCTGCCTCTCGGCGAGATCGACACCAATCCGACAGGAAGGGGGCTTGACTGCGGCACACCGCATCTCGCCGATGCCTGCGGGGTTCTCATCTTCGACAGGATCGAGGGTGAATGGAGACTGACGCAGGCCGAAGGCGTTGTCGACCTGCCTGGGGCAGATCATGTCGCCGCAATCGGGGCGATGCTCGGCGACAATGTCGATGCCTTTCTGCGCTCGGATGTCGAGATTGCCTATCATCCGGAATGGCTGAAGGGCGATACGGGCGGACAACATTTCTCGTCCGGACACGCAGTCGCAGCACGCTATATTCTCGGCGAGGACATGGGAGGATCGCCGGAATATGTCCGCCCGACCGATCCCTGGCAGGGCGGTACCATCAACCATGAGATCACGCTTTATGCCGTCGATGGCGCCGAGGACCGTACGCCGCTGATCTTCACACTTGCGCCGCGGGACTTAGCGGTCCCGGCTCCTGCTTCCGCCGACCTTGCCGGTCGCCGCATCGTGCCCGGCGATATGGAAGGCCTGACGGCCTACGAGGTGTTCGAGGATGACCGGTTCCTCCCGGCAATCAAGGCTGTCATCGGCAATGCCGATATCGAAGCGCTGCAGCGGGCATCGGCAGTCAGCGCCGGCGGATTCGAAGAGAAGGACGGCTGGTATGTCCATGGCGGATGCCGGGCGCATGTCTGCAGCAGCGAATTCACATCGGTCGCGGTGCAGGCATCCGACGGATCGGTGGTGATCGTTCATTCGGTGGACCGCACGCCGCATGTTTATGGCGCCGATGCCGCAAGCCTGCCTCCGGTCTTTGCCCGACACGGGCTTTGACCTCTCACTTTATTCCAGTTTCCATACCGGTCGGCCTGCTGCCGGCATCTGCAAGGAGTCCCCATGACAAACGCGGCCAAGTTTGATCGCGGTTTCCAGGTCGAGGAGCAAGGCGATGGCCTTCTCATCACCGGCAAGGGCGCCGGGCTGTCGATCGGGAGAATGATCCTGATGTTCTTCCCGCTGTTATTGCCAGCGGCGGCGATTGCGGCGTACCTGATTAATGGTCCGCTCGGTTTCCTGCCGTACAGCACAGTCTACCCACTATGGATGTTCTTCGACGTTGCGCTACTATGGGGGATCAACAGACTGAAAAGCCCGCAGTTCGCATTCCGGCTGCTGCCATCCGGATTGCAGCGGGAGGGCAAACTCTATCCCTACCAGGAGATCGGCGAGATCTTCATCGACAATCCGCACATGAAGGGGCAGACATTCGCATCGGGCGGCATTGTGCCGGGCTTCGTCGTGGCGGGCAGCGGGCCTGCCGGCATGACCGCTGCACTGTCGATGGTCACGGCCGCCGACACGACCTCCCGGATCATCGGGCTTGGCGCGCGCATGGGGGCGTCGATCAACTACCGGATCAACATGCGTCACGGAAACCGGATCGTTCGGCTGGCGACGTCGCTCGACGAGAACACCGCCCTGTCGTTGTTCGGGTTTCTGACGCAGGATGCATGAGCATCATCCTGTTCGTACAACCCGAACGACACATCAAGGTCGATAAATGTGGTCGCGGGACGTTACCGGCCCTTGTCAAAATAGTCCTGTAATATCCGACGGACCATTTCCGGTCTGGTCGGTATGTCCTCTTCCTCGCGACGGCGGTCGTCAAGCAGTTTCAGAAGGTCCTGGGAGACACGAAGTGTGAGCGGGATATTGTCTTTTCTGGGTGGAGCCATCACTTTTTTACCTTTTGATGTTGACATCAGAGTCGCGTAATGGCACAAAAAACGAGCGCTGGCAAGGCTGCAACCTCGACCAGCGCTCTGACCACTCAAACCTGTTAGCGAGGTTATCATGGCTATTCACGCTCCTATCACGCCAAATGCGGCGGATGAAGACTTATACTTTCCATCGACACTCACCGGCTCTCCGATTTCACTGCTTTTTGCAGCCATGCTGTTGCGTCTCGAGGTTTTCATTGAAACCGAGCACGAAATCGACGGTGTCGCCCGAGTCTTTGATCCCGCCTGTGCTGCCTGGCTGCATGATGCGGAAAACGCACTGGACCGGCTGACAGACACTGTTGCCGCCCTGCAGCTTCTGCCGAAGCTCTGCGAGGGCGATGGCGTGTTACTGCATTTCACGGGGATCCTGTCCGGGCTCATCAGTGCGCAAACTGCTAATGAAGCGGCAACTGCGCGCGTCAAAGGCGTCTGCCTGCCCGACCTGCTGCAATTCACCGCAAAGACATTCGAGGGACACCGGGCATTCCGGCTCGTGCAGCAAGGCACTTGCCTGATCGAGGCGTTGCAGACACTGGAGCTGTTCCGGGAAGCCCATGATGCCGGAAACGAGCCTTCCGTGAATACGGAACCAACGTTTTCCGGATAGCTGGCTTCGTAGGCGGCACAGGCCTGTCGGTTTTCCCAGATCGCGACACCGCTTTCCTTTGCGGCACGCATTTCGGCTTTCGCCGTGCGTGTCGGGCCTGTCCCGTTACGCCCTTCCGGCCGGCATCATTGCCGGCTGGAAGTGGCGACCGCGACTATTCCATCAAGAGATCAGCATCGCACCAGGTCGGCCCGGTGCGCGCGCTCCCCTTTCATCCTGCAATCAGGAGGAACAATCATGTCAAAAAGACAAGGTCGCCAGTCATCTGGCAAACGCAATTCATCGTCCAGCCAATCCCGGCGACGCCTGCACATCCCACATCGATCAAGGCATGTGCCGGACAGCGAGTGGCGGCGCACCTATCCCGGACCAGTTCCGCCGCAATGGCAGGAAATCGCCGAAGCCAAAGGTTTTTCAATTGTCGGCCGCGTCCGTGATCGCAATCATGTTGTCCTTCGATGCCGGGCATGCGGCGCCGATACCGTGCAGAAAAGCTTCGCGTTGCGTACAGCCCTGCCCATTTGCGGCGGTTGCCTTGAGACCCGCCGTTTGCAGGATGCCGCCAAATGCGGCTTCACACTGCTCGAACGTGACGAGATGCACCACAAATATGGACATTACCGACTACCATGCGGCCATGCCGCGCGCTTGCAATTCGGCCGGGTCGAGCGACTTGCGCGTGAGGGAAAGGCCGCCGGCAGAGCGGGCTTTCACTGCCCGACCTGCTACGCGGCCAGACTGAGCTCCGATGCTGCCGCTCGGGGGTGGACACTGCTCGGACCCGATCCGGAAGCAAATCCGAACTACCGCTCATACAGACATGATGGCTGCGGTCACACCCAACGGGTTGCCATCGCCAACATGATCACCGGTCGCTTCGGATGCGAACAATGCGGCACATGCTGGTCGGCAGCACCGAGCGAGATCTATGTTCTCGCATTTGAAGTGCCAAAGAAAGGGAATTTCATCAAGCTTGGCTATTCGCGCGATCCGGAAAGCCGCTT
>NZ_SMAR01000046.1 GCF_004342225.1 Martelella mediterranea | reverse complement strand
CTGATATCTCCGTATTTGTTGCAGAATACAAAGAATCTGATGGCCGCCCTTCACTCAACCCCGGGCTTCAGCGCCATTCTTGGACAGACACTCAGAGAATGGCTCACCACATTCGGGACCGGAGTACAAAGCAGCATTTCCCTTTGGAGCCATTCCCTTATGAATACCGGTTTTCAGACGTTTCCGGTCGTTTATATCCCCCTGAGATGGTCGCGATGTTAAACCATCTCTTGAAGTCAGCACCATCGGCACTCTATGTAGGGATTTGAAAAAAAGATTCGCGAGATTCCGGCATCAGGACGCCGGCTAAAGGATGATCATGACAAATCCCGTAGATACCGCCATGGCGCTCGTACCGATGGTCGTGGAACAGACCAATCGCGGTGAGCGTTCGTACGACATCTTTTCGCGCCTTCTGAAAGAGCGCATTATTTTCCTGACCGGTCCGGTCGAAGACCAGATTGCATCTTTGGTCTGTGCTCAGCTTTTGTTTCTTGAAGCAGAGAATCCGAAGAAGGAAATCGCCCTTTACATTAACTCGCCCGGTGGTGTCGTGACCGCAGGCTTGGCGATTTATGACACGATGCAGTTTATCCGACCCGCCGTTTCGACGCTTTGCGTCGGTCAGGCCGCATCAATGGGGTCTCTTCTTCTGGCTGCAGGTGAGAAGGACATGCGCTTTGCCACGCCGAATGCGCGGGTTATGGTGCACCAGCCCTCCGGTGGTTATCAGGGACAGGCCTCGGATATTGAACGCCACGCTCGTGACATTCTTAAAATCAAGCGTCGTTTGAACGAAATTTATGTTCGTCACTGCGGTCAGACCTACGAAGAGGTTGAAAAAACGCTGGACCGTGACCATTTCATGGATCCGGATGAGGCCAAGGAATGGGGCGTCATTGATCGCGTAATGACATCGCGCGCCGAGATTGAAGGCTGATCAAACTGGCTCTCGCCACAAAGAAGACGTCGGCATATCGATACCGGCGTTTCCTGGTGAAAGGTGTTACAGGCTATGGCTGCCGTGGAATAGTCTCCCGGAAACACGGATTTGTGTGCATTTGGGGGTTTCAACCTTCTCTGCAGCCGTTAATAGTATAGAAAACCGGCCCGTCTAGCCTGACTCGGCAATTGTAGAGTGGCTGGACGATGATAAACCGGTTATCGTTTGCCAGCGTGCATGTCATCCTGTCGCCCATTTATTCTTGGAATTTTGACGGAATGGACAGGAAAAGAATAAAGTGATTCCCGTTCTGGCCTGATCAGAAGGGTTTGCTGGAAGGAAGTGATTATGAGCAAAGTCAGCGGTAGTGGTGGCGGCGACTCGAAGAACACGCTTTATTGTTCGTTCTGCGGAAAGAGTCAGCATGAAGTCCGCAAACTGATCGCTGGTCCGACTGTTTTCATCTGCGACGAATGCGTCGAACTCTGCATGGATATCATTCGCGAGGAAAATAAGACCTCAATGGTGAAATCCGGCGAAGGTGTTCCGACGCCGCAGGAGATCATGGGTGTTCTTGACGAGTATGTTATCGGTCAGGGCCATGCAAAGCGGATTCTTTCGGTCGCGGTTCACAACCATTATAAACGTCTTTCACATGCGTCGAAGGGCGGTGATATCGAACTGTCGAAGTCGAACATCCTGCTTGTTGGGCCGACCGGTTGCGGCAAAACCTATCTTGCGCAAACACTTGCCCGCATTATCGATGTGCCGTTTACCATGGCGGATGCGACGACACTGACCGAAGCAGGTTACGTTGGCGAGGATGTCGAAAACATCATCCTGAAGCTTCTTCAGGCTGCTGACTATAATGTCGAACGGGCGCAACGCGGTATCGTTTATATCGATGAGGTCGACAAGATTTCGCGCAAATCGGACAATCCGTCCATAACGCGTGACGTCTCGGGCGAGGGCGTTCAGCAGGCACTTCTTAAGATCATGGAAGGCACCGTGGCATCCGTGCCGCCGCAGGGGGGGCGCAAGCATCCTCAGCAGGAATTCCTGCAGGTTGATACGACCAACATTCTCTTCCTGTGTGGCGGGGCGTTTGCCGGACTGGACAAGATTATCTCAGCGCGTGGCGAGCGGACTTCGATTGGCTTTGGTGCGACCGTTCGGCACGCCGAGGATCGTAAAGTCGGCGATGTCCTGCGGGATCTTGAACCGGAAGATCTGGTGAAATTTGGTTTGATTCCCGAATTTATCGGTCGTCTGCCGGTCATCGCCACGCTTGAAGACCTGGATGAAGATGCTCTCATTCAGATTCTGACCGAGCCGAAGAACGCACTCGTTAAACAGTATCAGCGACTTTTCGAGATGGAAGATGTGGAACTCAACTTCCATGATGATGCGCTACGAGCAATTTCGCGTCTTGCTATTGAACGCAAGACAGGTGCGCGCGGTCTGCGCTCGATCATGGAAAAGATCCTGCTCGACACCATGTTTGAGCTTCCTGCTCTTGAGGGGGTTCGCGAGGTCGTTATTTCCGATGAAGTCGTTACAGGCGTGTCGCAGCCATTGTATATTTATGACAACCGGTCTGATGACAAGGCAAATGCTTCTGCCTGAGCGGTCCGCATCGTGAGTATGTTTCAGAAAACAGGGGCAGGGCTTAAGCTCTGCCTCTCTGTTTTTGTACAATGTCCAAGCCGAAAGTGTTCGGTTATGACATGTTATGCTGAAAAACATGGGAAGTGTTGAAATCGGGCTTCCAAAGCGCCACCTGTCACCTGACATTAATACAGAAGAAGACTTCAGACTGGCGCAGGCTGGTCTGTGCGACCGGGGCTCCCACCGGATTGCTGGAAAGGAAAGAAAGACATGACGCAGAACGCGCCTGCAGCTGAAAAAGCTGCGTATCCCGTGTTGCCGCTGCGCGACATTGTGGTCTTCCCGCATATGATTGTTCCGCTTTTTGTGGGTCGAGAAAAATCCATCCGCGCTCTCGAAGAGGTGATGAATGCTGATCGGCAGATCATGCTGGTTACGCAGGTGAATGCGGGCGACGATGACCCGGATCCGGAAAATCTCTATCGTGTCGGAACTGTAGCCAACGTTCTGCAGCTGCTTAAACTGCCCGACGGGACCGTAAAGGTTCTGGTTGAGGGGAAATCGCGTGCATCGCTCGGATCAGTTACGGCCTCAAACGACTATTATGAGTGTGAAGCCGAAATTCTTGGTGAACCTGAAGAAGATCAGGTTGAAATCGAGGCTCTTTCGCGTTCGGTCGTTTCTGAATTTGAAAATTATGTGAAGCTGAACAAGAAGGTTTCACCTGAAGTCGTTGGCGCTGCCGGCCAGATCGAGGACTACTCGAAGCTTGCCGACACCGTTGCCTCACATCTTGCGATCAAGCTCACCGAAAAGCAGGAAATGCTTGAGACAACCAGCGTAAAGGGTCGTCTCGAAAAAGCGCTCGGCTTCATGGAAGGCGAAATTTCCGTCTTGCAGGTCGAAAAGCGCATCCGCACACGTGTTAAGCGGCAGATGGAGAAGACCCAGCGTGAGTATTATCTGAATGAGCAGATGAAAGCCATTCAGAAAGAGCTTGGCGAAGGTGAGGACGGTCGCGATGAAATGGCCGAACTGGAAGAGCGCATCAAAAACACCAAGTTCAGCAAGGAAGCGCGCGAAAAGGCCGATGCGGAGATGAAGAAGCTCCGCAACATGAGCCCGATGTCGGCAGAGGCCACAGTTGTTCGCAACTATCTGGACTGGCTGACCGGTCTGCCCTGGAACAAGAAGTCCAAGATCAAACGCGATCTGAGCCATGCGGAGAAAGTCCTCGAAGAGGATCATTTCGGCCTGGAAAAGGTCAAGGAGCGTGTTGTTGAATATCTGGCTGTTCAGGCACGTGCGAAAAAGCTGAAAGGCCCGATCCTCTGCCTCGTTGGACCGCCCGGCGTTGGTAAAACGTCGCTCGCTCAGTCGATTGCCAAGGCGACGGGTCGCGAATATGTACGCATGGCGCTTGGCGGCGTTCGCGATGAAAGCGAAATTCGCGGTCATCGGCGTACCTATATCGGCTCCATGCCCGGCAAGATCGTTCAATCGATGAAGAAGGTCGGCAAGAACAATCCGCTCTTCTTGCTCGACGAGATCGACAAGATGGGCGCCGATTTCCGCGGCGATCCGTCTTCGGCCCTGCTGGAGGTACTGGACCCCGAGCAGAACTCGACCTTCATGGATCACTATCTTGAAGTCGAGTACGATCTGTCGAACGTGATGTTCATCACCACGGCCAACACGCTGGATATTCCTGGCCCTCTTATGGACCGTATGGAGATCATCCGCATTGCCGGTTACACCGAGCAGGAGAAGCTTGAAATCGCCAAGCGTCATCTGCTGCCAAAGGCCATACGCGAGCACGCGCTGAAGCCGGAAGAGTTTTCCGTCTCCGACGAGGCTCTGACACGTACGATTCAGCAGTACACCCGTGAAGCCGGTGTGCGCAGTCTTGAGCGCGAGCTGATGAAGCTGGCGCGTAAGGCCGTGACCGAAATTGTCAAGGGTGAGAAGACGGTCGTACATGTGACGGCTGAAAACCTTGAAGATTATCTCGGTGTGCAGCGTTACCGTCATGGTGAGGCCGAACGTGAAGACCAGGTTGGTGTCGTCACCGGGCTTGCCTGGACGGAAGTCGGCGGCGAGTTGCTGACGATTGAAGGCGTGATGATGCCGGGCAAAGGCCGCATGACGGTTACGGGTAACTTGCGCGATGTCATGAAGGAGTCGATTTCGGCCGCCGCCTCTTATGTGCGCTCACGTGCCATTGATTTCGGCATCAAGCCGCCAATGTTCGACAAAAACGACATTCACGTGCATGTGCCTGAGGGGGCGACCCCGAAGGACGGCCCATCGGCTGGTGTTGCCATGGCCACCGCGATCGTGTCGATCATGACGGGTATCCCGGTGGATAAGAACGTGGCAATGACGGGTGAAATTACACTGCGTGGTCGCGTTCTGCCCATCGGTGGCCTGAAGGAAAAACTTCTGGCAGCGCTTCGCGGCGGCATTACCAAGGTTCTGATCCCTGAAGAGAACGCCAAGGACCTGCCAGAGATTCCCGACAACGTTAAGAATGGTCTGGAGATCATCCCGGTTTCGCGCATGGGCGAGGTTCTCGAACACGCGCTTCTGGAAACACCTCAGCCCATTGAATGGGATCCTGAGACGGATCCGGTCTCCATTTCATCCGAAGATGGCGACAGCGAATCGAACACAACGATGGCGCACTGATGCCGCATATGTGCCGCATTTGAGCCGCGGCCTGTGGAAAAATAGGGAAAAAGGCCGGTATTTGACCGGCCTTTTTCGTTGAAAAGCCCGAAAACTATTGCATTTCGGCTGATTGCAAGGCTTTTGATTTGCAGCGGGCAGCGGCGTGATTAATCTATCTGCACCCGACTACACTGATCCGTTTCGAACCATTTGAGAAAGGGTGGAAACATGAATAAGAGTGAACTGGTAAACTCCGTTGCTGAAAAATCGGGCCTGTCCAAGGCTGATGCCGCAACGGCTGTCGACGCTGTATTTGACACAGTACAGGGTGAGTTGAAGAACGGCGGCGAAGTTCGCCTGGCTGGCTTCGGTGCTTTCACCGTCTCCTACAGCGCAGCGCGCAAGGGCCGCAACCCGTCGACCGGCGCTGAAGTCGATATCCCGGCACGCAATGTTCCGAAGTTCACTGCCGGCAAGGGTCTTAAGGACGCCTGCAACAGCTAAGTTCGCCACTTTCTGATGGCTTTGAATCCGGGGCGGCATTCAGTTTTCGCCCCGGGTTTTTTGTGTCCGCTTTCGTTGACGCTGTGTTACCAAGCGGATCTGGAGAGAGTGCTTGCCGTTTAGGCGTAAACTCACTACTTCTCCTGCGATGCTAAACTATGGCTTTGCCTGTTGGTCAGAGCCTGAATTCTCGGGGCGGGGTGCAATTCCCCACCGGCGGTGAGCGTTTATACGTCAAGCCCGCGAGCGCCCGGCGACAGAGCCGGGGTCAGCAGATCCGGTGTAATTCCGGAGCCGACGGTGAAAGTCCGGATGAAAGAGAGTGCTTGTCCTTGCCTGCCGCACTGTTCTGGGCGGTGAAGGCGCGGCACGTATATCCGTTCCTGATCGAGATTTGTTTGACGTGAGGGAATGTCGATGACAACTGCCGTATATCGCTCTCCAGCCTTTCTGGGCGCTTTCTGGATGGTTCTGGCTGGTGTGGTTTACGCTGCCGGTAATGTGCTGCTGCAGCAGCTGACAATGAATATGGGGTTCTCGGCGTCCTCCGTCGCCTTCTGGCAGTACGGGATCGCCTTCCTGTTCTCGCTGCCATATCTATGGCGTACCGGGCTTTCCGTTATGAAGACAGATTACCCCTGGCATCATGTGGTACGCGTGGCTTTTTCAGCGCTTGGCGTTCAGGCATGGGCAATCGGTCTTGCTTCGGTTCCGATCAGTCAGGCGATTGCTCTGGTCATGACGTCGCCTTTCTTTATCATCGTTGGCGCCTGGCTGTTCTTGGGGGAAAGGGTGGGGCCTGCGCGATGGCTGGCGACGGCTGTCGGCTTTACTGGCGCCGTTCTCATTTTGCAGCCATGGTCCGAGACGTTCACGCTTGCTGCGTTTCTGCCGATCATTTCAGCGCTTTTGTGGGGCGCCACATCGCTGATTACCAAAAAACTCACTGCACATGAGCGCTCTGAGTCAATCACAGTCTGGCTGTTGATGCTGCTCACACCCATTAATGCGCTTGTTGCTGTTGGCGGTGGTTTTGCTTTCCCGGTCGGAGCAGCTGTTCCTGTTGTCATTGTTCTCGGCCTGACCACGGTGCTGGCGCAATACTTTCTCACGCGTGCATATTCCAGCGCCGATGCGGCGTATGTTCAGCCTTTTGACGATCTCAAACTGCCGCTCAATGTGGTCGGCGGCTGGCTTGTTTTCGGTTATGCCCCGTCGTCGCTCTTCTGGGTCGGTGGACTGATGATTGTCGGTGCGTCACTCACGATCATGTTCTTTGAACGCCGACGTGAAGTTTGAAACCAGGCGCTGTCTTGTGCGAACCAGGATGCGTTCCGAGATCGCCCTTCATCAGCCATAACTTTGAAATAGTGGCGGAGGAGGTGGGATTCGAACCCACGGTACGCTTTCACGCACGCCGGTTTTCAAGACCGGTGCCTTAAACCGCTCGGCCACTCCTCCAAAGAGTGTCTGGTCGACGGACACAAAGCCTGAAAACCTTGCAAACGCGACCCGGATCGGTAGAAATGGCGTTTATCACCGCGTTGAGTTAAAGGTCAATGCCGATCTTCGTCTCTTGCAGCAGGTTTTTTGAAAAAGCACAGATCTTCATTAACGCTGACAGTGTGCGATAAGTTGCGCCTTTATTACAAATTTGTTAGGCGCGCCACAATGAGACCATCTTGAGGTATTAACCGGCTCGCTGAAATCAGTGACAGTTATTGCAGTTACGGTGAGATGTCCGCTGTTTGAAAACGATGATGAAAGATTGTTTGGTATGAAGGTTTCCCCGAACGCCCGGTCTGTTAGCGCTTCCCTTGCCGTTCTGGCGCTGGTGGGGGTGTTGACAGGCTGCACGACAGCGGCAGAAACAGCGAGCAAAAAGCTGAAAGACGAAAAAGTTGCGGCTGAAAAAGCGGCTCAGGCTAAAGCTGATACTTCGCAAGACCTTGCATATCAGAAAATCGGAAAGCCCTATCAGGTGCGTGGAACCTGGTATACACCCAAGGCGGTCAAAAAATACAGCAAGGTCGGTCTCGCATCCTGGTATGGACCGAACTTCCATGGTGGGCACACGGCGAATGGTGAGCTTTATAACCAGAACCACCTTTCTGCTGCCCATAAAACGCTGCCTCTTCCCAGCTACGTCCGTGTGACGAATCTGGACAATGACAGCTCAGTCATTGTTCGCGTGAATGACCGCGGGCCATTTGTTTCCGGTCGTATTATCGATGTATCCAAAAAAGCGGCTGAAATGCTGGATATGACGCGCTCCGGAGTGGCAAATGTGAAGGTCGACTATGTTGGCCCCGCGCCGGAAAGCTCGGATGATATGGACTATCTTCTTGCCTCCTACAAGACCAGAGCTGATGCGCCTGAAGGGGTCGATCCGGAGCGGTTTGGCGATGCTTCGGTTCAAGTCGCCCAACTAAAGGAAGAAAAGCCGGAAACTTCCGAGCAGGTTCAGGCCGAGACCACCGAGACAGAAGAAGCCACATCACCAGCGACCGATGCTTCTGCTGAAAGCAGCGCCACCTTGCTGGCAATGGTGGAAAATGAAAAGGCTGCGCAGCCCTCTGCTGCTGAGACTGCGGCAAATGATGCCGTTGCCGTGGTAACGGATGACACGCTTTTTCCTGCACATGCTCCGATACCTCTGAAAAAGTGATGGCGGGCTTGGCCCCTTTCGCGTCTGCAGCTTATGCTCTAAAGCCTGTGATTTGAACTGAAGCGAATGGGGCTCAAAAGCGTGCAAGATGGCATTTTCATCAGCTTTGAGGGTGGCGAAGGCGTTGGTAAATCGACGCAGATCCGTCGGCTGGCCGAACGGCTTAAGCAAAAGGGCTATCAGGTCGTTCTGACACGCGAGCCCGGTGGTTCCGCCGGTGCTGAGGCTGTGCGCCATATTCTTCTGTCTGGTGCAGCGCAGCCTTTTGGTGTCGGGATGGAGGTATTGTTGTTCTCCGGGGCTCGGAACGATCATGTTGAAGCGGTTATAAAGCCGGCACTGGCGCAAGGAAAAGTTGTTCTGTGCGACCGGTTTATGGATTCTTCGCGTGTTTATCAGGGCACTGCCGGTGGGCTGACTCGGCCTTTTATATCAGCTGTTGAACGTATTGCCGTCGATGGCGTGCTGCCAGACAGAACGCTGATATTGGATTTGGACACGATTGAGGGTTTGAAACGCGTGAGCCGCCGTTCAAGTCAGACAGCAGGGCCGGCCGCCCCTGATCGTTTCGAAAAAGATGACGTAACGGTTCATGAAAACCGCCGTCAGGCGTTTCTGGAGATTGCAAGGCGCGAACCTGAGCGGTGCAAGGTTATTGATGCGGGGCTTAACGCCGACGCAGTCGCTGAATCTGTCTGGGATGCCGTTCTTCCCTTGCTGGACAGGCGCGCTGCATTTTCAGGAGGAGAGAGATGAGCGACCAGCATCTTCTTGACGGAGCGATCTCCCCGGCAGCCAACCCGGCATTATTCGGGCATGATCGCGTGCTGCAATATCTCGCGGAAACCTACCGTTCCGGGAAAATGCATCACGCGCTGCTTCTGGAAGGCGCGCAAGGCATTGGCAAAGCAACGCTGGCTTTTCGGTTTGCAAACCACATTCTGCACGCTCCGCATCCACCCTCAGCGCCGGACACGATTATTCCATTTGATGCCAGCGCGCCCCTTACGCGTCAGATTATCAGCGGAGCGTCACACGATCTCCTTCATCTTCAAAAGCCTGTCGATCCGAAAACCGGTAAAATGCGCACGGCCATCACCGTTGCAGAGGTGCGCCGTGCCGGGCACTTCTTTTCCCAGACCTCGGGAACAGGAAACTGGCGTGTTGTGATTGTCGATGCGGCAGACGACCTTAACCGAAGCGCAGCCAATGCCATTTTGAAGATTCTGGAAGAACCGCCCAAGAACGCGATTTTCTTTCTGATTTCTCACGCTCCCGGACGTCTCTTGCCGACGATTCGCTCACGCTGCATGCCGCTGCGTTTAAAACCGCTTGAAACGAATGATCTGACCTCGGCGCTGAATGCGCTTGGTGTCGCGATGCCTGCAATAGAACCGGACGCGCTGCAGGCACGGTCAGGCGGGAGTGTTGCTCAGGCCCTGAAGCTGATCAACTACGGCGGCGGCGATGTGATTGATGTCTATAACGAGATTCTCTCAGGCGAGGGCGCCAGGACGCGGCTTTCGATGCATAAGCTTGCCGATACGCTGGCCAAACGCGAGAATGAAACGGTGTTCGATTTCTTCCTTGATCACCTGGACACCGATATCAAGGCCAAAGCGCGCGATGCCGCCCTTTCCGGACAGCTTGATGAGGCTGAAAAACTTGCAGCACTGACGACACAGATTTCAGTGGAAGTCGGAGAGGCGAGGGCGTTCAATCTCGATAGCAAGCAGCTCTTGCTGAATCTCCTTGCGCGCGTGCAGCAAATTGCCGGATCGCATTCAAATTCCAATCACAGCACGGTTTGACTTGATGCATCGCTGAGCTGGCGCTAAGACCGGGCAGTTATTTTTATACCCCACGCATCGGACCACGCTTTAATGCAGAACAAGAAGCCCTACTACATCACCACGGCGATCTCCTATCCCAATGGCGCACCGCATATCGGTCATGCCTATGAGCTGATTGCGACCGATGCCATGGCTCGTTTCCAGCGCCTTGATGGTCGGGATGTCTTCTTTCTGACCGGCACAGATGAGCACGGCCAGAAGATGGAGCAGACTGCACGAAAGGAAGGCGTTCCTGTCATAGAGCTGGCAAACAGAAATACGGCTGCTTTTCAGGAAATGGGAAAGCTTCTGAATGCATCGAATGACGATTTCATTCGAACGACCCAGCCACGCCATCATGAGGCCTCGCAGGAAATCTGGCGTCGCATGGCTGACAACGGAGATATCTACAAGGATAGTTATTCCGGCTGGTATTCGGTGCGCGACGAAGCCTATTATCAGGAAGATGAAACCGAGCTGAAAGATGACGGTGTCCGTTACGGGCCTCAGGGCACGCCGGTTGAATGGGTTGAAGAGGAAAGTTATTTTTTCCGTCTTTCTGCCTATCAGGACCGCTTGCTGAAACTCTATGAAGATCAGCCTGACTTCATTGGGCCGGTTGAGCGCAAGAATGAAATCGTATCGTTTGTTAAATCGGGTCTTCATGATCTGTCGATCTCCCGCACGACCTTTGATTGGGGGGTCAAGGTTCCAGGCGATGACAAACACGTCATGTATGTCTGGGTTGATGCCCTCACGAACTATCTGACTGCCACCGGCTATCTCGAAGACCAGAACGGCCCGCGTGCAAAATACTGGCCTGCAGATCTCCATATTATCGGCAAAGATATCATTCGCTTTCATGCTGTTTACTGGCCTGCTTTTCTGATGTCGGCCAAACTGCCCTTGCCCAGGCAGGTTTATGCCCATGGTTTCCTGCTGAACAAGGGCGAGAAAATGTCTAAGTCGCTCGGCAATGTCGTTGGACCGAAAGACCTGGTGGATCACTTCGGCCTGGATCAGCTTCGCTATTTTCTGCTGCGCGAAGTCTCTTTCGGGCAGGACGGATCTTACAGCCAGGAAGGGATAGGAAACCGTATCAACGCCGATCTCGCCAATGGTATCGGCAACCTTGCCAGTCGTTCCCTGTCGATGATCGTGAAAAACTGCGATGGCCAGATCCCCGAATGCGGCCCGCTTTCAGACGAAGACAAGGCGATGCTCAAGATTGCAGACGAAGCAATCGACAATGTTCGCGAAGCCATGAGCCAGCACGCCATCCATAAGGCGATGGCCGCGATTATTTCAGTTGTTTCTGAAGGTGATCGTTATTTCGCCTCTCAGGAGCCCTGGGCATTGCGCAAAACGGATACCGCACGCATGGCGACGGTTCTTTACGTCACCGCTGAAGTCGTCCGTCAGGTTGCGATTCTTCTCCAGTTCTCGATGCCGGAATCTGCGGCCAAGCTGCTTGATCTTGTCGCGGTTGGCGAAACAGATCGTGACTTTTCAAAACTGGGCGAAGCCGGGCGCCTGAAAGCCGGGACTGCGCTTGAAAAGCCCGCGCCCGTCTTCCCACGCTATGTCGCCCCCGAGGAATAAGAGACCCATGTTGATCGACTCGCATTGTCATCTGGACTTTCCGGACTTTGAAGATGAGCGCAACGAGCTTGTCGCACGCGCCAGAGAAGCGGGTGTCGGACAAATGGTGACGATATCAACGCGCGTAAAAAAGTTTCAGCAAATCATTGATATTGCTGAAAAATATGAAAACGTTTTTTGCTCTGTCGGAACCCATCCGGCCAATGCTGACGAGGAGCTGGATCTTTCGACAGACGATTTGATCAGGCTGACTGGACATCCGAAAGTCGTTGCAATTGGTGAAGCCGGGCTGGACTACCATTATCAGCCGGAAAAGGCTGAGGCACAGAAGACCGGATTGCGCAGACATATTGATGCTGCACGTCAAACCGGACTCCCGCTTGTGATCCACAGCCGGGATGCTGATGACGATATGGCGGCGATCTTGAAAGAAGAAACCGGCTCTGGTGCGTTTCCGTTCATTCTGCATTGCTTTTCCTCCGGTCGCGCATTGGCAATGACGGGCGTTGAGTTGGGCGGTTTTGTCTCATTCTCCGGGATTTTGACCTTCAAGAAATCGGATGAGTTGCGTTCGATCGCGGCTGAAATCCCTATGGATCGTCTGCTTGTTGAAACGGATGCGCCGTATCTGGCGCCGACACCATATCGCGGAAAGCGAAACGAGCCATCTTTCGTCGTCAATACGGCGCGCGTTCTGGCGGAAGTTAAAGGCGTGAGTGAAGACGAAATTGCGACGCAGACGACAGAAAATGCCTTTCGGTGTTTCTCGAAAATGACACGGGTTACGGCGTGAACTATCTGCGTCGTTTCACGATCCTTGGCTGCTCTTCTTCGCCGGGTGTTCCGCGCATTAATGGTGACTGGGGTGCCTGCGATCCGAACAACCCGAACAACCGGCGGACACGTGCATCCTTGCTGGTGGAACAGATTGGCCCGGATGGTGGCGTGACGACGGTTGTCATTGATACCGGTCCCGATTTTCGCGCGCAGATGATCCGGGCCGGAGTGTCGCATCTGGATGCTGTTTTATTTACCCATCCACACGCAGATCACATCCACGGAATAGATGATATTCGCGGCTTTTTTCATGCACAAAGGCACCGCATTCCCATTTACGCCGATGAAAGAACCATGGAGCGCCTGATCGACGGTTTCAGTTATTGCCTGAAAACGCCTGAAGACAGCGCCTATCCTCCGATTGCCGAACCCTTTGTCATCGAGGACATCACCAAGCCCGTCGTCATCGAAGGGGCAGGGGGCGCAATGCGCTTTCTGCCACACCGGCAGCAGCACGGCGATATAACATCACTTGGTTACCGGCTTGGTGACGTTGCCTATTGTACCGATGTCAGCGACTTCCCGCCAGAATCCATCGAGGTGCTTTCCGGAATCGGAACGATCATTATTGATGCGCTTCAGTACCGGCCGCATCCCAGCCATCTTTCTCTCCAACAGGCTCTTGATTGGATTCAGGCTTTCGGTGCCAGACGCGCTATTTTGACCCATATGCACATCCCTCTCGACTACGAGACGGTTTGCAGAGAAACACCGGACCATGTCGAGCCTGCCTATGACGGCATGCAGTTTGAGGTTTCACTTCCGTCCTCAGCGCTTTAAACGCTTAACGTCTGATGCCTTCGGCTCTTTTTGCTTCGCAAAACTACATTCCATCTCTTTCTTGCTAACAGCAAGCTGCCCCGCATGACGTGAAAGACTTGATCCTGATCGCTCGGATATTGCGCCTTTATTCGATCTCTCTTCGATGTACACAACAAACGTTCCTGCACCTGAATTAGTCTGCTTCCTCTCATCGAAATCCACAAACGAATCGGTTTTTTGACGCGTTGCGATAGGAAATGGTCGTATTTGTGGCTTCGCCAGCGTTTTTTTCTGCGATGCTGTAAAAGCAACGATACCGCGCTTTCCGCAGAATTCAGGTCCGCGCTAACACCTGTCAGCATTGCAGTTTGGTGGAATCCCTAGTTGTATACAAATTGCGTTTTGAAATGAAAAGATTGCTCGTTTTTGCCCTCATTTTTTCCAATCGGTAAATTTGAGGTTGATTTAGGGGGCGCGAATTGCAGTATTAGCGGCGGATTGTTTCGAAGGTGTCACCAAGAACCCGCCAGACAATACCGGACAAGAAGATGGGGACAATATGATTGAAAACCGGGGTGCATCGGTTAAATACGAAAATGTTCAAAAGAGCTACGATGGCGAAAGTCTCGTCGTAAAGAATCTTAATCTCGATATTCCACCGGGTGAATTCCTCACCATGCTCGGCCCTTCAGGGTCCGGGAAGACGACCTGCCTCATGATGCTTGCCGGATTCGAACCGGCGACCTATGGCGAGATCTACCTTAATGAAAAGCCCATTAATAACGTGCCACCGCACAAGCGGGGTATTGGTATGGTTTTTCAGAACTACGCCCTCTTTCCGCATATGACGGTCGCCGAGAACCTCGCCTTTCCGCTCCAGCTTCGTGGCATGGGCCGGTCCGAGCAGGAGGAAAAAGTCAAGCGGGCTCTGGACATGGTTCAGCTTGGCGACTTCGGCAGCCGTCGCCCCGCACAGCTCTCAGGTGGGCAGCAACAGCGTGTGGCGGTGGCGCGAGCCCTTGTGTTCGATCCGGAACTGGTTCTCATGGATGAGCCGCTCGGGGCACTGGACAAGCAGCTGCGCGAGCAGATGCAGTATGAGATCAAGCACATTCATGACAACCTCGGCGTCACCGTTGTTTATGTCACACATGACCAGACTGAAGCTCTCACCATGTCAGATCGCGTCGCGGTCTTTAACGATGGTATCGTTCAGCAACTCTCGGAGCCTTCGGCACTCTACGAAGATCCCAAAAACTCTTTTGTGGCGCAGTTTATTGGCGAAAACAATAAGTTAAGTGGCGTTGCTACAGAGTTTCGTGGGGATGAGTGTTCCGTAAAGCTTGATGATGGCACTGTGATTATCGCCGATAAGGTGAATGTTGAGAATGTCGGCGACCGGACGACGATTTCGCTCCGTCCGGAACGCGTGGAAATCGTTCCTGCCGCCGATCATGCCAACCAGATAACCGGCGTGATCGAGGAACTGATCTATCTTGGCGACCATATTCGTGTGCGCATGAACGTGTGCGGCAATAACGAATTCGTGGTCAAGGTGAGAAATCGCGGCGAGCGCTGGGATCTGCATGAAGGCAAGACGCAGACCATCGGCTTTGCGGCCGGGGACTGCAAGGCGCTTGATCCCGTTGCTTGATAAAGGCAACCGCCGGTTTTCCGGCGGTGAAACAGATGCGGGCATAAAGCCCGCCTAAATCTCTCAAAAATGGGGAAGCAGGATATGAAAACGAAGCATATTGCTTTGACACTGGCGGCAACACTCGCCACGTCCACGGCAGTGCATGCCGAACAAATGACAGTGGTTTCCTGGGGCGGTGCCTATCAGGATTCGCAGAAGAATGCCTACACCATACCCTATGCCGAGATGAACCCGGATATCGAGTTTGTCTGGGATGAATCCTCGAATGAAGCTGTTGCAAAACTGCGTGCCATGAATGAGGCAGGCAATGTCACCTGGGATCTGGTTGACGTGGTTGCCGCTGACGCTATCCGTCTTTGCGACGAAGGTCTGGCGATGGAATACGATCCGGACGAGCTTCTGGCAGATGCGCCGGACGGCACGCCCGCATCTGAAGATTTCGGTGACCTGATCGTTTCCGATTGCTTCATCCCTCAGATCGTTTACTCGATCACTGCTGCTTACCGTCCCGACCTCCTGCCGGAGGGCGCACCGGAGCCGGAAAGCATTTGCGCGATGTTCGATACCGAAACCTATCCAGGCAAGCGCACACTGGAAAAGCGCCCCATCAACAACATGGAATGGGCTCTGATCTGCGACGGTGTTGCCAAGGAAGATGTGTATGACGTTCTTGAAACCGAAGAAGGTCAGGATCGTGCATTTGCCAAGCTCGACACCATCAAGGACGATGTGATCTGGTGGTCCGCCGCTGCTGAACCACCGCAGCTTCTGGCCGACGGTGAAATTGTGATGGGGTCTTCCTATAATGGTCGCTGGTTCTCCGCCATTGTTGAAGAAGATCAGCCGTTCAAGATGCTCTGGGACGCGCAGGTGTTCGACCTTGATGGTTGGATCATCCCGGCTGGTCTGCCGGACGATCGTCTCGCCATGGTCAAGGACTTCGTAAAATACGCGACCGACACGCAGCGTCTTGCCGATCAGGCCAAGTACATCTCTTACGGTCCCGCGCGTAAATCTTCCGCGCCGCTTGTTGGCAAGCATGCTGAACTCGGCATCGATATGGGACCGCACATGCCGACTGCGCCGGAAAACTCCAAGAACGTCTTCGTTTATAACTACGAATGGTGGGCTGACTACCGTGACGATCTGGACGCTAAATTCCAGGCCTGGCTGGTTCAGTAATTAGCATTTTCTGAAAATCTGCAGAGGGGCCTTAGCTGGCCCCTCTGTTTCCCATTGAAACGGTCACAGAAGATGACCGGTGACAGCAAGAAGCTGGATGGAGCGAAAGAAGCGGGGAATATGAGCGATACGACAACCGATAATTCCGGGCCTTTAACCACGCCCGACGGAAGACCGCTGAAAACGAGCCTTGGAAGGGCCCTGCGACGTCAGAAAATCCGATCGCTGGTGCTGATAGCACCGCTGCTGCTCTTTGTACTGATTTCCTTTGCCGCGCCGATCGTGGACATGCTTTTTCGCTCCGTTGAAAACGGCATCGTTCCCGATACGCTGCCACGCACCGTTGTCGCTATTCAGGAGTGGGATCCTGAAACAGGAGAGGCACCGGGAGAAGCTGTTTATGCAGCGCTGCGTGATGACCTTATGGTCGCCTCCGAGCGCAAAACACACACCCGCCTCGGCTCGCGCCTGAATTATGAAATGACTGGAATGTCGTCTCTTTTCCGGAAGACCGGCCGTCGCGTTGATGATTTTGGTGAGATCTACACCGAACAATTTGAAGATCTGAATGCCGCCTGGACAGAGCCTGCAACCTGGGTGGCGATGATGGCCTCTGAGGACTGGATTGCAGCCCAGAAAGGCTGGGCAACCCAAGGGGATGATGCCGGGCCAGAACCCGCATTTGAGCTGAACGCAGCCGCTGAAGAGGCGCTGCCGAGAACAGCCGACATTTATGCTGCGTTCGCCGAAGTCATCCAGACCGAGGACGAAGACAGCCCGACCGAGGAAGAGCCCTGGAACCCGGTTTATGCTGCTCTTTATAACGATCTGATCGCCAATCCTGATGCCGCGAGCGCCTTCAGCGGCGTTACGGCAGAGCTTCTGACTGCTGCCGCAGCAGCTGTTCCCACCTTTGAAAGCGTGACTGCCAAAGCGCAGTTTCTCGACGCTGATGAGGATTGGGGTTCGGTGGATGTCTGGCGGACA
This sequence comes from Martelella mediterranea, assembly GCF_004342225.1. Classification (GTDB taxonomy): domain Bacteria; phylum Pseudomonadota; class Alphaproteobacteria; order Rhizobiales; family Rhizobiaceae; genus Martelella; species Martelella mediterranea_B. The sequence continues at coordinate 5,299 of NZ_SMAR01000046.1, read as the reverse complement.
TTGCTGAACTTTTCCGGTGACTACACCGCCGGCTACTATCTGGCGGCTCTGGACGCGGAACGCACGGCAGATGGCATTGAACTTCGTCCGGAAGGTGAGCGGATCTATCTGGTTTTGTTCATGCGCACGCTGATGCTCAGCATCGGAATCACTTTCTCATGTCTTTTGCTGGGTTATCCCGTTGCCTTCCTTCTGTCACACCTGCCAATGCGCAAGGCAAACCTGTTGATGATCCTTGTGCTTCTGCCGTTCTGGACGTCACTTCTTGTGCGTACGTCGGCATGGAAAGTGCTGTTGCAGCAGCAAGGCGTTATCAACGATATTCTGGTTTACATTGGCATCATCCCCGATGATGCGCGGTTGGTTATGATCAATAACGCAACAGGTACCATCATCGCGATGACGCACATTCTGCTGCCATTCATGATCCTCCCGCTCTATTCAGTGATGAAAACGATCTCTCCATCCTATGTGCGCGCGGCCAAGAGCCTCGGTGCAACAGACTGGACTGCGTTCTGGCGGATCTACTTCCCGCAGACAGTACCGGGAATCGGGGCCGGGTCTGTGCTCGTATTCATTCTGTCGATTGGTTACTACATTACGCCAGAACTGGTCGGTGGTACGTCCGGCATCTTTATTTCCAACCGGATCGCCTACCATATTTCAAGCTCGCTGAACTGGGGTCTGGCAGCAGCACTCGGCACCCTGCTTCTGGTTGTCGTAATGCTCTGCTTTGTCATCTACGACAAGATCGTCGGTCTTGATAACGTCAAGCTGGGATAAGAGACCGATGGCTAAACTACCTCCTTATACAACCACAGGTCAGCGTGTCTGGCACTATTCCTACCTGACGATCTGTGGCGTGATTTTCGCATTTCTGATCTTTCCGATCCTTGTGATCATTCCGCTGAGTTTCAATGCAGAGGATTTCTTCACCTTCACGCCCAAAATGCTGGCGCTTGATCCGGAGGGGTATTCCTTCAAGCATTACGTTGACTTCTTTACCAATCCGGACTGGCAGCAGGCGCTCAGAAACTCGATTATGATCGCTCCCGCTGCAACCTTGCTGGCGACGGCTTTTGGTACTCTTGCTGCTATAGGTCTGTCGCAAAGCCATGTTCCTTTTAGAGGTGCGATCATGGCGATCTTGATTTCGCCTATGATCGTCCCTCTGATCATCTCGGCTGCGGGTATGTATTTTTTCTATTCGCGGATCGGGATTCAGGGAACCTATTGGGGTGTCGTGCTCGCGCATGCCGTTCTTGGAACACCATTTGTGATTATTACGGTGACGGCAACACTGGTTGGATTTGACCGCTCTCTTGAACGCGCTGCCGCAAGTCTTGGCGCCAACCCTTTGACGACATTTTTCAAAATCCAGATGCCGCTTATTCTTCCGGGCGTGATTTCCGGAGCGTTGTTTGCATTTATTACATCGTTCGATGAGGTGGTTGTCGTATTGTTCATCGGTTCGGCGTCTCAGAAAACACTACCCTGGCAGATGTTTACCGGTCTGCGCGAACAGATATCACCGACGATTCTTGCCGTCGCATCAATTCTCGTCACACTTTCAATCATTCTTCTGACTGTGCTCGAACTTCTGCGCCGGCGTGCTGAAAAACAGCGCGGAATGACACCGGGCTAGAGCGCCGTGCATCCATCCGGATGCGCAAAGGACGCTCTAACCTATTGAATCTACGCATCGTGCTCTCCGAAAATCGATTCCGATTTTCAGGCCGATGCTGTAAGGCGATTTGTTCTACTGAATGCAATCTGACTCCTGTCGCAATGCGTTTACTTTAAAAAAGGCATCGCGACAGGAGTTTTCATGTCCGTATCATTGTTGTTTTGGATTTTTATCGGGCTTTGCCTCGGCATGACCGGCGCATGGGCAGTGCAGAGAGCCACCGGAAATAGCGGCTGGATCGATACAATCTGGTCTGCTCTGGCAGGGCTTGCCGGACTTTCCGTGATCATTTTCTCCGAGGGCGGAAATCCTGAACGGAAATGGCTTGCGGCTGTTCTGGTGGGCTTTTGGGCCCTGCGGCTGGCTGGTCACATAGCAATGCGCTCTTCGGGCAAGAAAGACGACCCGCGATACGCTGCCCTGATCGAGAGCTGGGGGAGCTCTGGCAGCTTGCGACTTCTCTGGTTCCTGCAGATTCAGGCTTTCGCGTCCTTCGTTCTGGTGATTTCGATCTACGCTGCAATCCTGAACCCGACGCTCTTTCCCGGCATGCTGGATCTTCTGGCACTGGTGGTTGCCCTGATCGCCATTGTTGGAGAAGGAACAGCAGACTGGCAGCTGTCCAGATTCAAGCGTGAAAACACGAAAAAGGGGGCAATCTGCGATGTCGGTTTATGGGGCGTATCCAGGCACCCGAACTATTTCTTTGAATGGCTCTGGTGGTGTGCATGGCCGCTGATGGCGTTCGCCAATTTTCAGTTAAGCGGCATTGCGTTCCTGTCATTCCTTGCCCCTGCCATGATGTACTGGCTGCTGAATTATGTCTCGGGCATCCCTTACCTGGAAGAACACATGGAGCGCTCACGCGGGGAAGCTTTTCGGAAATACAAGGAAAGGGTGAGTGCTTTCTTCCCGATCCCTAAAAGCCAGATAAAGCATAGGGGTAGGGACACGAATTGATAGATATGTTTAAAATATTGAAAGCGAAAGAGCCATCAGACCCGCTGACAGGAGCGGCTGGATCCGTCGCTTTCCTTCTCGCCGTCAACAAACCGGTCTATCCGCTATATCTTTTGTTTCTTGCTCCCAGCGCATTCGAAGTATCACTTTTTACCGCGCTCTCGCTCCCGCTCTACCTTTTTGTCTGGGGCATGGCCCGCAAAGGCCATTCTTACCCAGCCCGGTTGGGCATTGTGATTGTCGGTATGATAGATACCATCCTGATATCGTTTCTTCTGGGCGGTGACAGCGGTGCGCTGCTGTTTCTGTTCGCGTGCACTATTCTTGCCGGCGTGGTATTTTATGATGATGAGAAATGGGTTTCGCGTGTGCTTATCAGCGTCAGTTTTCTTGCGTTTCTGACATTGGAAGGCAGGGTCGGTCCGTCCGTCACCGCAATTTCTGCATCAGATATGCAAACGCTTTACTTCATAAACGTTTCCGGCGTGGCAGCCTTAATGGGCTTCATCGCGTTACGCCTGCCACGACCAGCAAAACAGGACTGACGTCAAACTGCGGGCTTTTGCAACTGAAACTGTGCAACACTGATGTTACCGGCATTAAAGCCACTGGCACAATAATTCAGATAATACCGCCACATACGGCAGAACCGCTCGTCAAAACCCAATGGCCGAATGGATGACCATTCGTTGAGGAACCTTTGCTCCCATTCAAGAAGGGTGCGGCCATAATCCTTTCCGAAATCGAAAAGATCTTTAACCATCAGACCGGCTTCGCAAGCGCCGCTTTTAAACGTTTCGAATGACGGCAGCATTCCACCTGGGAAGATAAAGGTTTGAATAAAATCCGGATTGCGGCGATAGTCGTCCATACGGTGGTCTTCGATGACAATGGACTGAATGACAGCCGAACCGCCCGGACAAAGGCGCTGATTGACAGCGTTAAAAAAGACAGGCCAGTTCTCTTCGCCAACGGCCTCGAACATTTCAATCGATACAACCTTGTCATAGGTTCCTTTGACATCTCGGTAGTCTTCCAGCCGGATGTCCGTCTTTTCTCCCAGGCCCTTTTTCTCCAGCCGTTCGCGGGCGAACTTGGCCTGTTCTCTGGAAAGCGTCAGACCGGTAACATGGCAGCCTGTGCGTGAGGCCGCATGTTCTGCAAAACCACCCCAGCCGCAGCCAATCTCCAGAACGCGGTCTTCAGGACCGAGCTGAAGCCGAGCAATGATGCGATCATACTTCGCGATCTGCGCTTCACTCAGCGAGCGTTCACGCTCCTCGTAGAGCGCACTGGAATAGGTCATCGTTTCATCCAGCCACCGCGTGTAGAAGTCATTTCCGAGATCATAGTGAAACGCGATATTCTTCCGGCTACCCCGTCGCGTGTTGCCACGCAAACGATGACGCACACGGCCAAGAAATGCAAAAAGCGCCGATGACGACAGAACCGAAGCCAGTTCGTTTTCGTTTGCGATTGCCAGATCAAGAAACGCAGAAAGATCCGGACTATCGCAATCGCCGTCAATAAACGCCCGTGCAAAACCAACATCGCCATCGGTCATCAGGCCCAGCACTGGTCGCGCATTTTTCAGATATAACTCTGCCTTGGGGCCGGGCTTTCTCCCCTCGATGATCACTGACCTGTTATGCGGAAATTTAAGTGTCAGCTGCCCGGTCTGGATTTTACCGGCCATCTTCACGATCAGGCGCTGCCAGAGTTTGAGTTGGGGTCGCTGTGTGTCTTCAGGCAAATTGCTGGTCATCGGCTTCATCTTGGTGTGCGGGGTCCCGTTGCGACTGTGCTGTCGGCGCGCGTGCCCGCAGGCTTATGTTTGTATAAAGGCACACCCTTAATTAGCAGACGAACGGCCTCAAGGTGAATACCGGCGATGATCTTCACTGTCATCAGCGGATAACAAAAGAACGCTTTCAGCAATGACCGGTCGCTGAGCGCGCATTTCTTTCCACTAAAGGCTGCGTAGAGAAGGGGGCCTTCCTCGTCGGTTTCATTGATGCGAACCGAAACCCGCTCCTGAGGAGGGGTTATCGAAAAATGGTAAACGCATTCCATGGGGATGAACGGGGAGACGTAGAATTGCTTTTCAGCGGATTGCCGCACCGGGCGTTCATTTCCATTCACCCGGATAATGTAGGTGAAGCGCTCTTTGAATGTGTTGCACACCTCATAGAGAATTGCGCTCAGATTACCGTTTCGATGATAGCAAAAGTATACCGTCAGCGGATTGAAGACATAGCCAAGGATACGCGGATAGCACAGCATTTCGATGCGACCGGTATCCGCTCCCAGTCCGGCCTTTTCGAGTTCTTTGATGGCCCAGTTCTTCAGGCTTCCACCGTCCAGCGATCCGTGATCCCGGTCGTGAACGCTGAAAAGCGAAAAACGATTATGCCCGAAAAACCGCATGGTTTTTCCGAGAGTCTCCAGCTCGTCAAGATCGATGAGGAGCGAAAACACACGGTAGCGCAGGTGGTGTTTTTTCGGCCGGTGTCGTTGATGCACCACGTCACCGCGATATAGGGCGGACCTGATGGTCTGAAGTGGCTCGGGAAAACTGAACAGGCGGTATAAGTGGTTTTCGGCTCTTCGATCCGGCATCATGCCGTCAACAGGAGCCCGTATGACAAGAAG
>NZ_SMAR01000045.1 GCF_004342225.1 Martelella mediterranea | reverse complement strand
GAGAACCTGTTCGCCAAACTCAAGGACTGGCGGCGCATCGCAACGCGTTACGACCGCTGCGCGCATACCTTCTTCTCAAGCATATGCATCGCAGCGCCGATGCGCGTATCACCGTCCAGCCACGGATAAACCCGTGTGACCGGTCAATGCCGGCGTGGTTCTTGTAACCGAACATCGGTATGACAATGTCGCGTTGCTGAATCTTGGCCGAATGCGGCGCTTGCTCGGGCCGCTTCGCCTTCGAATACTTTACTGTCCAACACGCATCGCGATCCTTCTGGGCAAGCTTTGCCGGCTTATCCTTCCAGTCATCAAGAACGTCGCCACGCTTGATCGCGTCCTTTTCGTCTTGGGCATTGCGCTGTTTCGGTGCCTGAATGATGGTGACAGACCAAGAAACCGCATGAACGAAAGCCGGTCCTGAATGACGAATTCGGCCTAGTTATCGGACAGATTGTAAAGCGTCTGCAGCATCAGGATCATGAACATCATGATCGCCGGATATGGCGGGCGAACGCCTTTCGAGCCGTCCGAACGCTTCAAGGCTTTGGTCAGCGACTTTTCGAACACAACCCGAGGAATGATCGCGTTCAGTTTCTCCAGCGGATCACCGACTGCGCTCAGCTGTGCATAAAGCTCGTCAGTATCAAAGAAGTTAGGCTGTCCGCGCATCGCAATTCTCCGAAAAATCACCGTGCAAGAAGCGAATCATGAAACGAAGTAAAACGGTAGGTAATTCGAGGCGTCCGCGTGACAAACACACCAAAACCGTCTAATGACGCGCGGGAAGAAATTGTCGAGGATCGGTTGTGGAGATGCCTTTGGTTGTAGAGCAGCTATTTAAGTACGGACTGGTGGGCGTGATGAACACGCTCATCACATTCCTCGTCATCGCAATTCTGAGCTATCTCGGCTTTTCGCCCGTGACATCCAACGTGATAGGATATGCCTGCGGGCTGGCGAACAGCTTCTTTTTCAACGGCCGATTTACCTTTGCATCGACAAATGGAAGGAAGGCGGTATACCGTTTTCTGGCAGGCTTTGCCTTGGCCTATTGCATCAACCTCGCTGTTCTGCTCGCCCTGACGCGTCAAGGCGATCTGCCGGAAATGGCATCGCAGGCCATTGCAATGCTGGCCTACAATATCTGTTTCTTCCTGATCATGAAGTTCTGGATTTTTGACAAAGATGGCTAATCATTATTCCCTTGATGTAGTGATCCCCTGCTACAATGAGGAGGATAACCTTCCTCACACGATACCAGTCCTGAATGATTTTCTCACGGACCTCGTGTCTCGGCAGGATCTCGGGCTGGCGCGGTTCCGGATGATCCTTGTGGACGACGGCAGCTCGGATCGGACATGGAAGCAGATCGAGGCTTTTACGCGAGAAATCGGCGCAACCGGCTTGAAGCTCAGCCGCAATTACGGTCACCAGAATGCCATGCTGGCGGGGCTCTCGGTCGCCGACGCCGATGTCGTTCTGACGATCGACAGCGACCTGCAGGACGATATCAACGCCATTGTCGAGATGCTGAAGGCCCATGAAGCCGGCGCAGATCTGGCTCTCGGCGTTCGCCGGTCCCGCGGCAACGACAGCTTTTTCAAGAAGAACACGGCGAAGGGATATTATGGGCTGATGCGGCTGATGGGCGCGCAGATCGTGCCCGATCATGCTGATTTCAGGCTGATGTCGCAAAAGGCGCTCAAGGCGCTTCTGTCCCACGAGGAGACCAACCTATTTCTGCGTGGAATCATACCCAGCCTGGGCTTCAAGGCCGAGGTAATCAGATATGATCGCCAGACGCGTGAACATGGCGAGACCAAATACACGCTGAGAAAAATGCTATCGCTTGCCGTAAACGGCGTGACATCATTTTCCGCGGCCCCGCTTCGCTTTGTCGCCGCTCTGGGCATCACCGTGTTTCTGCTTTCAATGCTGCTCGGCTTCTGGTTCCTCATGGAGAGGCTGTTCGTCTCTGAAAGCACGGTTCCGGGGTGGGCCTCGATCGTACTGCCGATGCTGTGGCTCGGCGGCCTGCAGATTTTCTGCATGGGGATCATCGGCGAATATGTGGGCAAGATATATCTGGAAGTGAAACGGCGGCCGCGGTTCATTATCGACGAGATTGTCTGAACCCGTAGCGGGCGAAGGCCCGTCGCGATTCCTGTGCTGCCAAGCCATGCAGCTTAAATCATGAAGCTATACTCGGGGGAATAGGTCAGTGAATGTTCTTTCATTGAAAAAGAGGATTTTATTCGCCAACGAGAAATACGCATTGATCGCAATTGCCGCCGGATTTTTCATCCTGAACCAGTGCCTTGAACTGCTGATCATGAAGTTCTCCGGCTTTCGCTATGCTGAAATGTGCACCTGGGACTGTGGATGGTATCGAAGTATCGTGGAAGGAGGTTATCATCTCGAACCGCATGCTCACGAGCGGATGGATGCGGCGAACTGGGCCTTTTTCCCCGTTTTTCCTTTATTTGCGCGGTTTGTACACTCCGTTTTCGACGTCTCACACTCTTATGCTCTTCTGATATCAAGCAGATTTTTCTTTCTTTTAGCGATCATCTACTTCATGAAGCTGTCGAAGGTATATTTCCCGGCTATCCCCTTGACGGTCGCCGCTTCGGTGGTCGCGCTCAACCCGTTTGCCATCTACGGGAACGTGGGATACACGGAATCCTGTTTTCTTTTCTTTACCTCGGCATTTTTCTACAACCTCAAGCAAGAGCGTTTCGTCCTGTCGGGCGTTGTGGGCGGCGTACTTTCTGCGGTTCGCCTGGCCGGGAATTTCGCATTGATCGCGTATCTTTATGTGACGATCAGAAAACTGATTGAAGACTGGAGGCACGCGGAACGACGCTTCAAGCCTGAACCTCTGGTTTTGGGGGGTATGCTTATCCCCTTGGGGCTGTCGCTCTATATGTTCTTTCTTTACCGCCACACCGGCGATGCCTTCGCTTTCTCTCACATCCAAAGGGCTTGGGACCGATCTCCCGGAAATCCGTTCGCCCGCATTGGGGATGGCCTGTCCGGCGATGCCTATGGTAAATACCTTGCACTTATGAGTGTGGCGGCTCTCATAGTTCCGGCTTTCCTCCTCTACAAGCGACATGTGGAACTCGCGATCTTCTCGGTTCTGTGCACGCTCATCCCCCTCTCGACAGGCTTATGGTCGATGCCACGCTATATTTTCTGGCAGACGCCGGTTCTGCTTGCGATCGCCTGCGCTTGCACAAATCGGAAGATATGGATTCTGTTCCTGATAGGATCCGTCGTCATGCAGGTTGCGATCTACACGGCTTGGTTCAATGGGCGAGGATGGGTGATATGACCTATGCATATAGATTCATTATTTTTTTAATCGCTGCATTTTACCTGTTTGTGTTCTATTTATTATTGCACCCGAACGTAAGCGATCCTTATTACAGATATTATATTGCAAAAGATGTCAGCATAAGTCCCAAGCAATTAGAGCAAATCGAAGCAGTCGATCCAGATAAATATTATGATCATAGAAATTCAGATATCGGTTACTACAGAAGCTGGTCGAATCCGGAATCGGAGTATCGATGGAACGACGGAAAGCATGCCGAGATAAAATTCATTGTGGGCGAAAAAAATAAATTTGCCGGTGAGATTTACATTCGCGGAATAGTATTCGATCGCCAGAGAATATCAGTATACCTAAATAATAATGAAATCTATTCCGGTGAGGCTTTCGAGCGAGATGGATTGGAACTGAGCATACGCATTGACAAGGAGCTGTTGGTTGATGGTCTCAACACGCTCGCCTTCGATTTGCCCGACGCACGGAGGCCCGGCGGGCCGGATCAACGCGAGCTGGCAATCGGTCTCAAAGAGATCGCAATCCGTTAAATCCTTGAAGCGAGCCGGATGTTTGATGAAGACTTGGCGGCGCAGTTTATCAAGGTTGTCGAAGAACGCTGCAGGGCTGAACTGCCAGGTAGACTTGCAAGAAGGTGAGTGATGCGCTTGAAAACCGAAAATTTCGTTGTGCTAACGATGGCCGTCCTTGCTTTTACGGCGCTGAATATATCGCTCACGTTGAACGTGGGCGCCTTATCCGCGCCTCCGATCTATGACGATAACGGTTACCTTTTGGATGGTTACTATCGTTTCATGTTTGACGGTGCGCGTTCCCTTTGGTCGCTGGCAGTAAATTTCATTCAGCATCCTCCACATGCACCCGTTGAAACTCTGACGGTAATCCTTGGCTATTGGCTTTTCGGTTCGAGCAATGTCGGGCCGTACATCATGAACATCTGGGGCCTTACTGCCTATGCCCTTATGATTTTCAGCGTCGCTCGTGACAGGGTTGATTCACGATCGGCGACGCTGCTCGCTGTTGCCGCCATGTTCGTTCCAGCCGCGGGAGCGATCGTGTCCGAGTTGAGGCCCGATTTGATTGCGGGTCTGTTTTTTGCGTTTTCCGGCTACGTGCTTCTGGCCCAGACTAGGGCTCATCATAAGTGGCGCTCGGCGGCGTTGGTCGGCCTTCTGTGCGCCTTCTCAATGGTTATCAAGCTCAGCGCCATAGTGATCACGTTTCCAATGCTGGGGCTTGCGCTTGTTGTCGGCAGCATTCTTGACCGCCATTCGAGATCGGCACCCATTTATCGAGCTGTCATTACGACGGTGACCGCGCTCATGTTTCTGGCGCCGGTCGCATATATCTGGGGCACTCAGACATACGCCTACATCTATCAGGCTCTGGTCTCAAACAGTGACATTTGGTTTACGCCCGGAGACCGTTGGTTCCATCTAAACTACTATGCGACCGGTCAAGGCGGCTCGATAGGACTTGGCAACCTCCTTTACGTTGGCGTCGGGTTAATCGTGATCGATATTCTTGTCTCGGTGGCGACCAAAAGGAGGGATATTCGCTTTCTCGCTTACTATGTCTGGACAGCACTGATTTTTCTCGGGATCGCCACTTCGGCGGAGAAGACAGTCTATCAGGGAAGCTTTTTCTTCTTTCCTCTTATCATCAGTTCGGTCATGGCGCTGAGCAGGCTGCTTTCATTGCTCCCCCGTCAGGGTCTTCAATTTGCCGGCGTGATTGCCTTGTCTGCGCTTGTGTTCCTTGAACCAGCGCATACCTATCAGCAAGGAGTCTACCGCAAAGACACATGGCCCATGCTGGAACAGATCTCGGATCTTGTGGTGCAGGGCGCGGCCGTTACGCCTGCCTGTGGCCCGCCTTACTATCACTATGCCACAGTGGGCTCGTATCCGGTCACGGCGCATGCCGTGGCGCTTGAGGTCGCGAAGAAGGGGCATATGCGCCTTGCGATAGACCAATTGTTTATCATGCGTGCACTTGAACCGATGATGCAGGAGATCGAGAAGGCCAATTTTGTTCTGCTGCCAAATGAGGCGGGGATGCGCGAGGCCGTCAATCAACACCTGCCGGGCGTTGCTTTCACCGACCAGATCATGGAACTGCTGCGACAGGATAGCCGGTGGCGCGAATACCGCATCGCAGCCGCCGATCCACCAACCCTGTTCGTCCGCGAAGACTGCGAATGGGCGGGGAGATCGCCAGACTAAAAACTGGGAGGATTATTGCTCCGCATTGTCCTGTTGCGTCTGTTGAAGCAGCCGGTCGATAACCTCTTGCTTTGCGTGCCGATCCGCATCGATCGCATCGCGTTCTGATATCAATCTGTCGATCACGGCCTGCTTTGCGTGCCTGTCTGCGTCGACCGCGTCACGCTCGTTCAAAAGCTTCTGAATGAGATCGCCTTCATCATCAAAGAAGACCTCTCCCTGCACTTCTTTCCTGACGTAGCGAGCCGTTTCGATCTCGTCGAAAGCGCCCGGCGGCAAAACGAAGTGCTTCTTCAGTTCAATATCTTCGTCCCGAAGGAAAAAATCGTTCAGTCCGTCGAACCAGACCCTGCTGTAGCCATTGCCGGTCAGTATATGCTCCCATTCATCGCTGACTCTTTTCCTGCCGTTGACTTCAACCGCTTCCATCACGAGAGCCCGCGGGCGAAACCGTTCCCAGTCGCCACTCAAGAGCAGTTCCGTCTCGCCGCCTTCGACATCGATTTTCATGAAGTCAATTTCGCGCGCGTCGAAGTGGCGGGCGCAGATTTCGTCGAGCCGCATAATTGGAATCTCATGGATTTTTACAGCGTGCCCCTGCTTCTCAAGCTCGCGGGCGAGGCTTTCGAGCGCTGTCGAGTTCTCCGGGTAGTCTGCGATTTCGTAGAATCGGCATGAGCCGGCAGCACTGCCAACTACGGCCTGGACATTGATGTCTTCCGGGCGCAGCAACGACAAGCGGCGTTGACAACGCGGCAGTGGCTCAACATTCACGCCGCGCCAGCCGTGGTCGTAGAAGTGCTTGGTTACGGAAAGGTACACCGGATCGGCAGCGCCGATATCCAGATACGCGCCCCGATAGCCCGATGGAAAAAGGCGGGCAAGCATGACGTCCTCGAAGTTTTGCGCATAAGAAATCACTTTGTCTGGCCTCCTGCCTGATGAGCGCGAATTTTCGCAACTGTACGACAATTCCTCCTTTTAACAGGGCTTTTAGGTAGAAATCACGCAGCCATTTTCAGTTTCTGTACGGGTATTATTCCGCCAATACGCATATTGGGTCACTCGTTGTTATATCTCCATAGCCATTGTGTGGCGAATGCCTGCGCCTCTTCGATGCTCTCGATGATGTATTGGCAAGCCATTCATGTCGTACTTTCCGGCTATAGTGCTCGACATAAGCGTTCTCCTGGGGCTTTCCAGGCTGGATGTGATTCAGCGCAATCCGCTGATTTTCAGCCCAGTCCATAAGCCGACCACTGACATATTCCGGGCCATTATCAACACGTATTGCAAGCGGCTTGCGCGGCCACCTCACGGCGTTGAGATGGCCGTGTCATTTTTTCCCCAAATCCTCTTTCAGCAGTTCAGTTGCATGCTCATCTCCGCATACACCTTTTTTAAACGGCGGCTCTCGTCTTCCAGAGCTTTCATCTGGCTGAGCATCGACGCCTCCATGCTACCATATCTAGCCCGCCATTTGTAGAAGCTTGCTGAACTCATCCCGTGTTCCCGGCAAAGTTCAGGCACAGGAACGCCGCCTGACGCAGAATGCCGATAATCTGGGCTTCGCTAAATCTTGCCTTTCTCATCAAAATCTCATCGGTCATAAAGCCTGAGAAAATTCTACTTCTAAAGCCCATTACTTTTCGGGGGGATTACCTATCCGAACGTCCGCGGGGAAAAAACCTTGCGTGAAAAGCCTCATAGGCATTGCGGATACCGTCTTCGAGGCTGATCTTCGGCGTCCAGCCCATGGCGCGCAGCTTGTCGGCGCTCATCAGCTTGCGCGGCGTGCCGTCGGGCTTGGAGAGGTCATGGACGATTTCACCCTCAAACCCTACCACCTTGCAGACTAGCTTTGTAAGATCGAGGATCGAGATATCCGTGCCGTAACCGACATTGACGTGCTCCTCGCCGGAGTAATTCTTCAGCAGGAAGACCAGCGCGTCGGCGCAATCGTCGGCATGGAGGAATTCGCGCAGCGGCTTGCCCGACCCCCAAACCACGATCTCTTTCGCGCCCGAGACCTTTGCCTCATGCGCCTTGCGGATCAGCGCCGGCATCACATGGCTTGAATTCAGGTCGTAATTGTCGCCCGGGCCGTATAGATTTGTCGGCATCGCCGAGATGTAGTCACGTCCGTGCTGCCGGCGATAGGCCTGGGCGAGCTTGATGCCGGCGATCTTGGCGATCGCATACCATTCATTGGTTGGCTCCAGCGGGCCGGTGAGAAGCGCGCCTTCCCGGATCGGCTGTTCGGCGAATTTCGGGTAGATGCATGATGAGCCGAGGAACAGGAAGCGGTTGACGTCGTTTCTGTGCGCGGCCTCTAAGATATTCGCCTCGATCATCAGATTGTCGTAGAGAAAGTCAGCCGGATAGGTGTCGTTCGCTAGAATGCCGCCGACCTTCGCGGCCGCCATCACCACCGCATCGGGCCTTGCGTCGGCTATGAAGGCTTCGACATGCGTCTGCTGTTTCAGGTCGACCGTGTCGCGCCCGGCGGTGATTACTTCGCAGTTTTCGCGCTCCAAACGGCGGACGATGGCGGAGCCCACCATACCGCGATGGCCAGCGATCCAGATTTTCTTTCCCGCGATATCGAAGGTCATGAAATTATCTTCCGTTTCGAAATCAGAGCGTCGGGTGAAAAACGGCACTTGGTTTTCATGAACCCGAAGCATCAAATAGAAGGACATTCAAGGAGGTGGGGTCAGCCTTCGAGGCTGACCGGCAGGTCGAGGCCATGCGCCTTCAGCAGGGCATAGCGCCGCGCGGCCTTGTGGTCTTCAACCACCATTTCCCTGCACATGTCGCGGGCGGAGATCTCCGGCTCCCAGCCAAGCTTTTCCTTAGCCTTGGTGGGATCACCGAGCAGGGTATCGACTTCGGCGGGGCGGAAATAGCGTGGGTCGATCCGCAAGATCACGTCTCCTGGCTGCACATTGGGCGCCAGATCGCCGATCACAGCTTCCACAGTTCCGACCTCATCGACGCCGGTTCCGGAAAAAGTGAGCGTTATGCCGAGATCGGAGGCAGCCCATGTAATGAATTCGCGGACGGAATACTGCTTACCAGTGGCAATCACGAAGTCCTCGGCGTTGTCCTGCTGCAACATCATCCACTGCATCCGCACATAGTCCTTTGCATGCCCCCAGTCGCGCAAGGAATCAATATTGCCCATATAGAGGCAAGACTCGAGGCCGAGTGCAATGTTTGCAAGGCCGCGCGTGATCTTGCGCGTCACGAAGGTCTCGCCGCGACGCGGGCTTTCATGGTTGAACAGAATGCCGTTACAGGCATACATGCCGTAGGCTTCACGGTAGTTGACCGTTATCCAGTAGGCATAGAGCTTCGCAGCCGCATAGGGCGAACGCGGATAATACGGCGTCGTCTCACGCTGCGGGGTTTCCTGAACGAGACCGTAAAGCTCTGAGGTGGAAGCCTGGTAAAAACGCGTTTTCTTTTCCAGCCCGAGAAAGCGGATCGCCTCAAGCAGGCGTAGCGTGCCGATCGCATCGACATCAGCAGTATACTCCGGCGCTTCAAAGGACACCGCTACATGAGATTGCGCGCCGAGATTATAGACCTCGTCTGGCTCGATATCGCGGATGATGCGCGTCAGGTTCGAGGTGTCCGACAGGTCGCCGTAATGAAGCCTGAGCTGCGGGTTCGAGGTATGCTGATCCTCGTAGAGATGATCGATCCGCTGGGTGTTGAACGATGACGCGCGGCGCTTGACGCCATGCACTTCATAGTCCTTCTCCAAGAGCAATTCCGAAAGATAAGAGCCATCCTGACCGGTAATTCCAGTTATCAAAGCCGTCTTAGCCAATTTTTTCTCTCTAATTACTGGTTATCAATTTAGTTTGACGACAAAGTAACCGTCATCCACCTTCAAATTCGAGACGTTGGTGAACCCATATTTTAGGGTCGTCGTCCGCGACCACTCTAACCACTGACGAACGGAACATACACCATGTTGATGCTATTACACATATATTTTGCCTAGACTAGGCTGGGCTTCCCTGATGTCGTGGAGAGGTTCTGTTACTAGTCGTTTTTTTGCTTACCGGCAGCCTGAAAAGCGAGGAAACTGCGTTGTCGAAACGGCTGTAGCTGAAATCCAGGGCGCGGGAATGGGCCGCGAGGCTCAACTTCTGCAACTCATCCTCCGATGCGTCGTTCATAATGCGCCTGGTCTGATCAACCAGACCTGTTATGTCATCGTAGAAGAACCCGTTGATGCCCTCCGTGATGATCTCCGTCGGGCCTCCTGCCCGAAGCGTGATCGGGATGGCGCCGCCCGACATTGCCTCAACGACGCTGATTCCGAAGTGTTCCGCTTTCTCCGGCTCCTTCTCCAGGTCTCGGCCGAGACCAGTGGCGTGCCAGTAGACAAGGCTCTCGCCATAAAGAGCTTCGAGCTCGCCCGCCGAACAGTTGATGTGAAAGAAAACGGGAAGGTCCGCAGCCGCTTCTCTGACAGAAGCCAGGAAATCCATGTCCGAGGCCTCTGGAAACGAGGAGCCGGCCAGGTGCAGCTCTATGTCCTTGACACCGCTATCGATGAGCGCACGAAAAGCCTCAACCTGAAGATCCTGACGCTTGGAATGACCGCCGACGATGAACCGCCCAACTGACAAAATTGCTCTTTTGCGCCGCTCTCGCCGCTTTACAAGTGGCACGGGCGGATTGACAATTCGCGTCGGGATTGACGCCATGCCGGCTTCGGCAAGACGCTCTTGGTAGTAACCTTGTGTGAATGCCGAATTCACCATGACTTCCTGATAGGTTTGCAACATCGCCTCGTCACTTGCTTCCTCTTCCTTGAGCACGAAGGGAAACTGGCAGTGATAGACCGTCTTCCTTCCGCGACCTGGGATCGGCGGCAGAACCGCATTCCCCATCGTCAGCATTAGGTCGGGTTCTGGGCCTTTTTCGAACTCCTGAAGGGTTTTGAATTTCAGCATTCCCAGATCAAGATTAAGCGCGCAGCCGATCTGCCGAAGGCGCAGGTTGGAGTACCGGTAAGGCGTGACAACTTCCACACGATGCGTGCGTGCCAACTGGCGTGCCGCGCTCAATATATAACGCTCGCCACCGCCGGGCGTCACGGCATAAGGAGTGAAAACGACAGCGAGGGGCAACGAGCTGTCGTCTTCAGGTGGGGAAGACCACTCTGCCGGGATGAAGCTCTCGACCGGGAAAGCCGGCTCCTCTTCGCCTGTCGATTCAAGAAGACGCTCCCAACGCGAGACGAATTTATCGCGATTGGAATCTCCCAGCGCCTTACGTCGGGCTTCTGCCTTTGTGTTTCCGTTTGCAGCCGCTCCCTCAATGTGGATGACGCGACTTGAAGGACAATAGCCAACCGGGCGCCCCAAGGCCCTGAACTTGAAGCACAGATCGGAGTCTTCATAATAGGCTGGCTCAAATGTGAGATCGAATCCTCCCACTTGTAGGAAAAGCGACCGATCGATAAGCGTGGCGGCGGCAGAAATGTAATCGACATATCTCTCCATAAGGATGTCTGGCGTGGGATGGTCCTGTCCCCTACCAAATCGCACCGGATAGCCGCCTTCGTTGATCATGCCCCCGGCCTCTTGAACGCGCCCGTCAGGCCAGAGGAACATAGGTCCGGCCGCGCCGAGGGACGGATTTTCCGCCATCATATTCATCAGCGAGGAAAGCCAATCATCCTGCGGAAAAGCATCGTTGTTGAGCAGTACGATATATTCTCCGCGAGCAGCTTCGGCAGCTATATTGTTGGCTTCGCCGAAAAAGCGGTTTCTGCCGATTTGAATGAAGGTCACGCCCGGAACAGGCTTGGACAGGCGGGCAAGGTCATCCTCGTCCGAGCCATTGTCCACGATCACGATCTCGTAGGTATGCCCGTCGGTATGCATCCATATCTGCCGGATGCACTCGAGCGTCAGAGGCGAAGCGTTCCAGTTCACGATCAGGATAGAGACCTCAGGCGCGTCATTCGTGCACCAGCGGGATGCCCGTTTCAGCACCTCGGTTGTCTTGAAAGGCTCTGCCCCTGGAAACTCCGGCCGGAATCGGCCGGATATGATGGAAAGCGGCTTTGTAGATGCTGCTTCGCGAGCTTCCGCCTCAAGGCGCTTTGCCGCAGCAGTCCAGGTCGGACGAACGTAGTCGACCCTGATCCGCGCTTCCGCCGCGCCAACGGCGTCTCGATCCTGAATGGCCTTGCGAAACAGCTCTTCCGCCTGCCGAGAATCGTCGACATCAAAATACCAGGCGAGGTCTCCCGCCTGCTCTTCGATAACGGCAAGCCTGGAGGCCAGACACAGCTTTCCCTGCATCAGACTTTCCGCAACCGGCAGGCCATAGCCCTCGCTGGTCGAAGGGAACGCGGTAAACCTGCAAGCCGCCGTCAGGGCCGCTATGTCGGCATCGCCAACTCCGGATAGAACGAGCAGCCTGCCTGATCGCAGCAGATCGCGATAGATCGAGTGGCCTTTGCCGAGCCCGAGATCATCGCGTCCGACCAACACCAGTTGCGGTACTTCGAGACCGCTCGCGATTAGATTTCGCCAAAGCCTGCAAAGCATGATCTGATTTTTACGTGGGTCTATCGTGCCAATGCTTAGCACGAAATTGCCGGCTTCGAGCGCCGGAAAACGCCCCTGCAGATCGTCAGTCCGTGACAGCGCCTCCAATTTCAAAGGCGTAGAGCCGAATGGTATCTTGACGATCGTAGCCGCCACTTCGACGCCTTCAAGCAGAGCCCAGCGCAATATCTGGTCACGAACAACGTTCGTCGACACGTAGAGCCTGTCGGCGTTTTGAAGGCAGACAACCAGCCACTCTGCGAAACGCGAGGCTTCGGCAGCGCCGACATTGTCGCCTCCCTCGAGCGGGATGATGTCGTGAACCAGAACTGAAAATCCGATACCGCGCGAGGACAAATGGCGAAAAAGAGCGCTGAACTTTGGAGTCCAGACCAATCCTGTGAAAAAGATGTGGTCGCCTTTTGCCGGAGAATCGCCGCCATCGAATGACCCAAGACCCAGGCCATAACGACCATCGAGCCGGTCAAGCACTCTATCCTGAACCTCCTCACTGCTCATCGCGACGATATCAAGATCGGAACGACCCGTGCGACAGGGCCGGATTAGTGTCTCCGGCTCCCGCATAAATGCGTCGAACAGTTCGATCGACACGCGCCCGACGCCTGTGAGCCGATCATGCACGCCGAGCCAATCTACTGTGTCGCCAAGGTAGAACCAGAGATTCGGAGCAGTCGTGACCGCTCGTACGGAATACGGCATTCTCGAGGGCGGAGCCGACATGGCGAAGCTCGGCATGATAGCGAAAGCTAAAGTATCAAGGCGTTTGCGGCGATATTTTCGACGCTTCCTGGCGCTGAAGGGGTGACGCAAAGACGCGATATATTTTATCTTTCTGCGCTCTTTCCGCTCGTTCAGTCCAGAATTAAGATCAGAACGGGTGCCTGCGCCACCAGCGATTTTACTCAATTTGCGCCTGCGATATGACTTTCGCTTTTCGCTTGAGAACGGATGATGGTAGAAGGATTTCAACCGAACTGTGCGTTTCTTGATCTTGTGCTCCGAGAGCTGAACCATCTTAGTCATCATCCATCTATGTCTGGCGTCAATTGACAGACCGTAAGTCTAAAATGCGGAAATGTACTGGACCACACGTACTGGTTACCAGGACCGCCTTCACCAGGAAATGCCCACTACAATCGCAACCAAAAAGCGACACCCTCAAGTTCAAATGCCGTTTTTCTTCGAATGAGACAAGCCACTGGTGCCTCAAGCCGGCATAAAGTGCTGACCTTCGTTATCACCCGCCAGCCAGCATCAGACACTCGCCGTAGACAAGCGGTTTTAGCGGCTTTCTGGGCAACTACATCTTTTTCCAATTCGGGCCAAGTCCCGCAACACCGAAATCGGCAGGACCCGACCAACCGCGTAACCGTCAGCGTCGGGTATTCCCCGTTCGTTTTGAGAGACTATCCAGCTATTAGTGGTTTCAGGCGTTGGATCTGAGCCTGCACCATCAACTCGACCATTTCTCGAAAGTTGACCGTTGGCCTCCAACCGAGGTCACGATCAGCTTTTGAGGCATCCGCCAGCACATGCGCAGTTTCCAGAGGACGAACAAGCTCCGGATCGCTGAACACACACTCTCTCCAGTCACGGCCGACGTATCCATATGCATAACCACACAGTTCTTCCAGCGTATGCAGCTTTCCAGTACCAATTACAAAATCGGCAGGTTCCACCTGCTGCAGAATCGTCCACATTGCACGAACGAAGTCAGGGGCGTAGCCCCAGTCGCGCGCGACCTTAAGGTTTCCCAGCGCAAGTCGCCCCCCTTCCACTATGGGACGCCCACGTTCATTTCTGTCAGGCGAATTCTTGACGCCAAGGGCCGCACAGGCCGCACCGTAGGCGACCTTTTGTGTCAAAAAGTGGAGTGGTCTTCGCTCGCTTTCGTGATTAAAGAGAATCCCGCAGGCAATATAGAGACCATAGCTTGACCGATATATCGACGCCATGTTGTGCGCATAAACCTTCGTTGCGGCGTAGGGGTTTACAGGGCTAAACGACGTATCTTCATCTTGAGGCGCTTTTGTGGGCCGCCCGAACATTTCGGATGAGGAGGCGTGGTAGATTCTGGCTGTGGGTCGGTTGTGTCGCACTGCCTCGAACAGACGTACTGCAGCCAATCCATTCACCTGCAAGGTTTCTGCGGCACGCGACCATGATTCACCCGGGCGGGATTGCGATGCAAGATTGTAAATCTCATCTGGCATGGAATCGCAAATGGCGCTGGAAACATCCAGGCCGTCGGCAATGTCGCCGAGAAGCATTTTGACACTTCCTGCCAAATGGGTCGCGCAATTCGCCCGATACCAACTCTCAGGCCTTGCGAAACCGTAAACTTCATAATCTTTTTCCAGCAATAATTCCGCCAGATATGACCCGTCCTGACCAGTTATGCCTGTAATTAGAGCTCGCTTCATCCTCAGCCCCTTAAAAATCAAGCCATTCCGCTGGAGACTTTTATGGTCCCGGGCCGAAATGGACGTCATGCGAAAGCAACCAAACACTAGTGGAATGAATTTGACATTTGATTCCCGTCGCAGCGACGCGCATACATCAAATGTCAAATTCGAAAATTCCACTAGAAACATAAACTTGCTAGTGGTCCTGTTGATTCCAACATTTGGCACCGAGTGCGCTGAAACGGGAACCAAATGTTGGAATCGGACCACTAGAGGTCGCAGGCCCCCATTGCGCCAATCCAGCTTACTGACGCCAAAACGACGCTTGTTAGTGTAATATCGACCGCAGCCGAACTTCCCCAACACGCTGGAAATTGGGTACCCAGCCGCTAGAGACTAACGTCAATGCCGGCCTGAATGCGCCGAAGTCTGTTCCACTCCTCCTTGAAACGGATAATTTCGGGCGATGCACTCTCATCAGCTGCCTTGAATACAAGCCTGCGCAACTCCTCAGCCATGGGCTCCCAGGTAAAGCTCTTGGCGCGCTCCAATCCTCGTCGGCGCAACTCGTCTCGTTTCCCGGGATCCGACACCAATTTGAGGGCGTTCAGCAGTTCATCGGTATCCTTGCCCGAGATAAGTACCGCGGCATCGCAGGCCACTTCCTTCAGTGAGCCATGAGACGTGGTGATGACCGGGCAGCCGCAGGACATGGCCTCGACCACCGGCAATCCAAAGCCCTCATACAAGGATGGATAGACCAGTGCGAAGGCTCCGGAATAAGCGCTTGCCAGTTCGTCATCTGTCAAATCTACGCGTTTTACAGTGATGTTGTCCGGCAGACCTTCCGTAAAGCTCGTCTGAACTTCAGGCTCACCACCAACGCACAATATTTGCAATTCCGACGGACCCGGCCAATCGAAAAGGTTGGATAAAGACCCTGGCTTTTTCAGCGCGTCAAAAAGAAGGCCAGCGTTCTTGTAACCGGTATGTTGCTCACGCGAACCGACCAGAATGCAGTAGTTCTCGGAAACACCATACTCTTTTCGAAATGCCGAAACCTCCGGCTCATCACGCGGACGAAATGCTTCGGAATCAAGGCCGCAATAAGCAGTGGTAGCGCGTTCCGGATCAAGGCTCGAATGAATCTGCAACAAATCCTTTCGCGTATTCTCGGAAATGCACAAGCAATATTGAGCAAAACTAATGGCCAGATTTTTATCCTGCCAGCCGCGCATATTCATGTCGAACCCGAAAATCTCGGGAATCATATCATAGACAATCATGACTGAAGGTATCCGTGTCGGCGTCGTATAATAGGTCGATAGGAACACATCCGCACAGTAATCCTTGGCAAAGATATCAATTAAAAGAGAATCCGCGGCGGTGCTCGTAAAGGTATAAGCAGGAAAGTCGATATACTCAATACCTGCGAAACGGGGACTGCGTCCGCGATCCAAAACTGTGACCTCAATATCCGGAAATGCAGCAAGACGCGGGAGAAGTGAACGCCAGACCCGAGCGATTCCCGAGTTCGACATCTGAAAGAAAACACCATCAACCAAAAGTTTCATATTAGATCCATTGAGTCTTTTCAGCCAGTTCGCGCTATCTGTGGAGTTTGTCGCGCTTCGGGCCAGCCCGCCCGCGCCTCCGCGGCAAAGGATTGCAACCTTTTCTGAACCATATCATAGTCAGAAACTTCGGTACCAGGGATTTCGACCAGTCCGATATCATGTGCGAATTCGGCCCGCGACTTCTCGAAGTAGGGTGACATAAGCTCCTCTGCGTGTGTCCGCCATGCGCGTTGCGCTTCATGTAAGCCGGGCGTATCCGCCACTGTCGAGATACCGTCAGGGTTTTGGTAATAGACAACATGAGGAGTGTTTATCTTCAGAAAGGATTTCCCGCCTTTCAGACAGCGCAGCCAGAACTCGTAGTCGCCGGCAGACCGATAACTCGGATCAAAATAGCCGATTTCGTCGTGCAGTTGCTTTCGCCACATCGGCGCGTTGTGAGGAGAGTTGAACTCCAGCATATTGTTGACGGTGACAATAGGCAGATTGCTCTTGAAGCCGCACTTGCTCACCGATTCGAAATCGAACCTGGAGTCCAGGCTGTAATAGACATCTTGATAAACCACATCAGCGAACGCGTGTCGGTCCAATGCGGCGGCCTGAATTTCAAAAGAATCCTGACGACGCAGATCATCTAGATTCGTATTGGTAAGATACCCTCCCCGTGCGATTTGAGCGGCGTAGTTCCAAGCGTCATAAATCCCTATCCTGTAATCGAAACGCTTGTAGACGATATTCGGATAAATTTTCATGTAACGCGAGATCAGCTCCTCCTCGCCTTCCGGCGAGCAGGCATCGACGATGATCAGTTCCGACTGGTCAAAAATGGACTGTGAGACAATGTTCTCGAGAAATGTCTCAAGGTATTTTTTACCTTTGTACATGCTCGCGATAGCCGATACGCGATACTCGCCTGAATGACAAAACTCGCGCTGGTCGACACTTTGGGGCTGAGCCTTTGGCGGCGATCCCGAAGCTGCAACTTTGAGATCGGCAACCTTCGCATCCCAAGATTTCCGGGTGAGGAATTCTTCGGTACCCATGATCCAGCACCTATCCGTATCCAGCAAAGATGTTCTTTGCAGGCCTCGGCGAACGATCTGCTCCGAGATAAGCTGTTGCACAAGTGGCATGCGGTTCCTCGGGTCTTCATCAAGCCTTACTTTATAGTGCTCGAAATCCCTGGGCCGTGCCACCGTACTCTCAAATAGAAGATAGCCAATCTCGCGAATGAAAGCGCCATCCGAAATGCCGTCACTACCGTTTTCGGCAGAGAAGAACTGGTGTTTCTCCTTCGCCTCCGAGCTAGACGATAGCGTTTCGGTCAACTCTGAAAGAGTCATCCCACCTTCGATAGCCGCTCGATAGATCTGCTTGCCCTCTTCGTCGGGCTCCCGATGCAGGTAGAGGCGATAGGTCAGGGCAACTGCTGTATCGATGTCATCAACAGCCCAAGCCAGACTCGCACTCTTGTGCCTGCTTTTTCGGTTCTGACGTGCTTCTTCGCTATCTGATATACTCTTGACAAAGGAAACAAGCGACATTCCACCTAAAAGCGCCTTGCGGTATGCCTCCAGTCCTTCCGGATCCGGGCTACGGTCCAGATACTTACGAAACATATAGTCAATGATTTGGTTTACGTTTTCCTCGAGTTCTTTTTTTTTCTTCCGCATCATGCCAATGACCTCGACCTTGCCTAGTTAGTGTCTCAACTGGCATGCTCCACGCTTCCGCCCGTTTCCAGCCTGACGAACGCAGTGATAGGGATTTCGCGATCAACGTCAACCATGAGACATATGAAAACCCCAAAGTGCCCCCCGCTAACTCAGAAAGCTCTCTAGATAATCAGCCAATTCTCTTGGTGAGGAGTATGCTATTGCCACCCTTCCGAGAATTTTTCTGTTGCCGATAATTGATTCTAGATCAGGTCGGTGCGCAAAAATAAATCCATCATAAGAAGTCGAATGCCTAGCCGGCTCGGATGATACATCGATCATATAGCTATAACTCTGCAACTCTTGGAGACAGCTTTCATGGAGAGCGTTACTGTGCGTAGAAACCATTATATACTTCACTCGCCCTACGCTAAGAGCTTGTCGCGCCCCCGCCAACATCTCCAATTCATATCCCTGAATGTCAGAATGTAGCAAAGTTATTTCATTAAACACTGACCCTTTCAACGACAAATATTTATCGATACGAAAGCCGGCTTCAGATACAAAATCGTTGATAAACTCTCCGTTGAACCCATTCAGTGCGAAATTCTGTTCGCCAGCTTGTAAGTTGACTTCCTCGGGTTCGACCAAAACACAGCGAGAGTTTGGCAGAATCTTACTGAACCACATAGAATAATGACCCCAGTAGGAGCCGAGCTCGATCATTGTATGTGTCTCTGGTTTATCTGCGAGCGTGCTTAACAATTCCTGGAAACAATACTCCTCCAAAGGTTCATGCACGCCTCTATTGATTACAAGTATGTCTGAAAATTCTCCATAATATGAAAACTCCCCCCTAAATGGTACAGTCAAGCCATTGTGCAGGACGACTCTTCCAGTTGAGTCGACGTAACCGGCGTCCGGAACTCTTTTGATTAACAAGTTAATGGGGTCACTAACTATTTCTCGAAACCTATCCAGAAACGCCTCAGCTTTGGGTAAGTCAGTGTCTGTCATTGTTGAAAGTTCCCCTTACTCAAACGTCAAAAGCCTCAAATCTAATGACCAGAATTGCCTAGCAGATGTGATATCGGATGTCACCCAACCGGACGCTCAAGCGATGCTTCGAGAAGATCGAAGAGGAAAGCACCGTAGGCTGTCTTTTTGAACCGTTCGGCATGCTCTCTGAGCTGACTGGTATCAATCCAGCCATGACGATAGGCGATTTCTTCCGGGCAGCCTGACTGCATGCCCTGTCGAACCGAAAGCGTCCGCACGAAATTGCCGGCATCCAGAAGGCTGGAATGCGTGCCGGTGTCCAGCCAGGCATAGCCACGCCCCATTCGTTCAACGCTGAGGCTACCATCATAAAGGTAGCTTTCCAGCAATGTTACGATTTCCAGTTCACCCCGCGCTGAAGGTTTTACCTCCTTTGCGCGCTTAGGGGCCTCCCCATCCAAGAAATAAAGCCCTGTTACGGCATAATGTGATGGCGGCGTTTGAGGTTTTTCAACGATCTCGCGAACTTTTCCAGCCTCATCAAAAGCAACAACACCGTAGCGTTCCGGGTCTGCAACATAGTAGCCAAAAACGGTTCCGCCACTTTCTTTCTGATCGGCTTTTTCTAGCATTTCCGGAAGGCCATGACCGAAGTAGATATTATCGCCAAGGATCATGGCTGATGGTGCGCCGGCCAGAAAGTCTTCAGCCAGAATATAAGCCTGCGCCAGTCCATCTGGCGTAGGTTGAACGATATAGGTGAGCGACAGTCCCCACTGACTGCCATCCCCCAGAAGCTGTTTGAACTGGGCCTGATCGCCAGGGGTCGTGATAATCGCGATTTCCCGGATGCCGCTCAGCATCAGAACAGAAAGCGGATAATAAATCATCGGCTTGTCATAAACCGGCATGAGCTGCTTGGAAATCGCAAGCGTCAGCGGATAAAGCCGGGTGCCGGAGCCACCGGCCAGAATAATACCTTTGCGCGCAGTCATGCTTTTGCTCCCAGCTTAATCAGAACACTTTTAAGATCGGCTCGCCAATCCGGCCGTGACAGCCCGAATTCAGAGAGGGTTGAACAATCAAGCCGGGAATTCATCGGACGCTCTGCGGGCGTGGGATATTCAGAAGACGGAATATCATTGACCGTCATCTCTTTGCCGGCGTCGGCAAAGATCACTCTCGCAAAATCAGCCCAGCTCACATCTGGTTTTCCGGAAAAATGATAGACGCCCGTCTTGTCAGGTGCATTGGTCAGCTGGCGGGCCATGATCATGGCAGCAAACGCGATTGAACGCGCCGATGTTGGGCCACCAATCTGATCTGAGACGACGTTCAGCGTGTCACGCGTTTCAGAAAGACGCAGCATTGTTTTCACGAAATTATTGCCGAAGGAAGAGAACACCCAGCTGGTGCGCAGAATTGCATGAACCGGCGCCGCTTCAGCAATCAGCTTTTCACCCGCAAGCTTGGTGCGGCCATATGCACCCAGCGGATTTGTCGCGTGGTTCGGTGACAACGGCTGGTTACAGCTGCCGTCAAATACATAATCCGTCGATATGTGAACGAAGGGGATACCAAGTTCGGCGCAGACCTTGGCCATTTCACCGGGCGCTGCGCCATTGATAGTACGGGCCAGTTCTTCATTATCTTCGGCCTTGTCAACAGCCGTATAGGCGGCGGCATTGATCACGGCTTCCGGTTTGATCTCGCGGATCAGCCTGGCGCAAGCTTCCGGGTCAGAAAGGTCAGCCTCTTCGCGAGAGAGAAAGCAGGCATTCTGAAGCAATAACTGAAGCTCACAAGTGACCTGTCCGGTTTTGCCGAATACCAGCATCATGCCTTCACTCCCAATCGCTCGCCAACACCAGAACGGTTTTGAAGTGCACGCCACCAGTCCTCATTGTCGAGATACCACTGAACGGTTTTATCAAGCCCTTCTTCCACGGTAACTGAAGGTTTCCAGCCAAGTTCACTTCGCACACGGGTCGGATCAATAGCATAGCGCATATCGTGACCAGGTCGGTCTGTCACAAAAGTGATCTGATCGGCGTATGAGCCTTTATCGAGCGGGCGCTTTTCATCCAGAATTGTGCAGATGGTTTGAACAAGCTCCAGATTGGTTCGCTCATTCTCACCGCCAATGTTATAACTGCGACCGGGCTTGCCTTTTTCAACCACCGTCAGCAGCGCGTCAGCGTGATCTTCAACATAAAGCCAGTCGCGAATATTGTCGCCCTTGCCATAAATCGGGATCTGCTTGCCGGCAAGCGCGTTGAGAATCACGACCGGAATCAGCTTCTCCGGGAAGTGGTACGGGCCATAATTGTTCGAGCAATTGGTGATCAGCACCGGCAGACCATAGGTCTCGTGCCAGGCGCGAACCAGGTGATCAGAAGCTGCCTTTGAAGCAGAGTATGGCGACCTTGGATCATAAGGCATGTCTTCGGTAAACATACCGGTTGCTCCGAGAGACCCAAACACCTCGTCTGTCGAAATATGATGGAAGCGAAAATCTGCTGACCTACCTTTTGAAACCCAGTAGCTACGGGCGGCTTCCAGCATATTGTAAGTACCGTTGATATTGGTTTCGACAAAATCACCCGGTCCATCGATCGAGCGGTCGACATGGCTCTCGGCTGCCAGATGCATAACCACATCCGGCTGATGCTCTGCAAAAATGCGATCCAGCGCTGAACGGTCGCGGATATCAGCATGTTCGAATGCGTAATCCATGTGGTCAGAAACGCTAGCAACGTTGTCGAGACATGCGGCGTAGGTGAGCGCATCAAGATTGACAACGCTATAGCCTTTGGCAATTGCCGCACGAACAACGGCTGACCCGATAAAGCCGGCGCCACCGGTAACAAGGATTTTCATGGATCACCTTAGTAAGTAAACGGACTGTCGAAGTCGGCGAAGGACTGTGCGTCACGATCCTTGGCAGAAACCGTAAATTCAACGTCTGTAAGTGGCCATTCAATGCCAATGTCGGGGTCGTCAAACCGGACAGAGCCATCACATTCCGGCGCATAATAATCCGAACATTTGTAGATAATCTCGGTATCTGGTTCGAGCGTCATGAAGCCGTGCAGAAACCCCTCAGGAATAAGTAGCTGCTTGCCATTTTCGAAGGAAAGCTCA
Organism: Martelella mediterranea; assembly: GCF_004342225.1. Taxonomy (GTDB): domain Bacteria; phylum Pseudomonadota; class Alphaproteobacteria; order Rhizobiales; family Rhizobiaceae; genus Martelella; species Martelella mediterranea_B. Next base: position 938 of record NZ_SMAR01000045.1, on the reverse strand, counting down.
ACGCCATACCACTGACCATAGGTTGGCGCCCCTTTGCGTACATCGACTGCGACATCGAAAAGCCTTCCGCGACCGCAGCGCACCAACTTCGCCTGAGCATGCGGCGGCGACTGAAAATGCAAACCTCGCACCGTTCCAACAGCACGTGACAGAGAATGATTATCCTGAACGAAATCAATATCTATGCCTGATTCAGCTAGCGTCTTTCTGTTCCAACTTTCTGAAAAGAAGCCACGCTCATCGCCGAAACGTTTTGGGGTAAGGAGAATAAGGTTACTGATGTCGGTATTTCCTATATACAACTCAAAGTTTCCCTGACTTTCTTTATCGGCCCATGCTCCTAATACACAAAGCTAAACCACGAAACAACGAAAGTCTGAGCCGGAGCGGGCTTTCTGGACATCCCTCTGCCCAACGCAAAAATCCGGATCAAAGTCTGTCGTCATGCGCCATTCCGGATTAACCTGCACCGCGCATGGTCCCGCGTTTTGGTGTAGAGTTTGCTCAATCATATGGAGCAGAAGAGCCGTTTCACCGAGGCGCAGATTATTGGGATGATCAAGTAACAGGAGGCCGGCCTTCCGACCTCCGAGATCTGCCGCAAGCACGGCCTCAGCCTGGCAAGTTTTTATAAGTTCAAGGCCAAATATTGAATAGCCCCGGGAATTGTAGACACCTTCCTGCCTAAAAATGAGGTAAGAAGGCGACCATGAGCAAATCGAATTTCAGTGACGATTTCAAACGCGATGCCGTTCGTCAGATCATGGAACGAGGCTATCCGGTATCAGAAGTCTCTCAGCGGCTCGGCGTAAGCCAGCATTCGCTCTATGCGTGGAAGAAGAGTGACCTGCCCCCCTTGCGTCCCTCGTTCAATTCGAGAGTCTGCGGTGTCGTGATTGGTAGTTTGGTTGGTCTGCTTGGGCAAGGGTCTGTGTGGC
>NZ_SMAR01000044.1 GCF_004342225.1 Martelella mediterranea | reverse complement strand
TCGTCATCTCGATCTCCTAATTGATAAGATGAACCAGAAATCCTCCCTTATTCAAATCCTCAAATCTGTCCCACCGGCGCTGACGTCAGACAGCCGGGTCATCATTATCTGCAGGTGGTTCGACAACCATTGCTGCAAACACCACCTCGTTTTCCGGCGCGGGCAGGACAAGCTTGCCCGTCCGCGCCATCGTCCGCCACGCAGAAAGGTGATTTGCTCTCAGCCCGTGGCGCTCTGCCACTTCATTGACCGTAACGCCGGGCTGCAGACTTTCCGAAACAATCCGAGCCTTGACCTCATCGGGCCATCGATGCTGCCGCCCACGACCAGTCTTGCCATTCGTGAGAAACTCCAACGTAGTCTCCATGGAGAAACTCCCTATTGCTATCCATAGAGTGCCAATCTCAGATCACGCCAATCGAAACAACGTGGCTACAGAACACCGCTTACGGATCACCGTGCGCCAGGCTTCGTAGAACGTCGTGGAGCCGTATGCCGCCTGCTTGCTGGTCGCCTTCACCGTTTTGACGAACAGGGTACCGGGATCGTCTACCGGTCCGAGCAGCACCCCGCGGTGACGATCGATATAGGCCTCGAGGTATTTGTAGAGATCGAGCAGGTCCGGCAGGATCAGGCGGAATGGCTTTTGCCCGAAAAATGACGAGCCGGAATTCTTGAAGGCAACGGATGGGATGAGCACTTCCCATCCGCTATCGCGGTCGCTCCAGCGCAACTCGCCGCATTTCATATCTTCCAGCCGTCGCTCCAACGTTGGGAAATGGCCGCGCGGGCAGACCCGCAATTGGCGAAGATTCTTTTGCCGAAGCCCCAGATGCAGACCGAGACGAAGCAGCAGGAACGACCGCACCGCCTCCGCCGCCGCGCGCGGATAGCGGTCTTCGTCCGGCATGCGTCTCAAAATCTCGTCGGTGATCTTGCGATATTCCGACAGTGGACTGTCCGCCTCAAGAACGACCATGATCGGTTCGAAGGGATCACGATGCACCCGCATCACCCGCTGGATTTCCTTGGAGCGGTAGCCGGCATGTCGGTGGAATGCATCGCAGGCGCCATGCTAGTCCCGAGCGGCAAACGCGATCTCCTCCGGCGCAATCAAGCCTTCGATCGGGCGAACGTTCTGCAAGAGTTCGGGATGCTGCCGGATCCAAGCCACCTCCGAGCGAGTGAGGGATTGCGCGACCATCAGCATGTCTTCTTCCCATTTGGTGTAGAAGCCACGGCGCTGCTCCCGCCATTGCAGATACCAATCCCAGACGCCGGGGAAGATCAGCAGACCGAATGTCAGCTGGCTGAGCGGAACGCCACGGCCTTTGACGTTGCCGGAAGGGGAGGCGGCTAGCGCCCCGAACATCAGGCCGAGATGTTCGATCTTCTGCGAGGCTGTTTCCTCGCCCCAGACCCCATTGCGTTGCAGCCCGATCGCCGTCAGCGTCGACGTCTTGAAACGGATGAGATCGGCCATCTCTATTGCCAGCCGCGGCGGTGCGTCGACGACACCGGATAGCAAGTCGGGATCCTCAAAAGATTCCGCAGCCGTATTGTGAATGCTCTCCGCCAGGGAATGCTCCCGGGGAGAAAGCGATCCGCCTCCATAGGTGACGCCTGGGAAGCGAATGGCATAACGCTGCTTGCTGGCCTTGGCCTGAAAGCGCCGATAGTCGGTTGTTCCCGAGATGATGACCCGGCGGACCCAGTCAACGATCTCCTCCCGCTTGCTGAAGGGAAGACTGCTGAAGTCATCGGGAAGGTGCACCGCAATTCGCCTTCGCTCGGCCGGGCTGATATCGCCAAGATCGTGACCAAGGAGCGAGCGGTTCTGGTGTGGCAGCTTCGCCTTGAAATATCCTTCCGGCAATCGGTACCGCTTTTCGATGCGGGAGAGAATTCGGAAACTGGCGACCGATCTCGGCACGCTTTTGCCCTGGATCCAGGATAGCATCGTCTTGTGGTCGAATGTCTCATCGAGCCGAACGACGGCGCGATAGAGCTGCCAGTAGCTCTCGCCGAACCGACGCATGTGATAGGCAAGCGCCGCCTGAAAACTATCGGGATCATGGGCCACATCGAACAACGCTTCCGGAAATTCCTGGATCGGTTTGGGTTTGGGGCCTTTTGAAACCCGCGTGGAATCCGGTTGTGCTAGGCTAGCCCCAGTTCGCCGAGGCTTTCGGGTGGAAGAGCCATTAACTTTTGAGGCATCGCGAGCGGCACTCCCTTGTCGAGCCCTAGGCTTTGGCACCTGGCCGTCCTCGGACAGGGCAGGGGCGCCGAGCCACCGAGTGATTGCATCCAATGCAATGCGGAACTGCTTCTTCAAGTCAGCGGAAATCTCATCCTCAATCCCACAGTCATCGATGACTGCAGTCCAGTCGATGCGCGCGTTCAGCAAGGGTGGTGACTTTCGATAGGTGACAAGGCTGGTGAGATAGGGTTTGATCTTTTCCAGAGTTCGCCTAGACGCGAGCGGCGCTATGCGTAGTTCGCAGAATTTAGAGATTTTTCGCTGAAAATGACATGATGAAAATTCTTGTTTTGGCATGCTCTTCTTCCGTTGCACTCGGCACCAATGCCGAAAGGAATCGGAGATAGAAATTGCTGTTTAACAAATGATGCACTCAGCAAAGCGAATGCTGACAACGGTGAAGTTCATCTCGTCACTTCGGCAAGATCTGCAAATGGTATTTTGCAAATGAAACAAGGTTGTATTCGTGCAGCCTGCCGATTAACAAAATTTTGGTCCTGCAAATCCGCGTGGAATGAAAATGATAGTGAGGAGTTGGTAGTGGTTGAGACCGACTTGTTTCGAGGGCCATCCCGTAAGCCCACAATAAGTGAGATAGCGAATGCTCGGGTGCGAGGTCTATTGAGAGGCCTACTGTCGAAAGATTTGAATACCAGTACCCTGCAAACGCTAAACCGGCTTCGTAAAAGCGCCAATCCTAGAGATTGGCAGAGGGTTAGTGAAATACTGTTGCTGAACCCTCTCTTCGCACATTTGCCGTTCCCTGCTCCTTTCCCCCCAAAGCCAGTGTTCCCATCTCAAAACTTCATTCTTGAGACGCAGCCCCTCACGAACGAGCTAATTCATCAATCTACGCGCCTATATATCAATGAAGAGGCGATTGGAGATCAGGCGCGAAGTTTCATCAAACTAAATCAGTTGCTGTCGCTTGAGCTGTATGAGGAGGCCATTGTCGCGCTTTTGAAGGCAGAGGCCAATTACGGCTACTCGTTGTTTCTTCTGAGCAAAGCTGCATATATTTATTCGAACAAATCCTTAAGCGATGACGTTCTCAAGCCCGTGAAAGGTCTGCTCGATCGCTACGGGCTTTCTGGACGTAACGTTATATCGCTGGGTTTGGTCGATATGATGGACAACTCCTACGAGTTGCTCCCACTTCGACGCAATCTTCTTGAGTTTGCGGCATCGCGAAAAACAGATGAAATCACGCGCGAGATTGTAAGATGGCAGGTCGCTCCCGTGAGCACGTCATCAGCAGAAATATCAGCGCGTCTAAACGCACTGGGCTCATACTCGTTGTTCGACGCCTTCGTGTTCATCGGTGTTCACCATTTCAATCTCGATATCTTCTCGGATTTGCCTTCTATACCGAACCTGTCAGGTCTGTTCCCAGATCGCCTAAGGAAGGTATGGGATGCCCTATCTGGGGCACAGGTTCCGCTTGCGACAGAGGGCTACAAAGGGCCAGATCCAGAGTTCGATGATCAAGATATTTATAGAAGGTCGATAGCATGGATCGAAAACAAAGATGTCTCTCGATTCAGGGCGGTTGCTGATCATCTTTACACCAACGCAACCTCGCGCCCCATCAAGTCCGCCGTAGTTGAAGATCTGTGCCGTACGTACTTCTCCACGTTGAATTCAATAGACGAACTTGCTGCCGATCGCCAAGAATTCGCCATAGATTTGACGAGATATAACAATGAAGGCGCAGGAGTGTTTGTGCGCACCTTGGCGCTAATTCATCTTGTCACTTCATCGTCGTATTCATCACATGCGATATCTACTGACGTACTGATGAGGATCATGGATCGAACGCGCGACGTGGCCGGTCTACTCAACGCTTCTGAGATTCAAGAACAGTTCGATAGCGGAAATGACAGCCTGATGCATAAATACATCGTTTCTGCTCTTCTATCAGAATCTCTGAATACCTCTGGGGAGAAGCATAAGCTTAGGCGGGTGTTTCAAGATCTTGTCATCAAAGAATACGGTGGTGATATTATCAAGTTAGCCGAATTTTTTCAGCACGGTTTTCCAAATTTGGTAGGTCATCTGGTGTTCATATGCACCGAGGACTTTTTGGTGCAGCTTTACTTTCTCATTTCCGAAGCGTCAGAGGTTTTCGAGCGGCGTGCGGAGCTTCTGGAGTGGTACGGCGAGAACTTCAACGAGCCGACAATGGTGGAGCGCGCTCGAACAATCCGCCTTGATCAGAGGCTTCAGAAAGTCCGTGGCCAAATTGATGACACTCGCCTTTACGTCGATCCTGTCCGGTTCGGCCAGTGGTTTGATGACAATCACCTTGATGAGATCAGCAGCCTCTTGCGGGGTAATGTTATTGACGTCGCCCAGATCGAGGGTCTTAAAGATTTTGGCGACTTCACAACTCAGCGACAACCGCACGTTCGTTTAGCCGTGGTGCTACAGTCCGCCTTTCAAGAGTTTTGTAGCAATAAACGTTATGGCATAAATTCCTATCTAGGGAGGCGAATTAGACATGGCACGCTAAGCGGTTTCATGTGCAACGCCGTTGAAGAAACAATAAAAGAAGAGCGTTTCCGCCGCATTCGTGAGAACCCGCATGCAATGGACGCGCTGCAAAGCTGGGTTGAATCTTATCGGTTCCAGGTGGAAACATGGGCAAATGATATTCTGCACATTCAAGACAAACAGCATGCGCGCGGAGCGATCCGTTCGAACATCTTGGACCTCGATAAAATCGAGGTAGCCAAGTCTGCAATGAGAGTTGTGCAGGAGCAGTATCACAAGCACGGAGTATTTTCCGTGGCGGCTCAAGTTGTGTATGAATATTGCTGGCGCCTACTGGAAACGGACTTATCGAAAATTAGACCCATGATCGAGCGGGCTCACTTATCGTGGGGGTCCATCGATCAGGCCAGGTTTCTCGAAGCGTGTCCCGAAGAGCTCGGAACGTTGGGCATTGGGCTATGTCGCGCTATCAACGCCAAAACGAATGACGTCTTTCGGACAGTCTCAGGTTGGTTCACCAAGCCCGTGAATCTTTCTCCATCGGCTCCAATTTCAATCTTAATAGAAGCCGTTCTTGAAGAGGTGAAGGGGCACTTCGGTGATTTCAAGCCGAAGATTATATCGCTGGGCATCCCTGACATCGAACTGGTTGGGGCATTTTACCACCACATGTACGACTTTCTGTACGCAGTTATACACAATGCAGCCCGTCATGGTGCGCGTGACGGTACAATTGAAACTGATCTTCGTCTTACGCATCTCGATGCGGCGTATCAGAAATTGTATGTAGGTATCACGTCTACAATTAACGATTCTGATAGTATCGACAAAGTTATCTCGATAATCGAGAGCCGGATTGCGGAAGTCAGCGAAGATGCAATGGTGGTTGAGGGCAACTCAGGCATAAAGAAAATTGTGCGTCTCCCAATAGACGTGGAAGAAGTTCTGTCTACGGATTTCAGCGCGAGCGGAAACAAAATTACAGTGTCAATCGAGATGAGATTAGCGAGGATGTAGAATGAAAGCATTGCTCGTTGAAGATGATGAATTCAAAGCGGCAAGCGTGCGCGGTGTTGTCAAAAACATGCGCCCGAATTCCCAATTTATAAATGCTAACACAGTTCATTCCGCAGTCTCCTCTCTTCAGAGCGGAGAATTTGACCTGATAATGCTGGATATGGCGTTGCCGAGCCACCAACTGCGACCCGGCTCTGGACCAACGTCTTCATTGCTCTCCGGGGGGCTAGAAGTCATAATGGAACTTTCTTACCTAAAGAGATTTGATCCAGTTATAATTTTGACCCAATTTCCCGAGCTAGAAGTTGAGGGCGACCTAGTTGCTCTTAAAAAAGCCAAAGAAGTGCTTCGGACGCATTACAACGCCAATGTAATTGCGGTAATTCACTATCGCCACGAGCAGCAAGAATGGCAAGATTCTTTAATCCAGGAAATGAATAAAATCCTATGAAAGTTTTGATTATCGAAGATAGAGATCCAAAATTCCAGGCTGTATCAGAGCAGGTGGTTGAGTGTTTTGCCGACATAGCGGTGGTGATAGAGCGGGCGGAGACTCTGCAAGAAGCGACAAAGCGCCTCTATGAGGCTCGGTTTGATCTCATCATCGCTGATTTGATGCTTCCGATCAGGGAGAAGACGGGTGATCCGATTGATATTTCCGATGACGTCGTAGGCGTCATTGAATCAAGTGACAAGAACCGTGGCAGCAATGTTGTTGCACTGACGGGATTTGACGACCTGTACGATGAGAAGCGCGAGCTTTTTAATGACGCCGGCATACTGATTGTGAAGTATGGCGAGGGGAAAGAGGAGTGGCGGCGTAGCTTGGCAGCTGTCCTAGGCCGCCTAAAGGAGCAGGAGTCGTTCGACTTTGTAGTGCTTTGCGCCCTCGAGAAAGAGCGCGGGGGGTTTCGGCAAACTTCTGCGGCGCTAGGTGCGATGAAAAATGTCCGAGGTATAGATTGCCAAGTTGCACACATCGGTGGCCTGAGAGGTGCGATCGTCAGGTTACCGAGAATGGGTCTCGTTGAAGCATCGATTTCCACCACGCGGGTTCTTGAGCGATTCAAACCCAGGGTCGTCGCGATGTCGGGAATATGCGCAGGCGTCGTCGGAAACTCAAAGATTGGTACGGTAGTAGTGGCGGACATTTGCTGGGAATATCAGGTCGGCAAATGGGCGAACGATGACTTCAAGATGGAACATTATGACTTGCCATTGGATGAGAACGTTAGAACCACAATCAATCAGTTCATCGAGCAAGATCCAAAAGGCAGGAAAATTAAAGAAGGGCTCATCGACGACGCGGTGATTTTCGAGGATATGGCGGTTGGTCCTATGGCTACGGGATCAGCTGTTATCGCCGATGAAGCAAAGCTCTCCGCGATCCATGGTCAGCATCGGAAAATGGTCGCTTTGGATATGGAGATGTATGGGGTCTACCGTGCAGCTTTTGCGTCCGCTCACTCACCAATTTACTTTGGCGCTAAGACGGTGGTTGACCTTGCGGATGGAAATAAGAACGACAAGTTCCATGACTTTGGCTGCGCGGCTTCGGCTCGCCTGGTGGTTGAGCTAATTCCACTACTGATTGCTGGACAATCCACGGGGGAGTAAAGGCGACATTACCTTCCGTCTCCGCAGCAATCAGTTGACTACAGCTGGGTGATTGGATCATGAGTGATTTGGGTCTCCGGGCTGGGAACCTTAAGTGAATCCGGTAACATCATATACGAATGTCTCGTATTTTCTGACACTTAGGCTCTTTTTAGCATTTACCTACGGTTCGATTCCGTTCAAGACCTCTGATGCTGACCGTCAACACGGGCTTTGTCGCGCCAATATCCGGGCGAAGGTTTGGACGGCAGCAAAGCGCCGCCTATAGCGACCCTAGAGGCCGCCGCTGCTACGCCTGAAAGCGGCCGTCGTTGGCAACCGGGCATTTACGGTCTTGCTGCCGCTGAAAAGCGGCATGACTCAAGCCAAGTTCATCGTTTGGCAAAGGTATTAAAGATGCCTTGAAAGATGGCGCTGCATGGTGAATTTGGTGATGTATCGCGACCAGGTCATTCCAGAGAATGATAAGGTTGATGCACGCCTGCTCGACCTCTTGGCCGGGCGCGGACAACAAATAGGATATGTCCCCTCAGGACCGGAACCAGATCGGCGGTTTTACCGCGAACGGCAGGAATATTACGCTAGGCTGGATTGTCCTGTCTCAAAGGCGCTGAGACCGAACAAACCGAGGGTGTCGTTGAAACTCGGGGCTATTCAGCTAGTGAACTGCGCTGTCCGCTGACGCCTCGGGTACACTCGTCTTCACGAATGAGGCGTTGAGGGACTTACCGTCAGAAATGCGGAAAAGATGAGCACGGTTCAGAGCGGGGCGTAGTCTCAGCTGATCGTTTTCCTTGAGTGCAACATGGTCCGCAAAGTGCAGGATTGTGGTTGCGGGGTTGCCGACGATCTTGCCGTAGACATATGTCTCTGTGCCGACGCTCTCGGCATATTCCACCTGAAATGCGATTGCTTGAGGATCGCCTTCCTCACCAAAGGCAAAATAGGTCGGGCGGACCCCGAGTTCCACTTCTACCCCATCCTCTGCAAGCGCTCGGTCGACCTCGAACGTCAGGTCCCCAAACCCGGGAATAAAGACCCGTGCTACGCCTTCTCTGCTGTCCTTGATGGTGCCCTGGTAAAAGTTCATGCGCGGTGAGCCTATGAAGCCTGCCACGAAACGGTTGACTGGATGCTCAAAGAGTTCAAGCGGTGCGCCGAATTGTTCGATACGACCGGCATTTACCACAGCAATGCGGTCAGCCATCGTCATCGCTTCAACCTGATCATGGGTGACATAGATCATGGTCGTTTGCAGCCGGCGATGGAGTTTGCCGATTTCCGCGCGCATCTGAACACGCAGGGCCGCGTCCAGATTGGACAGTGGTTCGTCAAACAGAAACACACTCGGTTCACGCACGATCGCACGCCCGATTGCGACACGCTGCCGCTGTCCACCGGAGAGCTCACGGGGCTTGCGCTGCAGATAAGGTTCCAGTTCGAGCATGCGAGCGGCTTCATCTATGCGTGTCTTGATCTCCGCCTTGGACTTGCGTGTATTCTCGAGGCCGAAAGAAAGATTCTGGGCCACCGTCATGTGCGGGTAGAGGGCATAGGACTGGAAGACCATAGCAATGCCTCGATCCGCAGGCGACGCCTTGCTTACTTCGGCGCCGCCGATCTCGATCGAGCCACTGGTGGTCCCCTCCAGTCCTGAGATGATGCGTAGCAAAGTCGATTTGCCGCAACCCGAAGGGCCGACAAAAACTACGAATTCTCCGTGCTTGACCTCAAGGTCGACGCCCTTGATGACCTCTACTTCGCCAAAACGCTTGACCACATTGCGCAGTGCCAGATCAGCCATGAGTTCTCCCCTTTTCAGCTAGGGAATATGTTCTCCCTCCCGAAGGAGCCAACAGCCATATTCCGCCATTAGCTTGGAGTGAGAGCGATATTTAGTCAAGTCACAGAACTAAAAAATCATTCTTCAAGCGGCTTCAGCCTTTGTTGCTGGCCTTTCTGTCGTGAAAATCTACCGATGGTTCGCGTCCTCCGGGCAAGCCCAGGCTCGCCGGCAATGACTGTAAGTTGAATAGACTGTCGTGCATGTGATTGAGGCCCAGCGCTACGGCGCCCATCATTGTTGCGCGAGCTCCCAGTGAGCTGACGCTCAGTTTGATTTTCCGATGTGTGAATTGCGGCAGGAAGCGTATGATTCTCTGTGACATTTCCGGCCTTCGGCCAATATTGCCTCCGATGACAATTTCAGCCGGATCGAAGAGCGCGAGTACGGACAGCACGGCAAGTGATGCGATCCGGGCGCTTTCTTCCACGGTCGCGACGGCTGCGCGCTCGCCGGCGGCGCAGCGATCAAATATCGCCTTCATCGAGACGTTCTCGCCGCCACCCATCATCCGGTAGCGGTGGATGATGGCCGGTGCGCCAATCGCCAACTCGAGGGCGCCGCGTTCTGGGCAAAGAGGGGAGGAGGGGTCGGAGCCGATCGGGAGGTAGGCGATTTCTCCTGCAGCTCCTGTCGCGCCGCGCCAGAGCTGTCCGTTGATCAGCATACCAATGCCGATGCCTGTGCCAATAGACAGAAAGGCGAGGGATTCCGCACCTTTGGCGTCACCGTTCCAGTACTCGCCGACTGCGGCGGCATTGATGTCGTTTTCCATCAGCAGCGGGCACTGGAAAGTTTCCTGCAGTTCCTTGAAGACGTCAAATCGGTCGAACTCAGGAACGGCATAGGCGTGGCTAATGGCGCCGGTGCCTGGATCCACAGAGCCAGGCATGGCAAGCGAGACAACATTCAAGGCCGAAGGGGCTATTCCTGTCTCGGCGAGCAATCGGCGTTTTACGGCTCCAAGTTGGGCAACCAGTTCGCGGCCTCCGCGAGGATCGCTTGGCAGGGTCAGTTCCCCCGCAATCTTTGAACTCAAAGTCACTAGGGCGGCGCGGATCGTGCTTGCGCCGGCATCTATTCCCAGGGCGTAGCCTGCCTCGTCCGCCACTTCGTAGATGACTGCGGGGCTGCCGACCTTTCCTGAGTCGATCCCTTTCATGCGCACGTAACCGCTTTCTTCCAGCGTGCGGATTACCTCCGAGGTTGTCTGCTTTGAAAAGCCTGTGGCCTTTGCAAGTTCTGCCCTGGAGGTTGGCCCCTGCTCGAGGAGAACCTTCATTACGGCGCGTGTCGATATCTGGCGCAGGATAGGTGGCGGTGCTTGTGTGGGCATCTCTTTCAGGGTCCTGTCCTGCTTTTGAAGATGTGGCTTTGCGCTTCTGGGTTGTGCTTTGATCGGCTTAAATCATAACAGTGGTTGGGCGCGTGGCAATCCTGTGCCCGTTCCTTGTGGCAGAGGTGCGTCTGGTAGGGCGATTTGCGTTTCGATTCGGATCGTCGCTTGACATAGTCCCAAGAAGCATCCAGTATTTAGTTCGTCAACTTTACGAAGTGAGAAGTGTGCTGTGCAAGAGAATTGTTCCGATCTCATCATTGTCGATGCTCTGCTGGCGCAGGCCGCCGAAGGCGGCGCGAAAGGTGGCCATTATCTGTTGCCAATGCTCGAGGAAAGCGGGTTTCTCGTCTGCCAGCAAAGCCAGGCGCAGCCGGTCTGGCGTCTGTCGTGCGATGCCGGCTGCGTGGTTGGCCTTGATCTCGGTGGTACTAAGCTCTATGGCGCGCTTGCCGATATGTCGGGTCGCATCTTGGCCGAGCGGTCCGAGCCGACCCGTCACGATGGTGAGGAAGCCACGCTTGAGCAGCTCACCTCACTGGTGCGTGATCTTCAAGAGGAAGCCGGTAAAGAGGCTGGCGGATTACGAGCGATCGGGCTTGGTGTACCGGGCTTTGTTTCGGTCGAAACCGGCAGTGTTACCCTGTCTCCCAACCTGTCACTTCCTTCCGACTTCCGCCTCGATTCGCGTTTGTCTTCACTTTTCGGCGGATGTCCGGTGCTGATGGACAACGATGTCAATTTTGCTGTGCTTGGTGAGTATTGGCGCGGCGAGGGGCGGCACCTTTTTTTCTCTGGTCAGGAGCGCAGCAGAGGCAACGGTTCTCTTGCTTTCCTGTCTCTGGGCACGGGGATTGGTCTTGGGTTGATGATGGAAGGACGTCGGGTGCGTGGCGCTTCCGGCGGCGCCGGAGAAATTGCCTACATGCCGGCTGGCACGGATCCGTTCAGGGCAGCCAGGACCACTTTCGGCGGAGCCTATGAAGATATCGTCGGGACGCCAGGCATTCGACGCAGATATGGCGAGGGTAACGTTAGCGTGCGCGAGATCTTCGATCGCGCTGTCGCCGGTGAGAGAAAGGCGGCAACCGTTATCGATGATACCGCCCGTCAGGTTGCGGTCGGTGCGGCGACCATAATTACCCTGCTCGATCCGCAGGCAATCGTTCTTGGCGGCGGTATCGGTTCACGAGCCGAATTCGCAAAACTGATCATGGAATATACCGCAGAGCTGACGCCGGTGCAGCCGAGGATCGCCATAAGTCGACTTGGTCAGCGGGCCGGTGTCACTGGCGCGATCATGGAGGCTTTGCTCGACATCAGGCGGGCGATGTTGCGGGCTGACACCTCTCCCAAAAGGGGGTGCGACATGGAAAACCGTGAATATGTCGGCTCCGGAAACAATGCGTCAGCCGCTCCTCCGGAAGTCGATAAGCGCGCTGAAGCCGGATAGGGGCATGCGACGTTCGCGACGTGAAAGAGCTTAACATCAAAAGGGAGTGAGATGATGAAACTAAAATATGCATTGACCACGGGAATTCTTGCGATCATGGCCGGTCAGGCCTCGGCGTCGGAGCTCGATGTCATGTGGTATCTGAGTTCGGATACGGAGGAGCAGGTTATCAAGGATGTGCTTGCCACCTATACGGAGGCGCATCCGGAGACCACGTTCAATCTTCAGATCGTGCCGTATGACGGCATCGACAATCGCTTCGCGCAGCTCGCCAGCGCCGGTTCGCTGCCGGATATCTCGAAGACGAGCTCGATGCGGCCCTTCATCCGGCCGTATCTGACCGATCTCGCCCCTACGCTCGGCGCTGATTTCCTCGACCAGTTCAATCAGGGGCTCGCCGCCGGCGCCAAGCTCGGCGACCAGATCATCGCCGCTCCGCTCGATCTGACAGCGATCGGCATGCTGCTGAACGTCGACGCCTTCAAAGAAGCCGGTATCGAAATCCCGCCGATCGACCAGCCCTGGACCTGGGACGAGTTCCTTGCCAACGCCAAGGAGGCTTCCGAGGCCGCCGGCATCCGCTATCCGCTGGTCTGGGACGTTTCGGCCAGCCGCTGGCTGACCTTCGAATTCCAGTACGGCAACCACCTCTTCTCCGAGGAAGAGCCCTACGAGGTCGTATTCGATCAGGACAAGGCGACGGCCACGCTCGACAAGTTCATAGAGATCGCCGACGGTTACATGCCGGCCGGCCTGTTCTCCGGTTCGAGCTCGGATAACCCGAAGAGCCTGTTCCTCAACAACCAGGCTGTTGCCTGGATGTCGGGCAGCTGGCAGGTGCCTAGCCTTGCTGCCGATGCCGACTTCACCTGGAGCGCCGGCCCGACGCCCTATGGCACGGTACAGTCCAGCATGGTTGGTGGCGACTATGTCGTCGGCTTCAACACCAGCGAACATGCCGATGAGGCAACCGCCTTCATCGAATGGCTGACCGCGACGGGAGAGGGCCAGAGCGCCTTCAACAAGCCGCTCTTCCTGATCCCCGCCAACCTCGACATTCCGGCGATCGACTACGGCGATGCCACGGTTTCCGAAGCCCTGCAGCGCTTCCAGGCCGAGCTGACGGAGAGCCCCGTCTATGCCGCGACCGATCAGGGTAACTCGGCCATGCAGTATGTCTGGGATCCGATCATCCAGTCGGTCAACCAGGTGGCCGCCGGCCAGATATCGTCTGCCGATGCGATCGCCAAGATCCGCAAGGCCGCCGAAGATGCGCTTGCCGCAGACGCCCAATGAGTATCAGCGGTAAAATGCAGCAGGAAGCGGTCACCCCTGCTGCCAAGACAGAAATGAGACCAGGCGGGGACAATTCCCCGCCTGGGACCACGGTGCGCTCGAGCCTCCGCAGCCGGCTGGCAAAGCAGATGTTTCCCTATCTACTGCTGCTGCCGACCGTCGGTCTTCTTGTTACCTTCTGCATCTACCCGCTGGCGCAGGGGCTGTTCATGTCCCTTTTCCGGCGCGGCATCGTCGTCACTGAACGGGTGCCGGCGACCTGGCCGAAATTCGTCGGCTTCGACAATTTCGTCGCGGTTTTCGAGGATCCGGAATTTCTCGGCGTCCTGGCGCGCACCGTCGGCTTCGTCGTTTTCGCCGTGCCGCTGGTGACGATCGTGTCGCTGCTGCTGGCGCTACTTTTGAAGAGGACCTTCTTCGGATCCGGCGCGGTGCGCGCAGTCGTGTTCTTCCCGGCGATGATCAGCCTGCTGATTACTGGCGTGGTGTGGAAATGGCTGTTCGGCTTCAATTCCGGGCTGATCAACTATGTGCTTTCTCTGGTGTCGATCGAGCCGGTTCCGTGGCTTCAGGATGCGTCGATGGCGCAGATCGCCGTCGTGCTCGTCTGGGTCTGGGCCAATGCCGGCTTCTACATGATGATCATCATCACCGGGCTGACGACGATCCCGGAAGAGCTTTACGAGGCGGCGCGTATCGATGCGGCGAGCCCGTGGCGGGCATTCTGGCGGATCACGCTGCCGCTTCTGAAGCCCACGCTGTCGCTGGTGATGATCCTTGCCTCGGTCGAGGCGTTCAAGGTCTACGAGCTTGTCGTGTCACTGACGGGTGGCGGACCTGGCCGTTCGACGGTCTACCTGATCCAGACCATCTACGAGACCGCGTTCCGCAAGCCGAACGCTGCCGGTATCGCCGCTGCGCAGTCCGCCATCCTGTTTGTCGCGCTGCTGCTGCTCACCATCGTGCAATTGCGCATGTCGAGGGAGAAGACATGAACCGTGCAAGATATCTGCGTGCGCCGCTCATTGTGCTCACGCTGGCGATGTTCCTGCTGCCGCCGCTCTGGCTGTTGGCCAGTTCGCTGAAATCGTCCAAGGCGATCTTCGCCTGGCCGCCGCAGCTTCTGCCGACGAGCCCGACGCTGGAGAACTTCCGCGCCGCGATCTCGCAGGACAATTTTGGCCTCTACTTCCAGAACTCACTATTCGTTGCGGTTGCCTCGGCGGCCCTGTCGGTGCTGATCAGCCTGATGGCGGGCTATGCGCTCGCCAAGTTCCGCTTCAAGGGTGAAACGGTGATCTTCCTGATCATCATGTCGGCGCTGATGATCCCGTTGCAGATCATCCTCATCCCGATCTTCATCATCCTCAAGGAACTGCATCTTCTGAACACGCTGTGGGGCCTCATCCTGGCGCCGGCGGCCACGCCGACGGGCGTGTTCATCATGCGTCAGTACATCCGCTCCATACCGGACAGCTTGCTCGAGGCGGCCCGCATCGACGGTACGCCGGAGTGGCGCATCTTCCTGCGCATCATCGTGCCGCTCAGCATTCCGGCGATCGCCGCCCTTGCCGCCTTCACCTTCGTCTGGCGCTGGAACGACTATCTCTGGCCCTATCTGCTGATCACCGATCAGTCGAAGTGGACGGTGCAGCTCGCGCTCGCCAACAATGTCGGGCAGTGGGATATCAACTGGCCGCGTCTTCTGGCAATGTCGGTGCTCTCGGTCATTCCGACGCTCGTGCTCTTCATCAGTCTTCAACGCTATTTCATGAGCGGCCTGCTCTCGGGCGCCACCAAGGAGTGAGCGCTCGCGGCCGCGCGGAGGAAAATCATGGCTCATCCGACATCCGGCCTTGCGAAAATCGTCAGGGCAGGGGAGGCGCTTGCCCATTGGGAACTCTCGCCCGTCATCATCGCAGGTTTTCCCGGCATGCCAGCGCCCTCGCATGATCCCGTCGGCTACCGGTTTCGCAACGGGGTCCCCGGGCTCAGGCCATTGCCGTGTCGTGCGGCTTTCCTGAATGAAATGGCCGGGCGCCCGATTGCGCCATGGACGGGCTGGCGGACGGAGCGGGTGCACGCGCCGGCCGAAGGCGGTCGTGTGCTGTTATCGGATTTTGCCTATACGCCGGAGCACAGGCGCGTCTGGTGCCGCTGCGTGCTCAAGGTCTCCGAGCCCGATCGCTATCGCTTCCGTCTTTCGACCTGCGGTGGGGTGCGAATCTGGCTGAACGGCGCCGAATGTGTCCGCTTCGAGCCTTTCGAACGCAATGTCGAACATTCCGAAGAAATCTCGATGATGCTCGGCGCTGGCGAAAACGAGATCCTGCTGCACGCCGAAGACCTGTTCGAACGGGATACCGACTGGTTCTTCGAAATGGTCAGCCTGGATGAGCGGCCGATCGAGAACCGGATCGTCGCCGATGCCGATCCCGATCTCGTCGCCGCGCTTGCAAGGCTTGCGGGCACCGGCCGACCGCTCCACGATGTCACCACCGGCAACGATGCCTTTGTGTTGCGTTTTGACGAGGCCGTCGCCGTCGATGTCCCGGTTACGATCAGGGTGCATTCGACCGGGCATGACCGACAGACCTTCCTGCTGGAGGACCGCGTGCTCAAGGCAGGCGAGACCGACCTTCACGTCGCCGATGCCGACAGGGTGCGCGACGGCTATCACCTCGTCGACATGACCTTCTCAGCCGGTGACGTCAGCGTCGAGCAGATGATCGGCGCCGCCTTTCTCAAGGTTGGGCGCGAGACTGATCTTGGCCCAACGCTGAAGGCGCGCAAGAAGGCGGCGCTCTCCCGGCTCTCGCACAATGGCGACCGGCTCGCCGGCAAGGCGCTTGCCATGCTCGAGAGCGGCGAGGTCGATCCGGTCTCGCTGTTCGACGTCCTCTCCTGGACGCTCGATCTGGTGGAAGCGCGTGAGGATTGCTCGGATTTCCACATGGTCGCGCTGCTGCTGATCTGGGACAGGCACCGCGACGCATTGCCAGAAGGCTTTGCCGGAAGGCTGCGGACTGCCATCCTAGGGTGGCGATACTGGGTGGATGAGCCAAGCAATGACGTGATGTGGTTCTGGAGCGAGAACCATACGCTCTGCTTCCATGTCTGCCAATTCATCGCCGGCCGGCTTTTCCCGGACGATCGCTTTGAGTGCTCCGGCCGCAGCGGCCGCGAACAGCAGGCACTCGGCGAGGAGCGCCTTGGTGCCTGGCTCGACTCCATCGAAGAGCACGGCTTTATCGAGTGGAACTCGGCGGCCTATTACCCGATCGATTTCATTGGTCTCTTCGCCATCTACATCTTTGCCGATGATCCGCTGCAAGCCCGCGCGAAGGGGCTGATCGACCGACTGTTCCGCATGTTCAGCCTGCACACGCTTGCCGGTGTTTCCGGCGGTTCGCAGGGACGTGCCTATGACAAGGAACTGCGGGCGGGGCCGCTGACTGAGCTTTCCTCCTTCGCCGCCGTTGCCTTCGGTGGCGGCTATCTCACTTCCGCTGTTCTGGCGCTTCCCTATTTCTGCGTCAGCGACTACGTGCCGCCGGCCGAATGCGCCGAATGGGCGAAGTGGGCCAATGCCGATGCGTTGCAGGCCCGTTATACGCAGGGCGTTGATCACAACGCCCATATCCAGCTGTTCCGCACCGATGCCGCAATGCTCTCGACCGTCGTCGACCATGAGACTGGCGAGCACGGACACCAGCAGCATGTTCTTGACGTGCTGCTTGCGGGCGATCCGATGGCGCGGCTCTGGGTGAACCATCCGGGCGAGGAAGATCCATGGGGCGAGCAGCGCCCCTCGTTCTGGTCAGGCAACGGCGTTTTGCCGCGGCTTGCCGAAGACGGTGGCGTGGCGCTGGCGATCTACGATCTGAAGGATGCCCGCGTGCGCTTCACTCATCTGTTCGCGCCGGAGGAACATTTCAACAGGCTGGAGGCGAGAGACGGTTGGCTCTTTGCCGAAAGTGGCAATGGATACGCCGCCGTCTGGGCGACCAACGGGCTTTCGCCGGTCAAAACCGGGCCGACGGGTGGTGTCGAGTGGCGCTCGGACGGCCGGGTCAACGGCTGGGTCGTCACTGTCGGCTCGAAATTGCGCGATGGCGATTTCGAAACCTTCGTCGCTCGCCACCTTGCCGCGGAGACCGTTTTCGATGCCGCTAGCCGCAGCCTTTCCGTCACCCTCGCCGGGCGGCAGTTCGCGCTTTCCTTCGACGGTCCGCTGACGGTGGACGGTGTGGAGCGCCCCTTCACGGCCTTCACAGTTGAGCCGCAGGTCAGCCTCGTCCCCGCCTGACCGACCGCCGACGGTCACTTTGAAACCATCCTCTCCCGCGCTTGTTACGGCAGAGGGACGAAATGCAGACAGGATTGACCATGACCGAGTGCCGCATTCTTCCAACGCCCGAAGCTATCGGCCGCCACGTGGCAGAGACCATTCTTGACGGCTTCGACGCGGCCCGGGCTGCCGGCAAGACCTATCTCCTCGGATGCCCGACTGGGCGCACGCCGCGACCGGTTTATGCCGCACTTGCCGATATGCTGTGGCAGGCACCACGCGATCTTTCCGGGCTCGTGCTGGTGATGATGGATGAATATGTACTGGCCGATACCGCCAGCGCGTTGCGGCTCGCGGCGCCCGAGGCGCACTATTCATGCCAGGGGTTCGCCGAGCGAGAGATCCGGCAGTTTCTGAACGCTGTCCTGCCGCCTGAAGATCACCTGCCCACCGAAAACGTGTGGTTTGCGGATATTGATGAGCCTGAGGCCTATGACCGGCGCATTGCCGAGGCAGGTGGGCTCGATTTCTTCATCCTCGCTTCCGGTGCCAGCGATGGCCATGTGGCCTTCAATCCGCCGGGTACGCCACGGCACTCGCTCACCCGCGTCCTCACGCTTGCCGAGGAAACCCGTATCGACAACATGTCGACCTTTCCGGGTTTTGCGGACATCTCCGAGGTCCCGACCCACGGCATTTCGGTCGGGCTGGAGACGATTGCGGGTGCACGCGATGCGGCGATGATCCTCACCGGCGCCGGCAAGCAACTTGCCTTCCAGCGGATGACCGGCACGCGGGGTTTTGACCCGGACTGGCCGGCAAGCATCGTCCATGATTGCGCGAAGAGCATGATCCTGGCCGATCTCGCCGCTGCCGGACACTGAAAGTCACGAACATACGGAGGAAACGACGATGATCGATCGTGCGCTGTTGACCGACTGGATCGGCCGCCTTGTTGGCGGGCTGACTGGCCTGAAGGATGAAGGTCATTTCGACGAGCCCTATCTCGATGGCACCAAGGGCGACTATGTCAGCTTCGACAACTGGGAATGGCCGCAGGGCGTCGGGCTTTATGGTCTCGCCCAACTCTGGCTGCAGACCGGCGACGACAAGGCCAAAGCCATTCTCGAGGCTTGGTACGCCAATCAGCTGGCCGCAGGCCTGCCATCGCAGAACGTTAACACCACAGCGCCGATGCTGGCACTTTCCCTGCTCTGGCGCAAAACGCGCGACGAGAAATGGGAAGCACCGAGGCGCGACTGGGCCGACCGGTCCGCGCTCTCGTCCGCAACCCCGATAGCCCCGCCGCTCTCCGTCTCACTGACCTCGGCGTGAAGCTTGTCCGTGACGAGTTCGCGGATACCATGTCCGTGAGGGCAGCCATGGAGGGTGTCCATAGAGTTTTCAGCGTGCAACCTAGTTCCGGAGCGGCCGGATCGGGCATCACGGACGCGCAAAAAGTTCTTTACGGCAAGGCGATCGTGGATCTTGCAGTGCAGGCTGGCGTGCATCACATCGTCTACAGCTCTGCCGACATCATCAGCGAGGGCCCGACCGGACTTGCCAATCCTTATACCAAGCTGGACATCGAAGACTGTGCCGCCGGTCAGATGTCGCCAGCACGATCCTGCGGCCTGCCACCTTCATGGAGCTGCTGACACTTCCGGGCATAGGGCTAAACGAGGGCAGGATCACATTCTTCCTGCACCCGAGCAGTCCATGCAGGTGAGCGCCAGCGAGGACATTGGCAAAATCGCGGCGGCGGTCCTGTGCCGGGGCGCTCGACGACGAGTTCGGCGCGCTCATGACGCTTAGGGGGTGGCTCGGAGGCCCCGGACAGCGCCGTCTCCAATCTGCGCTTCAGGCCAGCCAGCAAGATGTCGCGCTTAGGTAGTGACGCGCCGCGCCACCGCTTTGAGCCTGCGTGTCTGTTTCGGGGCTCGAACCGAACCTTCGCTGCGCAGCAATCGAGCGTCCGCTACGGGCCGGAAACGCCATGCGCCTCCTAAGCGCGAATGTCTGTTTCGCCAATTTCGGAGGCCAAAACCCGCCATTATCCTCCCGGCTCCCCTTTCCGTCCGCCCGCGACGCGCCCCCAAATCTGTCGTTTCGCACTCCGGATCAGCACCGCCGAACCGCCGTTGGCTCCAGGGCCTGCGAACGTAGTCAAGTTCATTAATTTGACGTTCGGTGCGGTGACTTGGGCGGGCAACAGCATACAGGCAAGCCGTATCAATCAGAGGAACATACCAATGCACTACTCGTTGGGTGACTAACGAACACAAAGGAGATCGAAATGGCCATGAGTTCGCTCAAAGACATTTACCTTGACCAATTGCAGGACATCTGGAGCGCAAACACCCAGTGCCTGCCCGTCGTGACCGAGCTAGGCCGCGCCGCCCAGGATGAGAATCTGTCCGAAGCTTTGATCGCCGGTGCCAACGGTATTGCCGACGGCATCGCTCAGATTGAAAAGCTCTGCAATGATCACGGCATTAAGCCGAACGCGGAGCATTGCAAGGGAATGGCAGGCCTTGTGAAAGAAGCGCGCGCCCATGGCTTGTCCGATGAGATCACAGACTCTGACGTGCGCGACGCCGCGATCATTCCACAATACCAGCGTATGGTACATTACGCGCTCGCGGGCTACGGAACGCTGACCGCCTTCGCCAACCGGCTAGGTCTGGACGGTGACGCAGCGATTTTGGAGAAATGTCTCGATCAGACTTACGACGGCGACCGGCGCATGACAGAGATCGCCACGAAGGGTGGGGTCAACATCGACGCTGCTTCCTGAATTTTGTCGGCAACCAGAGAATGGGGGATGCGGAAAATCGCACCCCCTTTATGGTGTCGTCGGCTGAGGGCTGTGCGCGGCACCAATGGCGGTTCTGCCACCCGCGGAAATTACGCCCTGAATCATTCGTGCGCAATACTTTCGGCCTTCAGTCCTTCGCTGAAATTGAACTTTGATACTGCGCCATTGATGGTGATCTGACAAAGTCCTGTGCAGTTCTCCGTAAGGTATTCCCGGTCGGTTTGGGCGAGTTGAGAAATGTCGATCTTGATTGAGTTCGTATTCATTTCGTCGCTATAAAGGGTCGCGGAGTCGCTGCCAACTGAGAGGTCACCGGATAATGATACTTTCGTTCCAACGATGGAACTCTTCGCAAGATTGAAATCAAGTGGCGCCATAGACCGATATTCAGAAGCGTCCGGAAGCAATCCTGAAACAGTGAGCGCAGCGTTTTCAACTGTCTCGTCCGGATGGCTGGAACACCTGACTGCAACGGCGCGCCTGAACTGTCCCCGCGTCTGGTCTTGCGAGACTGCCAGTGGTGATCTCTGGCTGGCGACGAATACGCCATCCACGATGCCCCGCGATACCGCAAATTTATAGCTCGAACTCGCCTCACCGGCATCTTGCCCGTAAACGTCATTCGCGAAGCTCGCGCATCTGTAATCCTCGGCCAAGCTCGCACCGGAAAACAAAAATCCGGTGACGGCAATCGCTGTGGAAACCCTGCTCAATGTATCATTCTCCGTTCGAACGGTGGAAGCTTGTGTTGGCGGTCCGGGACCTCTCCCTTCATCGGGAGGCAATGCCGAGCAGGATCACACAAGCCAAGCAAGGCTGCCGACAATCCCGATCCTCGCTTGTGCCAAAAGCTGCCCGACTTGAGCGAAAGACGATCAACCGGAAGCAACCCGTGAGGATCAGAACGAACTGCCGTCTGCCTCGGGATTCACGTTGACGGGTGCACTGCTGTCAAAGCCGGTATAGGAATAGGAGCTGTTTGCCGGATTCGTCTGGTTGCCGTTGCAGGCGGTCAATCCCAGAAATGCAAAACCGAAAATTAAACACATCGCAGTTTTATACATCGCATCATTGCCTTGTTTGATCCGCATCTCAAAAGGTTCAGATCACAACAGCCATTGGCCTTTGCATTCCATACACTGGATCGCCGTTTCCCAGCGATAACACGTGAACCAACCCGCTGAAGTCCATAGGTTATAGGACGAAACCGGAGGACACCGGTTCCGTCTCGGCTATTGTCAAGAATATTTCAGAACTGGCCTGAACCGGAACCCTGATCCGTACCGCCGCCTTGGCTCGGTGGCGTTGTACTCCCGCCGGGATCGGCCGGAGCCATGCCAGGTTCCGCCGGGGCCGACATGTCAGGGTCACTGCTTGCGTTGTCGCCCGCATTTTCGTCGCCGCATGCGGCAAGTCCCAAGAGCATCAGACCGGAAATGGCCAGGGTGAGCAATTTTCGCATTGTTCAGTTCTCCTTCGGCTTTGTTGCGGCCGCTGAGGATTTCACCTGTCACGGCCGGCTCGGATTTCGTCAGATGGGCTGGCCGTTACTGCTGCAACCGCTCCTGCCGCTGCAGAATTCTTTGGGCGAGCGCGGGATCGTTGCTGGCCGCCTGATAGATCCTGTTGTAAGTGCTGATATCAAGGTCATTGGCCTGCAGAGCCGCTACGAGTTCTTCCCGCTGGTCCTCCCGGAGCGTATCGACCTGGGCCTCGGTTTGCGCGCCGCTGATCCGAGGCTCCCACTTGACCATGATTTGCTGGATCTCAATCGACGCCTCTGCAAAGTTATCAATCACGTCCTGATCGATCGTGGGCGAGCCCTGCGCGCCGGAAGAAGGGGGCGGCACCTGGGTTTGCTGCGCGAAGACGGCCGTGGAAGACATCGAGAACGCGGCAACGGCGATCATGGATGCGGCGATTTTCCTCTGAATTGAGTAGGTCATGTCGTCCTTTCAATTTGCAACGTCGATACAGGCTGCATGCCGTCGCGGATTGAGTGATTTGCCTTCATGGCGACACAACAGACGGAAGCAGGCGATGATTGGTTCCATTCTTTTTTGGGAACTTTTTTCTGTCCGGACCCGTCAGTAGCTGTAGCGACTGAATGTCAGGAAAAATGATATGAGCGATGACCTGCGGTGGATGATCGAGAGGCAGATACCGCATCTGCGGCGATATGCTTTCGCATTAACCCGGGATCAGGACGAAGCCGACGAACTCGTCCAGGATACCCTGGAACGCGCCCTGAGGAAGTGGCGCCTGTGGGGCCACAAGGGACGTTTGCGATCCTGGCTGTTTCGGATTTTATACCGGACCTATATTGATCGCGTCCGAACGCAGAAATCCGGCTCAACGCCTTATGATCAGGAAGCGATCGACAGGGTCGCGGTTCAGTTGCCTGATCAGGAGGATCGGGTTGAATGCATCGGCATCGCAGAGGCACTCGATCGCCTCCCTGCCGAACAGCGCGTAATCATACTCCTCGTCGCTCTTGATGGAATGGCTTATGACGAGGTTGCCGAATTGTTGAATGTGCCTGTTGGCACCGTACGATCAAGGCTTTCCAGGGGGCGGGCCGCCCTCCGCGAAAACCGTTCCCGCTCCCCGAAACCAACCTTGCTGAGGCGCGTGAAATGAATTCCAGATCAGACAGGAGACAGGAACTCGATCTCTTGGCATACGCTGACGCGTTACTTGAAGACGACCCTGAACGGAAGGCCGCAGTCGAAACCTTCTTGGATTCCAATCCATCTGCGCGGGAATTCGTCGAGGAGGTGCGCCGGCAGAACGACCTTCTCCGGCAGGTCTGCCTCAACCATAAGGTGGAGCCGGTTCCCGCCCATCTGCGTGCAGCAGTCTGGAACAGGCAGGCCCGCACCGGCGCAAATCTTGCCCGGGCAGCCTCGCTGGCTGCCGCATTGGCTGGCGCTGGCCTACTCGGCTACTTCTATGATGAACTCCGGCCTCATAGAGCGTCGCTCCCCGCCTCATTCATGAATACCGTGACGTTATCGGAAAACTTCATTTCCCCGCATCCTGTTTCAACGGTTACGGGTCAGGCGGGCCAGCTTGAAAGTCGGCTCTGGCTCGCATTTCCTGCTCCTGATCTCTCATCTGAAGGGTACCGGCTCGTGTCACAAGTAGAACCAACCACGTCGCAGGACGGCGTCGTTCGTCTGACTTATCAAGGTGCGAACGGGAGGACTCTGAAGATCTTCATGCAGCCTTCGCAGGACATGGTCAGAAGCCGAACCGAAGTCCAAAAAAATGGCGACACGATAGCGCACTTCATGAGCGTTGGCCCCATGACTGTCGCCTTGACTACCGATGCTGAAGATTTGGATGCTGATCGTATCGTTAATACAGTGGAGACATCAATCAGAGAACTACGTTTTTCAAGCCCGGACTCAACCATAGCCGCCTCGGTTGACAACCCACTGGACTCCGCCTCTTCTGATTTCGTGGCGCCCACGATTGAAAACTAGGCGAGATATTCAATAGACACTTTTCCTCCGGCCCCGTTGCTGCCGGTCCGGAAAGCGCCTCCATTCCGGACGGTCGATTGACACTTTTGTTTCCCGTAAGCCGACATTGCCTATGGTCGCACAAATTAGTCAGCTATCTTCCTAATTATCAAACGGACAGCAGGTCAGCATGGGAGGAGCGAGTGCTTTCCGGCTGTATGGATCAAGGCTCCGGCCCTCCGACGGGGCGGTCGGGTTCATCTCGGCAAGAATACGCCTACAGCCGCCAGTCCGCAGCAGGCCCCGTTCAAGCCGATATCCGGATGCCTTTCGAAGGACGGGTTTCGGACTGCGGGCAAGCCAAGCTGAACAACCAGATGAAGGGGTGGGGAACGGATGCGGCACGACAATCAAGATGAGATTCCGCGACAATCTGGGTGAGACGTTGCGTCGTTCGTGTGTCGGAGGGAGGGCGTAGCCCGACTTGAGGCA
>NZ_SMAR01000043.1 GCF_004342225.1 Martelella mediterranea | reverse complement strand
CTGCGCCTCGGTAAAACGGCTCTTTCGCATAAATCTGCTCCATATAAATGAGCAAACTCTACATCAAAACGCGGGACCATGCGGGGGGCAGGTCACTACGCTGCGCCGATGCGGAGAAAGTCGTGGAAGTGAACGATGCCGACCGGGTGGTTGTCATCGTCAACCACCATCAACGCTGAAATATTGTGCTCATGAATGAGCGCGAGGGCGCCGGAGACGAGCATGCCACCTTTCACTGTTTTGGGTGCCTTCGTCATGATGTCGTCGACCTTCAGCGTGCTCAGATCCTGCGAGAGATTGCGGGCAAGATCACCATCGGTGACGATCCCTGCAAGGCGGCCATTGTCATCCAGAACGCCGACACACCCGAATCGCTTCATCGATAGTTCCATGACGGCTTCGGGCAAGGGCGTGCCAGAGCGCACGAGCGGTAGGGATTGGCCCACATGCATGATATCTGCGACATGGGAGAGAAGCGCTCCGAGTTTGCCGCCCGGATGGTAGATCTTGAAATCGCTCTCTGAGAAGCCTCGGGCTTCCAGCAAGGCAATCGCCAGCGCATCACCCAGAGCAAGTTGCATCGTCGTCGAGGTGGTGGGTGCAAGGCCATGCGGACAGGCCTCCTCCACTTTTGGCAGGATAAGCGCAATATCCGCTTCCCGTGCCAGAGACGAGTTCTTACCCGCCGTCATGGCAATTAACGGAATGGCAAACCGGCGGGTATAGGCCACCAGCGCTGTCAGTTCAGCGCTTTCGCCACTCCAGGAAAGGGCAAGCACCGCATCCTTCTGGCCCACCATCCCCATATCACCGTGGTTGGCCTCCGCCGGATGGACAAAGAAAGAGCGGGTTCCGGTTGAAGCAAAAGTCGCTGCCAGCTTGGTTCCGATGTGCCCGCTTTTGCCGACGCCGGAAATGATGACATGTCCTTCAGTGTTCTGCAGCAGCGCTGTCGCTTTGGCAAACGGGCCGGAAAGCCCGTTTTGAAGCGCCTCACTCAGCGCCTCAAGGCCCCGGCGTTCAAAGGCGAGTGTTCTCAGTGCCGAACTGATGGCTTCGCCGCCTGCATCTTTCATCTTCAGATCAACCATAACGTGGGGTTATCGCCTTTGGAGTTTGCAATCAATATAATTTGTGGCGCGCTCAAGGCTATCATCACCTGTTGCTATAGGCCTGAGCGCTGAGGCTTTCCATAGCATCTTTCAGCTCAACGCCTTTCTGCGCAGCCAGTCTGCAGCAAGATCTGGCCAGGCTGCGTGTGTGCCATGGGTATCGCGTAAAGCAAAGCCGTGTGGTGCGTCTGAAAAGATATGGGCATCAACATCCAGTTCGTTTGCGGCAGCCGATTCAATCAGGCGCAGGGCATGCTGAACCGGAACCGTCCGGTCGTGCAGTGCGTAAGCCATGAAAACCGGCACTTTCGGCATGGCGTGCGGACAGTCTGCAAGGCCAACCGGCCATTTGTCGTAAAAATCCTGTTTCTGAACTGGCGGGTAGTCCGGCTTTCCGGCAGGATATTTATGGTCGCGGTGGTTGGCATTAAGCGGTGCATAGGCAATCAGTGCGCCACGGGCCATCAGCTCATGCTGCTGGCAGGTCATGACGCCGGCCAGATGTCCGCCCGATGACAAGCCGACGTGAAAAAGGGGAAGCGTCTTCTCTGTCGTGTAAAGAAAATCCAGCGCGGCCATCGCATCGCCAAGTGCAATATCAGCCGGGTGGGGCGTTCCATTGCCAGCGTCTGCGCCGGGCAACCGGTGTATCAGAATATGCGCGTCGATCCCCAGCCCGTTCAGCCAGCTGGCGACCTCGGTCCCTTCCTTGTCATAGACGAGCTTCGTATATCCACCGCCAGCAAAAACCAAAGCCTGAGCCCATGCACCATCGGTGTAAAAACTATGCAATTCAGCCCGGTTCACCTGGGGTAGAATTCGCTCCGGCCATTGGCCTTCGAAGATGTTTTCCTGCCCTTCAGACAATGTGGTGATTTCGGGTTGGCGGAGGCCGGGATCGATCATGATGATGCTCCTGAAACAAAAAAGCGACGCCGAAGCGTCGCCTTTATAGCACCTGAAATCTTGAAATGCCTATTTCAAAGAGGCGACCAGTGCCTTCAATTCGTTTTCGACCTTGGGGCGGATGTCTTCGCGCTTCAGCGCGAGGGCCATATTGGCAATGATGAACCCTTCCTTGGAGCCGCAGTCAAAGGTCTGGCCATCAAACTTATAACCGTAGAAATCCTGATTGCGGGCAAGCTTCAGCATCCCGTCAGTCAGCTGAATTTCATCGCCTGCACCGCGTTCCAGCTTTTCCAGAATCGGAAAAATTTCCGGCTGCAGGATATAGCGGCCATTGATGAAATAGTTGGAAGGTGCGGTACCCGGTTCGGGCTTTTCGACCATTTCGGTGATCTTGAAACCGTTTCCGACAGTTTCGCCAACGCCGACGATCCCGTATTTATGGGCCTGTTCCGGATCACATTCCTCAACGGAAACCACGTTGCCGCCTGCGACGTCATAAACTTCCATCATGCCCTTGAGGCAGGGTTTTTCAGCATCCATCACCATATCGGGCAGAATGAGTGCAAAGGGTTCAGGTCCGACAATTTCCCTTGCGCACCAGACAGCGTGCCCAAGACCGTGTGGCTCTTGCTGGCGGGTAAAGGTTGCGGTTCCGGCTTTGGGAAGCATGCCGGTCAGAAGGTCGAGCTGAGCGTTCTTGTTGCGCGCTTTCAGAGTCGCTTCCAGTTCGTACTGAATATCAAAATAGTCTTCGATAACATGCTTGTTGCGGCCCGTTACAAAAACAAAGTGCTCGATCCCGGCTTCAATTGCCTCGTCGACGACATACTGAACGATTGGCTTGTCGACGACCGGAAGCATTTCTTTCGGCACAACCTTAGTTGCCGGGAGAAACCGTGTTCCAAGACCGGCTACAGGCAGAACAGCCTTACGAACCTTTCGAAATTCAGACAAAATAAGCTCCTGTGAAATCCTGTTGACTGGCTGAAAGAGATTTAAACACGTCGGATCATGTCGTGCGAGCAGAAACCTGCACGAACAGCGCCAAAGCGTATATCAATATTTAATAAAAATGGCTCAGGCCCGCAAAAGTTCCGGGCAGGCCTGAGTTGAATATCAACGCGGCAACAGCGTTTCGCCCATCAGGCTTTCGTCGATAGCGCGGGCGGCCTGACGGCCTTCGCGGATTGCCCAGACAACCAGCGACTGGCCGCGCCGGATATCGCCGGCGGTCCAGAGCTTGTCGACCGAGGTCTTGTAATCCTGCTCATTGGCAATAATGTTAACCGAACCGCGGCGGTCGGTGTTGAGCGCAAGCCGCCCCTCAAGTTCGGACAGGATGCCGTCCTTCAAGGGCCCACGAAAGCCGATGGCGATAAAGGCAAGATCAGCCTTGATCACAAACTCTGTGCCGGCAATCGGCTGACGCTTTTCGTCAACATGGCAGCATTTCACACCCGTCAGAATACCGTCTTCGCCGACAAATTCGAGGGTTGCGACCTGAAATTCGCGAACCGCACCTTCAGCCTGTGACGACGAGGTGCGCATTTTCGTGGCCCAGAACGGCCAGACGGAAAGCTTGTCTTCCTTTTCCGGCGGCTGCGGACGAATATCAAGCTGGGTGACTTTTACAGCGCCCTGACGGAAGGCCGTTCCCACGCAGTCAGAGGCGGTATCGCCACCGCCAACAACCACAACATGCTTGCCGCCAGCCAGAATGGGCTCTGACGGCCAGCCGGTTGATTCAATGTTTTCGCGGCCCACACGGCGGTTCTGCTGGACGAGGAAAGGCATGGCATCATAGACACCGTGCAACGCGCCGCCGCCAATGCCGGATGCACGCGGCGTTTCTGAGCCACCGCAATAAAGCACCGCATCATAATCGGCCAAAAGCTGCTCGACCTTCACATCGACACCGACATTGACCCCGCAATGGAACGTCACGCCTTCGCCGCTCATCTGTTCGACACGGCGGTCGATGAAGTTCTTTTCCATCTTAAAGTCGGGAATGCCATAACGCAGAAGACCGCCAGGCTTTGATTCACGCTCATAAAGGTCAACATCGTGGCCCGCACGGCCAAGCTGCTGGGCAGCGGCCATGCCTGCCGGTCCCGAGCCGATAACCGCAACACGCTTGCCGGTTTTTGTCGTCGCCGGTTGTGGCACGATGAAGCCCAGTTCGTATGCCTTGTCGGCGATGGCCTGCTCAACCGTTTTGATCGAGACAGGGATATCTTCCAGGTTCAGCGTGCAGGCTTCCTCGCATGGCGCGGGACAGACGCGACCTGTAAATTCCGGGAAGTTGTTGGTCGAGTGCAGATTCGCAATCGCTTCCTTCCAGTTGCCGTTATAAACCAGATCATTCCAGTCCGGGATCTGGTTATGGACCGGACAGCCTGTCGGCCCATGGCAATAAGGAATGCCGCAATCCATGCAGCGTGCTGCCTGCTTCTGTACTTCCGGGTCTGACATCGGGATGGTGAATTCGCGGAAGTGACGAACGCGGTCGGAGGCTGGCTGATACTTCGCCACCTGCCGATCGATTTCCAAAAACCCTGTAACCTTGCCCATTTCATTATCCTGACTGCTTCAAGCTCATATTTCGCGCCTCAGGCGCGCGCAAGAAAGCGTCCCGCGCAACAGTGCCGGGACGCCGACAGTTAACTTTTTGCCGCTTATTCCGCAGCCACACCCATACGCATACGCTCCATTTCCTCAAGCGCGCGACGATACTCAACCGGCATGACCTTGCGGAACTTAGGCCGATAACTGGCCCAGTCATCAAGGATCATCTTGGCGCGGCTCGAACCGGTATAAAGCAGATGATTGTTGATAAGCCGCACAAGACGCTCTTCATCATGCCTGGTCATATCGCCTGAAACGTCGACACGGCCCTTATGCATGAGGTCACCACCATGATGGTGGAGCTTTTCGAGCATATCATCTTCTTCCGGTACCGGCTCCAGCATGACCATGGCCATGTTGCAACGATCGGCAAAGCTGTCATCCTCATCAAGAACGTAAGCCACGCCGCCGGACATGCCCGCTGCGAAGTTCCGGCCCGTTTCGCCAAGAACGACAACGACACCACCAGTCATATATTCGCAGCCGTGATCGCCAACGCCTTCGACAACGGCAATGGCACCGGAGTTTCTGACGCCAAAGCGCTCACCGGCGATACCGCGGAAATAGCATTCACCAGCGGTCGCGCCATAAAGCACGGTGTTGCCCACAATGATCGAATCTTCCGGCACAATCGGAGAATTCTCCGGCGGACGAATGATGATCTTGCCGCCGGAAAGCCCCTTGCCGACATAATCGTTGCCATCACCGATCAAATCGAAGGTAACGCCATTGGCGAGGAATGCACCGAAGGACTGTCCGGCTGTGCCTTTCAGCGTGACCGAAATCGTGTCTTCCTTCAGACCTTTCTCGTTCCAGCGCTTCGCAACTTCACCTGAAAGCATGGCACCAGCGGAGCGGTCGACGTTCTTGATGTCGACTTCGAAAGCAACCTTTTCCTTCTTTTCCAGCGCAGGCATGGCTTTTTCTATCAGCTTGCGGTCCAGAATGTCATCGATCGGATGCTTTTGACGCTCGGTCCAGAATGTCGCCTCCTTCGGCGCGGGGACCTTGTGGAAGATCTTCGAGAAATCGAGGCCCCTGGATTTCCAATGCGCAATCGCTTCGTCCTTGTCGAGGAGTTCGACCGAGCCAATGACATCATTGAGCTTTGTGAAGCCGAGCTCTGCCAGCATTTCACGAATTTCTTCTGCAACGAAGAAGAAGTAGTTGACGACGTGCTCCGGCAGGCCCTTGAAACGCTTGCGCAAGACCGGGTCCTGCGTGGCCACGCCAACCGGGCAGGTGTTCAGGTGGCATTTACGCATCATGATACACCCGGCTGCGATCAACGGAGCCGTGGAAAAGCCGAATTCATCGGCACCCAGCATGGCACCGACGAGTACGTCGCGGCCGGTTTTCAATCCGCCATCGACCTGCAACGCAATACGCGAGCGAAGCCCGTTCAGAACCAGTGTCTGCTGGGTTTCGGCAAGACCGATTTCCCAGGGGCTGCCCGCATGTTTCAGCGAGGTCAGGGGCGAAGCGCCGGTTCCACCGTCGAAGCCGGAAATGGTGATGTGGTCGGCGCGCGCCTTGGCAACGCCTGCTGCCACCGTGCCGACACCCACTTCTGACACCAGCTTGACCGAAACATCGGCCGCCGGATTGACGTTCTTCAGGTCGTAGATCAGCTGGGCCAGATCCTCGATCGAGTAGATGTCATGATGCGGCGGCGGCGAAATCAGACCAACGCCCGGCGTTGAGTGGCGGGTCTTGGCAATCGTTGCGTCAACCTTGTGGCCGGGCAGCTGACCGCCTTCACCCGGCTTGGCTCCCTGAGCAACCTTGATCTGCAGGAGATCTGCATTCACCAGATATTCCGTGGTCACACCGAAGCGGCCCGACGCAATCTGTTTGATCGCCGAACGTTCCTTCGGGTAGGAACCATCCGGCAGCTTGAGGTAGCGGTCGGATTCTTCGCCGCCTTCACCGGTATTGGATTTGCCGCCAATCTGGTTCATGGCAATCGCGAGTGTGGTGTGCGCTTCACGCGAGATTGAACCGAACGACATGGCACCGGTTGAGAAGCGCTTTACGATCTCGGACGCCGGTTCGACTTCCTCCAGCGGCACCGGCTTGCGTCCGATTTCCTCGGCATTCCTGATCCGGAACAGGCCACGGATCGTGTTCATCCGGAGCGCCGTGTCATTTTCCATTTCGGCGAATGCATCATAGCGATCACGCGCATTGCCGCGCACTGCATGCTGCAGTTCGGCAATCGCATTAGGCGTCCATGCATGGGCTTCACCGCGGATGCGATAGGCATACTCGCCGCCAATATCGAGTGTCGAGGCCAGAACCGGATCCTTGCCGAAGGCTGCATGATGGCGGGAAACCGTTTCTTCTGCGACCTCCTGAGGGCCGACACCTTCGATCATCGAGGCCGTTCCGAAGAAGAAACGCTCAACGAATTCCGAGGACAGGCCAACGGCATCAAAGATCTGGGCGCCGCAATAGGACTGATAGGTCGAAATGCCCATTTTGGACATCACCTTCAGCATGCCCTTGCCGATCGCCTTGATGTATCGATAGATCACTTCGCCAGAGTCAACTTCTTCAGGGAAGAAGCCTTTGGTGTGCATATCCGCCAGTGTATCAAAGGCGAGATACGGATTGATGGCTTCCGCACCATAGCCTGCAAGACAGCAGAAGTGATGAATTTCACGGGGTTCACCGGATTCGACAACCAGGCCGACCGAAGTTCTCAGCCCCTTGCGGATCAGATGATGATGCACGGCTGCCGTTGCCAGAAGAGCGGGAATTGCGATCCGGTCCGGGCCGATCTGCCGGTCAGACAGAATGATGATGTTATACCCGCCCTTAACGGCTGCTTCTGCACGTTCGCAGAGGCGGTCGATCATGGACGACATGCCTTCGACGCCTTCCTCTGCGTCATAGGTGATGTCGAGCGTCTTCGTGTCGAAGCGATCCTCGGTATGGCCAATGGACCGGATTTTCTCCAGATCGGCATTGGTCAGGATCGGCTGGCGTACCTCCAGCCGCTTTTCGCGTGATGCGCCTTCATGGTCGAGCAGGTTCGGCCGCGGACCAATAAAGGAGACGAGGCTCATCACCAATTCTTCGCGGATCGGGTCGATCGGTGGATTCGTGACCTGCGCAAAGTTCTGCTTGAAGTAGGTATAGAGCAGCTTGGCTTTGTCGGACATGGCCGAAATCGGTGTATCGGTGCCCATGGAACCGATGGCTTCCTGACCGGTGGTTGCCATTGGCGACATCAGAATTTTGGTGTCTTCATTCGTATAACCAAAAGCCTGCTGACGGTCGAGCAGCGATACGTCACGGCGCAACGCCCGTGGCTCAACCGGATTTAGCTCTTCAAGGATCAGCTGGGTGCGTTTCAGCCACTCCTGGTAGGGGTGCATGCCCGCCAGCTTCGATTTGATTTCATCATCGGAAACAATCCGGCCCTTGTCCATGTCGATCAGGAGCATGCGACCGGGCTGCAGGCGCCATTTGGTCTTGATATTTTCTTCGGCAACCGGCAGCACACCAGCTTCAGATGCCATGATGATGCGGTCGTCCTTGGTGATGAGGTAGCGTGCCGGGCGCAGTCCGTTACGGTCCAGCGTGGCGCCGATCTGACGGCCATCTGTAAAGGCAACTGCGGCCGGGCCGTCCCACGGCTCCATCAGGGCTGCATGATACTCATAAAACGCCTTGGTATCAGGCCCCATCGACTGGTTGCCTTCCCAGGCTTCCGGGATCAGCATCATCACGGCATGGGCCATTGAGTAACCGCCCTGAACCAGGAATTCCAGTGCGTTGTCGAAGCAGGCCGTATCGGACTGACCTTCATAGGAAATCGGCCACAGCTTGGAGATATCGTCTCCGAAAAGCGGTGAGGAGACAGACGCCTGCCGCGCCGCCATCCAGTTTACGTTGCCGCGCAGCGTGTTGATCTCACCGTTATGGGCGACCATCCGGTAAGGGTGCGACAATTTCCATGACGGAAACGTATTGGTCGAGAAACGCTGGTGCACCAGGGCAACCGCCGATTCAAAGCGCGGATCGGCGAGGTCTTTATAGTAAAGGCCAACCTGGTAGGCCAGGAACATGCCTTTATAAACAATGGTCGAGGACGACAGCGAAACGACGTAAAAGTCTTCAACAAGGCCGCCTTCTTCGGCATAAATGGTGTTGGAGATCACTTTACGCAGGATAAACAGTCGGCGCTCGAAATCAGCCTGGGTATCGGCGCGCTTGCCCGCGCCAATGAAGACCTGAAGATGATAAGGTTCTGTGGCTGCAATATCCGGCGCTTTGGACAGCGATTCATTGTCCACCGGCACTTCGCGGAAACCAATGAAATTCTGACCTTCGTCGGCAATGACCTTCTGAATGATCTCTTTATAATGGGCAATCCGCTTTTCATCGCGCGGCATGAAGAAGTAGCCGACGGCATATTCGCCGACTTTTGGCAGAACGATGCCCTCCTTCGCCATTTCCTCGCGGAAGAAGCGGTCAGGAATCTGCATCAGAATGCCGGCACCATCACCCATCAGCGGGTCTGCGCCTACGGCTCCGCGATGCGTGAGGTTTTCGAGAATGAACAGTCCGTCCTTGACGATCTGGTGCGATTTCTCGCCCTTCATATGTGCAACGAAGCCGACGCCGCAGGCATCGTGCTCGTTTTTCGGATCGTAAAGGCCCTGACGTTTGTTTCGACGGCCTTCTGCAGCTGTTTTGGCGGCAGCTTTCACGTCCATTTCCGTGAGAGGGGCACCATGAAGCGCTGATGGCGTCATCTTCGTCATTCAAGTTCTCCTTAAAGCGCCTGCGTCATTCCCAGCAGGCGAAGCCGGATCTTCAGGTCATCGGTTGAAATTCCGCGCAACCCAAATCATCGTCACTGTTCAAGTCCATCGAAGCCGGGAGTTTTTCCAGTTGGAAAACCGCGCCGGTCTCTGTTCTGCCTGATTTGCCTTGGCAGGCCGGATGGGTTCCGGTAGCGACCTTCGGCACCTCTGACGGAAAATAGCATTGCTGCGGCCCTTCGGTCAAAAGCAACAAACTTTCCGGCAACCCAGACAGAAAAATAGGACAGCAAAACTGTCCTATTTACCTCTCTATGCCAGAAACGGTAAACACAGGCAAGTGAATTCATATACGGATTGCCGCAAATATGTGCAATAATTACGTTTGTTGAGCATTAACGGAAAGAATATTTCTTCGTTATGCTGTTTTTCGAAAGACCTGAAAGAAAAAGCCTTTTTTGAGGCATATTCCACGCCATAATCGACGAACATTGCAACGAAATGACTCTTGAGCGGATTGCGGGCTGATTATCTGAAATCAGTGAAGGCCTCTTTACAACAAGATGGTGCACCCGCGATATTCCCTCGGCACATTTCTTCTCTTTTCCCGAGGTTTTCGAAAATGTTTTTTGCCTCCGATAACTGGTCCGGCGCGCATCCTGCAATCGGCGAAGCGCTGATACGTGAACAAACCGGATATGCCGCAGCCTACGGGACCAGCGCGCTTGATCGGCGGATCGAGCAGCGTTTCAACGAAATCTTCGAGCGTGAAGTTGCCGTTTATTTCGTTGGAACCGGTACGGCGGCCAACTCGCTTGGTCTGTCGGCTTTCGGAAAACCCGGCGGCGTGGTTTTCTGTCACGCGGAGGCGCATATCGCAAATGATGAGGGCGGAGCGCCGGAATTCTTCGCTTCGGGCGGCAGACTTGCAAAGGTCGCTGGCCCGCATGGAAAAATGATCGCGCAGAATCTGGAAGATATGATTGCACGCTATCCGGCTTCATTCATCCATGCCGGACAACCTGCTGCGGTTTCGCTTACGCAGTCAACAGAGATTGGCACGGTTTATGGGCTGGACGAAATTGATGCATTGACTGCTGTTGCTCGCAGGCACGGCCTGCCTGTCCATATGGACGGGGCCCGTTTTGCCAATGCGCTGGCCGCACTTGATGTCTCTCCTGCTGAGATGACGTGGAAGCGTGGCGTTGATCTGGTGTCTTTCGGCGGAACGAAAAATGGCTGCTGGTGCGCCGAGGCCATTGTCTTCATGAATCCGGATCAGGCGAAAGATATGCCATATATCCGCAAGCGGGCTGCCCATCTGTTTTCAAAAACACGCTTCATTGCCGCGCAGTTCGACGGCTATCTGACGGATAACCTCTGGCTGGATCTGGCACGCCACGCCAACCGGATGGCCGACCGGCTACGCGCAGCCTTTCGCATATCCAATCGCGCTCGTCTGGCCTGGGAAACCCAGTCAAATGAGGTCTTCATTATCCTGCCCAAAGCATCGGCCGGTGCCGCGCGGGCTGCAGGCGCCAATTTTTATGACTGGCTGGTTCCGGTTGATCAGCCCGGCCTCGTGCAGCCGGATGAGGTTCTGGCGCGCTGCGTGACAAGCTTTGCCACGCGCGAAGAAGAGATCGACCAGTTTGTTTCTTTTTTAGGCGAGAAGTAAAATGAAGAACGGCGTTCCTTTGTTTAAGGAACGCCGTCCGGCTATTATGGGGTTCCAGGGAGGCTGACCCTTCAGGCCGGCGTCATTTCTCCGGCCTTGCGTGTGTCGGCGGAAATCGTCCTGGCGGTATCTCCGGACCGTGATTCAATCTCAATCCGGCGTGGTTTCATCGCCTCGGGAATATTCCGCAGCAACTCGACGTGCAATAAGCCGTTTTTCAGTGTCGCGCCGCGCACTTCCATATGATCGGCCAGCTGGAAACGGCGTTCAAACGCGCGTTTGGCAATGCCGCGATAGAGATATTCACGGCCTTCTTCGTCGTCCTGATCGGCCTTCTCACCCTTCACGGTCAGCACATTGGCATGCGCTTCAATCGAAAGCTCATCTTCGCTGAAGCCTGCGACAGCCATCGAGATCCGGTAATCATTTTCACCGGTGCGTTCGATGTTGTAGGGCGGATAGGACGGGGCCTGTTCCGGCTGACCTACCGTGTCGAGGAGATTGAAAAGTCGGTCAAAACCGACTGTGGAGCGGTAAAGGGGCGAAAAATCAACGTTACGCATGGTGTCCTCCATCTGAGCGACTTGTTTTGCGAAAACGTCGCCGAAAATCCCATGAAATGGCGAGTCCGGCAGACGGTTCCAGACCCATCATCGGCGTCTGGACAGCATTGATTTGGGTTGCCGATTTTGGCTTTTCAAGAGGTGAATATAACGGCGTTGCAATCATCCGGCTTGAACTTCTAGGTGGAATCGAATTACACTTAAAAGAGCATTTTATTTTTGCTATAACCAGAGCGTGAGATGGCACTAATTTACTGGAATGCAAAATGACCCGGACTTTTCTGTGCCGTGTCAGGCTTTGAACCGGAGTTCCAATTGCCTGCCAATGCCTTGGCGAGGGCGCTCAGTTTATGAACGCCGTATGAATGTAGCATTGAACCTCTGTTCAGGGAGATTGAGGCATTAAGCTTTTGCCGGGAACTACGGCGCACCCGTCCCGGCGCCATTAGCGCTCTTGACCCAGCGTTGGTGGTACACTTGGCCGGAATTTCTCCGCTTTTACCCCTGTTCAAGCAGAGAAATTCCGGTTCTTTTTATTCGCCCGACCAGCTTGCAAAGCATGCGCCTGCGACTATTCTTCCCCGAAGAAATGATCCGGCATGGGATAGGTTATGGCAGACGGGTTAGCGCTTTCCGCTTCGGCGTCATTTTCCGGCAAATTCAGCGCTGGCTTTATGAAAACGCATGATGGGTTGCGTCTTCGCTATGCGTTGTTTGAACCCGAGGCCGGGCTGTGGCGCGGTACGGTCGTTGCGGTGCAGGGGCGGTCTGAGTTCATCGAGAAGTATTCCGAAATTGTAGGTGAGCTGAATGAAGCTGGCTTTGCTGTCGCGACACTGGATCTGCGCGGGCAGGGGGCCTCGGACCGTGTTTCTGAGGACCCTTATGCCGGTCATGTTGAAGCGTTTTCGGACTTCACTTCAGATGTCAGTCAGTTTGTTGATGCGCTGGTAAGGCCGAAGTTAAAGGGGCCATATTTTCTGATGGGGCATTCACTGGGCGGGCTGATTGCGCTTTCGCTTGCCGCTTCCGGGAAGAGCCACTTCGACGGGCTGCTGCTGCTGGCGCCTTTTGTTGCACTTCATCGGCGTCAATTGCCCGAGCCACTGATTCGGTTGCTTGCCTCGTCTTTGAGCGTCCTTGGTCTTTCGCGGCGTCCGGCGTTGCCGTATCGGCCGCCATCATCTTTCGAAGATCAGTTTCTCACATCCGATCGGCAGCGCTATGAGCGCAATCTGTTGCTGGCAAAAGACGATCCGCCATATCTGCTTGGTACGCCAACATTCGGGTGGTTGCGCGCATGCCTTAATGAAACAGCGCGCCTGCGCAAGCCTTTGAGTCTCAAACAGGTGAAAATGCCTGTCCTGCTGATTGCGCCGGGGCACGATGTGCTTGTTCCTTTCAGTGAACAGGTCGCGACCGGATGTCGGTTGAATGCGCGGATTCTGGCGCTTTCAGGTGCCGGCCACGACATTCTTCAGGAGCGCGACGAGATGCGCGATCGGGCCGTTGCGGCAATCCTCATGTTTCTTGATGCGCAGGCGCTTAACCATTCAGAATGCGCAGCGCCGCGGCGTGAAGGTCCGGTGTCGCAGCGGCAATAATGTCACCACCCTGTTCCGGCCGGCCCCCGTTCCAGTTGGTAATGATGCCGCCAGCCTGCTCAATCAGTGGAATAAGAGCTGCGATGTCATAGGGCTGAAGGCCGCTTTCAACAGCAATATCCGCATGACCTGCGGCAACAAGACTGAATGCATAGCAATCAGCGCCATAGCGGGCGAGTTTCACACGGGATTCAAGTTGATCATAGCGCTTCAGAGCGCCGCCCTCTATGATCCGGGGTGAGGTTGTGAACATGATTGCATTTTCAAGCTTTTCACACGCGCTTGTTTTCAGCGTCTGTTCGCCTTCAGGGCGGAAAAGCCGCGTTGTTTTCCCGTCAGCGATATAACGCTCTTTGGTGAAAGGCTGATCCATGACACCCATTACGGCCCGGCCACGTTCGTAAAGGCCGATCAGTGTGCCCCATAGTGGTACACCCGCGATGAAGGAGCGTGTTCCGTCAATAGGATCGATGACCCAGACATATTTGCGGTCAAGGCCGCTGCTGCCATGCTCTTCCCCGAGAATGCCGTGATCAGGAAAGCGGCTTTCAATCATGTCCCGGATTGCAGCTTCGGCTGCGCGATCACCTTTGGTGACCGGGTCGAAATCGTGTGAAAGCTTGTTATCAACGGCTACGGATGAACGGAAACGCGGCAGTGTTTCTTTTGCGGCTGTATCGGCAAGCTGATGCAGGAACGTGATATCTGGAAGCATTTTATGTCCTGACTGGAAGGCGGCGGATGATTGGCGGAAAACGTCCCACGTGCAACGGGCTGATTGCAAGACTAGCCTCAGCCCACCGGGTTGGTTCGCTGTCAGGCGCTTTATGCTGCTCCATCGATTTGTTCAAGCCAAAGCGGTGCTTGTTTGGTCAGCAAAGCTAAAGGTTAAACAACCAGCATTCGATTAAAAAATAGTCAGAGTGATGTGCTGCGTATTTTTGAGGCATTTCCGCTTGACAGCAATAGTATGTCACGATAGTGTAAACATACAGTCTTTCGACTGTGAATACCCTCCTTGGGTGTTTCCTCCCTAGACTTCAGCCGCGCCGAGAGCGCGGTTTTTTTTATCTTTGCAGTTGAGTGGAATCCGATCCTTTCCTTCTTTCAGGCGTTGTGCTCGCAGCTTATTCTGCGGCAAGCGCCGTTGCTTCCATAATGTCGTCCAGGCTGTCGGCCAGTTCTGCAATAAAGAGAGTCAGTGCCTGCTTGAGTCCGATGAATTCCGGTTTCTTGGAAAGGTTTTCTTCATCGGCGTATAGGCGCCGTGACACCTCAATCTGAAGAGCATGGCAGCCGTTTGCGGGGCGTCCATAGTGCTCGGTGATGAAGCCCCCTGCATAGGGTTTGTTATAGGCGGTGGAAAAGCCCATGCCTTCCAGTATTGAAATGG
Organism: Martelella mediterranea; assembly: GCF_004342225.1. Taxonomy (GTDB): domain Bacteria; phylum Pseudomonadota; class Alphaproteobacteria; order Rhizobiales; family Rhizobiaceae; genus Martelella; species Martelella mediterranea_B. The sequence goes on along the minus strand of NZ_SMAR01000043.1, from coordinate 11,603 downwards.
CAGCGAAAGCCAGTGCGCCCGAGGCGCTGGTGCCATAGCGGTCACCGATGATAAAGTCCGGCTTGCGGCGCGCCGCGCCTGCACCCACGCCATCCGGCATTGAGTGGCAGTCGATCAGAACCGCATGGCCAAATCTGCGGCGGGTTTCGTGCATCAGGCGCTTGAGGCTCTGGTGATAAGGTCTGTAAATCTTCTCAATCCGCGCCATTCCCTCCTCAACATCGACGGGCGAATCGTAAATTTCCATGTTCTCCGCGACAATTTTCGGGATCGTGCCCAGTCCGCCAGCAACACGGATTGATGTGAAGTTGATGTGCGCTGGCAATGGGCCGTTGAACATGCGCGGGTCTAGCTCATAGGGCTCCCGGTTTACATCCAGAAAGGCACGTGGAAAAAAAGCTCTTTGAAGGGGCGCGCCGAAAGCCGGTGCAGCGCTGAAAAGTTCATCGACAAAAAGATCTTCAGACCGTCTGATTTCCTGGGCATTGAGGCGCACGGACTGCAAAAAACGATCAGGATAAACCCGGCCCGAATGGGGCGAATTGAACACCAGCGGCAGCGTTTGCTGCTCGGGTGCAATCACCTCAAAAAACATCGGATCGTCTTCTTCAGTCAAAGTTGCCTCATCGGTCTGCTCGGTTAATCTGTCTGAACCGGATAACTAGGTTAATGCTCTGTGCTGAAACTGCCAAGCCGAAAGCGGCTGATTGTTCTGCTGTTTAATCTCTTCATTGCTTGTTTACCCGCAGCGGTCTATCAGATCGGTTAAGGAAATCCCCACTTTCCGGAAATGGTTGATGCAATGGTACTGAAAATCCTTCTGGCTGAAGATGACGATGATATGCGCCGCTTCCTGGTGAAGGCGCTGGAGAAGGCTGGCTATCAGGTGGCCGCTTTTGATAACGGCGCCAGCGCCTATGACCGGCTGCGCGAAGAGCCGTTCTCACTGCTTCTGACAGATATCGTCATGCCCGAGATGGATGGCATTGAGCTGGCGCGCCGGGCGACAGAACTTGATCCTGATCTGAAGGTGATTTTTATCACGGGCTTTGCTGCGGTGGCGTTGAATGCCGATTCGCAGGCACCTAAAGATGCAAAAGTGCTTTCCAAGCCGTTTCACCTGCGGGATCTGGTGGACGAGGTGGAAAAAGTTCTGGCTGTTTAAGTCATTTTCATCAGAAAACCGGCCCCCGACAAAAAACCTTCAAAAACCAGTTGACGCCACTGCCAAAGTTTGGAATACACCGCGCCACGGATGGGCGTGTAGCTCAGCGGGAGAGCACTACGTTGACATCGTAGGGGTCACAAGTTCGATCCTTGTCACGCCCACCATCCGTTCCCCTTTTCAAAGATATTGGTTTGGGTATGAACCTGACGGATGTCAGCCGTCATGTCGATTTTCTTTGGTAAATGCTTGCGCACCTAAAGCTTAGGCGTATTGTGTTGGTGTCCGGCGGCCTCGCCATTTACTCTTGTCCCGATAAAATCTCATGTCTTCCTACGCCACGCCCGGCTCCGGAACCTTAGCGCGGGACGCGCGCAAAGGGATTTTCTGGCTGCTGACCAATCTGGTTCTGACCGCTTGCATGACCTCTCTGGTCAAACTGAACTCTGAAAGCTTCCCGGCGATCCAGATTGTCTTTGTTCGTGCCGTGACGGGACTGATTCTCACCCTTCCGCTGATTTGGCGCGCGCGCCATCAGGTCATTCATGTGCGTCATCCGAAACTGAATTTGGCGCGCGTTCTGACCGGAGGCTGCGGGTTGTCTTTGAACTTCGTCGCGCTTTCCATGCTGCCGTTGGTAACGGTTCAGGCGATCAACTTCACCAGTCCGCTTCTGGTCATGGCGCTTGCTATGCTGTTTCTCAATGAAAAAGTGTCAGGCATCCGCTGGACTGGGGCTCTGATCGCGTTTGGCGGCATCATGGTGCTTGTCGGACCTGAAGCTCTGACGGCAAATCCCGGTGTTCTGGCCGGATTTGCCGCGGTTCTGTTCGCCTCGTCTTCAACGATCCAGACGCGTATGTTGCAGGATGAAAATACCCTGACCATGTTGACGTTTTACACTGTCGGGCTTGTTGTCTTTACTGGTATTCCTGCTTTCTTCGTCTGGCAGCCTGTTGCGCTCAATCAGTGGCCGCTGTTGCTGGCGGTCGGCCTTTTTGCTCAATGTGGACAGTTTACATGGTTGCGGGCTTATCAAAGCACAGATGCCAGCATTCTGGCGCCCTTCAGTTATCTTTCCGTTCTTCTTGCGGCCGTTGCCGGTTTCATCTTCTTTCAGGAAGTGCCGGGCCTTCGCGTTTACATCAGCATCACGATCATTCTGACTGCATTGCAGGGAACCGCCTGGCTGGAAGCCCGCCGGCGGGCGCGGTTGCGTGGCAGGAACTAAAGCTATGATGTTTGCGACGATGATGTGTGTTTGCCGGATAAAGGGGCTATGATAACAAGAGGCAGGAATTGCATAATACAGGGCACGGATTTTGCGGATACTCAGTTTTGATATCGGGGGAACGAATATACGTGCCGCGTCTGCCGATGTTGGCGGGCAGACCGGCCCTGTGGGGCGGCTGGGAACCCCGGCCTCAGATCACAAAGCTTTTTTCAACTGCCTGATTGATAGGATTGCGCAAGAGCCAAATCCGCCGGAAGCCATTGCCATTTCGATCGCCGGTGTCGTCAATCCGCGAAATGGCACCATGATTGCCGCGAATATTCCCGCAATTCATGGTACGAATTTTGCCGAAGACCTGCAGCAACAAGTCGAGCTTCCCGTTTATGTGAGCAATGATGCAGACTGTTTTGCCGTGGCTGAAGCGAATCTGGGTGCGGGGCGTGGCCATGATATTGTATTCGGCATCATTCTGGGAACTGGGGTTGGCGGCGGCCTTGCGGTGCATGGTGGCCTGATCAATCGCAATGGCGGCTATGCCGGAGAATGGGGGCATGGGCCCGTTTCACCGCGGATAGCGGGAGATCCACCGGTTGCGCTTCCGTCAATCCCGTGCGGTTGCGGGCTTTCAGGTTGCCTTGATACTGTTGTCGGCGGGCGTGGGCTGGAGCGTCTTCACGAACACCTTCATCAGGAGGTGAGGCAGGCGCCAGATATCATAAACGGCTGGCGCTCGAAGGAGCGCAGCGCGTGCCGCACCATGGAAATCTATCTTGATGTCATTTCCGGGCCGCTGGCCATGGCTGTCAATCTCACCGGAGCCACAGTCGTTCCGGCCGGTGGCGGACTTGCCAGTGCGCATGATCTCCTGGTTGAGATTGATCGGGCTGTCCGTCCGCTGACGCTTGCGAATCCGGATCATCCGCTTGTTGTCCCAGCTGCAAGTGGCCCGGAGCCCGGACTTTCCGGAGCCGCGTTGATTGCGGCCCAGGCGATGGCTCAAGCGTCATGTTGAGCCGGTTTTCTGTTATCAGTCTTCGTATCGTCCGAAGAGTTTCAGCATACCCTTGGTCGCAAGACCAAGCAGTATCGTGACGACAACCAGCGCCAGCGAAAATGACATCGTGTTGGTCGAAAACCAGTTTGTAATCACAAGCCGCATATTCCGGATCGAAAAGGGTGTATCAAAAATAAATGTGGTCGAGCCCATTGGCACATTGTCGATGACCCCGGTGTTTCGATTATAGGTTGTAATCCGGCCCTGGATGGCATTCCAGTGCTGTCGCTTCATCAGAGCCGTCATGCCGAGATCAAGATTCTCGTGCGTCGGTGCGGTAATCAGCGTCCATGCGCCATCATCGTTCGGACTGGGTTCTTGTGCAATGAGCATCGAGATCGAGTTGGGCGGCAGATAATCCTCGTCCGGGCGTGGCAGGAAGCGCAAGGTGTCAAATGACAGGTCATAATTGCGCTTCAGGTATTTTTCGACCTCGAAGATCCAGTTGTACCAGCCCGCGGTGACCGCCTGATCCCACTCTTCTATCGTCGTTTCCGGCGCCTGGTCCAGATTGGGATCACCGCCGACCTGCTGGGTCCAGATACTGCGGCTGGTTTCCGAAATCTTGGTTGTTCTGAGAACCTGTGCGGGAACCTGACCGACGCTGCCAATAAAAATCGCATCGCCCGGTCCGACGTCGTCCATTGAGTGCACAACATCAATCGGAATTTGCTGGCGTGCGGCGTTGGCAAGTTTGGCGGTGAAGTCTGAAGCAGTCGCCAGTGTATTCTCATTCAAGCTGTCAATGAACAGGGGAAGAGGGGCATCGCCACGCGCATAGGGGAAGGCTGTGCCGCTCGTTGCCCAGAGATCCGGTACTTGTGCAACACGCCCGAAATTCGGCATCACAAATTCTGAGGAGTCAAACAGCGCGAAACGTGCCGTCGTGTCAGAGGTCGCACCGGGCAGGCACTCGGCATCGGATTTCGTCAGAAGAGCAGCTTCCAGCACGATCTTGTTTACGCCGGGTTTTAAGTGCCGCATGGTGAAAGTGATCGGCGTGCGCCGCAGCACGGCGCCATTGACGGTGCTGATCGGCCAGGTAGATGCAAGCTGGTCATTGACGAAGACATGAAGGCGGCTGCCCGGCAGAACCTGCGGCGAGTATGCTGCATCAAGCATGATCTTCGCTTCGCCATAGGCGTTGGCATAAAAATCTGCAGGAAGTCCGATTGCAAACTCGGCGCGGAAAACACGTCCGGAAAATTCCTGCGAGGGAATTCCGAGCTGTTCAAAGGTCAGTGTTCTTCTGCCGGTCAGAAGCTGGGTATCCTGTGAACGCCATGAATGCGTGGAGTAAGCCTCCTGCTTGACCGAAGCTGTCTGGGCAGCAGGTCGCGTCAGACTGTCGATCAGAGGGCCGATCCGCTGCCAGGACGGCGCCATCAGCACGAGCACGCTCTTGCCGGATTGATTTGTCGATATGAAGCGCGCCGTCTGTGTCGTGCCGATGTCCGGAAGTGCACTGCCCAGAAGTGGCTGCAGCTCGGCGGGCGTGCCGACATAGACCGGCAATACGCCGGAAGCGAACTTGGCCGGCGCTGACTTGGAATAGGTGAACATCGTGTTCGGCATGTCAGCGAGAAGCGCCAGCCCCTGTGACAGTTCCAGCAGCGGATCGGCGGTGATCTGCTGGTTCAGTGCTGGCGCAACGATATGGAACCGGGTTCGCCCCTCATCATCGACACCGACGGCCCGCAGATCATCGAGACGTGACAGCATGGCTGCATTCGGATCGCTGAAAAGAAGGAAGGTGCGTTCCTGATCGATATCCGTCCAGAGGTCATAAATCGACTCCAGGCCGCAATCTGTACGGTGACGTTGTTCGAAGTCGAACGAAACGAGGTTGTAACCGGGTTTCAGGACGCCCTCGGGCACCTGATAGCGCAGGTCAGCCGGTCTTTCTGAGGCAGAAAGCTCCGGTACGGCCACTTTCACGTTGTTGATCGAGATTGTGAAATTCGAAAATTCCGGCGCGATGAAAATCGAGTTCTGGAACGCGACATTCAGTCTGGCGGGTGAATTTGCCTGCTCTTCTGTCAGATAGACAGACCAGGACCGGTCAACATTTTCTCCTTCGATGCGCATCTCATCGGCAGGTATGATGTAGCGGAAAAAGGGGAGGGTTTCCTCTGCCGGCTGAGACGGGGCCGAAGGCTGCCGAGGCTGGCTTGCCGGTGGCTGCTTTGGTCCCGTTCCATCATTGCCCATATCAAAAGGAACCGTTGTCGGAACCTGAGCATTGGCCAAAAAAGACGTTGCCAACAGAGCGATGAGTGCAAGCAGTATCCGCGCCATCAGTTTTTGCCTTTCACGGAAGCACCGCCGGTGTTCGGCTGATATTTACCGATGAAATAGCTCATGCCGCGTCCCATCTGTTGGATCGACATCTTTATGAACCAGAAGGTGCCGCCAAGTGTGCCGGGGTCATTCTTGCGCGAAAGCAGAAGCTGCTGCCAGCGTTCAGAATTGGCAAACATGAGATCGGAAATGACAGTGTGATGCAGGCTGTTCGTCGGTGCATATCGGCAGCCGACCATGGCCAGCTCACCCAGCGAACGGGCGTGACGGATGGTAATTGGCACTTCGCCGGGATCGCCACCGCGGTCCGGTTCCACACGCAGTCGTGCGGTGGTGCCGGGACGCAGCTTGTCGAGATCGCGGACCTGAACCTGAAGACCGGCGCCATCCGTCGAGACATCCTCAATCGTTCCGCGATAAATGCTGTCGTCGATCACGAGTTCACAGCGCCGCGACATCTTGATACGCCGCGCTTTCTGGCGTTCCCCGGCCTCGGAAACCACACCAAGCGCCGCCGCAGTCAGGAACAGGTTCAGGAAGTTCCAGCCACCCACAACCCAGGTAACGCCAGCCAGATAGGGCTCGGTGTAAATCCGATAGGCCATCATGAACTGTGCTGCCATGAAGATGAAGAAGATGATGAAGAATGGACGGCTGATTTCGGAAAGCCGGCTGTGTTCAATCGATTCGTCTTTGGCGGTCACCTTGAAGGAAGGCTTTTTCGGGTTGATGATCGCTGAAACCACGGCAGGAAGCAGGTGTATGGTCTGAACATATTCATAGAGTTCGGAGATCCATGGCCAGCGAAACTGCCCAAACAGATAGTTTTGGGTCAGTAAGTTCACGATCAGATAAGACATCGTGTAGGCAAGGAACTCGCCACCGGAGGCATCGAAAATCTGCAGGCCGAAGAACAGGTAGCAAAGTGGCGCAATCATGAACGAGGCGCGGGCAAACGGGAACAGCCAGAACAGGTTCGACGACATATAGCAGAGGCGCTGCGGAATGGAGAGACCTTTCAGCAGGAGCGGGAATTTGAAACGCAGGATCTGCATCATGCCCTGACCCCAGCGGCTGCGCTGGCCGATAAAACTTGAGAATGTAGCCGGCTGGAGACCTGCGATCAGCGGACGGTCGACATAAATGCTATTCCAGCCGTTCGAATGCAGCTCAACGGCCGTTTCGCAATCTTCTGTAATACTGACACCGGAGAAGCCGTTCACCGAGTTCAATGCCTTACGCCTAAGAACGGCAGCCGAGCCACAGAAGAAGGAGGCATTCCATTTATCAAGGCCACGCTGGATAATGCCATAGAACATTTCGTTCTCACTCGGCATCAGTTCGTAAGTACGAAGGTTGCGTTCCAGCGGATCCGGATTGATGAAGAAATGCGGTGTTTGCACTAGAAACAGCTTTTCATCTTCCAAGAAGTAGCCAACGGTTTCCTGCAGAAAATCGTTGGTTGGCGCGTGGTCCGCATCGAAGACCACAATCAGATCGCCGGTGGTGTACTGAAGCGCATGATTCATGTTCCCGGCTTTGGCATGCTCGTTTCGCGGGCGGGTAATATAGCCGACGCCAAGTTCTGCGCAAAGCTGCCGCAGTTCGCGATAGCGGGTTTGTGCCAGGCTTGCCTCAACGAGGTTTTTGGAGTTTCGTTTCTGCTCCGTTCCACCGTCATCCAACAGATAGACCTTCAGCTTTTCGGAAGGGTAGTCCATCGCCTTGGCGGCGGCCAGAGTGTTCGCCAGAAGGTCGGCGTCTTCATTATAGGATGGCACGTAAACGTCCACATAAGGCAGATCGCCTTCCAGCTTCCCCCAGCGGGGGCGCACCGGCAGTGGCAGTGCAACCACGAACAGGCTGAGGGACAGCATGCAGACTGAAAACATTTCGGCGAGGTAGATCATCAGTCCCGGAATGAAATTCTGAAGCTCTGTGATGGGCGGTATTGTGCTTGTCGTGCGCCAGAAAACATAGCGCAGAACAATCGAGGTCCCGAATGCCAGCGCAATCAGCCGCCAGTTGCCCTCCGCATGCATTTGCTTGAGCACCATCATCACCGCAACGGCCACAACGCTTACAACAATCTGTGTTCTAAGGTCGATCGGAAGCGTCACCAGGCCGATTACCAGAATGGATGCGATGATCCAGAATACGACGGTTGCCGCCTTACGCATTGGGCTACACTCTTCCTATGGGGTCGCTTTTTCCATCATATCTTACGGAGCGAAAACTAAAAAACTCTCTAATACCGCAGACTTTTTCTGGTAGTTTGCGATTATGCATAATCGCTCATCAAACACCAAATCAGGCTGATTATCGCCGAAGGCTCGGTATTTTGGTATTCTCGTTGGTCTTTGCTCAGGGCTTATTCACAGGTCACAGTGGTTGAACCCGGCAAAAGCCGGCATGGTGGTGCGGGTATGGACCTGCTGCCTGAGGCCGCAGCGTTTCCGGTCGGGGTTGTATTGGCTGATGTCTGACGCCCCGGGGCCGGTATGCTTCTTGCCGGTGGCGCAGTGCTGGCGGGCGGTGCGACAGAAGAAGGCCCCGTCGGTGGCGCCATTGAAGACTGCGCAGCGGTCGGCCCGACTGGCAGCTGCATTGCTGTTGTCGGCAGGTCCACGACTTCGAGATTGACCATATCCGAAGACGTGCTTGATGATGTCTGAGAGGTCGTCGCGCGGCGTTGAGGCGCTGGTGCGGAGGCCCCGCCGCCGCCAAGAATGTTCGTTGTGTTGCTGATCTTTTCCGGACGATCGTCATGCGCACGGGTTGCATAAGTCGGCGCACCCGATTTGCCGAGCAGCGGCGGCGGTGCGTTTGGCTCGCCGTAGGGGTTCCAGCCGTAAGCCTCAATAGCAGCGTTGATTGTGTATCCGTACATGATGCCGAGAAGATCATCCTCAGAGGCGCCGGATTCACAAAAACGGACACGGATCTGGATTGTACCGGTCTGGCCGAAAGCGGCAAGGCCGCCGCGATCCGGTCGGATCTGCTGCCAGCCATACATGCAAAGATCACTTCCGCGGCCTTCGCCAAAGGCATAGCCGAAAGGCCCGTAATTGTTCTGAACGTAGTAAGGTGAAAGCTTCATGGCAACGCCTGGAATTTCAGCACGCATCTCTTCCGCGACATCCCGGTCAGTCACAGAACTGTAGCTCAGGCGCTCGCCATTCATCGGTGAATAGTTTCGTGTACCGAAGAATGTGGCATTGATATAATTCTGTCCCGGCGTTCTGGCTTTGGTGGCCAGCAGGATCCGCTGGTCAATCGCGTTTGAATATTGGTGCTCCAGAACCGACACAATTGCCGGGCCACCGGGCGGTGGCATGACAACGGCCTCTTCGGGCATCAGGTTTCTCACCGAGGAGCCATAGGGCATGAGGTCGCCCGCGCAACCTGACAACACGCCTGCAAGTGCGACCGCCATAAAGGTCAGCCGTCCGATCCTGGAGGAGTTGTTTGTCTTACGGTTCATTGCGGGTCACACTCTGGTTTCATGCGGCACAGCGGTTCTGCCGCGCATATCCACTGAATGTGTTTTTTCATCTTTTGGTAAATAAAGGGCTAACAAACGCTCTGTGCGCTTTTGGGGGTGTCTGAACATTGCTGCCACGAGGGCCAAAACCAAAGAGTTGTCTCGACCTTTAGGCTTTCTTAACGACAATATGAGTTTTTAGAACCGAGTTTTAGTGTTTATCGGTCACAAGTCTTTCAGGCTGAACGTGCGTAGGGAAAGGTTATGGACCGGAAACACGGGTTGAGCAGGTATCGTTCTGCCGGGTTGAATGCGGCAGTCAATAATTGGACCGGAGTACCGACGCCATGAAACTGGCATATTTTGCACTGACTGCGGCAGCGATTGCTATGATTGGTGCGGTTGGTATTCACGGGACGGGGCGCAATAAAGATCAGCCCCTGTCCTTGCAGCAGGATACCGGTGACTTCCAGACAGCCTATGACAGGATTGTGGAACGCGATCCTGCTGAACAGATGCGTCCTGTGTCAAGCGACGGTTTTTCTTCTGTACCGGAGGCGCAGGCACAACAAACCTCCCCGAACCTCAGAAATCTTTCGGAAGTCAGTCCGACGCAGTCCGGTAACGATAACAATGCAGCACCTGCCGAGGCTGATCGCGCCCCTAATCAGCCTGATGAGCCAAGTCTGAAGGTTGATGAAAGCGCCCTGCGCTATTTTGCGCAACAGGGCGACCTTGAACGTTTGCAGGCAGAGATTTCTCGGCTTCGCTCACTTTATCCGAACTGGACGCCACCGGCCAATCCGCTTGCGGTTGAAGATGGTGAAGACGATCAGATGAACGCCATGTGGCAGGCCTATGCGCAGGGTGATTACGCTAAAGTTAACGAGATGATCCGACAGCGGCAACAGGAAGAGCCGGACTGGACGCCACCGGCAGATCTTCTGGATCGGCTCAATCTCGCCGAAACGCGGCAAAAGCTATTGAAAGCAGCCGACGCCGGAAACTATCAGCAGGTCATCGACCTTGCATCTCAGGCACCGGGACTTCTGACCTGTTCGGAAATCAATATTCTCTGGCAGGTTGGTGAAGCCTTCGCCAAAACCGAAAAACTGTCTCGCGCTGTCGATGCATATAGCTATATCCTCAAAAACTGTGACAAGCCGGAAGAGCGTTTTGCCACCATGCAGAAGGCGATGCAGCTTCTGCCCTTCAGCGATGTGAAAACGCTGCTGACCTACGAGCGGACGGATGATGCCGGTGGTCCGGAGTTTCAGGAAATCCGCGATGAACTGTTGCGCAAACGCTTCGCCGAAGCCGGTGCCGACGAGAGCATCACGGTCGCCCCGGAAGACCTCGATCACATGGAAACGCTGGCCAATACGAGCGGTGACCCTGACGACGCTGAGTTGCTGGCCTGGTACTTTCTTCAGCGTGGCAGCGATGCTGCAGCCGAGGAATGGTTCCGGAAAGCCAATGCAGAAGGCGGCAGCGCGACAACGGCGCAGGGGCTTGCCCTGATCCTGATCGGTCAGGACCGCGCCAGCGAAGCCGAGAATATCATGTATCCATGGCGAAATGACTCCGATCAGGCGATGGACACATATCTGAATGCTGTTGTGAATATGCTGGGCCGTATCCCGCGTGAAGAATATTCCGACGAGGTGCTCAAACGCATGTCGGAGGTCGTTTCTGAAACCAAAAGCACGACGGCAGCCCAGCAGTTCGGCTGGTATTCGAATGATATGGGGCAGCCACTGGCGGGCCTGCAGTGGTTTGAAGCGTCGCTGTCATGGGAGCCATGGGACGAGCCCGCAGCCTATGGCGTTACGATGATGCTGAACCGGCTGAACTATCGTCCGGGCGTCTATCAGATGCAGAAAATCTGGGCTCCCTATTCTGAGCGGATCGCGTGGCTTTATGATCCCAATGCACCAGTGGCGACGCTGGATGACCTGAAAGCCACTGTTTTCCAGTTGACGACGGTCAAGCAGAACAACGGCACAAGCCGAACGGTTGCTGTACCGATCTCTGAAATCGACCTGGCAACCGGCGTCGAGACACCTCTTGGCGGTGCGATGCAAAGCACCGGCGCGCCAGCGCCTTCCGATGGAGCTGGCAATATGCCGGGTGTATCGCTGACAGCGCCGCTTTACGCGCCGGGATCGAACCCGCCGCCTGAAGCAGCCGGTGAAGAAGGCGAACCTCAGACGGTCAACTACGTGCCTGAATACTACCGCTATTACTATGGTCAGACTGGCTCCGATGATTGCGGCACGACAATCAAGATGAGATTCCGCGACAATCTGGGTGAGACGTTGCGTCGTTCGTGTGTCGGAGGGAGGGCGTAGCCCGACTTGAGGCA
>NZ_SMAR01000042.1 GCF_004342225.1 Martelella mediterranea | reverse complement strand
CTTCGTCATCTCGATCTCCTAATTGATAAGATGAACCAGAAATCCTCCCTTATTCAAATCCTCAAATCTGTCCCACCGGCGCTGACGTCAGACAGGCGGCGAGTTCGTCGTCTTCGTTGGTCCTTCGGGCTGCGGAAAGTCAACACTGCTAAGGTTGATTGCCGGCCTTGAGGAGGTCACCAGCGGTGACGTTATGATTTCGGGAAAGGACGTGACTGAGGAGGATCCGTCTGACCGCGGTATCGCGATGGTGTTTCAGACTTACGCGCTTTACCCCCATATGAGTGTCGAACAAAATATGGGCTTCGGTCTTAAGGTCGCAGGGCGACCAAAGGCTGAGGTTGAGAAAAAAGTCCGGCAGGCTGCCGACATCCTGAAGTTGACCGAATATCTGGATCGCCGGCCGGGTCAGCTTTCAGGCGGTCAGAGACAGCGTGTGGCCATCGGACGTGCCATCGTTCGCGATCCGGAAATCTTTCTCTTCGATGAGCCTTTGTCCAACCTTGATGCTGAGTTGCGGGTTGGCATGCGCATTGAGATTGCCCGCCTTCATCAGGAGCTTGGGAACACCATGATCTACGTGACGCATGACCAGACAGAAGCCATGACGCTTGCGGATAAGATCGTGGTTTTGAGAAGAGGGCGGGTTGAACAGGTCGGCTCGCCCGCTGCACTTTATGATGACCCTGACAATGTATTCGTCGGTGGTTTTATCGGGTCCCCGAAAATGAACTTTCTGGCCGGGGAAATCAGGGATGGCGGTGTGGACGTGGCCGGATCGCTTCTGCCATTGCCCCCGCTCAAAACGCAGCTTGAAAATCGTGCACATGTGACTGTGGGGATCCGGCCGGAGCACTTGCGCCTTGCTGCTGAAAACGAGCCGTCTGTGCCCTTCACAGTCGACTTCTCAGAATTTCTCGGTGGAACGAGCTACCTTTATGGAAAAATCGCCGACACAGCTTGTGTCGTGACTGTTGACCGGCAAGCGATTACGCGCGCCGGCGCTGTTCTTCGTCTGACAACCGATGCGGCAACCGTTTGCCTGTTTGACGAAGACGAGCAGAGAATTCGCTGAGCGAAATCAGCTACGCTTTGAGGCGGGAAGCCGCTGCCTTCTTTAAAGGAGCAGGCGGCTTCCTTGCGTATCGTCTCTCGCGCACCTCTCCTTTCGATCTCACCTGATTTAAAATGGGGCAGACCGCAGTCTCAGGCCGTATTCACATGGTCAGGGACGCCATCGGATTATTACCGGAAAAGCGTAAGCCGGAAGCGCCACAAGCGCTCGGAATTCCGATTCGGGCCTTTGTCTTTTGAAGGGCTGATGCTATCATCCGACAACAACCTCAAAATAAACCTGGAAGTTGTTAATACGCCAATATTTACAGGATTGGTGTTAATTATTTTACTGGATTTGATCTGCGTCAATAATACAGTGCTTATCATGTGCTTTAATCATTGATTTATATCAATATATTTCGGGTTTTTATTTAAAAAAATCAGTATAAAAGTCAAATTAAACTGGACTTTCTTAGCCTTTCGTATCATATAAGAACCGTCAAAACGAAGAGCGTTGACGGTTTGGCGTCAACATTCGACGCGATCTTTTAAAGGCAAATGCCCCGAGACCAGCGCCAGAGCGCCAAAAGTCAGCCATCAGGAGCGGTGGGTTTTCATCGCGGTGTTGGAGAAGTGAGAAAGTTTCGGGATTGTCTGCATTCTAATGGCCATGTTTTGCAACTTGTTGCGCATTATGCCGTTTATGTGACGGTGCCTTTTACCGATTTCAGTCTTAAGAGCCGAACATCCTCCAGGCTTTGGAATTCTGAAATCACTCAGCTGTTCCTCTTATTTAGTGTGAGGGCTTAAACTATGGATATGTATGCCAAATATTCGAACGTTCATGCTGACGCCTGGGAAGGCTTCAGCGAAGGAGCATGGCGCACCGCCATCGACGTTCGCAACTTCATTCAGGAAAACTATACGCCTTATGAAGGTGATGCGTCTTTCCTTGCGCCGGCAACCGAGCGCACCAAGCAGCTCTGGGATGAACTCAGCGCGCTTCTGAAGAAAGAACGCGACAATGGCGGTGTTCTGGACGTGGCTTCGGCCATACCGTCGACGATCACGGCGCATGAGGCTGGCTACATTAACAAAGACCTCGAAATCATCGTTGGCCTGCAGACAGACGCACCTTTGAAGCGTGCGATCATGCCAAATGGCGGTCTCCGTATGGTTGAAGGCAGCCTTGAAACCTATGGCTTCAAGGTACCTGAAGATGTTCATGAAACCTGGACGAAGTACCGGAAGAGCCACAATCAGGGTGTGTTCGACGTTTACAGCCCTGACATCATGGCATGCCGTAAGTCTGGCGTGATCACCGGTCTGCCAGATGCTTATGGCCGTGGCCGTATCATTGGTGACTATCGTCGTGTCGCCCTTTACGGCACAGATTTCCTCCGCGCTCAGAAGCAGAAGGAATTCCACGAGCTTGACGATGCTGTCTTTGATGAAAAGACGTTGCGTCTGCGTGAAGAGGTGACCGAACAGTTCCGCGCCCTCGATGAGTTGCGTGAAATGGCAGCGAAATACGGTGTCGACATTTCAAAACCGGCCCGTAATGCCCGCGAAGCTATTCAGGCTGTTTATTTCGGCTATCTGGCTGCTGTTAAGGAACAGAATGGCGCTGCTATGTCGATCGGTCGTATTTCGACCTTCCTCGACATTTATATCAAGCGCGACATCGACGCAGGCTTCATCTCCGAGGTTGACGCCCAGGAAATGGTTGACGATATGATCGTCAAGCTGCGTATTGTCCGCTTCCTGCGCACACCGGAATATGACGAGCTGTTCTCGGGCGACCCCGTATGGGTCACCGAATCGATCGGCGGTATGGGTGAAGATGGCCGGACGCTTGTTTCGAAAAGCAGCTTCCGTTTCCTGAACACGCTTTACAACCTCGGCCCTGCACCTGAGCCAAACCTGACGGTTCTGTGGAGCCCGAGCCTTCCGGAAGGCTTCAAGCACTTCTGCGCCAAGGTTTCGGCCGACACATGCGCCATTCAGTATGAAAACGATGAACTGATGCGTCCGAAATGGGGCGATGACTATGGCATCGCATGCTGCGTCTCCTCGATGCGGATCGGCAAACAGATGCAGTTCTTCGGTGCGCGTGCCAACCTTGCCAAGGCTCTGCTTTATGCCATCAACGGTGGCGTTGATGAAATGAAGATGAAGGGCAAAAAGGTTGCCGAAGGTCTTGAGCCCATCACCGGCGATGTTCTTGAATATGACGAGGTTGTCGAAAAGTTCGACAAGTCGATGGACTGGCTGGCCAAAACCTATGTCAAGGCTTTGAACGCCATCCATTACATGCACGACAAATATGCGTATGAACGCATTGAAATGGCGCTGCATGATCGTGATATTCTGCGTACGATGGCTTGCGGCATTGCTGGTCTTTCGATCGCTGCTGACGCTCTGTCTGCTATCAAATATGCCAAGGTTGAAGTCATTCGTGACGAAACCGGTCTGGCCGTTGACTACAAGATCACCGGCGATTTCCCGGCATTCGGTAACAACGACGACCGCGTCGACTCGATTGCGGCATGGCTTGTCGAGACATTCATGAACAAGATCAAGGCTCAGCCTTATTTCTATCGTGACTCGATGCCGACCCAGTCGATCCTGACGATCACGTCAAACGTGGTTTATGGTAAGAAGACCGGTAATACGCCGGATGGCCGCCGCGCAGGTGAACCCTTCTCACCAGGTGCGAACCCGATGAACGGTCGTGACAAGAAGGGCTTTGTGGCTGCAGGCGCTTCGCTTGCCAAACTGCCCTATGACGCAGCACTCGATGGTATCAGCTGGACCGCATCGGCAACGCCGGGCAGTCTTGGTCACACGGAAGAAGATCGTGTCCGCAACCTGTCGAATTGCCTTGATGGCTATACGGCAGCCGGTGGTTTCCACGTCAACGTCAACCTCCTCAACAGGGAGACTTTGCTTGATGCCATGGACCACCCGGAGAAATATCCGCAGCTCACGATCCGTGTTTCGGGTTATGCTGTGAACTTCATCAAGCTGACCAAAGAACAGCAGCTTGATGTGATCAACCGGACTTTCCACACCTCGATGTAAAAGGTGATTTGAAAATGCATAAGCGTGTTTCCGCACCCAAGAAGCTTCCCGGCGTCCATGTGGACCTCGACCACGGCTTTCTGCACTCGGTCGAAACCGGTGGTGCTGTCGACGGTCCGGGAATGCGCTTTGTGTTTTTTATGGCTGGGTGCCAGTTCCGCTGCCTCTATTGCCATAATCCGGATACCTGGAAACTCCACAACGGCCGCAGGGTTGATGTGGAGGACATGCTAAACGAAGTCCGCCCCTATGCGGGCTTCCTCAAATTCGCTGGTGGCGTTACGTTTTCCGGTGGCGAGCCGATGATGCAGTCTGGTTTTATCGGCAACGTTATGGCGCACATCAAGCAAGAGATGGGATTGCATCTCGCTCTGGATACGCAAGGATATCTTCATACCGGTGTTGAAGACGACTGGTTCGATAATATCGATCTAGTCATGCTCGATATCAAGCATATCGACCCTGAGAAGTACCACACCATTACCGCCCAACACCTTCAGCCGACGCTGGATTTTGCCGAGCGTCTGAAACGTCTTAAGAAGAAGATGTGGATGCGTTATGTTCTGGTTCCCGGTCTTTCTGATGATACCGATGATGTAAACAGGATGGCTGATTATGTTGCCACCCTCGGAGACATTGTCGAACGGGTGGAGGTTCTTCCATTTCACCAGATGGGCATCGCAAAATGGGATGCGCTGGGTAAAGAATACACCCTTCGCGATACGCCAACACCGACGAATGAGGCAACGGAGGCTGCACGAGATATCTTTCGCGCGCGCGGGCTTGTTGCCAGCTAAACAGTTTTGCCACTGTACGATCAGTAAAAAGCCGGGCCTTCGTGACCCGGCTTTTTCGTTGCTGTGATCAGCCATTCCGGCCGTAAACCAGATCGCGGCCAATGTCTGTCGGTTCGCCCAGACGCGCCTTGTAAATCTCGTAATTTTCCATGATGCGCTGAACATAATTGCGGGTCTCAGGGTAGGGGATGCTTTCCACCCAGTCGATGACGAAATCGAGATCCTTGCCACGCGGATCGCCGAAGCGCTCGATCCATTGGGGAACGCGGGCAGGGCCTGCGTTATAGGCGATAAAGGTGAGAATATAGGATCCCCCGAACCGGTCGATCTGCTCACCCAGATAGTGCGCGCCCAGCGTTGCATTATAGCCGGGATCGGAGGTCAGCCGGCTGGATGAGTAGGCAAGCCCATTCCGGCTCGCAACGCGCTTTGCAGTGGTCGGAAGAAGCTGCAGAAGCCCGCGTGCATTCGCCGGGGAGACGGCGCCTGGGTTGAATGCGCTTTCCTGTCTTGCAATGGCATAGGCAAGAGCTTTGCCAGAGCCTGAAATGTTCGCGTTAGCCGGGATAACCCCTGTTGGAAATGCAAGAGCAGCAACATCCAGACCGCGACCATAGGCGATCTTTCCAATCTGCAGTGCCAGATGATGTGAGCGTTCTGTTTCAGCCTGATAGGCAAGGATTGCCAGTTCACCCGGACTGTTTAGCTGATAGGCAAGGGCGCGATAGAGTGCATCGCCGCGCCAGCCGTGACCGACTTCCTGAAGGCGGTCAATTGCCTGTACAGCGGGTATTTTGTTGAAGTTTGCACGGTCTGCCGCTGTCGGGCTCGGATAGTCGACGTCAAATTGGGTCTGACCCAGCTTGTAAAGTGCCAGTTGCCCATAAAAGGTTGTCGGATATTGAGCAGCGCGCCGATAAAAGTCGCGGGCGTTGCCCGGTCCGCCCGCGTCTGCAGCGCGGCCCTGCCAGTAATAGGATCGCGCCGAGGAGATTGGTGTCGGTGATGTGGCGACAATCTCTGCGAAGTGCGGTGCGGCTAGGCGACCATTGTTCAGGCCGCGCAGTGCCATCCAGCCAGCATGGAATTGTGCATCCAGCTTATCCAGCCTCCCGTCTGGCATGGCGGCTGCCACCAGGTCATATGCCTTTCGCGGCTGGCCATGTTCATAGAAATGCCTCGCGACGATCCGGCTTTCGTCCCACCACTGATCGGGGTTGACCAGCGCGGCCTGATTGCGTGGCATCTTTTTTAGCAGTGATGCGGCGGTGTCATATTGATCAGTCTGGCGAGCATTTCGAATCTGGATATAAAGAAAACCGGGATCACTGTGCCAGCTATGATGAACGCGGTTGATCAGTGCGCCTGCATCCGACTGGCGGCGGATTACGGCTGCCCAGGCATTGTAAAAGGACTGTGCATTGCCGAGTTCCGAGAACCGCTTCGCCTGTGTCGCCCGGTCGCGGTAAAGCAGATACACCATCCTCTCCTTGTGATCTTCCTGAGTGAGGATTGATCCAAATTCACGAAGAATCTTGTTTTCGCTGTCGGTGTCCAGCGCCCAGCCAGTCCAGGAGCGCGTGATAATATCGTGCGCTTTCTGTTTCTGCCCTGTGGCGAGATAGGAACGGGCGAGCAGGATCGTGCCATCGGAGGTTTCAGGAAGCGAATTTCCAAATGCCGCGATTACGGCAGATGGTGCCGGGTTTTCTCGCGCAAGCGCACGCTCGGAGTTGTCGCGCAGTGAAGATAGCCCCGGCCAGCCGCGAAGCTCTTGTTGTGCTTCCGCGATTTCAGAGGATGGAACGCCGTCTTCTCCTGAAACTGCAATGGCCCAACTGAGGATCTGGTGGTCGAGTGAATTCATCGGAAGGCGGTCACGGGCGCGCAGGGCCGTTGTTGCGTCTCCATCACTCAAGGCATCAAGGCCCTGCTTCAATATGGTGCTGGATGCAGGGTTTGCCACAGGCTTGGAGATCGCTCCGGTCACTTCAAAAGAGGGCTGAGCTGCCAGCCCGCCCGGACGGGCGTAGGGTATCGGCCCGACAGAAGGATACTCCTGTGCGGCAGACACGATACCCGTTGCAGATACCGAAGCAGCGAGCGAAAGCATGCAGAGCGTTTTCTTCATAAAATTCCCCTCAAGGGCGGAAACACAGTTGTGGGGCATCTTCGGTTTTTCCGGTTAAAAACGCGTTAACCTTGTTCGTGATCTCAGCTTTGTTTAAACCCCCATCAACTCACGGAATGCGGCGCTTGCAGGCGCATGTGTCCGGCATTATGGTGCAGCAAATTTTGCAACAAGAATGCGGCATTTAGAAGAAGGCCGCCAGGAGAATATGAATGTTCAAGGGGTCGATGCCGGCGCTTGTCACACCTTTTCATGAAGATGGCACGCTGGATGAGGCAGCGTTTACGGCTCACGTCGAATGGCAGATCAAAGAGGGCAGTCACGGCCTCGTGCCTGTTGGCACCACAGGTGAGTCGCCGACACTCAGCCATGACGAGCATAAGCGCGTCGTCGACCTTTGTGTCGAGGCTGCTGCAAAGCGCGTTCCTGTGATTGCCGGTGCTGGCTCGAATAATACACGCGAGGCGATTGAGCTTGCGCTTCATGCCGAAAAGGCGGGTTCCGATGCTCTTCTGGTGGTAACGCCCTACTACAACAAGCCGACGCAGAAGGGCCTCTATGCGCATTTCGCGGCCATCGCCGATGCCGTGAAGCTTCCGATTATTATCTACAACATTCCGGGACGATCCGTTGTCGATATGACGCCTGAAACGATGGGAGCATTGTCGAAAGCCTATGGCAACATCGTCGGTGTCAAAGACGCAACGGCAAAACTCGAGCGCGTGGCCGATCAGCGCATAGCCTGCGGCAAGGACTTCATTCAGATTTCCGGTGAAGACGCTACGGCACTTGGGTTTTATGCCCAGGGCGGCGTGGGGTGCATTTCGGTAACTGCCAATGTTGCTCCGTGGCTGTGTTCTGCGTTCCAGAAGGCCATGCGCGCCGGAGATTTTGAAACTGCGCTTAAGATTCAGGACAAGCTTATGCCGCTGCATAAGGCTTTGTTCATTGAACCGGGCGTCTGCGGCACCAAATATGCATTGAAGAAGCTTGGCCGGATGAGCGACTGTGTGCGTTTACCTCTGGTCAATATCGAAAAAAGTACCGAGCGCGCAATTGATGCAGCGCTTGAACATGCCGGGCTGCTTTCCGAGAAGGGATAAGCTCGCTCGTCATCAAAAATGACGGATCGTAAATATGGCCCCCAAGGGTAATCAGAGTAGCGGCAAGACTGTCGCTGAAAATCGCAAGGCGCGTTTCAATTATGAGATTCTCGAAACGTTGGAGGCTGGCCTGGTTCTGACTGGAACCGAGGTCAAGTCACTGCGTGAAGGCAAAGCCAATATTGCCGAATCTTACGCTTCGGATGAAGATGGCGAAATGTGGCTGATCAACTCGCACTTACCCGAATACCTGCAAGGCAACCGCTTCAATCACGAGCCACGCCGCCGGCGTAAGTTATTGTTGAGCAAGCGGGAGATTAATCGTTTGCGCTCGGCGGTTAATCGTGAAGGCATGACGCTTGTTCCGCTGAAGCTTTACTTCAATGCGCGCGGAATTGCGAAGCTCCAGCTTGCGCTGGGCAAGGGTAAGAAAGTCCATGATAAGCGCGAAACAGTGAAGCAACGCGACTGGAACCGTCAAAAGAGCAGGTTGCTCAAGCAGTATGGTTGAGACAGTTGAAATAAAACGCCCTGCCGAAGAACGGTCAGGGCGTTTTATTATATGACTGCAGCATCGGCCTGAAAATCGGAATCGATTTTCGGAAAGCATGATGCGTAGATTCAATAGGTTAGAGCGTCCTTGTACATCCGAATGGATGCACGGCGCTCTCAGCGGGATTTTGTTTCAGTCCTCAAAATCAGCATTGCCTGCATCTGCTGGACGTTGAGGCCGATCAGTCGCGTCGCGTCCGACATCGGGTTTCAAAGATACAAGATCGATGAAGTGGTCGGCCTGACGACGAAGGTCGTCTGCGATCATTGGCGGCTGCGTGGCCATCGTCGAAACGACGGAAACCTTGCGGCCTTTCCGCTGCAGCGCTTCCACAAGGGTTGTGAAGTCGCCATCACCCGAAAAGATGACCAGATGATCGACTGTCGCAGCCTGCTCCATAGCATCTATGGCAAGCTCAATATCCATATTGCCTTTGATTTTGCGGCGTCCCATCGAGTCAGTAAACTCTTTCGCCGGTTTAGTGATCACCTTGTAACCGTTGTAGTCCAGCCAGTCGATCAGTGGGCGAATCGAAGAATATTCCTGATCTTCAATCAGTGCAGTGTAGTAATATGCACGCAGAAGATAGGCTTTCTTTTGAAATGCTTTGAGAAGTTTGCGATAGTCTATGTCGAAGCCAAGGCTTTTTGAAGCGGCGTAGAGGTTTGCGCCATCTATAAAGAGCGCTATTTTTTCACGCGGATCAAACATAATAAAAATCCTCTCCAAAAATGCCTGTACACTCGAGTTTGGCAACATGCTTTGCCAAGAGTTGAAATTCTGTAATTAAAAAGGCTGGTCACTTAGTAACTTATAATCCTGGTTGAATTTAAGCGGGATCGGCGAAATGTTCAACCAAAGGTGTTTATCAGCTATGGCTCCACGTCTCATAACACGTAAATGGGGCGGAGTTGGTAGAATTGAACCCCTTGAAATCAGGTTGGTGAGTCTTTAAGAGTGACCATCCTGAAAATAAAGTCTTAAAAAGGACAGGCAATGGCACGTGTGACAGTTGAAGACTGCATTGACAAGGTCGAAAATCGTTTCGATCTGGTTTTGCTTGCCGGCCATCGTGCGCGTCTAATCTCCCAAGGCGCCCAGATTACCGTTGATCGCGATAACGACAAGAACCCGGTGGTTGCGTTGCGTGAAATCGCCGATGAAACGCTTTCACCTGACGATCTGAAGGAAGATCTGATTCATTCCCTGCAGCGCCACGTTGAGGTTGATGAACCGGAATCTGACAGTTCTCAGGCTTCTGGCTCCGCCGATGATGCCACAGAGCAGGCCGCTGACGGTGAAGCTACTGATCAGCCGGATGCAATCCCATTCGATCAGATGTCGGAAGATGATCTTCGCGCAGCGATTGAAGGGCTTGTTCCGCCGGAAAAAAGCGACGATTACTGATCTATGTCTGCCGGGCGCAATGCCCGGCAGACTTTACATCTGTTTTTTGAAGACGGGCGCGGTCGGCTTGGTGAACAGCCCGAAAAGAGGCTTTGTCAGTAAGCAATGATGCGGCAATACGAACTTGTTGAGCGCGTACAAAAGTACAAGCCAGATGCTGATGTGGCATTGCTCAACAAGGCATATGTTTATGCCATGCAGAAGCATGGCCGCCAGAAGCGCGCAAGCGGCGACCCCTATATTTCACATCCTCTGGAAGTTGCAGCGATTCTGACAGATCTTCATCTGGATGAATCAACCATTGCTGTTGCGCTTCTCCACGATACAATTGAAGATACTTCAGCTACGCGGGCTGAAATCGATGCTTTCTTCGGTGAGGAAATCGGCAATCTCGTCGAAGGTCTGACCAAGATTAAGCGACTGGATCTTGTTTCGCGCAAAGCCCAACAGGCAGAAAATCTACGCAAGCTTCTTCTCTCGGTCGCAGACGATGTGCGTGTCCTTCTCGTCAAGCTGGCGGACCGTCTTCATAATATGCGGACGCTCTACTATATGCGGCCCGACAAAAGGAG
Organism: Martelella mediterranea; assembly: GCF_004342225.1. Classification (GTDB taxonomy): domain Bacteria; phylum Pseudomonadota; class Alphaproteobacteria; order Rhizobiales; family Rhizobiaceae; genus Martelella; species Martelella mediterranea_B. Next base: position 16,231 of record NZ_SMAR01000042.1, on the reverse strand, counting down.
ACGCATCTCTGAAGAGACAATGGATATCTATGCGCCGCTTGCCGGCCGCATGGGTATGCAGGACATGCGTGAGGAGCTGGAAGACCTTGCGTTCCAGTATATCAACTCAGAAGCCTATCAGACCATCCGTGGCAAGCTGAACGATCTTTCCGATCAGAACCACGTTCTTGTGAAGCACATTGAGGATGAACTTCACGCTCTCCTTCTGGAGAATGGCATGGATGATGCCAAAGTGAAGGGGCGTCAAAAGAAGCCGTATTCCATCTTCAACAAGATGCAGTCGAAGTCGCTGTCATTCGAGCAGCTCTCCGATGTCTATGGCTTCCGCATTCTCGTCGGTGATGTCGCAGAATGTTATCGAGCGCTGGGAATTGTCCACACTCGTTGGCGCACTGTTCCAGATCGTTTCAAGGACTACATCTCAAATCCCAAGCAGAACGGCTATCAGTCGCTGCATACAACAATTGTGGGACCGTCACGCCAGCGCATCGAATTGCAGATCAGAACGCGTGATATGCATGAGATTGCCGAATACGGTATTGCCGCCCACGCACTTTATAAGGAGGGACGCACGCACGCCGGGGATGTAGTGAGCGACGAAAGCAGCGTTTTCTCATGGTTTCGTAAAACAATTGAGGCGTTGGCCGAAGGCGATAATCCCGAAGAGTTTCTTGAGCATACCAAGCTGGAACTGTTTCAGGATCAGGTGTTCTGTTTCACCCCCAAGGGCAAACTGATCGCCTTGCCCAAAGACGCAACGCCTATCGACTTCGCTTACGCTGTTCACACCAATGTTGGTGACACCTGTGTCGGAGCCAAGGTGAACGGCCGGACGATGCCGCTGGTCACCCGCTTGAATAATGGTGACGAGGTCGAAATTATCCGTTCGGGGATACAGGTTCCGCCACCCGCCTGGGAGGAAATCGTTGTCACCGGCAAGGCCCGTGCTGCGATCCGTCGGGCGACACGCGCGGCAATCCGCAAGCAGTATAGCGGGCTCGGCTACCGTATTCTCGACAGGGCATTTAAACGTGCCGGAAAGGAATTTTCGCGCGAAGTGCTGGAAACGGTTCTCTATCGTCTCGGGCAGAAGGATGTCGAGGATGTTATCGCTGCCGTTGGCCGCAATGAGCTGTCCTCCAATGATGTCTTGCGGGCAGTCTATCCCGATCATAAAGACGAGCGCGTTACAGTGAAACCAAACACTGAGGAGGGCTGGGTCAGTCTTCCAAGTGGCGAAGGCATGGCGTTCCGGCTTCCGGAACATGATGGCAAGATCGACGATATGCGTCACTTCATGCCGCTGCGCGGTCTGAGTGAGGGTGCCGTTGTGCGCTTTGCGCCGGCCGGAGCGGTTCCCGGCGACCGGATTGTCGGTATCGCGGAGGAGGACGATAGTATTACGATCTATCCGATCCAGTCTCCTATCCTTCAGCACTTTGACGACGAGCCCAATCGCTGGATTGATGTCCGTTGGGATATTGATTCAACCAATGAGAAACGTTTCAGGGTCCGTGTTGGCACAAGTGTCCTGAACGAGCCGGGCGCGCTGGCGAAAATTTCTGAAAAGATCGCAACGCTGGACGTCAATATCCGCGCCATCAAGATGGAGGTGGTTGCCGATGACTTCGCGCAGGTGGTTATGGATCTTGAAGTCTGGGATTTGCGTCAGCTCAATCAGACGATTCACCAGTTGAAACTACTCGATTGTGTGGCAACGGTGGCCAGACTGTTTGAATAATTCTGGCTTCAGGCGCCCGGCTTCTGTTCAGCGTGACCGTTTTGTTGTTCAGATATGGAACTTTTCACTTCTGCCTGCTTTTCGGCATTATCGCGCGTTATGAAAATGCGTAGCTGAAGCCGAAAGGAGGCTATTCATGTTTGCGAGCATCAAACGTTTTTTTCAACGGCTCTTTCGTCCCCGCGTCGATGAGAGCGAGACAGAAGGCGTGAAGCATGTCATCGACAATATCGACTCAGGGTTTGAGAAGGGACGTCCCAACGCATTCAGTCAGGATGAGAAAACAAACTGACAGATCATGTTGGTTTTGTCCGGTTGCCGGTGTAGTGTCTTTCTGAATATTCCTGCCGCGTTCCGAATAGTGGATCATGCTTTTTAAAAGACGTTCTCCGGCGAACCTGTGGCAACGCACCCGAGCTGCGTTGTGGCCCCGTAAGGGCTTCTGGCGTCCGCCACTCTATCTTTATCACCGTACCGTCCGCCTGAGGGCAACACCGCACGCTATCGCCATGGGTATTGCCGCAGGTGTCGCTGTATCGTGGACACCATTTATCGGCTTTCACTTTGCTTCTGCATTCGCGCTTGCGTTTCTGCTTGGCGGAAACTTTTTCGCAGCAGCACTCGGGACTGCCTTTGGTAACCCTTTCACCTTTCCTTTCATCTGGTTGCTGACCTGGCGATTTGGAAACAGTCTTCTCGGTCGCAGTTCTTTCGAGCGCGATCATATCGATCTGGTCGGTATGGTAAAAACCTTCGACCTTGCGGATATCTGGAGGCCTTTGCTGGAGCCGATGGCCGTTGGCGCCATCGTCCCGGCGGTTGTTTGCGGGGCCTTGTTTTATGGACTGACCTTTTTCGCGGTCAAAGCGTTTCAGGAGAAACGGCAAGCCGTTCTGGCTTCAAGAAGCCGTTCCGAGGCCAGCCGCGCCGAAGCTGGACGTTCTCAGTAACTTAATGTCAGAAGGATATGCTCAGTGATTATCGGGCTTGGTAGCGACCTGATCGACATCAGACGTGTTGAGAAGACGATCGAACGTTTCGGAGATCGTTTCACGCAGCGTTGCTTTACAGATGTGGAGCAAAAAAAGTCCGACCGTCGTCAAAACCGGGCGGCATCCTATGCCAAGCGCTTTGCGGCAAAGGAGGCCTGTTCCAAGGCGCTGGGCACCGGCATCGCGTGCGGCGTCTTCTGGCGGGATATGGGAGTGGTCAACCTTCCCGGCGGCAAGCCTACGATGGCTTTGACAGGCGGGGCAGCCAAGCACTTGGCCGCCATGATACCGGAAGGGCATGATGCACGGATCCATGTCACCATCACTGATGACTATCCGCTGGCGCAGGCTTTTGTCATCATTGAGGCTGTCTGAAGCTGGGGGCGGTACTCTGACGAACACCTAAAATAAACTGAAAGTCGTTGCCTGCCCCATTCTAACGGGCTAGATCAGTCTCCTACAATCAATTGAATGAAATGCCTGTTTGTCAGAAGGAAAGCGCGCGTGGCTGAAAAAGAAGAAAAGCAGGAAGGTACCCTCTGGAGCAATGTGAAAGTGATCATTCAGGCGCTGCTTCTTGCGCTGGTGATCAGAACATTTCTGTTCCAGCCCTTCACCATTCCTTCCGGGTCTATGATGCCAACCCTGCTTGTTGGTGATTACCTTTTCGTGAATAAATTTTCCTACGGTTACTCGCGTTATTCACTTCCCTTCGCGCCTGACCTTTTTTCCGGCCGGATTTTCGCCAGCGAGCCAGAACGCGGCGATGTTGCAGTTTTCCGCTATCCACCGAACCCAAGCGTTGATTACATCAAGCGCGTCATTGGCCTTCCCGGCGACACTGTTCAGGTCAGGGATGGTATTCTTTACATCAACGACAAGCCGGTTCCCCGTAAAGCCGATGGATTCTTCACATCTGACTACCGCAATGACCCAGGTGTTGACATCCCGGTCTTTCAGGAAACACTGCCCGACGGTGTCAGCTATGATACGCTTGACGAAATTCGCGGTTCGCGTGGCGATAATACGCGCGTCTTCACGGTTCCCGAAGGCCACTATTTCATGATGGGCGACAACCGTGACAATTCACTCGACAGCCGCTTTGACGTTGGTTTCGTGCCGGCTGAAAACCTGGTTGGGCGTGCAAGCATCATCTTCTTCTCGCTTGGAAACGATACGTCATTTGCCGAAATCTGGAAGTGGCCGTTTAATATGCGCTGGGGTCGACTGTTTAAGGTAATCGGTGGCTGAATGAACGAACGGCACGCAGCAGACGTGAAGGCATTTGGAGAACTTATCGGGTTCTCCTTTCAGGATGAGGGGCGCATAGCCCGGGCGCTGACGCATTCCAGTGCGCGCAGCGGCAAGGATGATAATTACGAACGTCTCGAGTTTCTGGGAGACCGGGTCCTGGGGTTGGTGATTGCGGAAAATCTTTTCCGGCTCTTTCCCACGGCCAGCGAAGGCGAACTCTCTGTCCGGCTGAATCAGCTCGTGAGCGCAGAAGCCTGCGCGCGGGTGGCGGATGCACTCGGGCTTCACCGCTTCATTAAAACCGGCCATGATGTCAAGAAACTGACCGGCAAGCGTGTTTTGAGCATACGGGCTGACGTTGTTGAAAGCGTCATCGCCGCGATCTATCTGGAAGGCGGCTTGCCCGAAGCGCGTCGCTTCATCGAGACGAACTGGAAACCTCTGTTCAGAGATGGTGTTCAGCTTCGCCGTGATGCCAAAACCGAGCTTCAGGAGTGGGCGCATGCCAATCATGGTGAAACGCCTTCGTACCGGGTTGATGACCGTTCCGGCCCTGATCATGAGCCTCGGTTTACAGTGACCGTCACAGTCAAAGGTGTAAGGCCGGAAACGGGCGTTGATCGATCCAAACGTGCAGCCGAACAAGTGGCTGCAACAAAACTTTTAGAGCGGGAAGGTGTGTGGGCACCTGCTGCCAGTGAGGGCTGAATGAGCGAGAACGAAGAGATCGGCACAGCCGAAACCGCCGCGACACGCTCCGGCTTTGTTGCCCTTATTGGCGCGACAAACGCAGGGAAATCGACTCTGGTCAACCGGCTGGTTGGTGCCAAGGTTTCGATCGTCAGCCACAAGGTTCAGACGACGCGCGCCATGCTGCGCGGTATTGCCATTCATAATCAGGCACAGATCGTTTTTATGGACACGCCCGGCATATTCAAGCCGCGGCGGCGGCTGGACCGGGCGATGGTGACAGCTGCCTGGGGTGGCGCGCGAGATGCCGACCTTATCATGTTCCTGATCGACAGTGAGCGCGGCCTGAAAGGGGATGCAGAGACGATCCTTGAAGGGCTGAAAGAGGTGAAGCAGCCAAAGCTTCTGATTCTCAATAAAATCGACAGGGTAAAGTCTGAGGAGCTGCTTTCTCTTGCGGCAACGGCAAACGAATCCGTTAGCTTTGACCAGACCTTCATGATTTCAGCAACCAACGGATCCGGTTGCGATGATCTGATGGAGCATCTATCCAAGGCTCTTCCTGAAGGCCCTTGGTATTATCCTGAGGATCAGATCTCTGATCTGCCGATGCGCCAGCTTGCAGCAGAGATTACGCGTGAAAAGCTTTTTCTGCGACTGCATCAGGAGTTACCGTATTCTTCTCATGTTGAAACTGAAAAGTGGGAAGAGCGAAAAGATGGTTCGGTTCGCATTGAGCAAGTGATCTATGTCGAGCGCGATAGCCAGAAGAAGATCGCGCTCGGGCGCGGCGGTGAAGCAATCAAGGCAATTTCCATGGCTGCCCGCAAGGAGATGTCCGAGATCCTTGACCAGCCTGTGCATTTGTTTTTGTTTGTTAAGGTGCGCGAAAACTGGGGTGACGACCCTGAACGCTATCGCGAGATGGGTCTCGATTTTTCCAGGTAGGCGGTTTCAAATCAATGGAATGGCATGATGAAGGAATCGTTCTGGGCGTGCGCCGTCACGGCGAAACCAGTGTGATTGCTGAAGTCATGACCGAGGAGCATGGCCGCCATATGGGGCTTGTTCGTGGCGGGCGCTCACGCACCCAAAGACCGGTTTTGCAGGCAGGAAACCGTGTTTCTGTTTTTTGGCGGGCGCGTCTTGCAGAGCATCTCGGAGAATTCCGTATTGAGCCCATACAACAACGTGCTGCGTTATTGATGCAGTCGTCCATGGCGATTTATGGCATTCAGGCGATGGCAGCACTTTTAAGGCTTCTGCCGGAGCGGGATCCGCACAGGAAGCTCTGTGATACGCTCGAAATTATCATCGGCCATCTCGATGAACCCGAAGTTGCCGGGGAGCTTTATATCCGGTTTGAGCTTGCATTGCTCAATGAACTCGGTTTCGGCCTCGATCTCGAAAAATGTGCCGCAAGCGGTACGCGTTCAGACCTGATTTATGTTTCCCCAAAAACGGGCAGGGCCGTTTGCAGGACTTCGGGACACCCCTATGCCGAGCGTCTGCTTGCTCTTCCCGAATTTCTTCAGCCAGAGATGAATGAAGCTGCAGACAGTGATGGCCTGAACGCCGCCTTTCGCCTGACCGGCTTCTTCTTGAACCGGCATGTCTACGAGCCACGTGGAATAGAGCCTGACACGGCACGCGAAAGCTTCATTCAGGCGACCCTGAAAGCGTTGGCGCCACAAGCAGCGGGTATCGTTTAAGCAGTCCGCCGTTTCAGAGGCCATTTCTCGGACCGCAGACCGGTCACGCTTGCTTCATCGCCAAGGCGTAGCAAACGCTCTCCATGAGGAACCGCATTCCAGCCAAAAAGGGGACCGGGTGCTCTGCGGTCTGCGGACATACGCAGCCTTCCCATGGCGGGCATCGGGTTTGCGCCAGATCGCGAGCCGCTGAACTGGTCCTGTGTCGTCATAATGCATCGCGCGCATGGTTTGACAAATTCCAGCGTGAGGCCTGAGACTTCAATCCCGCTCCAGCTGTCTTCGGCCCAAGCGTCGTCGCAATCGAGAACGATGTTCGGTCGAAACCGGTCCATGCCCACCGGTGCTGCGCCGTGTTTTTCGAGGTCTTCATTCAACGCTGCAAGTGACCCGGTTGTTGTAACCAGGATCTGAAATCCATCGGCAAAACCGACCGGCGTATCATGGCTGGTCCAATCGCGGCTGGCGATGCGCCTTGAGTGCTCATCGAAGAAGCAAAGCCGGACCGGGCGGTTAAACCAGTTCGACAGCGCCTCATCGGCTTCAGCTGACGCTGATGCTGCACTGACGGTATCTTTCCAAATGTTTACGTTTATCCGGTCCCTTTCAGCGTCCGGTAGAGCAACAACCGGTTCAAGGCCGTCCGCTGACAGACGGATTGTGCTGTTACCCAAAGAAACGACGCTGACTTTAGCAAGTGCCGGCAAATCTCTCTGTGTGATGAACATGCCCTCCGGCGTGCAGAGCATGGCCTGACGGTCGCCCTGCAGTCCGGCTGGCGTGCAAAGGGCCTGCTCAAGGGCGACAGCGCGGGCGCTTTTCATCGGATATATGTTCAGTTGCGTGATTTTCATGACTGGCCCCGAACCGGCTATGGGTAAGCCTCAAGTGAAAGAAAAGGCAGGCGAAGTCTTGCTTCGCCTGCCTTTATATATTTGCCAGAAACCGTGGCAGAGTTTTAGCTGTTTTTGTCTTCGCTTCCGTTTTCGACCATCAGATTGGCTTCGCCTTCGAGAGTTGAAAGCGTCATCTGCGGGAACGGGATGGAGATGCCAGCCGCATCGAAAGCGTTCTTGGCGTCCTTCGTCATCTGGTGCGTTGTCTTCCACCAGACGCTTGAAGGTGCCCAGTAACGCATCGCAACCAGCACGGCGCTATCGCCCAGTTCCTTCGTGAACGCGTAAGGTTCAGGATCGGAAAGGACGTTTTCATTCTTGCTGGCAAGATCCATCATGATGTTCATGGCAGTATCGATATCGTCTTCATAGGCGATACCAATCGCAAGTTCGTGCATACGCGTCGAGAGGCGCGAATAATTGGTAATCGAAACATTCCAGAGCGTCGAATTCGGCGCGAGCCGATAAAGGCCGTCAAACGTTTTCAGCTCAGTGGCAAAAAGGCCGATTTCTACAACCGTACCGTCAATCGAGCCTGTGCTGATGTATTCACCCACACGAAATGGCCGCAACACAAGCAGCATGATTCCAGCTGCGATGTTCTGCAACGTGCCCTGCAAAGCAAGACCAATGGCCAGACCTGCGGCACCCAACGCGGCAACGATCGAGGCCGTCTGAACCCCAAACTGTCCGAGAACCATCACGAGAACGATGATCAGAACCAGATACCGGATAATATTGCCAAAGAACCCGGCAAGAGTTTTGTCAATATTATCAAACTTTTGCAGCGATGACTTTATCGATCTTTGCAAGATACCCGCAACGAGCCAGCCGATAATCAGAAGCAAAATCGCCCCAAGGACCGAGAATGCATACTGAATGGTGTAGGCCATCACGAGATTGGCAAGGTCGTTCGAGGCTTTCAGAAATTCCCCCAGTTTATCTTCCATCAAAAAATCCTTGTGTCTGAAATGGAGGGGATTCCCCCGGTTGGCTTCAGTGTCCCACTCACAGGCATACGAAAATGCACCGTAGTGTTCAACGTCCCTAAAGTTTAGAATTTAAGCTCAAAAGGCAGGTTTTCAGAACAATTAGCGCCGCGTCCTATATTTTCAACGGCGTTCACAAGGCTTCCGCCCCGCTCAAGTGCTTCATCGCCGAGCGCGATCAGGCGCGTGTTCGGTGTTGCATAAGGTGATGCAGAACGAAGACAAGCGGCGAGCGTATCGTCATTCATATCGGGAGCAAGAGACAGTGCAGCAATTAAGGCGGCCGCCGGAGATCGTGAAACCCCCATCCAGCAATGAATGAGCAACGGTCCATCTCCATTCCATATCCGGTTGAAGCGAATGATCTCGGCGACATGTGACGCCTCAGGTGCGATGAGCGCGCCGGTTCCGGAAAAGGTAATGTCGTTCATCTGAAGAGAGAGGTGCCGATCTGAAGAGATGATTCCCGGCCGTGCAAACGGATGATCGGCCGACATCAGGGAGATCATGAAGCGCGCATGATGGCGGGCAGCCATCTCACCGATACTTTTGAGCGGAGAAACGACAATAGACCGCGTCATGAAGCTGTCCGCTGGCAGCTTTCTGCGGCGTTGCGCATATCCTCGATTTCAGTGAAACGTACGAGAAATCTTTGCTGGGCTTCTGTCGTCGGCATGGGGTCCAAAGGTAATCCTTCGGAGGAAATCCGCGTTGGTTTGCCGAAAAACTTTGTTGCTTCTGCGATGGTAAAACCAGCAAGCGTTACGGCTTCAAAGTAGGCGGCTATTCGATCAGCAGACTTGATCCGGGCTTTAAGCGATCTCTCAGGATGCGGCGGCAGACTGAAACGCAAATGGATCGCGGCCTCAAGGCGCTTTTCCACGCTCTTGTAGCCGCCACCGACGACTGCCTTGAACGGAGAAATCATATCTCCGATCACATATTCGGGTGCGTCATGCAGCAAAGCCATTTGGCATTGTTCAGGTCTGGCTCGGTGGAGCTGAGAGAATACGGCCTCAACGACAAGACTGTGCTGTGCCACGGAATAAGCGTGTTGCCCCAATGTCTGACCGTTCCAGCGGGCAACGCGGGCGAGGCCGTGAGCGATGTCACTGATTTCCACATCGAGCGGTGACGGATCGAGCAAATCCAGCCGGCGGCCTGAAAGCATTCTTTGCCAGGCGCGCGCGTTATTCTTTACCGTCATCTCTCAGTCCTCTTGCGGTTCACTGTCCAGCGATACACCGCTCCAGTCGAATGGAGAGACTTCAACAGGAACCTCTCCTGCCAGAACAGGACTTCCGTTCTTGATGGCACTCGCAATACGATCCGTTCTGACAATTGCAAGTCCCTGATGTTCGCTTATGGACCCAAGCGTCCCGGCAGACTTTCCGCCAGCGGTGATCGCCGCGCCGGAGTTGGGGAGCTTGCTGTTGGCGCTGACGCCGATCAAGCGACGTCTTGCAGTGCCGCGGTGCTGCATTCGTGAAACAACTTCTTGCCCCACATAACACCCCTTTCGAAACGACACGCCGCCATTCTTGTCGAAGAGAATATCATGCGGAAATACATCCTGTGTTGCATAATCACTGTGCATCTCGGCAACACCGCAACGGATACGTGCGGAGCTGTAAGCCTCGTTATTAGGCTGAGCGCCTTCATGAAAGCCGGGGCTGCGGTAGAGTTTCAATCCGGCAATGTCGAAACGGTGATCCAGCACAGCGTTTGAAGGAGCGTCTTCATCGAGAAAAACCGTTACGCCCTTGCTTTCCGTCGATGCGATCTCGACTTTGGCTCGCAGCTTATAAAGCGTCAGGCGTTGCACGAGTGTCGCAACATCGTCTTCATGCGTTTCCAGCAGAAAACCATCGCCCGATCGCAGCACCAGAAATTCGAGCATGATTTTGCCCTGTGGTGTCAGCAACGCACCCGGCCAAGCCTCATTGGGCGAAACAGATTCAATATCCGTTGTCACAAGGTTTTGCAGGAAATGCTCTGCATCTGTGCCTGAAACTGAGACGATTGCTTTGTCGGCGAGATGGATGCGTGTCATCAGTGCTCCTTGGCCGTCGCTTTGCCCTGGGGATCACCATTGCCCGGTCGTAAGCGATCAGCATGAAAAAGAATCAGGAATTCAGGACCGATCCCAGAAAGTCAGCTTGTTGGGTCGGTTGCTGTCAGGCGTCAAGACAGTCTGGGGGAAGAACACGGAGATCTGGGGTCAGCAGCGTTTAAGGTTGTTTCCAGCATAGGCAGTTCAGGTCACTCATCAAGCGTCTAATCTTGCCGGACAGATGGTTCCAAACTCCTACTGAATAACCCGATCTGGCGAAAATTCGCCTGCAAGCATCCGCTCCCGAAGTGATTCAAGCATGGCTTCTGCGCCTTCTTCTCCAATCATTCGGACAGTCTCGCGCATGGCAAGAGCCAGTGCGGCGTCAGCGATGATCTCCGGCTCGATGCCATCGGCGACGCCATCGGCCCACGCCTCATTCTGGTATTCGAGAGCCGCCTGCATCTTTTCGCGCACGATCATGTCGTCGATTTCTTCGGCATTCGGCTTCATCATCATTCCTTGGTCAGCTCACTTCTTTTCTTTGATTTCCGTATTTAGCTTATCAAGTTTTTCATGCAAGCGTCAGCGCTGCCAAGGGAGAAAGTCAATTTTCCGTTAATGTAATCGTGACCTGCAGCATTTGTGAGGCGGTGTGTTGTGAAGTCACCACACTCAGTTGTGTTCAGAAACCGTGTCGGAAAGGCGTTCCACGCATTCCAGCACACTGGCCGGGACCGGAAGTTTACGGATTTCCTGCACCGTGTACCAGCCGAGCTCCAGTGCGTCATCGGCAGCGACCGGATCGAAAGTTTCTTCGGCTTCAGCGATAAAAACACTGAGACGATAGTGGCTTGTCACGGCTCCGTGTTCATTGCGATCAATAAGATCGTATACGGTGAAGAGGTTGGTATTCTCCGCTGAAAGTCCGGTTTCCTCAAACAATTCCCGACATGCTGCTTTTTCTGGCGTTTCGCCTTGCTCGGCCTTTCCGCCGGGAAACGCATACATTGCCTGAGCCGGTGGGTTGGCACGTTTGACCAGCAGAAACCTGTCATCACGCCGGACAATCACAGAAGAGGCCGGTTTGGGGTCTTGTCTCATGCTTCTCTCGCTCGATTGGTTTGACAGGCCATGCCCGTCGGATGGTATTCTATAAGACATAACGAAATGCGACAGCAGCGGAAACTGACTCGATATGTGCGGACGTTTTGGCTTGATCACAAGCCCTGATTTGCTGAAGGACTTTTTTGAACTCTCAGGAATTGATCACTTTCCTCCGCGCTTCAATATCGCGCCTTCGCAGCCTGTGATGATGGTTGTCAATGCATCAGATGCCGTCGGTGGCGGGCAGGGGCGTAAGTTATTGCTGGTCCGCTGGGGACTGTTGCCCTCCTGGCTGAAGGATGGAAAAGATTTTCCATTGTTGTTCAATGCGCGCAGTGAAACCGCCGCGGAAAAGGCCACATTTCGCGGATCTATGCGCCATTTTCGGGCGCTTGTTCCAGCCAGTGGATTTTTCGAATGGCGAAAGGGCAGGGACGGCGCTCAGCCTTACTGGGTCCAGCCTCGGGGTGGTGGACTGATGGCTTTCGCCGGTCTGATATCGCCATGGATGGGTGCTGATGGAACTGAGGTGGATACCGGAACGATCCTGACCACAAAAGCCAGCGGTGTTCTTCGACAGGTCCATGAGCGGGCACCTGTCATCATTGCTCCGGAAAACTTCGAGCGCTGGCTGGAATGCCGCTACCAGGAGCCCCGGCATGTATCAGACCTGCTGAAACCGCAATCCGATGACTTCTTTGAAGCATGGCCCGTTTCGAAAGCGGTTAATAACGTGCGCAATATGGATGCCAGCCTGATAGAACCGGCAGGGCCAGCTCTGCAAGTCAACATTCCAAACCATGAGAACAAAAGCCAGCTGGATTTATTCTGAGTTTGTCAGATGTCGAGGTCGAGCCTGTTACGCCGCGTGGTGGACGGCCCGTCGTCTTCGTGATGGGCATCGCTTTCCATGACGAATGTTCCGTATTTGCTGTGCCATGCGCGGGCGCCCAGTGGCAGGCTGGCGATATAGAGCAGCGAACCGGCAATCATCATATGCCATGTGTAGCTGACCAGAAGCGCAACGCACAAAACAGCAACCAGGATCATTGGCAGTGCAAATTCGCGGCGCACATTGAGCGCAAAACTCTTTCCGGACCAGACGGGCAACCTGCTGATCAGCAGGAACCCGACAAGTACAGTATAAATCGAGGCGATCAGCGCGACCGTTCGGCCCGAATCCAGTCCAAGGAAGCCGAAATAAACCGGAAGCATGACGATGATGGCACCGGCAGGTGCCGGGACGCCAACAAAATATTCGCCCTGCCAACTGGCCTTATGCTTGCGGTCAGCCATGACATTAAAGCGCGCGAGCCGCAGAGCAGCGGCAATGGCATAAAGCAGAACAGCGATCCAGCCTGGTGTTCCAGCCTCCTGAAGAACGTAGATATAGGTTACAAGGGCCGGAGCAATGCCAAAATTGACGATGTCGGCCAGCGAATCCATCTGTTCTCCGAATTTCGAACTTGCTTTCAAAAGTCGCGCAAGCCGTCCATCGACGCCATCAAGAAAAGCGGCGATCAGAAGCATCATGACAGCTTGGTGATAATCATGTTCAATCGCCATCCTGATGCCGGAAAGTCCGGCACAGATGGCAAGAACCGTGACAAGGTTCGGAAGAATCAGCCTGACAGGAATTTCCCGCAGCCGCGGACCGCGCCCGGACGTTTCCCGTTCGCTGGATTCATCGGCCTCGGAAAGCTGCTGGTGCTCGGCGTTATCGTCCATCAGCTGCGTCGTCCCGTAACTGCCGGTTTCACGTCATCAAAGGCCGCCAGAACTGTTTCACCCGCTACAGCTGTCTGTCCCACGGCAACACGCGCTGTTGCTCCTTCGGGCAGATAAACGTCAAGGCGCGAGCCAAAACGGATCAGGCCAAATCGTTCACCAGCATCAACAGGGTCTGCTTCTTCAACGAAACAAACGATGCGGCGGGCAATGAGACCGGCAATCTGTACGACACCAATGGAGCCTCGTGCGGTATCGATGACGACGCCGTTTCGTTCATTGTCTTCGCTTGCCTTATCGAGTTCGGCATTGATGAATTTTCCGGGGCGATAATGAATGCCGCGAACCGATCCCTTCATCGGTGCGCGGTTCACATGGCAGTTGAACACGTTCATGAAAACACAAATGCGGAGCATCGGCTGTTCGCCAAGGCCGAGTTCTGCTGGCGGTACGACTTCTGCAACAGAGGAAACGCGCCCATCGGCCGGGCTGATGACCAGATCATCATCCTGCGGTGTGACACGCTCCGGGTCACGGAAAAAGTAGGCGCACCACAGCGAAAGGATAAGTCCGATCCAGAAAAGCGGTTCGGCAATCCAACCAAGAACAACAGTCGCTGCCAGAAAGCCTCCGACAAAGGGGTAGCCTTCCTTGTGGATCGGAACGATTGAATTCCGGATCGAATCTAAAACGCTCATAAAAGCCAAAACTCCAGCTGTTCAAAGATTTGTGTCGGGCCAAACTGTGTTTGACTGTAGACGTTTAACGGCTGCTTGAAAATGGTGAAGCGAAACGACCAGGCGGACGTGCTCACTTGGCCGGATCAAGCCTCATGATGACACCCATATCGTCGCTTTCACGGACTTTACGCAATTGCTCTTCGGCCATGGTCGCTTCACGCTGACGTTCCCACATCTGAGCGTAGAGGCCATTTTGTGCAATCAGATCATCATGACGGCCACGCTCAGCGATCTGACCATTTTTCAGAACAATGATTTCATCGGCGCCGATCACTGTGGAAAGCCGGTGTGCGATAACAAGCGTCGTCCGGTTTTTCGAGACAACGTCAAGGGCAGCCTGAATTTCCCGCTCGGTGTGTGTATCAAGCGCCGATGTCGCTTCATCAAGCACCAGAACAGGCGGGGCCTTGAGGATTGTCCGGGCAATGGCCACGCGCTGCTTTTCACCACCGGAGAGCTTGAGACCGCGCTCTCCGACCTGCGTGTCGAAACCTTCAGGGAGCTGTCGGATGAAGTTACCGACCTGCGCCAGCTCGGCGGCGGCAGCGACCTCCTCATCTGTGGCCGATGGCCGCCCGTACCGAATATTATAGGCAATCGTGTCGTTAAAAAGAACCGTATCCTGTGGAACCATGCCGATGACGTTGCGGACACTGCTTTGCCGCACGTCGCGAAGATCCTGGCCGTCAATCGTAATCGCACCCTGGTTCACATCATAGAACCGGAAAAGCAGCCGGGAGATCGTCGATTTTCCGGCGCCCGTAGGGCCGACAATGGCAACCGTCTTCCCGGCTGGAACCTCAAATGACACGCCTTTCAGGATCGGCCGGGATGGATCGTAGGCAAAATGCACATCCTTGAACGCTATCCCGCCCTGACGGATCTGAAGGTCTTCGGCCTCCGGCTTGTCGGTAATTTCCGGATCGACCTCGAGAATGTCGAACATCTGCTCGATATCCGTCAGCCCCTGGCGGATTTCACGATAAACAGAACCGATAAAATTCAGAGGAATGGCGAGCTGAATCAGCATTGCGTTGACGAAAACAAAGTCACCGATCGTCCGGTCTCCATTTTTGACGGCGATCGCAGACAGAACCATCATGACTGTCATCCCAGCACCGAAAATCACAGTCTGGCCGAAATTGAGCCAGCCAAGAGACGTCCAGATGCGTGTTGCCGATTTCTCATAGCGCGCCATCGACTCGTCGTAACGGCGAGCCTCCATCTCTTCGTTGCCGAAGTATTTCACCGTTTCGTAGTTCAGCAGCGAGTCAATTGCCTTGGTGTTGGCCTCGGTGTCGCTGTCATTCATCTCGCGACGAATGGCGATCCGCCAGTCGCTGGCTTTCACCGTGAACCAGACATAAAGAATCACGGTGACTGCGGTGATGGCCAGATAGCTGAAGCCATAACCCCACCAGAAGATGATCGCGACGAGGACAAATTCCAGAAGGGTCGGCAAGGTCGCGAGAATCGTGAACCGGACAATGGTTTCAATGCCTTTTACACCGCGTTCAATGATGCGGGAGAGACCGCCGGTCTTGCGCGAAAGGTGAAACCGCAGTGCCAGCTTGTGCATGTGCTCGAAAACCCGGTGCGCAAGCTGACGAACAGCATATTGGCCGACGCTGGCAAATAACGCGTCACGCAGCTGGTTGAAACCGGCCTGTCCGATGCGGGCGAGGTTGTAGAAAACCACCAGAATAATGGCACCCGTCAAGAAGGCCGGAACAAGAGAACTGAATTCGAGTTCACCGGTTAAAGCGTTGGTGGCCCACTTGAAAGTGTAAGGAACGAGTAGCAGAACAAGCTTGGCAAGGACGAGAAAGAACGTTGCAAAGACCACGCGACGTTTCAGATCCGGCCTGGAAGAAGGCCATATGTAAGGCCACAGATTAACGATCGTTTGAAACGGATTAGCGGAATCTGCTGAAATTGTTTTCTGGCGATCAGCCATTAAAAAAGCCCCCGGCTGCGAACCCTGGCGGAGGGTGAGCCTGAAAAATCATTTGAGAATGAGAAGGCGCTGACGAGCGCAATCAACTTGGGGCGGAAATAAGGCTAAAAAACGCAAATTACAATGGTTACTAATCTGCCCGGGCCATCGATGCCGGTGCAGAACGGAAAACAGACATCTGAGTGAATAGTTATGAAATGGTGAGCGCGCAGGGGTTCGAACCCTGGACCTACTGATTAAAAGTTTTATTGAAAATATTTGAAATCAATAGGTTATTAGTATTTACCCACCCCCTTGTCACGGGCACGGATTTCTGAATCCATACAGCCATGGATCGAAATGATTTGCAGCGGCTTTCGAAGGACGAACTGA
>NZ_SMAR01000041.1 GCF_004342225.1 Martelella mediterranea | reverse complement strand
AAACGGGTTAACGTTCTGGACGGTTTGAATTGCATTGTTTCCTCCCATGCAAGACAGCTGTAAGTCTTACGATATGAGGTACGTTACCGGTAACGGTACATTGTGTCAATCGCGTTTCGCGCAAGAAGGCCGCTTGATTTGCGCGTGGGAGCTTCGGCTCGTTTCTTCAGGCTGGCGGCAGGCGCAGGCGTGGTTTTGTCGCCACCGCGATGAATGTGTGCTAATTCGAACTCCGGCTTTTCTGCAAAAGGCACAGAGGCTGACAGACAAAGAGTGAGGTATTGATCAGTATGGTATCCTTCTTCGCCTCCGCGCCGGGGATAATGGTCGGGACCTGTCAGGGGGAACAGGCGTGACTGCAAAGAAGCGGGCGGCGACACTGGCCGAGATTGCAAAAGTCGCGGGTGTTTCGCGGATGACAGCCTCGCGCGCGCTCAATAACCAGCCAGGCGTTTCGGCGGAAACACGCGAAGACATTCTCCGTATTGCCGACGAAATGGGCTATTCGGTCAATCCGTTTGCCCAAAAGCTCTCCAATGGCCGCTCGCGGATTATCGGCGTGATGGCGGAGTTGCATGCCCCCTTCACCAGCGACATCGTGCTCGGCATCAGCGGTGCGGCGAAGAACGCAGGCTACGAGGCGCTTGTCTATTCACTTCCGGATCGTGACAGCACTGCGCCGAGCAGTGTTGCAAGCCTCTTGCAGCAGATCGCCGGCGGCATCATCGCCATTCTTCCCTATGAGGCGAGCTATTTGGAAAAGATCGCCAGCGAAGCCTTGCCGGTGGTGACGATCGACACGCTTTATGACGATCCGCCGTTTCCCTCGGTCGATGGCGACAGCTATCAGGGCGCGCGGCTTGCGGTGCGCCATCTGGCCGATCTCGGCCACCGCCGGATCGGTTTCATCTCGGGCGACAACCGGTTGCGTTCGGCGCGCGAACGCCGGGCGGGCTATTGCGATGCCGTTGCTCAGTTCGATCTGGATCGGGATCCGCAGCTGATCGTCGAGGGCGACTTCCTGCAAAAGAGCGGCTTCGACGCGGCCAAGCAATTGCTGGCGCTGAAGGAACGGCCGACCGCGATTTTCGCCTCCAATGATATCAGCGCGCTCGGCGCCAGTCAGGCACTCAGGGAAAAGGGGCTTTCGATCCCGGAAGACATGTCGCTGATCGGCTTTGACGACATCGCCATCGCCCAGCAAATGCATCCACCGCTGACGACGATCCGCCAGCCGCTGCGCCAGATCGGCCGCTCGGCGATGAATACGCTGCTGGCACGCATCAGCGGGCTCGACGCGCCGAGCAACCGGATCACGCTGCCGACAGAACTGATCGTGCGCCAGTCGACAGCGGAACCCCGCCACCGGACTTGACCGCTTCGCCTGGTAGTGCCAGGTTGTGGCATTGCCAAGTTGCTGAAGTGCGCTTTTGCAAGCGAACGACGGCGGAAGATATTGTGCCCTGTCCATTCTGCGCCGCCACAACGTCCGTGTGTGTGCCTTTCGGCCTCCGATCAGCCTGAGAAGAAGCGGCCGTCAGGACCGCTTTTTGAGGAAAACGTTATTTCAAAGCTTTGTATTTCTGATCGACGCGGCTCCGCACGCCTTCGATCATCTGTGTGCTTATCCGTTTTGCCACGGCGGGTTTGCGCAGGCGGATCGCGTTCAGGAGTTCGGAATGCTGGTCGATCGTGATTTGCTTTGTGGTGTTGTCGGGGAAATAGGTCACATCGAACACGGCGATCTGAAGGGCTGTGATCGCCTTGCCAAGCTGCTCGACCACATAATTCTGCGCTGCGGCAATCAACGCTGCATGGAAGCGGATATCAGCCTCGTTGAAACGATCCTTGTCGGCATAGAATTTATCCATGTCCTTCAGGGCCGCTTCCATCTTCGCAAGGTCGTCCGCGCCCGCCCGCGCCGCCGCCCAGCCGGCGATCTCGGGCTCTATAATGGCCCGGGTTTCAAGAAGCGTTCTGATCATGTCGTAACTGCCTTCTCCGGCGAGAACCCAGTTCAGAACATCGGTATCGAGGTAGTTCCAGTCGCGCCGCTCCTGGATGAAAAGGCCGCGGTGCTTTTGAATGACAATCAGCCCTTTCGATGCGAGGATTTTCGCGACTTCGCGAAGGGTCGCGCGGGATACGCCATAGGTCGCGCACAGTTCCGCCTCCGAAGGAAGCGACGTTTCGCCAGCGTAACGACCACTCACAATGTCGTTCCCAAAGTCGGCGACCGTGGATTCGAGCTTTGTCGCCCGGCCGTTCGATGGCTTGGACGCATTTTCAGATGTCAGCTTTGACAAGAGACCCTCGCAGTACTCACCTTCGATATGTCG
The DNA here is from genome assembly GCF_004342225.1 of Martelella mediterranea. GTDB lineage: Bacteria > Pseudomonadota > Alphaproteobacteria > Rhizobiales > Rhizobiaceae > Martelella > Martelella mediterranea_B. The sequence goes on along the minus strand of NZ_SMAR01000041.1, from coordinate 26,301 downwards.
TTTGCATCATTAGCAGTTTTCATCCGACACCAGAAATAACCATTGCCGAAAAATAAGTGGCTCCGGCAGATGTCGAAGGCACATCGCCGGAACCACTCATATCTGACCAGAACCGGTCGAGGATTTCTCAACCAGTTGAAGCGTTTCGATTAGTCATTGGCGCGCAATGCATCGATCTGCTGCAGTTCGGAAGCGCCGCCGAACTGATCGACAAAGGTATCGCGCACGCCAAGCGTTGCCTCGACGAAGGGGGCCTGTTCGATGCTTTCCACGATATCCAGGCCTTCGCCCCTGAGGAACTCAACCTCTTCCGCGATCGCCTGATTGTTGAGCTCGCGCTGATAGTCGCCCGCTTCGCGTGCCGCCTCGATGAGCGCCTGCTGCTGGTCTTCCGGCAGCGCGTCGAACTTGGCCTTGTTCATTGCCACGATCAGCGGGCTGTAGGCGTGATAGGACAGGGTCAGGTAATCCTGAACCTCATAGAGTTTCGCCGACACGAACACGCCGAGCGGGTGTTCCTGGGCATCGACGGTCCCCATTTCGAGTGCCGTATAAAGTTCACCGATCGGCATCGGCACAGGGTTTGCGCCCAGAAGCTGGAAAGCCTCGATATGAACCGGCGCGCCGGTCGTGCGGATTTTCAACCCCTTCACATCGTCGGGTGTGTGAACCGGATGCACCGAATTGGTGATCTGGCGCCAGCCATTGTCCCAGTAGGCAAGCCCCTGAAGGCCGACATCGTTCAACTGGTCCAGCAATTCCTGTCCGACCTCGCCGTCAAGGGTGCGGTAGGCATGGTCGGTATCTTCAAACAGGAACGGGATGTCGAGCATGCCGATGAGGGGAACCAGGCCGCTGAAATTCGAAGACCCGGTGACAAGCATGTCGATCGTGCTGCCGCGCGTTCCGGTAATGGCGGCCTGGCCATTGCCGAGCGTGCTGTCGGTGAAAATCTTCAGATCGAGCTCTCCACCGGTCTTTTCTTCCAGCAACTCGTTGAATTTCTGCGCACCGGCATACTGCGTATCGTTGCGCGACGCTTCAGAGGCGAAACGCAGCGATTTTGCCTGAACGCCAGTGGTTGCCGATAATGCGAGGCCCACCCCCACGAGCGACCCGATCACGATATTCTTCATGGTTACAGTCATTCTACTCTCCCAATTTTTGTGTATTGCCGCTCAAGCTAAAGGTGCGACGACAAGCCTGCGGCTGAAGCCTGTCGCCACATTTGCGGTTGGCGTCAGGACAGCCAATGAAGCGGTGTTATGATCAGCGCCGGAAACAGAATGAACAGAACGAGCAATGCCAGCATTACCGCCAGATATGGCGCGACGCCGCGCACACAGCGCTCGAACGGTATCTGGGACACGCCGGCGATCACGTTGAGCACGTTCCCGACGGGTGGCGTAATCAGACCGATTGAGGAGTTCAGGATAAACATCACACCGAAATAGACCGGATTGATATCGGCCGCGTGGACGAGCGGCATCATCACGGGGACGAGGATGAGAACCGTTGGCGTCAGGTCCATAACCATACCGACAATCATGATGAACACCATCATCACAGCCATCAGCAGGATGGGTGACCCGGTGAGCGGTTCCATCAGATCGGCAACCATCTGCGGCAGCTCGGCAATCGTGATGAGCCATGCGGATACAGCCGATGCGGCAACGAGCAGCATGACGACGGCAGTCGTTTCGGCGGCGGAATAGAGTACCTCATAGAGTTTCCTGAGATCTAGTTCCCGATAGACGACCACCGAAATGAAAAGCGCGTAGACAGCGGCGACAACGCCGGCCTCGGTCGGGGTGAATATGCCGCTGCGAAAACCGCCGATGATGATGACCGGCAGGAACAGCGCCCATATGCCCTGCCGAAGCGACTGCATGATTTCAGCCGGCTTTGCCTTTTCCATCGTCTCGATTTCAGCGGTGCGGGCCTGCCACCACCAGACGGCCGCCAGAGTCGCACCCATCATCACGCCCGGCGCAATACCGGCCAGAAAGAGCTGTGAAATCGAAACGCCGCTTGCCACGCCGAAAATGATGAACGGAATGGACGGCGGAATGACCGGTGCGATGATGCCGCCGGCAGAGAGCAGCCCGACCGACCGGCTTTCATCGTAGCGCGCGGTCTTCATCATTGGCAGAAGCACCATTGCCAGCGCTGCGGTATCGGCGGCGGCAGAACCCGAGAGGCTTGCCATCAGCACCGCGGCAATGATCGCGACATAGCCGAGGCCACCGCGTTTGTGGCCGACCAGCTTCATGGGAAGGTCGACGATGCGTTTGGAGATTCCGCCCGCGTTCATCAGTTCACCGGCGAGAATGAAGAACGGAATCGCCAGCAACGAAAAACTGTCGGCCCCGTTGATCAGGTTCTGCGCCATGATCTGGCTGTCGAAAAGCCCCAGATTGAGCATCAGGGCCGTGCCGCAGAGCAGCAGCGAAAAAGCAATCGGTATGCCGATGACGATGCAGCCAACCAGGCTGACAAGGAAAACGATGACGGTCACAGGATTTCACCTCCGGGTAACTGCCGGATGGCACGCCAGATCCGGGCCACCAGTATGACGCCAACACAGACGGCGAAGGGAATGCCGGCAGCATAGAGAACGGCAACCGGCAAGCCGCTTATGGGAAGGCGGTTCTGGAGGTTCAGCTCAGCCAGCTGCCAGCAACCGATAAGCACCATCACGCAACACATCAGCATGGCGATGCGGCTTAAAACGAGCACGATTCCCCGCCAGGGATCCGGTAAGCGGTTGAGAACGAACACGACGCGGACATGCCGGTTTCTGGCAAAGGCCGTGATCGAACCGAGAAAGGTCAGCCACACGAACAGGTAACGGGCGACTTCTTCTGTGATAAGAATGTTGGAGTTGAAACCGTATCGCATCACTACATTGGCGAAAACGAGGACGCACATCAGGGCAAGCGATATGACCATCAGCGCCTTCAGCGTTTGCTGCACGGCATTTTGTATAGACACCTTGATCCTCCCAGTGAATCTCGATGGGGCCGCCTTGTTCAGGTGGCCCTTTGTTTTTAACCAGCTTTGAGGCTTGCCAGCGGAAGCTTGACGACGACCTTTCTGACACTGTCTTCTCCGGGCACTGAACAGCCGGGGGCATGAAGGTCCCACGGAAACAGCACCGCGAAGTCTCCCGGTTTCAGGGTCACCGCGGTGACCGGTTCGGCCGGCAGGTCGTAGAACAGATTGTCGTTTTCGTGTTGTCCTTGACGTGTCGCATCGACAGCATCCGTAAGCGGCGCCTGAACGATCTTTTCGGCACCTGAAACCACGAGGTGAATGTCGATGTTCTCAAGGTGCGATTCAGCCTTTCCTGCCTCACGCGGATGCGTTTGCAGAGAAAAAAGCCTGGCCGTCAGTCCATGACCGGCAAGAGCGATCTCACCGTCCTCAATGTCATGAAAATCCATAACTGCCAACGCATCGAGAACCGAAAAGACAGCATCTGGAAATTCATTGCCTGCGCGCTGAAGGCAGTCGAGGTGTCCGGTAATCATCGTCAGGCACTCCGGCCTGCAAGAGCGAGAACCTCTGCCCAGATACCGTCATCGACAACAATTCCGTTTTCCAGATGATCCTTGCGTACACGGACTTCGATCTGTCCCGGATAGAGGACCTCCTTGCTCTTCTCGTCCGGTGTCGAGCCATTGACATAGTCGGCAACGCCATCCGCCACCCGGTTGGTAAACGCCTCGCCGCCGAGCTGCCGGGGATCGATGGCGATGAATATCTGCGAACAGCCGGTGCAGCTTCCTTCCTGGATCTGGTCGATCTCGTAGGTCGGGGCGCCTTCGGAAAGCACTGCAGCCAGCGTGTCGAGCAGAATGGCGAAGCCCGAACCTTTCCAGTAGCCCATCGGCAGGATGCGCATCGATTCCTCGATCGGGCCGGGCTCGGAGGTCAATACCCCATTCTTGTCAAAGCCGCCGGGGAAGGGCAGGTTTTCGCCTTTCAGCCGTGTGACCTGAAGCTTGCCATAGGCATATTGCGACATTGCCATATCGAGCACGATATGGCCGTTGTCACGCGGCACGGCCATGACGAAGGGATTATTGCCCAAGCGCGTATTCTGCGCTCCCCAGGCCGGCATGCAGGACTCGGTATTGGTCCAGCACATGGCGACATAGCCCTTCTCGGCAGCATGCCAGCCGAAGGCCCCGCCACGCATCCAGTGGGTCGTATTCCGCAAGGCCACGATGCCGACGCCGTTCCTTTCGGCGAGTTCCATCGAGCGATCGCTGGCGAAAAGTGCATTGAGTATGCCCGGACCGCGATGACCGTCGAACACTTCAATAGCAGCGAGAGAGCGAACAGGTTCCGGCTTCCCCCCCAGATTGACCCAGCCCTTTTTCACGTAGTCGACAAACCGTGCGACACGGTTGAGGCCATGCGAGTACACCCCGTCGCAGCTCGCCTGCGTGTGAAACGCGGCGCATTGGGCGGCGTCCCCGGCGGACATCCCCGCCTTGACAAAAGCTTCGGTGATGACGTCCCGCATCGTATCGAAAGGTATGCGTGTCAATTGCTCTACTCCATCCATTGGAAATCCTGAGATTTCACGAGTTTTCTGCAAACGGGAGAAGAGACTGATCGAGCGCGCGTGCCACGGAAGGTGGCGACGTTAGCTCTCTGTCGGCAGCGCGCATTGGATGCACGGCCAAGCCATGCCGGCGATGCAGGCATCATAAATTCATCCTCCCGTAAACGATCCTCCAGATTGACTATCAATGTCTTTTAAATCGTCTGACAATGTGTATATGATTGTTTGTCGATTATGTAAAGCCGTTTTGAAGACGAACTGACAGGCAAACACAAAATCGGCGGCAGAAGCCGCGGCCAGCATATGCGGCTGAATGGGAGGAGAAGCGATGATGGGAAGCGCTCGCACTCAATCGAGCGGAAAACCGCAGACACGTGCTGTCGCGCGTCGTCTCTGGCCAGATACCATCCACTTCTCTCGAAACAGAAGTTGAAAGTTTCTGTCTTGGAAACTGAAAAGGGAGTTTTCATTATGTCTGGAATGCCTGTGAAACAGGCGGATGTCCTGCGTCTTCATGCACAGCAGGATCTGCGGCTTGAAACATGTGAGGCTGCTGCCCCGGGGCTGGGACAGGTCAGGATCGCCATGGAACGCGGCGGCATCTGTGGGTCGGACCTGCATTATTTTGCCCATGGCGGCGTCGGGCAGATCAGGGTCCGCGAGCCTATTATACTGGGCCACGAAGCAGCCGGCCGCATCGAGGCGGTCGGTCAGGGTGTCGATGCGCTCACTCCCGGCACGCTGGTCGCGGTCAATCCCAGCCGCCCCTGTGGGCACTGCCGTTTCTGCCGGTCGGGAATGGAGCGGCATTGCACGGATATGCATTTCATGGGCAGCGCGATGCATCTGCCGCATGAACAGGGCCTCTACCGGTCATACCTCACCGTTGACGCAGCCCAGTGCTTTGCCTTCCCCGAAGGCATTACTGCTGGCGAGGCGGCGTGTTCCGAACCGCTCGCTGTCTGCCTGCACGCGGTTTCACGCGTACCCGCCGGCGTCGACAAGCTCAACGTCCTCGTCACCGGTTGCGGCCCGATCGGTTGCCTGACGATTGCCGCGGCGAAAGCGGCAGGTGCGGCGCACATCGTCGCCACCGATCTGAACGCGGAAGCGCTGGAGGTTGCCCGGAAAATGGGGGCCGATGTCACCATCGATCTCAAGGCCCGGCCCAACGGCGTATCCGAAGAAGGCCCATATGATGTGGCGTTCGAGTGCTCTGCGGCTTCGCAGGCGGTGATTAGCGCCATCGAAGCGCTGGAGCCTTGCGGGGTTCTTGTCGAAGTCGGCGTTGCGGGCGTGATGGAGCTGCCGGTCGGCCGCATGGTTGCCCGAGAAATCGCCTATATCGGCACGCACCGCTTCGACAGCGAATTCGCCGATGCCGTGAATGCGATCGGATCGAGAAAGATCGATGTGCGGCCGATCATCACCGGGACCTATCCGATGAACGAGGCCGACGCGGCCTTCGCCCTTGCGCTGGACAAGAGCAAAAGCTGCAAGGTCCATATTGCACTCAACGAAACAGACGAAAAGCAGGCCTGACAATGCAACAGACATGGCGCTGGTTCGGACCAGCAGACACGGTAACAGTTGAAACGATGATGCAGGCGGGCGTCGAAGGCGTGGTTTCGGCCCTTCATCATATCCCGACGGGCGCGGTATGGAGCCCCGCGGAAATCGCGCTTCGCCAGCAGCAGATTGCAATCATGGCTAACGGGCGTCCGTCGGGACTTGCCTGGAACGTCGTCGAATCGCTCCCTGTTTCGGAAGACATCAAGAAGCAGAAGGGCGCGTGGAGAACGCATATTGAAAACTGGAAGCAATCGATGCGGCATCTGGCTTCCGCCGGCATCGAGGTGATCTGCTACAATTTCATGCCGGTGCTCGACTGGACACGCACGGACCTTGCCTGGGAGCGGCCGAACGGCGCGCGCTGCATGCGGTTCGACCTGATAGACTTCGCCGCATATGACATTCACATCCTCGCACGCCCCGGTGCTGCCGAAAGCTTTCCGGACGATGTGCGCGAAGCCGCTGCCGCCCGATTCGCCCAGATGAGCGAAGCCGACAAGGAGGCGATTGCCGGAAATGTGGTCTTCGGTCTTCCAGGCGCCGCAGAGCGCTTCTCGCTTGAGGATGTCAGGACCCAACTCGGCGAATATGACAATATCAGCGAGGAGACGCTTCAGGGCCACATGATCGACTTCCTCTCAGAGGTCGCGCCGCTCGCCGAAGAACTGGGCGTGCGGCTTTGCTGCCACCCGGACGATCCGCCCTTTCCGCTTCTGGGGCTCCCCAGAATTATGTCGACGGAGGCGCAATACCGCAAAATCCTGGACGCTGTCGAACTGCCGGCAAACGGCGTGACTCTGTGTTCCGGGGCGCTGGGCGCGCGCCCGGACAACGACCCCGCAGCGATCATGAAGGCGCTCGGCGACCGTGTTCACTTCATGCATCTTCGCAATGTCACGATCGAGGGCGAGGCGGTGATGAACTCCTTCTATGAGGATCAGCACCTGAGCGGACACACGGACATGGCCGCACTTGTAGCCGCAGTCGTCGAAGAAGAGCATCGTCGTAAAGCCGCAGGTCGGTCGGACTGGTCCATTCCGATCCGACCCGATCACGGCCAGGACATCCTCGACGATATCGGCCGGCAGGCACAACCGGGATACCCGGCAATCGGCAGGCTTAAAGGTCTGGCGGAACTTCGCGGTCTCTTCGCTGCATTCGAGTGGAGCGAAGAACGGGCCACGGCCGTTCCGAACGCCATAGACAGCGCTCAAGCTTAGGTGGCACGACGCAATTTGGGTTCTCCGGGGTGATTGCGCGGAGAGCCCGAAAAACATCTCATAAAGATTGTCTGGTCGGTCTTTTCGATGTTACCGCGTGGGTCGACGATGGATGACAGACGGTTGGTTTGTCGCTTCTTTTCGGCGGCCTCCGCTATCCGGCAAATCGAAGCACCGTCTCACTATGAAAATATCAAAGCACAGTTAAACGGGAAAACCTTGCGACAAGCCCGGATCGGAAGGGGCGGCATAGCAATCGAATAAAGATCACTCACGCAAGCCGAGAGCGGCATAGAACGCGGCGGCCTGAGCGCGGGAAGTGACCGAAATCTTCGCCAGTATCTCGCTCACATGATAGGCGATGGCGCGTTCGGTCCGTCCGACTATCAGGGCGATTTCGTGGTTGGTTTTTCCTTTTGCGATCCAGCTGAGGATTTCTACCTGCAATCCTGATAAGTGCTTGAAGCCATGAACATTGTACTGGCAGGGCAGGCCCTCTGTGAAGGCCACCATACGTGCGGTTGCCATATTGGTCAGTATCGAAATCGCATGCGCCGTATCAGGCGGGTGAAGAGACTTGTCGATTGTCAGAAGGGTGATTGCGCTGAATTTTCCCGGCGAGGCAAACAACGGCAGAGTTGCGCCGCCTGCGATACCCTGGTGACGTACATATTCGGAATACTCCTGATAGGGCGTGCCATCCCACATGCCGGGTTGCCAGAAAAGAGGAGCTTCGTTTCTTTGAAGATGTGACTGTCTGCCGTCGGTTTCTGCTGACCGGATTTTTGTCTCATCGTCACTTCCTTTGCGTGCGCTATGATGAGCCAAAATCCTCCTTTATCCGTTAAACCAAATCTGTCTCAAAGGCGTTGAGACGGGACACAATATCCAGATGGTTGGTCGGTTCATCAAGCAAGTAGAAGTTTGGGTTCTTGAGACGCAAAATCAACATCGCCAATCGTACTTTCTGTCCGCCAGACAAAGCTGCGATCTTGGCATCCTGCATCTGAATGTTTACCCCAGCCCCCGCCAGAACGCGGCGTGCGTTTTGATCACCAATATCAATTTGTCCGGTTACCGCCGTCATGGGGGTGTCTTGGTCTGAAAGCTGGCTTAGATTCTGATCGGAATAAGCCGGTACAACTGACGGCGCGCATTTGACCGGCCCGTCGTGTCCAGCCAGAGCGTCCTGGATCATGTTGATCAGCCGTGTCTTTCCAGTGCCGTTGGCCCCTAAAAGCACGATGCGGTCACCGGGAAGGATCCATTTTCGTCCGGTTTTGTACAGGAGTTGGTGATCCGGAGTTTGAACCGGTACGTCATCTAATGTTACCAGCGCCTTGGCATGGGTACCGCTGTTTGTCAGTTTGATGTCACCGGCGCTGTAGTCTTGATGGGCAGGCCTGGCGGCGTCTTCGATTTTTTCGGCGCGGGCTTTGAGTTGCTTCGTCTTTGTGACCAGCAGGTCAGAGCCTGAGTTGATGCCGATGTTCTTCAGCTTTGCAGCCTGCTTGCGCAACTGTTGTGCTTTGTTCAGGTCATTCGCGAAGCGCCTCTGGTCCGCCGCGTCGGCCTCATCAAGTGCGCCGCGCGCTTGTGTGTAAGGCAGCGTAAACGCACGCGAGCGATCGGTACGCAGGAACAACGTTCTGTTGGTTGTGGCGTCCAAGAATGCCCGATCGTGAGACGTAATCACAACTGGCAAATCCCGCGGTAGATGCGATAGCCAGTCCTGCAACAGGCCGATACGATTCAGGTCCAAATGGTTGGTTGGCTCATCCAGCAACAAAATATCGGGCGCTGTGATCCAGGCCGCCGCGAGAAGCGCCGTGCGCTGCCAGCCGCCGCTTAACTGTTTCAACGGAAGTTTTTGCAGCTCATAGGGGATACTCAGGTCCCCGAGAACAACATCTACGCGCCAGCTTTCATATTCGGCCTGCTCGGTAGGGAGCGCGCTCAAAACCCAGTCGTAGAGGGTATGGGAGTACGCTTGTTCCGGAACGTATTGCGCCACATATCCAACCCGCAAACCACGTGCTCGGACTATGGTTCCATTCGTGGGTTCAGACACGCCGGACAAACAATCCAGAAGCGATGTTTTTCCTCGTCCATTTGCAGCGACCAGCCCGATGCGGTCGCCTTTGGATATGGTCAGGTTCAGGTTTTCGAAAAGGGGCTCGCCCAGGACAACGCTCAAATCGTTGATGTTCATAACAGTCATTGGAAACTCAGGTCATAGATCAAGGTGCCGCAGAGCGGCTTTAGGCAGACCGAATGAGAGGTTGTGCCTCAGGCCCGCCCTGTAAACGAATTTACAGGGCCAAACGGGGACCATGCTGAAGTTGGCGGATGATACGCATGTTCAGCTTGTGCCCTCCTGTTGTAGATGTGATGATCAAACATACCCAGAAAATATAGCCCGTATCGGCAAGGGCTTCGCAAAAAAGGCAGAGGCTGGTCACTTTGCAGAAGAATAGCAGTTATGCCTCGAAGTGCGATTTCGCCGCGGCATTGTCAAACGGCTGCTTTGATGCGGCGAATGCTTTGGTCAGTCTGCCTGACTGTTGCCGCGGCATTCAATAGAGGAACGGGACAAATTTCGCGGTTTTTGCGGCGTATGTTTCGAAGTCTTTGCCATAGCGCTTTGCCAGATACGCATCCAGCGCAGGAATGTGAAACCAGACAAAACTTGCGATGATAAAGAGCGGAACCGGCCATGCGAAGAAGGATGCGGAAAGGATTGCCCATCCGCAAAACAGCACGCTGTCGCCGAAATAGTTGATGTGCATGGAATACGCGAACAGACCTTCTGTGTAGCATTTGCCTTTGGACGTGGGTTTCTTTTTCCAGTGCCAGCGCTGGAGTTCGGATCCACTGTTCAGGAACGAACCGATGATGACCATGGCAATACCGATCCAGTCCAGCCAGCGAAACGGCGTTGCGGTGCCAGAAAGAGCGCCTGCCCCAAGCAGGAGAAAGCCGATTTCAAACACAGCCATAAAGACGCTCAGCCCTAAAACCTCGGACATTTCCACGCGGCGTTTGAGCAGGACAAACAACGTCAGAACGTGCCGCAGAAAATAGAGAAGGGCACACCCTGCCAGCACTTTGGCCCTGAGGGGATCTGCCCAGTCAAAGCGGCCAAAGGCCAACCAGATGCAAATGATCACCAAACCGGCATGAATCGCGGAAAATGCAAGCTTCGGTCCGAGACTCTGGCCGTGATTGCGGTCGACGCCACTGGATGTTGCCATGGGAAAGCTCCTTAATAGGGTTTGAAGACCATAAGCCTTGGCGTGACCAGAGACATGAGCAGAGCGGCGACGCCGATGGGGCAGCTCTTGGGCTGAGAAAGAGATCAGGCTTTTTTAGACCACTTGGACTTTTTAAGCCAATAGACAGGCGCCAGATTTCGTGTCAATGTTTTTTCGACCATATGGACTATAAAAATGCCGAAGATCGTCAACCACGACGCCCACAAGGATGAAATCGCACAGCGCGCGGCCTCCTACTTTTCAGAGCACGGCTACTCCGGCGTGGGCATGCGCGGTGTCGCGCAATATCTGGGCATGTCAAAGAGCGCCCTCTATCACTACTTTCCGAACAAAGAGGCGTTGTTTCTGGCCTGCACCAAACAGGTGATCCGCCAGTTTCCGGAGCCGAGCGGCAATAACGCAGAGGGAGAAGCGGCTCAGCTTCAGGAACTGATGGATTCCATGAAGCCGGACTTTGGCCCGGAGATGGCGCTTGTTTTTGACTACCTGCGCAGCAAAAAACCAGACGAGATTGCGGAGGATCCGGCGATGCAGGAAACGATGGCATATTTTCTGGACGCGGTCACGCGTATTGTCGGAAAAGAGCGGGCACCGGAAACGCTGGCGCAGATCATCGGGACTCTGCTGCTGCACTACTTCTCCGGTGGACGCTGGAAAGCAGATATTTCAGGTTTGCGCATTGACTGAACCACTTGGATTGCCGACGATGTTCGATGCCACAGGTCTCGCCGCGGTCAAAATGCCTGTGCTGCTCATCCGGCCGGAGGATGACGCCTATATGGCGTCCGGTGCGAACGCGCTAGCACTGGTCGAAAACCTGCCTTTCCGACCGCAGGACGATGTCGTGCCGGTGCGGCATTTCATTTTCGTAGACCCATGCCCTGAAACGATCGCGGCGGAGGCTGCTCTGATCTGCAGCGACGAACCCGGTGTTGACCGGGATCGGTGCATCGGGAAATGACGGCCGAAATCACCAGTTTCCTGCAAAAGAATCTATGAAAGACTGCCAAGCGATAGGCCCGACCGCAACGCGGCCCGGACAAGCGATTTGCTGAAAGCCGGCCTTCAGCGGAATGCATCCTTCTACGCAACAGACATCTTTCCCTGTCAGTCCCACCGGCGCTATACCAAGCCTCATGCAACGCAATCGTTATCATCATCTTGAATGGCTTTATGGCATTGATTTTTTCGAAGCGGCCTTCAGCACCCAGACGTTTAGCCGGCATGCACATGAAGGCTTTGCGATTGGCGCAATTGCCGAAGGTGCGGGCGGATATCTTTGCCGCGGGGAAAGCATGGTGCTGCCTGCCGGTTCGCTCTCGCTGATGAATCCGGAGGAGGCCCATACCGGCCACGCCGCCGCCGAGCGGGTACGCTATAACATGCTATACGCGTCCGAGGCGGCGGTGCGCGCCGTTCTGGGCGTTCGCACCTTGCGCGGCTTTGCCGAGATCGCGCCGCGTGATCGCGATTACAAGCTGTCGCAGGCTCTGGTCCGGCTCGCCGAATGCCTCAACAGCGCACAGATGGCCGATCATCGCCTCGCCGTGGAAGAGGCAGTTCATGCAGTTCTGGCAACGGCCTTTGCTCTTTACGGACGCGCCGTGCTGCGCCAACCGGGCAACGAACCCGCCGCGATCCGCACAATGCTTGGTTTTATCGAGGATGGCCTTGTCGCTGGCGAGGCGCTGAGCCTCACCGACATGGCGGCAGCCGTTGGCCTGAACCCGTCTTATCTTATTCGCAGCACCGTTCGCGCTACCGGTCTGACGCCGCGCGGTCATGTGTTGCGCGCCCGGCTGAACCATGCCCGCCGTCTGCTGCTTGATGGCGCACCCGCGGCCGAGGCTGCGATCGCTGCAGGGTTTTACGATCAGGCCCATCTGATCCGCCATTTCCGCCGCCATTATGGCGTCACGCCCGGCGCGCTCATCCGGCACTGAAAAGTCAATTTTATCCAAGACCGGGCCCGGACGGCATGCGATGGGGTGGCGCGAAAGGATACCGCCATGTCGATAAAACCCGTGATTATTCTGGATGAAGCTTTGCCAACCGGCCTCAAGGCTAATTTTTCGGCCGTTATGGCCATGAGCCTTGGAAAGCTGCGCCCGGACCTCGTCGGTGCGGATACCCCGACGCAGGATGCCATCGCCCTTGCCGGGATCACCACCGTTGCATTGCCGGTTCTCGGTGCGCCCGCCGCAGACCTGCCGGCTTTGTTCGACAAGGCGGCCGATCTGCCGATAAGGCTGGCCTATATGCGTGCGGCCTTCGAGGCGCGCGATTATGACGACTATACGGCCCGGATCGCCGCTGAACCTCTCGACGCGCAGATCCCGCAGGCACTGCTCTTGGCCGGGTCACGCAAGGCGGTGGACCGGATCTGCGGCCGCCTTCCGCTGCTGCGCTGACATGCGAGCCTCAAAACGGTTTGCACAATTTGCAGCACAAAACGCGAAATTTCTGAAAGCCTGAAAAGTGTGCGCTGAGTTCCGCCACAAACCGCATATACGGGATCGGCTCCGATCATCTGTCGTCTCAATCAAAGTCAGCCCAAGGAAAACCGCATGCGATCCAGTGTCCTGCCGACCCTCTTTTTGTCCCTCCTTCTTCCCGTCGGGGCACACGCAGCCTGCATCACGCCGGATGGCACCGGCTTTTTGTTGCAGGGGGGTGAGGCGACGAGCCGCGAACACGGATTGACCTGGAAAAGATGCGCGGTCGGCATGCAATGGGATGCCGGAGCCCAGACCTGTTCGGGCGAAGCACGCAATCTCGGGTTGAACGAGGCCATTGATTACGCGAAGACGCAAGGCGACGGCTGGCGCGTTCCGACCGGGCAGGAACTGGAAACCCTGACCCTCGACACCTGCGACGGCCCGAAGATCGACGGGGTTGCCTTTCCCAATATCGCGGCGACCGACTACGGCGAAGGCGCGCAGTTCTGGACATCCTCGGAAGCGATGCCCGACATGTTCTATTTCTTCGACTTTACCAACGGCTTTGTCGATATGCACAGCCAGGGCTTCCACCTTTCAGTATTGCTCGTGAAGGACGCTGCGCGCTGAGGTGCCTTCAAACGCGCCAAAGCAAAGCCGGTTCGTCTGATTCAGCCGTCGGACGGGTCAGAAAACCGCACTGAGCCAGTATGATTTCTTGATATGGCGAGGTGATGTCTGACTTCCCGCTTGCAGGCGGGAAGTCGCCTCTTGTCGTCCACTTCACACTGCGGCCACGAGCGGCATGGCCGATATGTCGAGGCGGTCACCGCTTTTGGTGTCGAAGAAGTGGATCTTGTCGGCATCCGCGGTGAAATGCAGGATCTGGCCCGGCTGATAGGACGGATCGGGCGCAAGGCGCGCGGTGATTTCCGTATCACCGAGCAGGCAGATCGCGTGGGTGTCCGATCCGAGCGGCTCGAGAACATCGGTCCGGGCGGAAAACAAGGCGTCTTCCTGCGTGCAGGGTATCAGATGCTCCGGACGAATGCCGATGTCAATTTTGGCGCCGTTCAGCGCTGTGGCGCCGGTCACCGGAAGTATGAATTCGCCGAAGCGAAGCTCGGGCCTGCCGGCATCCGTTACAAGGTGGCTTTCGATGATGTTCATCTTCGGTGAGCCGATAAACTCCCCGACAAAACGGCTGATCGGGCGCTCATAAACACTGACCGGTTTGCCCTGCTGCATGATAACACCATCTTTCAGAATGACGATGTGGTCGGCAAGCGTCATTGCCTCCACCTGATCGTGGGTGACGTAAATGGTTGTGGTCTTCAGCAGGGTGTGGAGGCGCTTGATCTGGGTGCGCATGTCGACGCGCAGCTTGGCATCGAGGTTGGAAAGCGGTTCATCGAACAGGTAGACCTGCGGGCGGCGTACAATGGCGCGCCCCATGGCCACGCGCTGGCGCTGGCCGCCGGAAAGCTGGCCCGGCTTGCGCTCCAGAAGCGGGGTAATTTGCAAAATATCCGCTGCTTCCTGTACCTGTCTTGAGATCTCGGCCTTGGCGACGCCGCGCATCTTCAATCCGAAACCGATATTTTCGGCAATCGACATGTGCGGATAGAGCGCATAATCCTGGAACACCATGGCAATGTCGCGTTCGCGTGGCTCGAGGTCATTGACGACCCTGCCGTCGATCTTCAGCTTGCCACCGGAGATCTCCTCCAGTCCGGCGACCATACGAAGAAGGGTCGATTTACCACAGCCGGACGGGCCGACAAACGTCACAAAAGATCCGTCCTCAATAGATAGGTCGATACCTTTAATTGCACGAAACGCGCCGTAATTCTTGATCAGTTTCTCAAGCTCTATGCTTGCCATCAGTGCCTCCCGGATGACCGGGCCTTATGCTGTTTACCCGGAATTCCAATTAAATTCATACTGTTGTTCGGTCGTCACCGGTCATCAGGCTTGCGGTGGCTGGTGGCGAACCTGACGAAAAAATCGTCTTGCCAAGCTCCGTTGGTATCGCTATATTATCGATAACGTTATCGATATGCAAGCAGCGGAATGAATGATGGCGATTGAAAATTTCGGAAAATCGCAGGGTGCCCCTGGGGGTAATGCCTCCACAACGAACGCCCGGCGCGCCGGGCGGCGCAGTCGCACAGTTTATGAAGACCTGCAGCGCGATATCATGCTCGGCGACATTCCGCCGCTCTCGGCCGTATTGGAAATGGATATTGCCGAGCGCTTTGGCTGCAGTCAGAGTACCGCCCGTGAGGCGCTTATAGCCCTTGATCACGACGGTCTGGTTGAGCGGTTGCCCCATCGCGGCACATTCGTCGCCGATTCCAGGGCCGACGATGCGCGTGAAATGATCATGGTTCGCCGTGAGATCGAATGCCGCGGCGTGCCGCGCATCATGCAGCGCTATGGCTCGCTTTTGCGCAATAACCTACTGGAAATCATCATGTCGATGGTGCGTGCAGCGCGCGGTGGCGATGCTTATCTGCTTTCCCAGCTTGACCGCGATTTCCATCTGAAACTTTATGAGGCGGCGAACCTGCCATCGGTCCAGCCAATCCTCAGGCGGTGCCTTATTCACAACCACCGCTTTAAAATCCTGAATTCGAAGGAGCGAAGAGACCTGGTTGAAACCGCCGAGCGGCATGAGGCTATCGTCGAAACGCTCAACAGTGGCGATGTGAATGAGGCAGTCGCAGCACTCTCTCATCACATCACAACAATCGTCGAGTTCGGTCCGAGTATTCTGCCGGAAGACATTCCCCAAAGGAGATGAGGAGATGACGGGGGGAGCGACATGGGGGGAAGCGGACAAAGGCGTTTTCGAGGCGCAAGATGGAGACCTGTGCCTGTTGCCGGAAATGGTGGCCATTCTGGCGCGGCTTGCCGCCGAGGATGCCGATGCCGGTGACCCAACGCTGATGACCCCGGAAGAGGGCAGGGCGCAGGCCGAGCGGGCCAATGTGCGCTGGAACCGCGAAATGCCGGCGCTCTTTTCTGAAACGGCATTCGAGGTCGCGGGTTCTGCCGGTAGTGCCATCGCCTGTCGCCTCATGACGCCTTCGGCCGATGCCGATGGCCTGATTGTCTTCGTGCATGGCGGCGGCTGGGCCTTCTGCAGCATGGCAACGCATGAGCATGCCGCGCGCGTGCTGGCGATTGCAGCAAATGCCCATGTTCTTACCTTCGATTATCGTCTTGCGCCGGAACATCCCTATCCTGCCGGGCTTGATGATTGCGCGGCCATCTGGAACGCTGTGCTTGAAGGGCAGGGGGCGCTCGCCGGCATCACTGGTCCGCGCGCGCTTGCCGGAGACAGCGCGGGTGCCAATCTGGCGCTTGCCCTGATGCTGCGCCAGATCGCCGAAGGCGACGTGCTGCCGGATACGGGCCTTCTGTTTTATGGTGTTTATGATGATGATTTTCAGTCGCGTTCCTATATCGACTGTGCTGAAGGGCCCGGTCTCACGCGCGCGAAAATGATGCGCTACTGGGACTTCTACACCCCCGACAAATCCCTTCGCAAAAGTCCGTTCATCTCGCCGCTCAAGGCCAATGATGCGGCGCTTTTGAAATTGCCGCCGCTTTATCTGAACGCCGCAGCAATCGATCCCTTGCGGTCAGATACGGCAAGGCTGGCCGGCCGGCTCAGCGCTCTCGGTCGACGCGACCAATACACTCTTTATCCCGGAGTTGTGCATGGCTTCATGCAGATGAACCCCGTTCTCGCCGAAGCCCGGACGGCGGCAGAGGAGGCGGCAAGCGCCTTCTTGGAAGTTGCGGGCAAAATGAAAACCACTTGAGCCGCCCAAAAAGCGGCACAAAGCGGAGGAGAAAATGAGGAAACTACTGACGATTGCGGCGCTCTCGGCGTCGGTCATCGCGTATGGTGCTGCGGCAAATGCCGATGACACCGTGCGCTTCTGGTATCATTTCGACAATGCGGACAATCCGATGTCCGATCTGATTGCCAAGTTCGAAGAGAAAAATCCCGGCATTAAGATCGAAGCCGAGAACGTGCCGTGGAACAGCTATTACGACAATCTTTACACCTCGATTATCGCCGGAAACGCGCCGGATGCTGCGATGGTGAAGCTTTATGCGCAGCCGCGCCTTGTCGAAATGGGTGCTCTGGTGCCGATTGATGACTATCTTGCCAGCTGGGAGGGCAAGGACGATCTGCAGGCCGACCTGATCAACCTGACCAAGGGGCCTGACGGTAATCAGTATTACCTGCCGGTTCAGTATGTGGTGCTTTATCTCTACTACCGCGCGGATATGCTTGCAGAACTCGGTATGGAGGTGCCGAAGACCTGCGAGGAATTCCGTGAGGCGGCAAAGGCGCTCACTCAGGACACCGATGGGGACGGCAATCCCGACATTTACGGCTTCGGATTCCGCGGCGCCAAGGGTGGCCAGGAGCACTGGGGTTCGCTGGTGCTGTCACGCGACGGCGTCAGCCTTGACGAAAAGGGCGGCTTGACCAACGCCACCGCAATCGAAGGCACGCAATGGGTGGTTGACCTGTTCCAGAAAGACCACGTCTTCCCGCCGTCTGCCCCCAATGACGGGTTC
Source organism: Martelella mediterranea (assembly GCF_004342225.1). Lineage (GTDB taxonomy): Bacteria > Pseudomonadota > Alphaproteobacteria > Rhizobiales > Rhizobiaceae > Martelella > Martelella mediterranea_B. The sequence continues at coordinate 8,615 of NZ_SMAR01000041.1, read as the reverse complement.
AAGGAGGTGACCGGTGCACTGAAGGCCGGCAAGACCGCCATGACCATCCACCACATCGGCTCGGCCAATGACATGGTTGCCGCGCTCGGCGACAAGATCTCCGCGACCACCGTGCCGGAATGCGGTGGGGGCCACTGGACGACGTTTGGCGATGAATCGACAGCGATCTTCTCCAGCGCGGAAAACAAGGATGCCGCCTGGAAATGGATTTCCTTCCTGTCGACGACCGGCAACAACAAGGAATTCAACGAGGCGACCGGCCAGCTGCCTGTCACCAAGTCGGACTCGGCCAACTGGACGCTGCATCCCAAGCGCTTCGTCGATGCAACAGTTGCCTCGCTGCCCTTCGCGGTGACGCTGCCGAACACGCCGGAGACCTCGGACTTCGTCAATACGGTCTGGCCCGTCAACATGCAGCGCGCGCTCACCGGCGAAATCACGGCCGAGAAGATGAACCAGAACATTGAGGAGCTCTTCAATCCGTAAGAGCCGTGTGCAAACCGTCCGGCCCGCAATGACGGGTCGGGCTCCTCTCATCCGTATCACCTTCGAGACTGACCTTTTTGCCGGCCCCTGAGGTGTTGGAGCGATAAGGACGCCGGATCAACCGGTGAAATCGAACCATGACCATGACTGCCCCCGAACTGCCGGCGGGGCGCGTGGCGCTTGCCAAGCGCGTCTTGCCCTATGCCCTGTTATCACCTGCTGTGCTGGTGACGCTGGCGATTGTTTTCTTCCCGATGATCCAGGCGGCCTGGATGAGCCTGCACGATTATGTGCTGTGGAAACCCAATGCGATAACCTTTGTCGGCCTGAAGAACTTCTTCGCGGCCTTTCAGGATGAAGTCTTCTGGATTTCCCTGAAGCACACCGTAATCTGGATCGGCATCACCATTCCCGCCCAGATGCTGCTTGGCCTGGCAACGGCCATGCTCTTGAACCAGGAGTTTTTCTGGCGGCCTCTGGCGCGCGCGCTGATCATCATTCCATGGGCGCTGCCGAGCGTCGTTATTGGCCTTATGTGGGTGTGGATCTATGACAGCAATTACGGTGTGCTGAACGATTTTCTGCTCAGGGCAGACATCATCAAGCAGTCGATCCCATGGCTCGCCGATCCTGATACCGCGCTTTACGCCATCATCCTGACGCTGACCTGGCAGGGATTTCCCTTCTTCGCGGTGATGATCCTCGCCGGCCTTCAGTCGATCCCGAAGAGCTATTACGAGGCGGCTTCCATCGACGGCGCCAGCAAGTTCCGCCAGTTCTGGCACATCACGCTGCCCGGCATCTCCGGCGTGCTCGTGACTGCGGTTCTCTTGAGAACCATCTGGGTCGCAAACTCGATTGACGTCATCTACGTCATGACCGGCGGCGGCCCCGGATATTCCACTTATACGCTGCCGCTTTATGCCTTCATCAAGGCCCGCACCAATCTCGATTTCGGCTATGGTTCCGCACTCGCCGTGCTGTTCACGATCATGCTTCTGGGTCTTGTCATCGTTTATCTGCGCAAGGTCGGAGGTGACAACAAATGATCGCCGGAAAGAAGTCCAGAACCCGAACCTTCCTGTTCGTTGAAGTGCCGATGGTGCTGATCCTGTTGTTCACGCTGGGACCGTATCTGTGGATGCTGCTGACCTCGCTGACCTCAGAAAACAGGCTGTTTACCGAAGGTCCGAGCATTATTGGCGCCACCTTCGAGAATTATATCCGCCTGTTCAAGACGGTCGGCTTTCTCAACAACATGATCGCATCGCTGATCGTTGCCGTCGGTACGGTGATTGTCGGCCTGTCGCTCAGCGTTACCGCCGCCTATGCCTTTTCGCGGTTTTCCTTCCGCGGCAAGAAATATCTGATGATCCAGTTCCTGATCATCAACATGTTCCCGATCGTTCTGCTGATCCTGCCGCTCTTCGTTCTGATGCGCGTGCTTGGCCTTCTGGATACGCATCTGGCGCTGATCATCGCCAACTCTACGGTCGCCATTCCGTTCTCAACATGGATGATGACGAGCTATATCAACGGCATCCCGAAATCGCTGGACGAAGCCGCCATGACCGATGGCTGCACCCGGATGGGCGCGCTGCGTCGCGTCGTGCTGCCCTTGTGTACGCCCGGCATCGTTGCCACCGGCATCTATATCTTCATCACCTCGTGGAACGAGTACCTCTATGCCCTCACACTCGGCGGTCAGAATGTGCGCACCATCACGGTCGCCATCCAGACGCTGATCGGCGAATACGAGGTGCAGTGGGGCTTGCTGACGGCGGGCGGCATTGTCGGTGCCTTGCCGGCGACGGTGCTGTTCCTGATCGTCCAGAAACGTCTCATCAGCGGCATGACCCAGGGCGCGGTCAAGGGCTGATGATCATCAACCGAAACGAACAAAGAGAAAGAAAGCAAAACGTGACTAACCCGATCGGTATCATATCGATGCAGTTTGCCCGGCCCTTCGGCCGGGAGCACATGCACCTCTTCGAGCACATCAGAACGCTCGGCTTCGACCTTGTCGAACTGCTCGTGCCCGAGCGCGAGGATGGTCTTGACCTCAAGGCGCTCAGGGCAGCGCTGGATGAGGCCGGACTTGGCGTGGCGCTGGCCGCCCGCGTCAATCTGCAGCGCTCGATATCCGATGCCGACCGGGGCATTCGTGAAGGGGGCATGGGCTATCTTCGTTATTGCCTTGAGGTCGCCCATGCGCTTGGCGCAACAAGCGTCGGCGGCCCGCTTTACGGCGCGCCCATGGTTTTCGCCGGTCGCGCGCCAACCCCTGTCGCTGAAGAGGAGATGAAAGCCCGCGCTGCGCGGGTCATCGACGGCCTTGGCGTTCTGGCGCCCGAAGCCCAGGCGGCTGGAACAAAGCTCGCGCTTGAGCCGCTCAACCGCTACGAGACCGACGTCATTTCGCTGGTCTCGCAGGCCGTCACCGTGGTCGATGCGGTCAACCACCCCGCCCTTGGCGTGCTCTTCGATACCTTCCACGCCAATATCGAGGAAAAGTCCATTCCCGATGCGATCCGGCTTGCCGGCGAGCGCATCGTCTATTTCCAGGCAAATGAAAACAATCGCGGCTATCCGGGCACTGGCCATATCGACTGGCATGGCACGATGCAGGCGCTTGCCGATGTCGGTTACACGGGCCCGATCACGCTGGAGCCGTTCCGCAGGGATGATGACGAACGCATCGGCCTGCCGATTGCCCAGTGGCGCGCCCCACACGAAGACGAGAGTGAGCAGCTAAAATCGGCCATCGCCTTTGTCCGTGATCTCATCGCGAAGACGGGAGGCCGGGCATGACGCTGAATATCGGCTGGATCGGCTGCGGCCGTCACGCAACCCATATGCTCATGCCGCAGCTCGGCCGCAACGACATGCATATCGCCGCAGTCTGCGATCTCAACCGCGAAGCCGCCGCCTCTGCCGCCTGGCAATACGGGGCCGAGGCGGTCTACAGCGATTACCAGGAGTTGATCGCGCACAAGGGGCTTGATGCCATCTGCATGGCCGTCGGGCCGGACCTGCACCGTGTTGCGGCCATCGCAGCGCTTGAGAAGGGGCTTCCGGTGTTCCTCGAAAAGCCACCGGCACGCGATACTGATGGTGCGCTTGAAATTGCTGCTGTTGCTGAGAAGGCCAAGAAGCCAGTGATTGTCGGCTTTATGAAGCGTTACTCAACGGGCAACCGGATTGCGGGTAACATTCTGCGTGAAGAAAGCTTTGGCAAGGTGCTCGGCATCACCGGCTCCTATATGTCCGGGCCTGCCTATTTCGCTGGCGTTGCGGACTATTCCAGCTTCTATCTGCATCACTGCGTCCACTATATGGATCTGATCCCGTGGTTTGCCGGCTCTGCCTTTGACGACATGGCTGTACGCACGGTCGAAACCGCGCCCGGCCATCTGCTGCTCCACCTCAATTTCACCTGCGAAAACAGCGCGATCGGCACGATTGTCATGGGCACGGTCCAGTCACGCGGCACGCCGACCGAAGACATCACGATCATGGGCGACCACCGTCGCATCGAGATCGAGAACGTCATCAATGTCCGCTATTTCCGTGATCCGCCCTTTAAGGCCGAGGACCCGGAAGCATCAATGTCCGGCGGCGTCGATACGTTGAGCTGGACACCGAATTTCACTGCCGCCGCCAATGAGGACCACAAGGGCTATGCCGCCCTGATGGCCGATGCGGCCAAAGCATTCCGGGGCGAGGACAACACCGCCCCCGATATCACCGATGGAGTGAGTGCCATGGCGTCGCTTGAACGCCTGACCGCCCTTATCGACGAAGATCTCAGGAGACGCCGGAAATGACGAACTGAGGAGACACCATGCCGGCGGCAGGCGCGCAAACCGCGCTTTTGCCGGAAGACGAAAACGGGGCTTGCCGCGCCCTTCCACAAGCATTGCGGCAAGCCCCTCACAAGGAAAGGAAACACCGTGACAAACAGATATCTTCCAACCCCTGTCCTGCACCGTGTCGTCGAAAAAGACGGATTGGTCTTTGTCGGTGGCACCGCATGCGACGACACAAGTCTCGATATTGCCGGACAGACACGCCAGACCATCGCCAAGCTCGAAACCTATCTTGAGGCTGCGGGCTCCGACAAGTCCAAACTGCTGTTCGCGACGATCTATCTCTCCGATCTCAGCCTGAAACCCGGCATGAGCGATGTCTGGGCCGAATGGATCCCGGCTGAAAGCCTGCCGGCGCGCGCCACCATCTGCCCCGGCGACCTTGGCCCGGGCGTGCTGATCGAAGTTACGCTCATCGCTTACAAGTAATGATCCGGGAAGCCTTGAGTCCGCGCTCCAAAGCGCCCCCTCACGCTTTCCCCAGCCTTTCGAGACAAGAAAATGCTGAACAAATCTCCCGCCACCGCCTCGTCCACCGAGCTTGCAAACACCATCCGCGTTCTGTCCATGGATGCCGTGCAGAAGGCCGTTTCCGGCCATCCCGGCATGCCGATGGGCATGGCCGAAATCGCCGTTGCGCTGTGGACCCGCCACCTGAAGCACAACCCGAAAAATCCCGATTGGTATGATCGCGACCGCTTCGTGCTGTCGAACGGTCACGGCTCGATGCTGCTCTACAGCCTGCTTCACCTGACGGGCTACGACCTGTCGATGGACGATATCCGCAATTTCCGGCAATTGCATTCTAAGACGCCCGGCCATCCCGAACATGACGTGACGCCCGGTATCGAAACCACGACCGGCCCACTCGGCCAGGGCATTGCCAATGCCGTCGGCATGGCCGTTGCCGAAAAGATTCTGGCAGCCACATTCAATAAACCCGGCCACAGAATTGTCGACCACAACACCTTCGCCTTTCTTGGTGACGGCTGCCTGATGGAAGGCGTTTCGCACGAAGCCTGCTCGCTCGCCGGCACGCTTGGCCTCGGCAAGCTCATCGCGCTTTACGACGACAATGGCATTTCCATCGACGGCCATGTCAGCGGCTGGTTCACCGATGACACGCCGAAGCGTTTTGAAGCCTATGGCTGGCAGGTGATCCGCAATGTGGATGGTCACGATGTCGATGCCGTCGATGCCGCGATTGCGGAAGCCAAGAAGAACACGAACCAGCCGACGCTGATCTGCTGCAAGACCACGATAGGCAAGGGCTCTCCGACCTATGCCGGGGATGCCCATTGCCACGGCAATGTGCTTGGTGACGCTGAAATCGCTCGCGTGCGTGAAGCGCTCGGCTGGGCGCTGCCACCCTTCGAAGTGCCCGCCAATGTTTACGAAACCTTCAATGCCGAAGAGGTAGGCAAGGAAGCCGAAAGCGCCTGGGACGAGGCCTTTGCGGCCTATGAAAAGGCCTATCCGGCTGAGGCTTTAGAGTTCAAGCGCCGCATGAGCGGTGAACTGCCGGCCGATTTCGATGCCGAAATGGGCGCCTTTATCGCTTCTACCGAAGGGCTGACGGACACGATCCCGATGCGCAAGGCGAGCCAGAACGTGCTGCAGATGCTGGGCGACGAACTGCCTGAACTGGTCGGGCTTTCCGCCGATCTTGCCGGTTCCTGCCTTTCCATCTGGGACAAGATCGAGCCGGTGACGGCGGAAACGGGCGGCAATTACATCTATTGCGGCGTGCGCGAATTCGGCCTCGGCGCGATGATGAACGGCATCTTCCTGCATGGCGGCTTCCGGCCCTTTGGCGGCGGTTATGTGGTCTTTTCCGACTATCAGCGCAATGCCATCCGCATGGCGGCCCTGATGAAGCTCGGCGTTGTCTATGCGCTGTCGCATGACTCGATTGCCGTCGGTGAAGATGGCCCGACCCACCAGCCGATCGAACATCTCGGTTCGCTGCGCCTGATGCCGAACCTCGATGTCTGGCGTCCGGCCGATGCCGTGGAAGCCGCAATCGCCTGGGAAACGGCGCTGAAACACACCGGCACCCCGACGCTGATGTCGCTCAGCCGCCAGGTTCTGCCGCCGCTTTCCCGCTCGGCCTCGCAGGCCGGAGCCATCCGCCGGGGCGGCTATGTTCTGGCCGAAGCCGAAGGCGCACCGGCTGCGGTCATCATCGCCACGGGCGCCGAAACCCGCCAGGCGCTTGATGCAAGGGAAGCGCTCGCCAAGGAAGGCATTCAGGTCCGCGTCGTATCTATGCCGTCGACCTTCGTCTTCGACAGCCAGGACACAGCCTATAAGGCCGAGGTTCTGCCAGCCGGTATCCCGCGCGTTTCTGTGGAAGCGGCCGGAACCGAATACTGGCGCAAATATGTCGGCCTTGAGGGCGGCTGCGTCGGCATCGACACCTTTGGCGAATCCGCTCCCCCGCCGGTCCTGTTCGAACTCTTCGGCATCACTGCCGAAGGCGTCGCCAGTACCGTCAAATCGGTGATCGGCTAGTCGCGAGGGCCTGTCATCGAAGAGCGCCGCCTGCCGACATGGGCGGGCGGCGCTTTGAAACATGGTTGGGATAATCACGCAGCACACCTTGAATAGTCTCAACCGTATATCTGTCCCCTTTTATTTTTCAGCGGGCATTAAGTCTTAAACGAATGCTTGATCGTCACCGATGTCTTCGATTCCGTGTCACTTCAGCCTGAATAGCAAGCTCGTGCCACCATGGCGGATCGGCGCCCAACCGCGATACCGTTACGGCTGCTGCGCGGATACCAAGATTCATCGCATAGGCAAGCTCGTCTGCAGTCATGGCCTTTAGAGCTGTCTTTGATGTCATGCCGATTTTCGAAAGGCCGGTCAGAAAGCCGGCGTTGAACGTGTCGCCCGCGCCGACCGTATCGACGATGGTGACGTCCTGTGCCGGCAGGCTGACGCAAACGGCCCCGTTCGAAATGGCATCGGCCCCTTTGGCGCCGCGCGTTATCAGAACGATCGTGGGGCCTTCGGCCTCCAGCGTCTTCCAATTCGCTTCCTCGGAGTTCAGATCGGGATATAGCCAGTCAATGTCGTCGTCGGATACCTTCACGATGTCGGCAATCGATATCAGCCGTTTGAGACGCTTGCGATATGTGGCCTCATTCTTGATGAAATTGGGCCGGATATTCAAATCGACCATGACGATGCACTGCCCGGCATGCCGTTCGGCAAATGCCACCAATGTGTCGGCGCAGGGTTCAGTGGCCAGGCTGATCCCGCCCAGAAAAAGCGTCGTGACGCCCGCGGGCAGGCTGGCGGGCAGATCGACTGGCAGCAGCATGCGACTTGCCGTATTCTCGTCGAAAAATGCATAGGTCGCATTGCCATCGAGTAGCTGGATAAAGGCCAATGTCGTTGGCAGGGCGCGCACGGGCGCGTAAGACGTCCTGACATGGCTCTGGCGAAGGGCGGCACGCAACTGTCCTCCGAAAATATCCTCCGACAAGCCCGATAGCAATTCCACCTCGGCGCCCAGACGCCCCAAGGCGACAGCCGTATTGAACACGGCTCCGCCCGGACACGCCGTAAAGCAGGGTCGTCCGGAAGCATGCGTTTCCGGAAGGAAATCAATCAGCGCTTCACCGCAACACAGGATCATGTTTTGTGCCTCTCGCATATCTCCCGCCAACCTTTTGCGTTATGCAGCAGGGAAGAAGTGTTCCTTGTTTGGCCGCGGCGAAAGCCCCACCTCCGTTCCGGGGAGCGCGTCGAGCTCGCCTTCCGTTCGCGCGACGAAAAGACCGGCGCCTTCAACCTGGATATGCGCAATGATTTCAGCGCCCAGCCTTTCGATATGCCGCACTTTTCCGTTCCAGCGGCCCTGACCGGGCGCGACGATCGCCAGATGTTCCGGTCGAATGCCGTAATAGCCGGTATCGGCCATGCCGAGATCGGGGCCCCTGAACAGGTTCATTTTCGGTGAGCCGATAAAGCCGGCCACGAAAGTCGTTCGGGGCGTGTTGTAGAGGTCCATGGGCGCGCCGACCTGCTCGATGTCTGACGTCAGCGCCGGTGGGACAGATTTAAGGATTTGAATAAGGGAGGATTTCTGGTTCATCTTATCAATTAGGAGATCGAGATGACGAAGAAACCACAGACATCGAAAGACGCCGCCGACAAGGTGGTTAAGAATATCCGCCGCAAGACCCGCCAGACCTATTCGGCGGAAGAGAAAATCCGCATTGTATTGTCAGGCCTGCGTGGCGAGGAAAG
>NZ_SMAR01000040.1 GCF_004342225.1 Martelella mediterranea | reverse complement strand
CTCGACATGATCCCGAGCGCCGTGGAAGCCGCGAAGAACGCCGATGTCGCCATCGTCTGTGTCGGCGACCTGTCCGGCATCTTCCAGACCGGCACGGTGGGTGAAGGCTCGGATGCGGACACGCTGGAACTGCCCGGCGTGCAGCAAAAGCTGCTCGATGCCGTGATCGAGACCGGCAAGCCGGTGATCGTCGTCATCTCCTCCGGTCGCCCCTATAATCTCGGCGGTGCGGAAGACAGGATCGCGGCCCAGGTCATGACCTTTTTCTCCGGTCAGGAAGGCGGCACGGCGCTTGCAAGCGTGCTGACCGGCGCGGTGGAACCCTCCGGGCGGCTGACGCTGTCGATCCCGCATAATGTCGGCGCAGCGCCCTATTTCTACAATCACAGCTTCAAGAGTTCCGGCACGCCGATCGCCCGCCACTTCGGCAGCCGCTATCCCTTCGGCCACGGCCTCTCCTACACCACGTTCGACTATTCCGACGTGAAACTGGAAAACGATGCCGTCGATATCGAGAAGGGCACCGTCCGGCTCTCCTTCACGGTGACAAACACCGGCGACCGCGATGGCATTGCCGTGCCGCAGCTCTATGTCCGCGACGAGATCGCCACGCTGGTGCGTCCGGTCAAGGAACTGAAGGCTTTCGGCAAGATCGCCCTGAAGCCCGGGACAAGCGCCCGCGTCACCTTCGAGGTGCCGACCGACATACTGAACTTCACCGGCTATGAAGGCTACCGCGTGGTGGAACCCGGCTTCTTTACGCTGATGATCGGCGCTTCCAGTGGCGACATCAGGCTGAAGACGCGGGTTGAAGTGATCGGAAAGCGCCGGAAGCTTCCCGCAAACTGGCGCATGTTGAGTGCCACTTTGACGGAAAAAGCCTGACCGGGGGGCCGGCTTCGACAGGCCTGAGAATACTGCTGCAGGCGAGACCGGCTCCCCGGTCTGGCCTGTGGCTGGTTGGTCTCTGTCTTGCGCTTCACCAGTGCTGCAGGGTCTATCGCAGTCAGCAGGCGTTTACACGGCCTCTGATACCGACGCTTGCGAAAGCACACAGCCGAGACAGGGATATGCGTGCCTTTCCCGTGCCGATGAAAGGCTGTGACTGCTCGTCGCTCAAACCCGAACGGCCTCACATTTGAAATCTTCTGTAAATTCTCGCTGCTTCAATTTTGGGTCTCCTGTCAATTTCATCCAACAGAAGCCCTCCACTGTTTAAGGGGAAGTCCAGTCATCACCTATGCGGTTTGGGCGTATCACCGGTTTGCATTGAGCACGACCGATGTGAAAAACCTTCGTGCTGAGCGCGGGATGGTGGTCGGCCGAAAAGCTGCCCACCCATGATCAGATTAATGCCATTTCACTCTCATCGCCCTTTTTCGAGACCGATCGTGCTCTGCTTGATTAAGCAAAATACTGACTTGGGTTTAATCGCCTCGCCTCCTCAATGCCAATCGGCGCAATTGAGAATTTCAGGCTCTGTGGCTCACTGGACGAAATGAGATAAGGTTCGTGAACAGGGGCGCCCCAACTATCGTCGCCCCCCACACCCATCTGTTTTGCAGCAAGCGTAATCACCGTGCGATAGACCGGCGGAAGTTCTTCTGGCCTCAATGCGTTCTCCAGCTCGAACGCATTCCATGGCAACACACCAAACTCGAAGGGCGCGCCCTCAGCTTCAAACCTGAGCCCTGCTCCGTTTTCGTCGGTCACCTCTGCAAACCGCGTTCCCATGCGATTACCGGATTCCTGCGGCACAAGATATTTGGCCAGATTGCCAGCCACCGTTCCGTTAAAAATACCCAGACGTGCACCACGCATACGGTCACAATAATTCTCATCCGGCCCGAAACCATAATAGCGGAACCGATCGAACCGGGCATCCATGGTAAACTGCAAGCCGAATATCGGGAGGATCGGTAAACCTTCTGCCCCTGGATATTCTGCATGCACATGGATGAGCCCGTCACGACCGACGCGATAGTTTACGATCGGCTCGACAGGAAGTCCGGGCAATGCGAAACGGTAACAAACCGAAGGCTCGTTGCTGTAAGCATCGACTTCGACACCGACAATTTTCTGATAAAGGCTTGCTGTTTGCCAAACGGCGAGATCAAAACCGTGTTTGCGGCCACGGTCGTTGTCCGTCATGGCACGCCAGAATGTTAGTCGCGGTGGACGACGAATGAACTCATAGTCCTTAACTTTCAGCGACGACAGCCCGCCATAAACCTCAGCAAACATAGCCTTGAAACCAGGGGCTTCGACACCGAAGTTGAGATCACCACGGACCACATTAAGATTGGCAGCAGCGACACCATCACCCGGTTTGCTTGCACGAGCGGCGGAAAGAACTGTTTCGCCAAAGGCCACTTCATGACCGGCTTCCGCCCACAAAGTTTCAGACCTCAGGCAAAGTGACGCCTGCAACACATATTCGCCTTCTGCATCCATATTGGGCAGTTTAATCGGAATATGGCGCGTCCCGCCTGCAGGAACATCGACAACCAGCTCCTCACTGGCCACAAGGCTTCCGTCGAGCATCAGTTGCCAGACAAGGTGGCTGTTATCTGTAGAAACGAAAAGGTTCTTGTTGCGCAGAGTAATACCGCCTGCATCGGGTATGATGTCCGCAGGCTGGTAAAGCCCTTTTACCTCCTGCACCTTTGGGGTCATTTCACGAAATGCGGTGACGATACCATCGGCACTAAACTCATAATCTGAGGGTCTGTCACCGAAATCACCACCATAGCCAAGCCTGTCACTCTCCGGATCAGTGGCAATGGCCTGATCGATATAGTCCCAGATGAAGCCCCCCTGATAGAGCGGGTACCGGTCTACAAGGTCTGTATAAAGATGCATCCCACCGCAGGAATTGCCCATCGCATGCATGTATTCACACAACACAAAGGGCTTTGCCGGATTGTCATTTAGGTAGGCTTCAACCTCCTGCGGCTTTGCATACATCCGACTTTCCATGTCAGATGTGTCATTATAGCGGCGATCATGAAATACGCCTTCGTAGTGCACCAGCCGCGAGGGGTCACGCTTGCGAAACCAGTTGGACATATCGTAGATAACGCTGCCGCCATACGCTTCGTTGCCACAGGACCATATCAGGATTGAGGGATGGTTCTTGTCACGTTCAACCATGGAGATCGCGCGATCGATGACACATTCGCGCCATTGCGGATTGTCGCCCGGCACGACCCAGCTGGGTTCGACCTTCCCATCCTTCTGCCATGAGCCATGGCTCTCAAGATTGGCCTCGTCAATGACGTAAAGACCGTACTCATCGCAAAGCCGGTAAAAAACCGGCTGATTGGGATAATGGCAGGTCCGGACGGCATTGATATTGTTCTGCTTGAAGAACCTCACGTCCCAGAGCATCTGCTCATAGGTCACGGCACGCCCGCGCCTTGCATCAAAGTCATGACGATTGATCCCGTTGAAAACGATCCGCTTGCCGTTGAGATGCATCACTTTGTCAATCATCTCGAAGCGGCGAAAACCTGTACGTTCCGGGATAAATTCAACAACCGTGCCGCTTGCATCTTTCAGGACGATTTCAAGGTCATACAGGTTCGGGGCTTCTGCACTCCAGAGATCCGGCTTTTCGACATGGAATCTCAGTTGCATTTCTTCCATGGCATCTGTCACTTGGGGTGCAATCACCACCCGGCCATCAGGATCCTTCAGGCTTACGGTAACCGAAGCGCCCTCTTCCGGTAGCCGCAGCTTCATTTCAAGCCGCAACTGCGCACTGTCAAAATCATCCGAAAGATCTGTCGTGACGAACAGGTCATCAAGATGCAGGGCTGGCTGGCTTTCAAGCCACACATCCCGGAAAATCCCCGTCAGCCGCCAGAAGTCCTGATCCTCGATCCAGCTCGCAGACGAGCGCTGAAACACCTGAACTGCAATCCGGTTTTCCCCATCCTCGATCAGCGAAGTCACATCAAAACGCGAAGGGGTGAAACTGTCTTCGCCATATCCCACGAACACGCCATTGAGCCAGACATAAAAAGCCGTCTCGACCCCATCGAAGGTCAGAACCACACGCCCACCATCCATCGGACCGGAAAAGCTGAAGTCACGCACATAGGATCCGACGAGATTGGCCTTAGGCACCTGAGGCGGACGAAGCTCTTCCACACCATCCCAGGGATATTGTGTGTTCACATATTGATTATCGCCGAAACCCTGAAGCTGCATATAGCCGGGAACGGCAATCCGGTCCCAGTCGGCAACATCAAAATTGCGGAGGAAAAACTCGGCCGGGCGTGTCGAAACGTTGCTGGCAAGATGAAACGACCATTCGCCATTCAGACTCTGGCGAAATACCGTTCCGCGCCCTGCTGTCGCTGCATCTTTCGAAGGATAGGAGATGTGGTCAGACACGGCGACAAGACGATTAACGGCAAAAACTTCCGGGTCAGCCAACCAGGCAAGGTCCGGTTTCAGTGTCATGAGGCATTCTCCATCCCAAAAATGTGAAGCTGCCGGTTAACAGAAAACCAGTGCAGCTCCTGAAGTCATTTCATCTCAGCGGTTCCCGAGGCAGCGCGTATGTATGCTCGGATCAGACCACCGTCGACTCAAGAAACAAGCAACGGCAGTAATGTCAGGCATCCGCGTCACTCAGGCAAAGCTCTGTTTTAGTCGTTCAGGTAGTGCTTTTCCGAAAGTTCCAGCAACCTTTGAGCGGCCTGTTCGGCGGTAAGATCGCGCTGCGGCGAGCCGAGCAGTTCGAAACCGACCATGAATTTCTTCACCGTGGCCGAGCGCAGAAGTGGGGGCAGGAAATGGGCATGCATCACCCATTCATCATGGTCGTGACCGTCGGTCGGCCGCTGGTGAAAGCCCATGGAATAGGGAAACGATGTCTTGAACAGATTATCGTAACGGATGGTGATCTTCGACAGCGCCTCGGCGAGATCGTTGCGCTCGGCCTCCGTCATCTCTTCCATCGAACGGATATGGCGCTTGGGCAGCACCATGGTCTCGAACGGCCAGACCGCCCAATAGGGCACCAGCACCACGAAGCCGTCATTTTCAAACAGGATGCGCTCGCCGAGCGCCAGCTCCTGTTCCAGATAGGCCATCAGCAGCGGCCGCCCATGTTTCTCGTAATAGGCGCGCTGGTTTTCCGTTTCCTTCGCCGCCTCGTTGGGCAGGCTGCGGCTGGCCCAGATCTGGCCGTGGGGATGCGGATTGGAACAGCCCATCATCGCGCCGCGATTTTCGAAAATCTGGACATGATTGATATCGGGATGAACGCCGAGTTCCTCATATTGCGCCACCCAGGTATCGACCACCTTGGCGATGTCGGCAACCGCCATGCGGGCAAGCGTCAGGTCGTGACGCGGCGAAAAGCAGATGACGCGGCAGATGCCGCTTTCGCCTTCGGCCAGCAGCAGACCATCCTCGAAACGCTCGTTCGGCGCATCTTCCGTCAGCGCCGCAAAATCGTTGTCGAAGACGAAGGTGCTCTCATAGTCGGGGTTTTTCTCGCCGTTGATGCGGGTGTTGCCGGCGCAGAGATAGCATTCCGGATCATGCGCCAGCATGTCCGGCACCACCGCATCCTCGACCTGACCCTGCCAAGGGCGTTTGGCGCGGTGGGGAGAGACCAGAACCCATTCGCCGGCAAGCGGATTGTAGCGGCGGTGCGGGTGTTCAAAAAACGCGTTCATAGGTTCAGTTCCTCTCATTCATCCAGCCAGTTTACCCGGCAAGCGGTCCCGCACCATCCTGCGGTGCGCAGGCAAAGATGTCGGAGGTGTGGCCGGTGGCATCGCGATAGGCCGCACGCACCTTTTCGACAAAGCCATCGACCGCATCGACGGCGACAAGGCTGACAACGCAGCCGCCGAAACCGCCGCCGGTCATGCGCGCGCCGAACACACCTTCCTGCGCCTGTGCGATCTCAACCAGCGTGTCGACCTCGGCACAGGAAATCTCGTAATCATCGCGCATCGAGGCATGCGAGGCATTCATCAATTGCCCGAAAGCCTCCAGATCGCCGCGTTCCAGCACATCGACGGCGGTCAACACGCGCTCGTTTTCGGTGACGATATGACGGCAGCGGCGGTAGGTGAGCTCCGGCAGAAGATCGCGGTTTTCCTCAAGCGCGTCGAAACTGACATCACGCAGCGCCGTGATCTCGCCAAGTGCGGGCTGCAGCAGGCGCACGCCTTCCTCGCAGGACGTCCGGCGCTTGTTGTATTCGCCATCGGCAAGCGCGTGGTGCACCATGGAATTGGCCACGACGATGCGCGCGCGCGGATCGATCGGCACAGGCTTGCGGTGCAGCGTGCGGCAGTCGATCATCAGGGCATGATCGTGAACGCCATTGCTGGAAATGAACTGATCCATGATGCCGCAACGCATGCCGACATAGTCGTTCTCCGCCTTCTGGCAGATCTTTGCGAGCTCGACGGTATCGACCTCAAAACCGGAAAGCGAAAGAAGCGCGTAGCCGACAACCACTTCCAGCGCAGCCGAAGAGGAAAGGCCCGAGCCGACCGGCACGGTGGATGACACCAGAATATCGGCACCCTTGAGCGTCTTGCCCGCAGCCTCCAGCATAACGGCAACGCCAAAGGCATAATCCGTCCAGTCGCCCCGCGGCTTGTTGCCTTCCGCGGCCAGGTCGATTTCGGCGCTCTTGCCGTTATTGAGGGAATGAATGCGGATGATGCGGTCGTCGCGCGCTGCCGCTGCCGCATGCGCCTCGAATTCGAGCGCTGCCGGCATGACGAAGCCGTCATTGTAATCGGTATGCTCGCCGATCAGATTGACGCGGCCGGGCGCGCGGAAAAGCTGAGGAGTGCCGCCGAAACGCTCGGCAAAGGCCTGACGCAATGCAACGATGTCGGACATATTCCCTCCCTGAAATCTGACGGGTGCATGTGATGATGAAAAAACCGGAACGTCAACCTGACTTATCAAGAAGACAGATGTTTTTTGGCAGGCCTTCGACAGACGGAAAGCGAGAGACGCATATGCGCGCCCCGGCAGCATAGCCGGGACGCGTATCCTGTGTTCAGGACTTACTTGTTGAGTTCCTGCTGGACGCCTTCATCCATGTTTTTCAGACCATCTTCGACCGAAATGTTGTCGGTCATGATGTTGTCATGGGCGCGGTTGAGGACAACCTCGATATCGGCCGCCTTCAGGTTGACCGGCATTTCGAGATAGCTCTTCACGGTCTTGAGCGCGCCCTTGCTGGTCTCGTCGGTCGGGAAGCCGTCCTTGGAGGTGATCGTGGCAAGAACCTCATCCGTCATCAGCGCCGGAAAGGTGCCGGTTTCGGCAATCACCTTCGCGCCTTCGGGGCCGGCGATGAAGTTGGCGAACTTCATGGCGGCATCCTTGTTTTCGGAATTGGCCGCAACGCCGACCGAGGTGACCGTCGCAGCGGTCGTGCCGGCCTCGATGCCTTCCATGTGCGGATAGCGCGCAATGCCCCAGTTGGTCGCCAGCGATTCACCGGATTCGACCTTCTGGATCTGGGTGCCGATAAACCAGCTGCCCATCGGCATCATCGCGACAGCGCCGTTGTAGAACGGACCGGAATAATGCGTGCCGGAGGTTTTCAGCTGGGCGTAGGACTGTACGGCGCCGTCTTCCTGAAGGCTCAGCACACGCTCATAGCAGGGCGCAAGAAACTCGTAGGAGCCGCCATCGAGCGTGTGTTCGCCATCCATGATGCAGGGCAGCTGCACGGTCGAACGCCATGTGTGGAACAGACCGCCATAGGTCTTGTTGGCGCCGAAACCGGATGTCACGGCACGGGCCTTCTCGGCGAATTCGTCCCAGGTCATGTCGTTGGTCGGATATTCGACACCGGCCTCGTCGAACAGATCCTTGTTGTAATAGAGGATCCAGACATCCGAGCGGAACGGCAGGGCATAGACATTGCCGTCGACCGTGAGCGCCTCGATCAGGCCGCCATAGGCTTCTGTGTCGATGCCGTTTTCGGCGATGTCGTCATTGAGCGGGGTCAGGAGATTGGTCCGCACAAGGTTTGCATAGCTTGGCGTGTCCTTCACCAGAACGACGTCAAGGTCCGATCCGCCACCAGAAAGCTGGGTCATCAGCATTGCCGGAAAGTCGGCCGAACCAAGATCGGTGTGTTCAACCTCGATATCGGGATATTTGGCCTCGAAGGCGTCGATGATCGGCTGGTAATAGGCCGTTGCATCCCAGTCCCACAGCGCCCAGTTGATGGTCGTCTTGTCCTGTGCCTGAGCGGCAAGCGGCATCAGGCCGACCGTTGCCAGAAGGGTCAGTTTGAGCAGGTTTTTCATAGTTACTCCTCCGTTTAGACGCGCTTTTGCGCCGTTGTCATGGTTTGCGCGTCCATATGCTCCACCCCCATAATGCGGGAGAACGCGAAACCGGTTGCCTTGTGCGCCCCAAATGCCAGTGCGAGCGCGCCAAGGGAAAAGTTGAAGACCACCGGGGTGAACACGGTGACCGGATAAAAGGCGATATGGATGAGCCAGAGCGCCGCCACGAAGGCGAGGCCCGCCAGCACCGGCAGCGGCCGGGCAAGAGCCGCCAGGAGCGCCACCTGCAGCAGCCTTTTGCCTGACAGCGGAAACCGCGTCAGCACCGAAAACAGGCAGACCGCCACGATCGCGACGAAGGCAATCACGCAGACGCCAATGGCCGTTGGCAGCACATAGACGAGCGCATGGCGGGCCAGCTGGCCGTAGATATAGACGGCGTAGCCAGCAAGGCCGAGAACGGCCGCGGCCAAAAGCCCCCAGCCCGTTGCCGGCCAGAAATGGCGGGCAAAGGCGCGGCGGAAATCCCGCCAGAGCCAGACATTGTCATCCTCGATCATGACATTGGCGATGCTCATGCCGGCGGCAAGCGCGGCAGGCGCCGTCACCACGGGAATGGAGCAGACCAGCATCAGGATATTGAGCTTGAACAGGTCCCAGGCCTCGCGGACAAGGATGAAGGCGAAGAGGGCAAGCCCCTTCTTCTTCGGCGCATTCTTGGGAATGCCCGGTCCTTCACGCATCATCCAGTTGGTCAGCCAGTTCATCTCAAGACGCCTCCCGCGCCCCTCAAACCCGTTGCGCTAGTACAGAATGGACTGCTCCGTTTCTTTGTCGAAAAGATGCGGATTGACGAGATCGGCAACGAGATTGATCGTCTCGCCGTCCTTCGCCGTACAGCGCGGAGACACCCGCGCGATCATGTCGTGACCATGCGCCGTCATGTTGAGATGGATCTCGGCGCCCATCGGCTCGGCAAGATCGACCAGCGCGCTGAACGGGCAGGTGAATTCCGGCGCGATGTCGTGGGGCTGCGATTCATGGAAATTTTCTGGCCGAAGACCGAGGATGATCTCCTTGCCCTCATAGGGTGCCAGCCTGTCCGCCTTGTCGCCGACGATCAGCGGAAAGGCCGTCTCGTGGAACCGGCCGATCCAGTTGTCGCCGGCGCGCTCGACGGCGACCGGCAGCATGTTCATCTGCGGCGCGCCGATGAAGCCGGCGACGAACATGTTGACCGGGTGATCGTAAAGCATCTGCGGCGTATCGACCTGCTGGATATGGCCGTCCTTCATGACCACGATGCGATCGGCCATGGTCATGGCCTCCACCTGGTCATGGGTCACATAGATGAAGGTACTGTCGAGCTGGCGATGCAGCTTGGTGATCGCCGTGCGCATCGAACCGCGCAGCTTGGCATCGAGGTTCGACAGCGGCTCGTCGAGCAGGAACACCTCCGGATTGCGCACCATGGCGCGGCCCAGCGCCACGCGCTGACGCTGGCCGCCGGAAAGCGCCTTCGGCTTGCGGTTGAGGAGATGTTCGATGTCGAGAATCTTCGCCGTTTCGCGGACCTTCTGATCGATCTCGGCTTCCGGCGCCTTTCTCAGCTGAAGACCAAATGCCATGTTCTTGTAGACCGTCATATGCGGATAGAGCGCATAGTTCTGGAACACCATGGCGATATCGCGTTCCTTTGACGGCACATCGTTGACAAGTTCGTCGCCGATATAGAGTTCGCCCGCCGAAACCTCTTCCAGCCCGGCAATCATCCTGAGCGTGGTCGATTTTCCGCAGCCGGACGGGCCGACCAGAATGATGAATTCCTTGTCGGCGATCTCCAGATCGATGTCATGGACAACCGTCAGCGCGCCGTATGTTTTTCTCAGTTTTCTAAGCGAGATACCGGACATAATCGTATCCTTTTCAAACCGCCTCGGGCGTTACCAGTATGAGGACCAGTTGCGCGAAAGCCGCGTCAACGCCTCGAGATAATAGTAGTCGCCCCAGGAGACGCACTCGTCGACGCCTTCCGGCGTGCAGGTGTTGTAGGGGGTCTTTTTCGAATAGGTGCCGTGGAGCACGAGACCGTTGGAGACCGCCGGATCCTTCACGGCGTAGCCATCGGCAAGGCTTTTGACGAAACGCCTGGCGATATCGCGGTAGGCAGCAGCATCCTCGCCGCCGACAATGTCGGCCATTTCGAGCAAGCCGCAGGCGACGATCGCGGCAGACGAGCTGTCACGCGGTTCATCGTCGCCATCGGAAAAGATCATGTCCCAATAAGGCACCATGTCGGCAGGCAGACGCGTCATGAAGAAATCGAGCGCCTTTTTGAACATTGCCGCATATTCCGGCTTCGGGTCGTAGCGATAGGAAAGCGCCAGCCCGTAGACCGACCATGCCTGCCCGCGCGCCCAGTCGCTGTCGTCACGATAGCCCTGCACGGTAACCCCCTTCACCGGACCGCCGGTTTCGGGGTCCATGAAGAAGGTGTGATAGGTCGAGCCGTCCTCGCGGAAGGAGTTGGCAAGCGTGGTTGCGGCATGAATGCGGGCGATGTCGCGGTATTTGTCATCGCCCGTCTCGCGGCTTGCCCAGTAGAGCAACGGCAGGTTCAGCAGGCAGTCGATGATGTAGCGGTAATTTTCCCGCGCGCCCATTGCGCCCCAAGCCTGAATAAAGCCGCCGACTTCATGAAAGCGCGCAATCAGCTGATCGGCGGCAAGGATCGCGGCCTTGCGCCCGTCCTCATCGCCCACAAGTTTCCAAGCGGCAACGCAGGTCGGCGAATAGAGGAAGCCCATATCGTGATGGTCGACTTCGATTTTGTTCTCGATCCGATGCAGAAAGCTCTGCACCTGGATTTGCGCGGCATGCTGGAACACCTTGTCGCCGGTCAGTTCATAGGCGAGCCAGATCTCGCCCGGCCAGAAGCCGCAGGTCCATTGGTCATTGTCGATCGCCGGATAGAAATTATTCACGCTCGAATGGTTCTGCTGGCGATAGGTGAAGTCCGGCAGGTTGCGGCGCACCTGGGCGACAGCAACGGCAATCGCGGTGTTGACTTCAGCGTCCGTGATCGGGGCGACAGCGGTGATTTTCTCGTAAGCGGTCATCAGGATCAGCCTTTCAGTCCGGCATTGGCGACGCCTTCGACGAAGAAGCGCTGAAGCGCCAGGAAGACGGCGAGAACGGGGACAATCGCAACAACCGAGGCCGCCATGATCAGTCCGTATTCGGCCGAATATTGCGAGATGAACATTCTGAGGCCGATCTGGATGGTCTTCAGATCCGTCTGCGTCAGATAGATCATCGGACCAAGGAAGTCGTTCCAGGCGAAGACGAAGGTGAAGATCGTCAGCGTCGACAGCGCCGGCTTCGACAGCGGCAGCATGATCTTCCACCAGATCTGGTACTCGTTCATGCCGTCGACGCGGGCGGCCTCGCACAGCTCATCCGGGATCGACATGTAGAACTGCTTCATCAGGAACACGCCGAAGGCGGTGAAGGCCTGAAGCGCGATCAGCGCCCAGTGGGTGTTATAAAGCCCGAACTCCCGCATGAGGATGAACTGCGGCACCATATAGACCTGCCACGGCATGGCGATGGTGGCGATGTAGCCAAGAAACAGCACGTCACGGTACGGGAATTTCAGCTTGGCGAAGGCATAGGCCGCGAATGACGAGGTGAACAGCTGCAGCAACGTCACCATGATCGTGATCTTGGCGGTGTTGAAGACGAACAGGCCGAGGGGGATCTTGGTCCAGATCTGGACATAGTTTTCCCAGCGCGGGTTTTCCGGGATCCAGTGGATCGGGAACTCGAACACTTCGCGGTTGAATTTCAGCGACGCCGACAGCATCCAGGCAAACGGCAGCAGCATGATGATCGTGATGACGATGATCAGCACATAAAGGCCGATGGTGGACGGTTTGATCTTGCGACCGAAAATAATCATCTCACCCTCTCCTTCAATCAAGGCTGCGCGAATAGCGGAACTGGATCAGCGTGACGGCCAGCACCAGAACGAAGAGAACGAGCGCAACCATGCTGGAATAGCCGAGATCCCACGAGATAAAGGCCTCGTTATAGATGTGATAGACCAGCACCAGCGTCGACGTTCCGGGCCCCCCTTGCGTGATCATGTAGACCTGATCGAACACCTTGAAGGAGTTGATGGTCAGCATCACCGACACGAAGAAGGTGGTCGGCGCCAGCTGCGGCAGGGTGACATTCCAGAACTTCTGCCAGGCATTGGCGCCGTCGAGATCGGCGGCCTCGTAAAGCTCGCGGTTCACACCCTGAAGACCGGCCAGATAGATGACCATGAAATAGCCGGCCTGCTTCCAGATACCGAACAGGATGATGGTGACCATCGCCCAGTCCTTGTCAGCCGCCCAGCCGGGCAGATCCTTCGGATCGACGCCGAATGTGTAGAGGATCATGTTGATCGGCCCCATTTCCGGGTTGAACAGCATGTTCCAGACGACGGCAGCCGCCACCAGCGAGGCGACGTAAGGAAAGAACATCGCCGCACGGAAGAAGTCGCGGCCGAAGATCTTCTTGTTCAGCAGCATGGCCAGCCCCAGCGAGCAGGCCATGGTCAGCGGCACGGAAAACACCGTGTAGATGATCGTGTTCCAGAACGCGGCCTGAAAGGCCCGGTCGCGGAACAGCTCGAAGAAATTGGCAAGACCGGCGAACTCGATCGGGTTCGAGCCGTCCCAGTGCATGAAGGCAAGGGCGAAGGCGAAGATGATCGGGCCAAGCGTAAAGACCGCAAAGCCGATAAAATTCGGCGCGATGAAGGAATAGGCGACGAGACTTGCCCGCCGCTTCTGCTGACGCTTGGTCAGCACACGGCGCTTTTTCCTCGTCTGCCCGGTCGCTAATCCTGAGCCGGTGGCAGCCACGTGATCCTCCCATCCTGCGGGGAGCCATGCGAGGGCAACCCGGAATGCCTTTTACGGACGCCATGGCGGACGTCCGCGATTTTGTCCGATCCTATCGCCGGAAAACATATAATACAAGTGGTCAAAAATGTATTTTTTTGGCTAAAACTTATCCGACATATATGCTAGTGGGTAATGAAACCCATGCCGCTTCGGCCTTTTCACGCCCTTTCAGCGGCGCTGGCGAACGGCGAAAAGAACAAGTTGACGCCGCGCCGGGCCAGCCCCGGACGGATACGGGAGGACGGAATGTTTCGCGAGCGCCTTGACGCCCTGCCAGAGCGTTTCGAGCAGTTTACGCCGGCCTGGCTTTACGCCGACCGCGCCGCATGGTCGTCCCTGCCCGGGGATTACGCGGCCCGCCTGCTGGTGACGGCCGAACGCTGCCCGGACCAGTGGCCAGCGCTTGAGGCAAGCCAATACCTTGCCTTTTCCCGCAATGGCGACCGCATCGGCTACGAAACGCCCTATATGCAGCGCCGCCGGATGCTGAATGCACTGGCGCTTGGCGAGTGCGTGGCCGGCGACGGTCGCCATCTCGACCGGATCATCGATGGCGCGCTGCTGATTGCCGAGGAAGGCGGCTGGCAGCTGCCGGCGCACAATGTCTATATCCGCGACGCGCAGGTGCTGCCGCTGCCCGATCCGCGCCGCCCGGTGGTCGATCTCTTCGCCGCCGAAACCGGCGCCCAGCTTGCGCTCCTCGCAACGCTGTTCGAAGATGCGCTGAATGCGGAAACGCCGATGATCGTCGCCCGGCTCGATGACGAGATCAGCCGCCGCATCATCCGGCCCTATCTGGAGGAGCATTTCTGGTGGATGGGCCGCGGCGACGAGCCGATGAACAACTGGACGGCCTGGTGCACGCAGAATGTGCTGCTGGCGGCCTTCTCCCGGCCCTTCAACGATGAAACCCGTCGACGCGTGGTCGAAAAGGCCGCGGCCAGCCTTGATTTCTTCCTCAAGGATTATGGCGATGACGGCGCCTGCGAAGAGGGTGTACTTTACTATCGCCATGCCGGGCTTTGTCTGTTCAACGCGCTCAACATCCTCGCGACGGTCGCGCCCGATGCCTTTGCACCGCTCTTTCGCGCAGAAAAAATCCGCAATATGGCGGAATTCATCGCCTACATGCATGTCAGTGATGACCGCTATTTCAATTTCGCCGACTCCTCCGCCCGGGCTGGCTTCTGTGGTGCGCGCGAATATCTCTTCGGCAAGGCCGTCGGTTCAAGACTTCTGACCGATCTCGCCGCCGCCGACTGGAAGGCTTCCCCCGAACCCGATGCGCCGGAGGAGATCAACCTCTTCTATCGTCTGCAAGGGGCAATGACGGCCGCGGAACTGACCGCCCATGATGCGCCGCGCCCCGCCGTCGGTGACCGTTATTTCCCGAGCATCGGCCTGATGGTGGCCCGCGACGACCGTTTTGCGCTGGCGGTCAAGGCGGGCGACAACGGCGACAGCCATAACCACAACGACACCGGCAGTTTCACGATTTACAAGGACGGAAAGCCCTACATCATCGATGTCGGCGTCGAAAACTACACCGCCAAGACCTTTTCCCCGCGCCGCTATGAAATCTGGACCATGCAGTCCGCCTTCCACAACCTGCCGAGCTTCGGCGGGGTGATGCAGAAGGACGGAGAGGCCTTTGCGGCCGGCGATGTCGCGGTCGCGCTGGGCGACGATACGGCGGAGATTTCAATGGAACTCGCCGGCGCCTATCCGGACCCGGCGGGCGTCGAAAGCTATCGCCGCACGGTGCGGCTCACCAAGGGTGACGGCATCGAAATAACCGATATGTTCCAGGGCACTCGGCCGGCGACGCTGTCGCTGATGTTGGCTGAAAAGCCGGCGGTGACGGAAGACCGGATCTCGATCCCGGGCCGCGGAGACATCGCGATCGACGGCGGCTTGATGCCGCAAATCGAAACCATCGCCATCACCGATTCGCGCCTCAGGGCCGCCTGGCCCGACACGCTCTACCGCATCCTCATCCCCCTGAGCGGCTCGACGCTCAGACTGACAATCAACTGACGGGAGACCCCCATGGAGATCACACTTTCCGTTCTCGACAAAACCGGTGAGGCGCGCGCCCGCAAGAGCGGCGGCGAGGCTGTTTCGCTGTTTTTTCGCCAAGCCTATGCACCCGGCGACCGGATCGTCGTCGAAACCGACAGCCCCGGCCGCTTCGTCACGCTTTGCATCGACAATGCGCTGGCGCCGGCAATCGTGTACATGAAGGAGAAGAGCTTCAGCTTTCCCGTGCCTTTCGGCGATGCGATGACGGTTTATGCGCCGACCGCCTTTTCCGGCGACAAACATCGGATCTCCGCGCATGCCACCGGCGCTGATGCGCTTGCCGGCATCCGCAACCTGGCACTGAACCCCACCGATCACGGCGGCAGCACAACAGCCTTTCCCCACGCCTTCGCCAGCGTCGAGACCCGCGGCGAGGCCGCCTTTGCCGCCCGCAATGCCATTGACGGCGAAATCGCCAGCGACGATCACGGCTTCTGGCCCTATACAAGCTGGGGCATCAATTGTGATCCGGACGCGACCATGACCGTCGATTTCGGCCGCAAGGTCATCGCCCATTCCGTCGTGCTTTATACCCGCGCCGACTTCCCCCATGACGCCTGGTGGACATCCGCGACCCTTCGCTTCAGCGACGGCCACACCATGGACGTGCCGCTTGAAAAAACCGGGATTGGCCAACGCGTTACCTTCCCCGAACGGGAAGTTGAATGGGTGCGCCTGGAAAAGCTGATCAAGGCCGACGACCCCTCGCCATTTCCCGCCCTGACCCAGATCGAGGTATGGGGTCGAGAAACCTGACGCCTGCGCTCCACTCATCTCCCTTATAAAAAAGGTTATATTGCATTTCGGGATAACTTATCATACAATTTTTGATATTGAATCGAACATGGTTGTCCGCCGACCCTGCTTTCGCAATGAAAAGCCTGCTGTGACGCGCTGAGGACGGATCTCGAAGGGGATGAATTTTGGCAACGCAAACCGCCGCCCGCACCGGAACCCTGGTCTACAAGGTCAGCGAGGCACTGCGGAAAGCCATTCTGGACGGTGAATTTCTGCCCGGCGAGAAACTGCCGAGCGAGGCCCGCCTGACCCAGGAACACGGCGTTTCCCGCACGGTGGTGCGTGAGGCGGTGGCGGCGCTCAGATCAGACGGACTTGTCGAGCCGCGTCAGGGCGCCGGCGTCTTCGTGCTGGACCCGATCGCCTTTGCATTCAAAAAAACCAAGCCGACGGTCGATTCCGACCGGATTTATACCTCGCTTGAAATACTCGAGGCCCGCACGCCGCTGGAAATCGAGGCAGCCGGACTTGCGGCCCTCAGGCGCTCTCCCGCCCAGGAGGAAGAGATTTTCGAGTGCCACGCCGCCGGCATTGCCGGACGCAATGACGGCAAGGCCTGGAGCGATGCCGATATCGGCCTGCATCTGGCCATCGCCAAGGCCACCAACAATCCGCTGTTTGCGACATTCCTTGAAATGCAGGGCACATCGATCATCCCCCAGACCGGCCAGATCGATACGGACGAGGGTGGTGAAATCGCCTATCGAAGCCTGCTGATCAAGGAACATGAACGCATCGTCTTTGCCATTTCCAACGGCGATGAACAGGGCGCGCGCGATGCCATGCGCGAACATTTGAAAGGCAGCCTCGAGCGCTATCGCAATCTTTTGCGTGAGGAACGGCTGCGCCACATGGCCTGCCTGCGGCAAGACAGCGAGAGCTGAACAGCTCGCCCGACAGCATCCCCAATGCACGCGCGGGAACCGGGAACATCGGCTCCCGGCAAAAAATGCGCTCAGTCCTGCAGTTTCACCCCGTTTTCCGCACAAAACGCCCTGATCGTGTCCGGCACAGAAACCGGCGGCAGCGTGTCCACACGCTTCGTCACGCCGTAAACCGCCGTGGCGATGAAGTGCTCGCCCGCCGGCAGTTCACCGAAAAGGCGCGGAAACAGCGTTCTCGGAAAGCGGATATTGGTGTTGGGCGCGGCACGGATGATCTCGCCGGCCCGCGCGCTTGAAAGATCGACAATCGCCGTCGTCTGTGTCGGCGTGGCGACACGGGCGCACCCGGTGACAGCGGAAAGGCCATCGCCAAAGCCCGGCTTGTCTTCGCCCGTGCGATCGACGGAAAACCCGCTTTCACTGAGAAACAGCCGGTCCATCGTATCGATACGATGGAGGCGCACATGCCAGCCCTCGCCGGCAAAATCCATCCAGCTTTCAATTCTGAGCCGGTCATCCGGCTGCCAGACGCCCCAGACCATGCCCCGGTCGGCCCCCTCTTCGGTGATCACCGCGCGGGAGATATAGGTCCGGCCGTCACGCGAGATGGCAATGCCGCTGTCGACCGCGCTGCAGTCGGGACGGTCCGGCGACGTCATATCGCACTGCACCGAAAAGCCGAAAGCCGACGAATAGGCGAAACGGGCGTATTTGGCATCGTGGAGACGATGTTCACGTCCATCCTGGCCGCCGGTCAGCATCACCGCGTCACCGGGCGCACGGCGCATCGCAAAACCGGCCGACGGCGCGAACACACGACCGCCGGGTAAGGCCTCCGGTGGTTCTTCCTCCGCAGCCCAGAACGGATGGCTCTCATCAAGCGCGAGCACGAGGAATATCTTCAGGCCCCAATAGGGCGAGCCGGGCGCATTGTAGGATTCCGACATCAGCAGGTTCGGATAGGCGTAGCCGACAGACAGGACACCGTCCCGGTCGGCAATCGGCATTTTCGACCACCACCGCAGATGCCGCAGAAGCAGGCCTTTCACCCGCCCCCAGGGCAGGACCTCTTCATCCGCAAAGGCGCAGGCCGCCCAGAACGCACCCTCGGCAAAGCGATAGGTCAGCGAGCGACCATAGGGCACGGCCGCACCGTCATCGGCAAACCAGTGCTGGAAATCCTGCGCGAAAAGCCGGGCGCGCTCCCGGTAGCGCCCGGCATATTCGGGGAAGACATCGCCGGCGCATTTGGCGATCATCAGACCGTAGAAATGAAGCGCCATTGGCAGATAATAGTCGCGGTGACCCCATTTGCCGTCCCGGTAATAACCGTCGCCGAGATAATAGGTCTCGATGCGCTCAAGCGCTGCGCGCACGGCCTCTTCGGACCATTGCCGTCCGACATTCCTGAGGCCGAGATTGACCAGAACGCGGAAAAACAGCCAGTTATTGTCCGGTACCTCCCGTTCATTGATCTGCAACAGCCAGCGTTCCACCTTGTCCTTGGCAGGTTCAGGCAGAGGTGCCCAGAAGGTTTCCGGCGCAAGCAGAAGCGCCAGCGCAATGCCTGCCGTCTCGACCAGACGCTGGTCGAAATCGTCGGGCTCGCCCCAGAATTCTTGGTGATTGGGGTCCATCCCATGAGCAAGACCTTCGGTGAACAACTTCGTTTCCGGAAAGGAGTAATTTCCTGTCACGAGCGGAACGATACCCCACAAAGGCCGGACAAAGGCCTCCATTTCGGCAGCCGTATCATCATAGTGGGCCGCCGATACGGAAAGGCGCAGCCTTGCACTTCCTTCAGAATACCATGGCTGAAGCGGCCTGAACAACGCCATCACCGCATCCTGCAAGTCCGCCCTGCTCTTCAGTGGATTGCCCGACATCGGATTACATTCCGCCATCTGCCGAACGAGAGGTTGACGGTCCCAAAGCGAAAACGAGGCTGATGAAATCATAGAGACAAACCTTTTGAAGTAAGATCCGTACCTGCCACGGAATAGGCTTTCCGGAACACCGAGACGGTACAGCCTGCGATGCAATGTGAAAAGCACGAAAGAAGCCAGTTTGGCAAAGTTTTCTGGCGGCAGGCACCTCTTCAGATGGCTTTGTCGCAAAAAATCCATTGATGGTCGAAAGCCATGCCGACAATTTTCTCCGAGGTGTCTGATGGGCGATTTCAATTGGCGTCATGTTCAGGGTGAGGTGAATTTGTGGGCAGTGCGCTGGTATTGCCGTTACCCGATCAGCATGGCTTCGTTCTCGAAGAGATTTTGCAGAGGTGCCGCGACAAGAGGGCAGCCAGGTGCCTGTTGGTGGCGTGAATGAAGCGCTATTGCTTTGTTCCCAAACGGATCATCACCGATAAGCTGCGCTCCTACGGCGCAGCAAAGGCGGACATGGCCCCAGTCTCGACCACTGGTCGCACAAGGGTCTCAAAAATCGAGCCGAAAACAGTCACTTGCCGTTTCGAAAGCGAGAACGAACAATGCAAGGCTATCGGTCGCCGGGAACGCTGCAACGGTTCGTTTCCATGCACTCGGCTATTCGCAATTGCTTGTCAGTGCCATCCCACCGCCGTGCTGCACAAACAATTCGCTACCATCGTCTCGAAGCGTTCGACGCATGGAAAATCGCGGCCTGCATCGCCTGAAAATTCGTGAAACCCCGGCCCTTCTCAGCCTGCCAAACTTAACGTGACAACGCCGGTGCGGCCAGTGCAATATTCAGCGTATCCGTCACATCGTCGACTCTCATACGTGACGACAACGATCACCGCTATCCTCAATGGTCATAAGCAGAGCCGCATCAATGCGCTGCTTTCATGGAACTATGCTGACAAGGTGTGACCGAAAAACCGCTTACTGAAAAGCTCACGAACGTTTAAAGCGGTTCGCGATTCCGCATGAGCGAAAAACATTCCAGTACATTCAGCACATCATTTGGGACGTGCGGGCGATACAGCATCCTGTTCTTATTCTAAAAAGAAATCAGGTTCGTTTAATGGTGAGAATTACTGCTGCGGCAAAACACACCATATCGATGCAAAGAGCGCGAGGTGAGCGCCAACTGTAAAGGCAGGCTTTGCAATATGTGCTTTGGCATTGATCTTTAGATTTGGAAACCGCAATAAAACCGGATATTTAGGTGAATTCATATGGCACTCGGCCTGTTCAATTCGAAGCGCCAATCAGATAAACGTGCATCTCTTTCTCTGGGCCTTCTATTAACAACAGCTATGGTTGCGGTTCCATCTATGGCGGTTTTAGCCTTCGCGGAAGAATCATCCCAACCAGCAGCGATTTCGGAAATACTCTCCGATGATGCGATATCCAGTGCGCTCGAACAAGCCGAGGGTTATGGACGGCAGTCCTTTCTGGCGAGCATCGTTGAGAATACCCGGTTGACGCCGGAGCGTGCTGAGATGATCAGCGAAAGTGCAACTGCGCTGCGGCCTGATCTTGCGCAGAGTATTATGCGCGCCGTTCAGTCCGGGCAGCATCTGGCCAGTCTTTACCCGTCGTCGTCATTTTCAGGCGAAAGCGCCTCCTCGGCAAGAGCCTATGCGGGTGCCCTGCCCTATCCTGGCGGCAACCCGGATATTCCGAAAAGCGCGCTCAGCGAAGATCAACGCAATTACTCGCTCGATGCCATTCGAGCAGAAGCTGCACGTGAAAGAGGCCTGACCGGCAAGGGTGTTGTTGTCGGTGTGATCGATAGCGGCATTGACCGCAGCCCCGACGGAACCGTTCATCCCGAGTTCGAAGGCAGGGTTGATCCGCGTTCTACAAGTTATGTTCACTGGTTCGATAAGTCTCTGGATGGACAAACCTTGACGATCGAAGAGTTTAAGAAAGGCTTTGTTCAGGGGCCCACAGATACGGAAGCGCTTGTCGATCACGGAACACATGTCTCCGGTATCATCGGCGCCGGTCACAATGGCTTCGGTATGGAAGGCGTGGCGCCCGATTCAACCATCGTATCCGCCAAGGCGATTACCGGAGCACACGGCGCCGTAAAAGTTGATATGG
This sequence comes from Martelella mediterranea, assembly GCF_004342225.1. Lineage (GTDB taxonomy): Bacteria > Pseudomonadota > Alphaproteobacteria > Rhizobiales > Rhizobiaceae > Martelella > Martelella mediterranea_B. The sequence continues at coordinate 10,548 of NZ_SMAR01000040.1, read as the reverse complement.
GCGATGGGACCTATGAGATATTCGACATCAGAACACTTGAGTGGTGCGGCGCAGACGTTTTGAACGATGTGTGCAAAGCCGTCGCAGGACCGTTCGCAGATCCTGAAAAGATCAACCCGTATTTGGCTCCCGAGATCAACGCAAGCCGTTACCTTGCACAGTTTTCCGATGTTAAGGTCATCAACATGAGCTATGGGCCGAGCGTCGAGCCCGGTGCAAAAACCTGGAATCTTGTCCTCGAGAATCAACCAAACATCTTGGCCACGGCGCAAGCGATGCGCTCCAACCTGGACTCAGGCCAGATTCTTGTCATCGCGGCCGGGAATTCTGCCGGCGATTATCCAAAATCCGCCCCCATCGTGGCGGAGAATCCGCTTGGTGGTGGCCTGTACCCGTTCATCCAGCCGAACAATGAAGGGGTAACGAATTCTTCAGGTAACCTTGTTTATGACGATCATGGCACCGGACTGGATCTGAGCTTCACCTCGGCGGAAGCATTGGCAGCGGCGGAAAAACAGGACGGTATTGCCCGCGGGCGGATTGTCGTTGTCGTCGCACTCGATGCCTATAACCGGATCGCCAGCTATTCCAACAAATGCGGTGTGGCAAAAGAGTGGTGCGTTGCCGCGCCCGGTGGTGGCCAGCCTTCGGGCAGTGACAGCGGCATCTATTCGACCATTCCGGTCGACGACGGAAGTTATGGAAACCTGAGTGGCACCTCAATGGCCGCACCGAACGTTTCCGGTGCAGTCGCGGTTCTGACCGAGGCCTATCCGACATTCACCCCTGCAGAAATCGTCAAAATTCTGTTCATGACCGCTGAGGACCTTGGCGCGTCTGGCGTTGACGAGATATATGGCTGGGGCCTTGTCCGGCTTGATCGCGCCCTGTCGGTTGGCCCTGTCGGCATGACGGGAGACGGGGCCTACACCGTCGGTGCGGATGATGCCGACACCACATGGATCGTCTCCTTTGAAAGTGACGGCAGTCTGGAAAAGGAAGGCACCGGAACGCTGGCCGTTGCCGGGGACGCCACGTTCAGGAAAGGCGGGTCGGTTGATGGCGGTCTTCTGGCCGTCGACGGGTCACTGACCGGCCCGTCATTCATGATCGGCGAAAACGGCACGCTTGGCGGTACAGGCTTCATTGTTTCCGACATCAATGTTTCCGGCCGGCTATCCCCCGGCAGTTCACCCGGCACGCTGACGGTTTCCGGCGATGTGACCTTGAACGCAACCGCCACAACGACAATCGAAGTGGACGGAACCGGAACGCAGAACGGTGCGGGCAATTATGACCGCATCGTCCTTTCCGGCAGCGGCAACACCTTTACCGCAGGCGGCACGCTGGCCCCTGAGCTGCGCGGCATTGCCGGTTCGGCAACCAATACATTCGTCCCTCAGTCGGGCGAACTCTTTACATTCGTCTCCGCGCCTGATGGCAGCGTGACCGGCAGCTTCGACACGCTCGTCCAGCCTTCAGCCGGTCTGCCTGCAGGCACACGCTTTGATGTTCTTTACTGGGACAATGCCCTGTCTCTGGCGGCAACGCCGGAACAGTTTGCTGATCTCGAAGCGTTCGGCATTTCCACCGGCATCAACGAGAAAGCACTGGGCCGCGCCATTGATGCGGCGCGACCGGCAGCCGGTGTTCGTCCGGATGCGGCCTATAATGGCGGTTACAATACCCTTTATGCCGCAAACCTTGATGAACTGGCAGCGGGCATGCCTTCCATGACCGGTCAGCTGCATGCAGAAATGGGCACGACAGCCGTTCGCGCTGTTGGTCGCTTTGCCGATGCAATCGGTGCGCGGCAAATGGATCTGGCGGCCGACTGGCTTTCAACCAATGAGACGGGCTATGGCACCGGACGGGCCTGGGTTTCCGGCAATACGGCCTCAACCGATGTCGGCACATCGGGCGGCCTTTCCGGTTATGATACGACGGCCAATAACGGTGTTTTCGGTCTCGACTGGCAGTTCAGCGAGGGCATTGCCGGTGTCGCGGCATCATACGAATATGCCGATGTTTCCGCCAATGCCAACGGTTCCGGCAATATCGGAACCTATCAGGGCGCGCTTTACGGCACATTCGACACCGGCATGATGGCCCTTGCCGCACGCGCTGGCTTTTCCTACGGCGATCTTTCGACCAGCCGCGAAACGACGCTTGGTTCCTACCGCGCCACAGCAAGCGCCAGCGGCCATGGCACGGGCGGGTTTATCGAAGCCTCGGCATTCCGTTCGTTTGAAACCAACGCCTTGACGCTGACGCCCTCGGCAACATTCGGTTACAGGGCCTTTCACCGTGATAGCATGAAAGAGACCGGCAGCAAGCTTGGTCTTGCACTGCCCTCTGAAACTTTTGAAGAAACCCAGACCACGCTTGCCATAGCCTTTTCGAAAGATATTGCCTTCGACGGCGGCCTGCGGCTTGAGCCTCTGCTCAGCCTTGGCTGGCGCCACGATTATGGCGATGTCAGCCGCACGTCCGAGCTCGCAATCTTCGGCGGTCGTTTTGACGCAACAGGGGCCGATATCGGCGCCGATGCCTTTGTCGGACGTGCTGCTTTGACGGCCAGGGCAACCGACCGGTTTTCCTTCGAGGCCGCCTATGAAGGCGAGTTGCGCGAAAACCTGCAAAGCCATGTCTTCTCGGCCAAAGCAAGCCTCAGTTTCTAAAAGCGTAACCGGAATCGATCCGGAGACGAACAGCGACTTCGTTTGGAGTCGCTGAGGCACTTAAACCCTTACGCATCGCGCTAACCTATTGAATCGACGCATCGACCCGAAAATCGATTCCGATTTTCGGGTCGATGCTTTAGCTGGCCGAGATTCTATTGGAAAAGGTTCGCGGAAACTGTCATCCCTGAGGATTATTTCTTGCCGTCGCCATTGGCTCGATCGGCACGCATCCCTGACTACCATTACCAATTCGGTTTGATTTTCACTTTAAGGCGGCTTTTGGCAAAAAATGGCGGCTTCACGACAAGGCGCCACGCCCAGGCAGGCGGTCAGAGGCCCCTTCTTGGCCTGACTCTGACGGGCGTGGAGGCTTTGAATTATGGAGCTGCAACTGCCTTGTTGACATTATCGATCAGCAACCCGGAACGATAAACGCTGCCCGAAGCTGCTGGAACCCTGCCGTCACAAGCCTTGTGCTCGAAAGCATATTTCAGCAAACTGTGTAAGAGGGTACGAGTTTCGCTCATCCAATAGCTACGGGGAGAAGCTGTTTGACGGAAAGGACAAGAAACCAGCCGGTCAGTTCGGATATAATTCCACGCGATTTTTTTTCGAGCACTGATTATGGCCGCTGGCGGGAGGCCATGAGCCAGCTCTATGTGCCAACACTCGATGATCCGTCCCGTAATCCATTTCATGTCGAAGTGGATGGTTTTCTGTTCGGCATGGGTACGCTGGGGCGTTGTGCGAGCGTTCAACAGGCCTTCTCGCGCAGCCGCGAGCAGATTGGCCGGGATGGCATTGACAACTATATGATCCAGATATTCCGCAAGGGACGGTGCCATGCCCGCATGTCTGGTGGTGATGTCATTCTGGATACCGGCGATGTTTGCATCTTTGACAATACCGAGCCACTTGACACCGTCAATGAGAATTTTGATCTCATGGCGCTTGCCGTGCCGCGCGAGCAGCTTGCTCCGTTGCTGCACGATGCTGATGGGCTCCATTATCGGCGTGTTCGGGGTGAAACGCCGCTTGCCCGACTGTTCTGCAAACATGTTCTTGATGTCTATCGAATGGCACCTTCGATCAGGATCGAAGATGGTCCAAATGTTTTCTCGGCGCTGGTTCATTTTCTTGCCGCCGTCATAAACAGCGGCAGAGATCTTACGCGCGAACAGCAAGCTCTGTTGCGGCAAGGTGTGCTCCAGGAGGTGCGTCGGCATATTGATGCCAACCTCGAGAGCGAAAATCTGTCTGTCGATGACATCGCGTCGCGCTTCGGCATCTCGCGAACCCGGCTTTATCGCCACTTTGAACCCTATGGCGGCGTTGCCGCTTTCGTGCGACAACGGCGACTGGCCGCAGCCCATCAGAAACTCACCGATCCGCGGGTGCTGCCGCTCAACAATAATGCAATCGCCGCTTCGGTGGGGTTTCAGTCCGAAAGCGCCTTTATTCGGGCTTTCCGTCGCCGATATGGTATGACGCCGGGCGATGCCAGACGGCAATCCCGGACTGCAGCGATCCCCGCGGCTTCCTCCGCCTCGACCGGACATAGCTGGTCCGAATGGTTCGCAGGCGTCTGACGCGATCCGGATTCCAGTTGATTGAAAACCATTTCAGTACGTTCGGCACATCATTGTGGACGAGCGGGCGATACAAGCTGTCTGCATTCCTTTAGTCAAAAACGATCAAGTCGGGCAGCGGTATTCGTCGTTTTCCGGAGAACAGAACATATTGTGGAAGCTGGTTATACAGGTCGCCAGTTCCTGCGAAATTGATGCACGGTTAATGGGCAATCACCAACCCTCGAACGGAGGGAGACCAGGCTATCTGCGCGCACTTTACCGAAGGCGCGACAAGTGGTGTGTGGTTTAAGCACGTGATGCTCGCTTTCGCGAAATGTTAGGTGAACGCCACATTTTTGAAGGGCGGTATTTCGTAACAAACAGGGGGAATAGAATGTCTGTTAGTACTGCTTCAAAGGTTTGCAGCCGTAGGATTCTGCGTCGGCGCACCGTCGCACTTCTGATGGCCTCGGCGTTGATAATGCCTGCCGTCAACCCCACACAGGCTGAAGAAGATAATGCCGATGCGATCTCGCAGTCCTGGTTTTCAGCATCGGCCATTGAGGATGCGCTTGGTCAGGCCGCCGATCACGGCACGACCTCCTTCCTTGCCAGCATTGCGGAAAACACGCGACTGACGCCCGAGCGCGCCACGCAGATTGAAGCAACGGCTATCGGGCTTCGCCCGGCTCTTGCGCAAAACATCGTGCGTGCGGTCGATACCGGGCGCTATCTGGCGGACATCTATCCGTCCCGGTCGCTGACGCATTCGCCGGACACCCCGGGGCCAGTCACGCAATCTCTGCCCTATCCCGGCGGCAATCCAGACATTCCCAAGAGCGCACTCAGCGAGTTTCAACGCAACTATTCGCTTGATGGCATTCATGCCAAGACAGCGCGCGAACTTGGCTTTACCGGCAAGAATGTTATTGTCGGCGTTATCGACACCGGCATTGATGTGCGGCCAGACGGTACCATTCACCCTGAATTTGTCGGTCGCTTCGACCAGCGATCTAAATCCTATCTGTACTGGTTCGACAAGGAACTCAAGGGCGAGATTCTTACGCTTGCGGAATATGAAGCGGGATTTCGGCAGGGTTTGACGGACTCTACTGACATTGATGGCCACGGCACCCATGTTTCCGGTATTATCGGGGCCGGACAGAATGGTTTCGGCATGGAAGGCGTCGCACCGGAGGCGACGATCCTGGCGGTCAAGGCAATCACCGGTCCGGACGATTCTGTGACGGTCGACCTCGGCGGCGGGGTCCACAAAATAGCCGATATCGACGATCTGGAGGCCTGCGGCCCGGATACGATCTACAAGACTTGCAATACCGTCTCAGGGAACATGCGGGATCCTGCAACGGATGCCAGTCGATATCTTTCCCAGTTTGACGATATCGCCGTCATCAATATGAGCTATGGCCCGGATGCCGAAGTTGGGGCGACGAGTTGGGATATCGACGACCCGTCCGACGTGATGAGCGAAGCCGAGGCTCTCAGGGCCAATATGGATGCTGGTCAGATCCTCGTTGTGGCGGCGGGCAATGACATGCTCGACGCCCCGATCTACGCGGAAAACCCGGCCGGCGGCGGCCTTTTCCCCTTCATTCAGCCGAAGAACCAGGGCGCGACCAATTCTGCAGGCGACCTGATCTATGATGATCATGGCGCCGGACTCGATCTGAGCTTTACGTCTGCCGAAGCGCTGGCGGCGGCCGAGAAAGCCGACGGGATCGAGCGCGGGCGAATTATCGTCGTTGTTGCCCTTGATGCCTATAACCAAATAGCAGGTTATTCCAATCACTGTGGAGTGGCCATGCAATGGTGCGTTGCTGCGCCCGGCGGCGGCCAGCCCACCTATACCGACAGCGGCATCTATTCCACGGTTCCTGAGGATATGGGCAGTTACGCATCCTACAGCGGAACATCAATGGCTGCGCCGAATGTCTCGGGCGCCGTGGCCGTGCTGACGGAGGCATACCCGACCTTCTCTCCGGCCCAGATCGTCAATATCCTGTTCATGACGACTGAGGATCTTGGCACTGAAGGTATCGACCCGGTCTATGGCTGGGGCCTGATACGGCTTGATCGAGCGCTTTCCGTGGGGCCGGTCGGCATGAGCGGGGACGGGGTCTACACCGTTGGCGCAGATAATGGCGACAAGACCTGGCTCGTTTCCTTCGAAAGCGACGGCAGCCTGGAAAAGCAGGGCAGCGGCACGCTCGAGATCGCCAGCGCCGCGGCCTTCAAGAAGGGCAGTTCGGTCACCGGCGGGTTGCTGTCGGTGGATGGCGCGCTGGCAACGCCGGTTCTGACGGTCGCCAGCACGGGCACGCTCGGCGGCGTCGGCGTCGTGAGGGGCGACATCGATGTCTCCGGCGAATTGTCGCCGGGTAATTCGCCCGGAACGCTGACCGTCTACGGTGATGTCACGCTCAATTCTTCTGCTGTCGCGACGATCGAGATCGACGGGACCGGGACAGGCAACGGCGCCGGCAATTTTGACCGCCTGATCCTTGCCGGCAGCGGCAATGTGTTCACCGCGGGCGGCACGCTTGCCCCGCAGCTGCGCGGCATTTCAGGGTCGGCGACCAACAGCTTCACACCCCAGCCGGGTGAGCTCTTCACCTTCGTTTCGGCTCCGGACGGCAGCGTTGCGGGCAGTTTCGACAGTCTCGCCCAGCCGGTTTCGGGCCTTGCGGCAAACACGCGTTTCGATGTGCTCTATTTCGACAATGCATTGTCGCTGGCGGCAACGCCGGAACGCTATGGCGATCTCGCCGCCCTCGGCATTGCCGGCACGGTAAACGAAACCGCGCTTGGGACCGCGATCGACATGGCGCGGCCGGCAGCGGGCGTGCGTCCGGAGGCCGCCTATAACGATGCCTATAACACGCTCTATGCGGCCGATCTCGATGCGCTGGCCGCCGGTCTTCCGTCGATGACCGGACAATTGCATGCCGAAATCGGAACGACCGCGGTGCGCGCCGTCGGCCGGTTCGCGGATGCCGTCGGCACGAGACAAATGCAGCTGACGAACGGTCTTGCCGGAACGGGCGATCGCTCCGCCGGCGAGGGAACGCTCTGGGCGAGCGGCAATTCGCTCTCGACCAGCGTCGGTTCGGCAAACGGCCTTTCGGGCTACGACGTCTCCGGCGGCAACGGGGTCTTCGGGTATGACTGGCGGTTCGGCCAGGGCGTTGCCGGCGTCGCCGCCTCCTATGAATATGCCGATGTGTCCGCGAGCGCCAACGGCTCCGGCGATGTCGGCACCTATCAGGCGGCGCTCTACGGCAGCATCAATGCCGGCATGATGACCTTTGCCGGCCGCGCCGGCCTTAGCTACGGCAATCTGTCGACCAGCCGGATCACCGCGCTTGGCGCATATTCGGCCACGGCGTCCGCCAGCGGCCATGGCACCGGCGGGTTCATCGAGGCCGCGGCGTTCTCGGACCTTGACATGGACGCGTTTACGCTGACGCCCTCGGCGACGCTCGGTTACCGCGCGTTTCACCGTGACAGCATGCAGGAAAGCGGCAGCAGCTTCGCGCTCGCCATTCCCTCGGAGACGTTCGACGAAACCCAGACCACGCTGGCGGTCGCGCTTTCCAGGGATATCAGCTTCGACAATGGCGTACGGCTTCTGCCGGCAATCAGCGCCGGCTGGCGGCATGATTACGGCGATACCGGCCGTTCATCGACGCTCGGCATTTTCGGAAGCGATTTCGATGTCGCGGGCGCGGATATCGGCGCCGATGCCTTTATCGGCCGGCTTTCGGTGACGGCCTTTGCCGATGACCGCTTCACCTTCGAAGCCGCCTATGAGGGCGAGTTCCGGGAAAACCTCGAGAGCCACATGTTCTCCGCCAAGGCAAGTCTCAGGTTTTAAATGTGCTGTCTAATTTAATCCGACCGCAGACACTGTTCCGTCTCAGCGCCTTTGAAACAGGTGGGGTTTAACGGATAAGGGAGGATTTTGGCTCATCATAGCTCACGCAAAGGAAGTGACGATGAGACAGAAATCCGTTTCGCAGAAACCAACGGCAGACAAGGAGTTTATCGACGCCTTTCTTGAATCTGTTCCGCTTGGCCGCCAGGCCGAGGTGGACGAGTATAGCGGCGTCATCCGCTTCCTGGCATCGAATGCACCCTCTTACATGACGGGGGCCAATGTCGTCGTCGATAGCGGCTTTACATCCTGGCAAACCTCCCCACCTGCTGCCGACCCTGTGCCGGCGGGGTACCTGTCCGTCATTGAATAATTTTGGACAACCGGCTGAACCTATACTCTACACGCCGCCGATAAACCTCGCCGGGCAACAAAATTGCTTCAGGGAAATCCGGACGGTTCGGACTGTCAGGCCAGTTTTGTCCTTCAAGGCATAACCCCTGTCTCGAACCGTACATACATCCTCCGTGTCCCGACACGGTTGTTGCCACCTTGTAACCATCATAGAAATGTATTCCCGGCTGATCGGTTGCAACATCCATCGCAATCGAACCGCACTCCAGCCGTGCGGCGTTCCAGAGCCCGTGACCTGTCTGCGGTCGACAATAGGTATTGTTAAAGAATGGACGCTTCTTCCATAGTTCGGCCATTCGGCATTTGGATCTAAGATCATATTGAGTATCAACTGTCGGAAGTAATTCTCCCGTCGGTATGAGTTCATCGTCCGATGGGAGGACATGATCTGAGCGAATTATGACGCTGTGCTCGGAAATACTACCGCCTCCGGCGAGATTGAAATAAGGATGATGGCAAAGATTGACGGGCGAAGGACGATCGCATTCCGCCACAAGGTCGAGCCGCAGTGTGGTTTGTTCCACGATGCTGTATATCGCACTTGCCCATAGCTTGCCGGGATAGCCTCCTTCTCCATCCGGGCTCGATATCTTGAACACGACTGCGCTGTCGCGTCTTTCATGGAGCTTCCAGCGGCGTCTGGCGAGGCTGGCACGACCGCCGTGAAGATGGTGCGGGCCATCATTTTGATCCAGAATGACAGTTTCCCCTTTGATCTGGGTACGGGCATTCGCAATGCGATTTGCATAGCGTCCAATTACTGCCCCGAAGTAAAGACCATGTTTGATATAAGCCTCCGGGCTCTTGAATCCGAGAACCAGTGGCCATTCAACGCCCGCAAGCCGCAGATCGGCAAGGCTTGCTCCAAAGGAAAGAATGCGGGCCGATAAGCGGCCATTCGATATCGTTACGTCGTCAATGCCGCCGAGTTGATGTCTTCGCTGCCCCATGTATCTAGAGCCGCTTTCCGTTTGCCGGGTCGAAGAAGTGAAGCTTGTTGGCTTCAACAGACAGTTGAATGGTTTGTCCCGAATCTATACTTGCTTGCTCGCGCAGCAACACAAGCAAGGTATCACCTGCCAGCTCGAGAGTGATCAGCGTATCGGCACCCATGGGTTCGACCAGAGCAACCTTGCCCTCGACCACCACAGCACCGGCGTTACCTAAAAGAAGATCCTCCGGGCGGATACCCAGAATCGCAGAGCGCTTCTCATGAGCTGCAGCTGCCGGCAAAATTATCTCTGTGCCGCGTTCTGAGACAAATTTGCCGGAAACGCCGTCAATTGTTCCGGTCAGAAAGTTCATCGCGGGAGAGCCGATAAAACCGGCAACAAAAAGGCTTTGCGGTTCACCGTAGAGTTCCATTGGTGTACCGATCTGCTCTATTACGCCGGCATTCATGACGACGATCCTGTCCGCCATGGTCATGGCTTCAACCTGATCATGTGTGACGTAGACAATGGTGGTGCGAAGTCGCTTGTGAAGTCCTTTGATCTCACTTCGCATCTGAACGCGCAGTTTAGCATCAAGGTTAGAAAGTGGCTCATCAAATAGAAACACTTTCGGATCACGTACGATCGATCGCCCCATCGCAACCCGCTGACGTTGCCCCCCCGACAACTGCGCCGGTTTACGATCGAGAAGCGGCTGAAGATCGAGAATCTCGGCTGCGAGTCCCACCCGGCGCTCTATCTCTGCTTTCGGCTGTTTTGCAAGCTTGAGCGAAAAGCCCATATTTTCACCAACGGTCATATGTGGGTAAAGCGCATATGACTGGAAAACCATTGCCACGTCGCGCTCGCGCGGGGGCAGCCGGTTCACAACCTTGGAATCGATCGAAACTTCACCGTCAGTGATCGACTCCAGTCCCGCTATCATGCGTAACAGCGTTGGACTTCCCCTTCAAAAGTGGAGGGCTTCTGTTAGATAAGACTGACAGGAGACTTGGAATTGAAGCAGCGAGAATTTACAGAAGAGTTCAAAC